>QHSI01000131.1 GCA_003221515.1 Candidatus Rokuibacteriota bacterium
CGGGCGGATGCGCTACCTCTACGAGGTCGACATCGCGGATCCCAACCTCTACGAGCTGCTCGTCAACACCGAGAAGCTGAAGCACGACGCCGTCGTCTCGATGATCGAGGGGCTCGTGCGCCGACCCGAGATGGCCACGACCGACGTCGGCCGCAAGATGGTCTCGTCGCGGGCGCTGGCCTCACGCGTGCAGGTGGCGCTGGCGACCCATCCGGAGACGCGGCGCTACCGGATCACCGTCGAGGCCCACGACGGCGTCGTGACCCTCGAGGGGACCGCGGCCCTCGAGCGCGCCGTCGAGGTCGCGCGCTCGGTCCCGGGCGTCCGCGACGTCAAGACCCAGCAAGTCGAGATCCCGCCGATCCCACCCTTCGTGGCGTAGCCGGGCAGCGGGGCGCGGTCGGGTGGCGGCAGGCCCAGTGCAACCTGCCAGCCACAGTGCCTGACGGTGGTGTCGACTGGTCAGCGGTTCAGGCAACACTGACTACACAGGTTGCACTGGGCCTGCCGCCACCCAACCGCGCCCCGCCGCCCTCCGCGCGCGACGGCGTCTCGCCAGCATTCGACCCGTTGTCTCAGCACTAGGCCGCTTTTTCAGCGGCCTGGGGCTAGCGTTCTTGGATGGGCGAGGCGCGGTCGCCTGCCGGTCGGTCGGGCGCCTCAGCGACTCTGAGATCGACCGTCTTGCGCTCGCGGTTGCGGACGATCTCGAGCTTGACCGTCTTGCCCACCTCGGCGTCCGCCGACAGCCGCTGCAGGTGACGGTAGTCGTCGACTCCCACGCCCTCGAACAGCAGGACGACGTCGTTCTTCCGCAGGCCCGCCGCCGCGGCGGGCCCCCCCGGATACACGCGCGCGACGACCGCGCCCCGCGTGTCACGCAACCCTAGCGCCTGCGCCAACTCGGTCGTCAGCGGCTCCATCGCGATCCCGATCCAGCCGCGCGTCACCTTGCCGCGATCGATCAGCTGGCCCGTGACGCGCTTGACCATGTTCGCCGGGATGGCGAAGCCGATGCCCTGGCCGCTGGCCACGATGGCCGTGTTGATCCCGATCACCTCACCGCGCAGGTTGACGAGCGGACCGCCCGAGTTGCCCGGGTTGATCGAGGCGTCGGTCTGGATGAAGTTCTCGTAGGTCGCGATACCGACGTCGGCCCGCCCGGTGGCGCTCACGACCCCGACCGTGACGGTCTGGTCGAGCCCGAACGGGTTGCCGATTGCGATGGCCCACTCGCCGACCCGAAGCGAGTCGGAATTTCCGAGCGTCGCTACCGCCGGCTCGGTGTCCGGCTCGAATCGGATCACGGCGAGATCCGTCTTGACGTCGACGCCGATGATCCTTCCCCGGTACTCCGCCTTCGACGACAGGCGCACGGTGACGCCGTCGGCACCGCGGACCACGTGATGGTTGGTCAGCACGTATCCACGCCGATCGATGATGACGCCCGAGCCGAGGCCGGGTTGGTGGAATTCTTCGCGGCGGCCCGGGCCCCGTGGGCCGAAGAACTGGTCGAAGAAGTCCTTTAGCAAGGGGTCTTCCGAGAACGGTCCCGGCGTCGCGGGCGGCCGCCGCGATCTGGCGACCTGCACGGTGCCGATGTGGACGACCGCGGGCCGCACTCGTTCAGCGACGCTCACGAACGCCGATTGGAGAGCATCGGCGGTACTCGTTGCGGGTCCGGCCCGGACCGGGACGATCTGGGACCGAGTGAACAACACCGCGTGAATCCAGAAACCGGCACCAACAAAAGCGAAAACCGCGCTGACGACGACAGCGACACGGGCAGTTCTAGGCACCATACTCTGGTTCCACTTTCTGGTTCCTGAGCTCCGACCCGAGTGGTTTCTTGGAGCGCACCGCCCCTCATCATGCACCACGAGGCGGAGTGGTGTCGCATGTCGTGCTCCGGTCAAGTCCTTGCCCGCTTCGCGGCCGGGTCGCGGTCGTTCCACCTCGTAGCCGCCGCGATCCGCGCTCCATCGCGGCGAGACCACCCCGCCCTCCTTGCGCCCACGTACTCGGCGGGTTTCTTCGTCCGCGACTCCTTCAACCACGTCTCGAAGTTGGTTCGACTGATTCGCCACAGTCAGCCGACCTTGTACGCGCGACGAGGCCGTCCCTATTCGCGTCGGGCAAGGGGACGCAAACTGACTGAGGCGAGATGCGTGATTGCCTTCTAAAGATCTCAGTCATTCCCGGATTGGGTGCCCGCTCCGGCATGTTGAGGCCGACAAACCTAAAGTTATGCAGGAAAGGAGGGGAGGAGGCGCGGCGGCATCGGCGTACTCAACGGTGTGCACGGGACCGTTCGTGCGCATCGAGCCCGGAGAGACACGGGCGAGGGTCGTCATCGCGCAGAACGGCCAGCATGCGCGGGTCACCGCGGACCACGTCGTCTGCACCATTCCCTTCTCCGTCCTCAGGCGCACCGACGTCTCCCCGTCGTTTTCGCCGCATAAATCCCGGGCCGTCCGCGAACTACCGTACAGCTCGAGCACGCGAGCCCACTTGCAGTTCAGGAGAAAGGCGTGGCCGCCCGAACGTCCTTACGTCACGGCGGCCACCGACCTTCAGATCAAGTGGGTGTTCGAGCACACGGTGAACCAGCCGGGTCCCGCGGAATTCTCGAGGCCCACGCGGCGGGCGAAGAGGGCCGGCTCCGCGGCGCGCTCGCGTATTTCCGGCCCGGCCAGATGCTGCCACTCCAGCCGCACATCGTCCGCCCGGAGGGCCGGGTGTATTTTGCGGGGGAGCACACATCCCCGTGGATGGGATGGATGCAGGGCGCGCTCGAGTCCGGCCTTCGTGCTGCGCGCGAGGTCAATCAGGCGGCGTAGGACCGGCCCGGCCGGTGTTCCCCGGGCGTGCCCGTTCGGCCTAGGCCGCCTGGACGGATCTGGGCCGGTTGAGGCGGCCGGGTTCCCCTGCTAGGGATGTCAAGGAAACTATTGCAATCGAACGCATTTTCCTTGACGCCCCCACTCTATTTCCTTGACGCCTCGATTCTATAAAAGAGACAATGACTTGATTTCTAGGGGAATTATCAACCATCCCATGGCGTACATCGGTCTGCGCAAGGGCATCAGCTTCTTCCTCGCGGTGTCCATGTTGACACCCAGCGTTGGGCTGGCACAGCCGTCCCCTGGCCCTCAGCAGCCGTCACCGACAGCCGCTGTGCCACTCCGCGTGCAGCCGCCTGCAGCGACCCGAGGCGCGATGCCCGGGCCCGACTATCGACTGGCCGCCGGTGATGTCCTCGACGTGCAGATTTCCGGTCGCCTCGACACGATCCGCCAGCAACCCATCGTCGACTACGAGGGCAAGGTCACCATCTCGGCCCTCGGGACCATCCCGGTGGGGGGCTTGACGCTGCTCGAGGGCCACCGTCGCATCGCCGATCGTGCCAAAGCGGTGTTCAGGTTCGCGGAGGCGACGGTCACGGTCGCGACTCCACGGACCTTCGAGATCGTCGTGTCCGGCGAGGTCGAGCGTCCGGGCGCGCTCCAGGTCACGGCCACTCGCCGTCTTCACGACGTCGTCCTCGAGGTCGGCGGGATCACGCCGCGTGGGAGCGTTCGCCGTGTCGTGGTCACGCGCAAGGGAGTCGAGAGCGAGGTCGATCTGCTCGCGTTCGAGCTCCGCGGCGATCTGACCCAGAACCCGTTCGTCGAAGAAGGCCTCAAGATCCACGTGCCGCCGCGCGCCGGCTCCGTGATGCTGAGCGGTGCCGTGCGTCGGCCGGGCGAGTACGAGATCGGGACCTCGGGCTCACTGCGCGCGCTGCTGGAGCTGGTCGGCGGCGTGAGCCAGGCGGGCGCGGCCAGCGATGCGCGGCTCACGCGCGTCGGCGCGGACGACCGCAAGGAGACACTCACCCTCGACCTCCGCACGGCCCTCAAGGCCCCCGAGGACGTCGTCCTCCAGCCGGGCGATGCGCTCTTCGTGCCGACGATCGCGGTCCTTCAAGATCTGGTCGAGGTCCGCGGCGCGTTCACCGGAACGGCCGAGAGCAGCAAGTCGACGGTCGCCGGCAAGGCCTCGATCGTCCAGCGCCTCGAGCTGGCCCAGGGCGATCGCGTTCGCGACGTGGTGAACAGGGCGGGCGGCGCGGCGGCCCACGGAGATCTTAGATTGGCGCTGGTCGAGCGCACCGCGCTCACCGGGCCGCGGCAGCGGATCCCGATCGATCTGTATCGGCTGCTGGTGGAGAAGGACGAGACGCAGAACATCCTCCTCCAGAACGGCGACGTGATGACCCTGCCGGTGGTCGAGGACCGCGTGTACGTCGTCGGCGAGGTCAAGGCGCCCGGCAGCCACGATTTCCGCACCGATCTGACGCCGCGGGAGTACGTCGCGCTCGCCGGCGGGCCCACGAACCGCGCGCGGCTGACCAACACGTCGGTGACCTTCCGAAACGGACGGACGTTCGCGATGGCCGACGCGCCGCCGCTCGAGCCGGGCGCCGTCGTGACCGTGCCCGAAGTCGCCGTCAAGTGGTGGCAGGACTACCTCACGATCCTGTCGGCGATCGCGAGCCTGGTCACCGGGTACACCGGCATCTACTTCATCCTCCACGGCACCAACAGCGGCACCATCAACTGACCGATGTACGAATCGTACTGGGAGCTCACCGAACCGCCCTTCGACAACTCGCCGAACCCGAAGTTCTTCTATCTGTCGCCCGAGCACGAGGAGGCGCTGGTCCGGCTCGTGTACACGGTGCGCCATCGCAAGGGCTGCGGGATGCTGACAGGCGAGTACGGGTGCGGGAAGACCACGCTGTCGCGCGCGCTCATCCAGCGTCTCGAGGCCGAGCGGTACGAGATCGGGCTGCTCACCAACCCGAGCTGGACCGCGATCGACTTCCTGCGCGAGATGCTCTACCAGCTCGGCGTCGAGACCGAGGAGAAGCGCAAGCCCGAGCTCATGCACCTGCTGAACGACCTGTTCTTCCGGAACTTCCAGGCGGGCCGTGACACCGTCGTCATCGTCGACGAGGCCCAGCTGATCGACGACGACGCGGTCTTCGAGGAGCTGCGACTGCTCCTGAACTTCCAGACCGACGAGCGGTTCCTGGTGACGCTCCTGCTCATCGGTTCGCCGGAGCTGGCCGTGAAGGTGCGGCGACTCAAGCACCTGGACCAGCGCATCACGCTCCGGTACCACCTGAACACGCTCGACTACTCGCACACCGCGAACTACATCGGCCACCGCCTGCGGATGGCCGGCCAGCCCAACCAGCTCTTCACCGAGGAGGCCATCAAGCTCATCTTCGACTTCACGCGTGGCACGCCCCGCGAGATCAACAACCTCTGCGACGTCGCGCTGCTGGTCGGCTACTCGAAGCGCGTCAAGGAAGTCGGCGAGAAGATCATCGCCGAGGTCATCAAGGACATGGTCGGAGTCTCCTGATGGTCCGCATGAGCGATCTCGTGCGCGGTGTGGCCCGGGAGAAGCCCGTGGAGCCGGCGGCGAAGGCCGTTCCCGCGGAGGCGCCGCCGCCACCGCCCAGCCGACCCGCGCCGCCGCGAGCCGTGGAGCCCCCACCGCGTCCCGTCGCGCCTCCGCGCCCCGTCGAGTCGCCACGCGACGCGGCGCCCGTGGCCAGCGTCGACGACCTCGAGCCCGCCTCCATCGAGCCGCCGGTCGAAAGCGCCGAGCCCCTGTTCGCCGAGCTCCAGTTGTTCCTCGCCCGCGTTCGCGAGCTGATGCGCACCGGCGACGCGTTCCCGTGGTCGGAGCTCGAGCAGCTGAGCGACCGCTGCGTCGCGTCGCTGGCGGCGGGCGGCGACCTCTTCTGGGTGGCCAACAACGCGGCCGCGCCCGCCGGCGGCGTCGACTACCTCGCGTTTCACCAGGCGCGCGTCGCCGTGCTGTCGATCGCCACCGGCGCCTGCGTCGGCTACGAGCGGCCTCGGCAGGTCCAGCTGGGGATGACCGGCTGTCTGATCGACGTCGGGCTCTGGCAGCTGCCCGAGGGGCTGATGCGCCGGCTCGACGCGCTGTCGGCCGACGAGCAGACCCTCTATCGATCGCACCCGCGGCTGTCGGTCGAATGGATCCGCCGCTGGGCGCCGCCACGCGAGGGGTTCGCCGAGGCGGTGCTGCAGCATCACGAGCGTGAGCAGGGGCAGGGCTTCCCGCAGGGCCTCCACGGCACTGCGATGCATCCCGACGCCAAGATCCTCAGCCTGCTCGACACGTACACGGGGCTGACGGCGCCGCCGCCGCCGCGAGCACGGCTGCGCCCGCACGAGGCGATTCGCGAGATCGTTCGCTCCAAGCACGAGTCGTTCGCGTCGCCCTTGATCAAGGCGCTTCTGTCGGAGATCTCCGTGTTCCCGCCCGGCACGCTCGTGCGCCTGAACACCGGCGAGGTCGGTCGCGTGACCGCGGTGAACCGCAACTACCCGCTCCGCCCCCGCGTCGAGATCGTCGCCGACGGCAAGGGCCAGCGGCTCGCGTCGCCGAAGACCACGGACCTGTCCGAGGCGCCGTTCCTCTACATCACGGGCGCCGTCGCGGAAGCCGGGCGTTGAAAGCGCTCAAGCGGCGCGTGGTCTCCGACGCGGGCGAGCTCGCCGGCGTGCTGGCGCAATCCGCGTCCGAGCTCGAGCCGGGGCTGCGCCTGCTGCAACGCTCAGCCACCGCCGGCGAAATCGGCGTCGAGCTGCTGTGCGTCGACGCGAGCGCCCGGCTCGTGCTGGTCGCCAGCGACGTCGTCGCCGGCCCGGAGACGGTGCTGCGCGCGCTGGAGGCCGTCGCGTGGTGGCGCGAGCACGCCGCGCTGCTCGAGCGCATGTTCCCGGGCGCCGCGGTCGACCCGCGCGGCGCGCCGCGCGCCTTGATCGCCGCGACACGGTTCGGCGACCGCGCGCTGCGGCTGCTCCGCCTGCTGGGCGAGGTGGCGCCGGACGCCGTCGAGTGCCACCTGTTCGAGGACGCTGAGGGCCTGGTCGTCGCCTTCGATCGCCTCGCCGTGACGCCGGGGACGCGCCCACCCGCCGCGCCCGCGGCCGCTCCGACCGACGAGGCGCAGCGCGCCGCGGCGCTGGTCGAGCGCCTCGAACGCCTGCGGTTCCGTGAGGTGTTCCGCTAGTGGCGCAGTACGAGATGAACCTGCGCGACTATTGGCTGATCGTGCGCCGGCGTCGCTTGATCATCATCGTCTCCACGGCCCTGGTCATGCTGTTCAGCTTCTGGTTCGCCAAGCAGAAGGTTCCCTATTTCCAGGCGAGCACCGCGGTCAAGTTCGAGCAGTCCACGCAGATGTCGGGGCTCCTCGTGGAGGTGCTCTCGTACTCGAGCGCCGACTCCATCGAGACGCAGGTGACGCTGATCAAGAGCTACCCGATCCTCGAGGACGTCGCCAAGCGGCTGGGCCGGCTCCCGCAGACGGCCGCGGGCGAGGCGATGCGCGAATCGAAGGGCTACTGGGCGGCGCTGGACTCGATCAGCGAAAAGCTGAAGATCGCGCGGATCCCGAACACCTCGATCCTCGAGATCACCGCCACCTCCACGAATCCGCGCGAGGTCCGGGACCTGGCGAACGCCATGGCCGAGGCGTACCGCGACTACAGCAAGTCGCTACGGAACCTGCGCGTGACCGAGGCGCGCCGGTTCATCGAGAACCAGCTCCGCGAGGTCGAGGGGCGCGTGAAGCGCGCCGAGAACGACGTCTGGGCCTTCCGGGAGGCGAATCGGATCATCGCGCCGGGCGCCGAGTCGACGGTGCTGCTCTCGATCTTCACCCAGGTCCGCGGTGACATCGAGAAGGCGCGCCAGCAGCGTACCGAGCTCGAGGTCATGCAGCAGCGGCTCTCGCGCATGGATCCGGCCAACACCACCGAGCGCGTCTTCATCGACACCGCCAACCCGGCGATGCAGAAGCTGCAGGCCACCTATTCCGAGCTCCTGCTCGAGCGCAACAGCCTGGCCCTCGAGGTGACCGAGCGCCATCCGCGCCTCCAGGCCCTCGACGACCGGATGCGCGAGGTCCGCCTGGAGATGCGGCGGGAAGTCGCGGCGCAGATCGCGATGCTTCGCAACCGCGAGGAGCTGCTGAACCGGCAGGTCGGCGAGCTCCAGCAGAAGAACCGCGAGCTGCCCACCGTCGAGTTGGCGCTCCAGCGGCTGCAGCGCGAGGCCAAGACCAACGACGAGCTGCTGGCGCTCCTGAAGACGAAGCACCAGGAGGCCCTGATCAAGGAGGCCGAGAAGATCGAGGAGGTGACGATCGTCCGGCCGGCCGCCGAGCCCGAAGCCCCGATCGGCGGCGAGACGACGCACGCCGTCCTGGTCGGCGGGCTCCTGGGGCTGTTCCTCGGCCTGGTGTTCGCGTTCGTGCGCGAGACCCTCGACACCTCGATCGGCACCATCGAGGACGTCGAGGCGTACCTCGAGGTCCCGGTGCTCGGCGTGGTCCCGCACATCGACTCGCGAGAGACCATCCAGCGCGTGCTGGAGCGGCGCCCGGCGCTCGCCCAGATGGACCCCGAGGCCTTGCTGAGCCACTCGCTGCTGATCACCCACTTCGATCCCAAGTCGCCGGTGGCCGAGGCGTATCGGACGCTGCGCACGAACATCCAGTTCGCGCGCCTGGAGCGCTCCGGCAAGCTGCTGGTCGTGACGAGCGCCACGCTCCAGGAAGGCAAGACGACCACCATCGTGAACCTGGCGCTGACGATGGCGCAGAGCGGACAGAAGACGCTCCTGATCGGCGCGAACATGCGGCGTCCGTCCATCCACCGGTTCTTCGGGATCGAGCGCGAGCCCGGGCTCTCCAACATCCTCGTCGGGAGCACGCCGTGGCGCGAGTGCATCCGGACCGTGGCCGACATCCTCATGGGCCGGTTCGAGATGGAGGACATCATGGCCGCGCCCGGCCTCGACAACCTGCACATCATCGAGGCGGGCCCGGTCCCGGCGAACCCGTCGGAGCTCCTGTCGACCGCGGCGATGGGCGAGTTCCTGCGCGAGGTGCGCGACGAGTACGACGTGGTGCTGATCGACACGCCGCCGGTCTTGCCGGTGACCGACTCCGCGATCGTCGGCTCGCAGGTCGACGGCGTCGTGCTCGTCTACCAGGCCGGGAAGGTCGGACGGCTGGTCCTCAAGCGGGCGAAGGTGCACGTCGAGAACGTCGGCGGCAAGGTCTGGGGCGTCGTCCTGAACGACGTCAAGACCGAGGTCGCGGGCTACGCGTACACCCACTACTACACGCACTACTACGGCGAGGAGACGGTCGTCGACGCCCAGAAGGAGCGCGTCCGGCGCGCCCGCACGTTCCTGCGCGGTCTGCGCGACCTGGTCCGCGGACGAGGCCGCGACGACGCGCCGCAGATCCAGCCCGACCGCCGCTCGAGCGCCGACGGCTCGCCCGCGGTGCTCACGCACGGTCTCGAGGTCGCCGACGTCGACGCGCCCTTGCTGGAGGCGCCGCGGTCCGGGCGCCGTCCCACGAAGCTGATCGTGGCGCTGATCGCCATCGGCCTGCTCGGCGCGGCCCTCGGCGCCTGGTGGATGGGCGTGTTCGGATCCGCCGGGCCGCGTCCCAAGGAGCTTCTCCGCCAGCGGCTCGAGACGTCGCCGACGCAGCCGGGATCGCCGCGCGCCGTTCCGCCGCCGCGGTCTCCGTCGTCGGAGGCGCCGACCCGCTCGCTCGGTCCGGCGCCCGTCAATGCGACGCCCGCGCCGCCGGCGACCGAGCGCCCGGCGGTCACCACCGCGCCCACGCCGACGAAGACGGACGAGACCGCACAGACGGCGGCGGCTTCCGTCGCCCCGGACGCCGGGCAAGCCGCGGCGGCTCCTGCCGCTGGCGCGCGCTTCGCGCTCGAGTTCGGTCCGTTCATGACGCCGCTGGAGGCCGAGCGCGTCGAGCGGCAGCTGAGTCAAGCCGGCTACCAGACGGTGCGCTTTCGCCAGCCGACCGGCGCGGCCCTCTACGCGGTGCTGATCGACGGGGTTCCGACCGCGCGCGATGCCCAGGCGCTCGTCGCGGCGCTACGCGAGCAGGGCGTGGGCGACGCGTTCGTGACCGGCGAGCGCGAGCCGCTGAACGTGCAGGTGGGCCCGCCCCTCGCGCTGCGCGGTGCCGTGCAGCTGGCGGAGCGGCTGCGGACGAACGGCCACCAGGTGCGGGTCGCGGCGCAACCGGGCGAGGCGGTCGCCTTCGTGATCCGCCACGGCAGCTTCGCGACGCCCCAGGAGGCGGAGGCGAAGGGTCAGGAGCTGATGCTTCTCGGCCTGGGCAACCAGGTCGTGCGCGTGAAGTAGGCGTCCGTGGACTGGACGTTCGTCCTGGTCGCCGCGCTGGCCGTGTTCCTCGTCGTCTTCATCAAGACGGAGTTCGGTCTCTACCTCGTCATTTTCTCCATGCTGCTCTCGCCCCAGCTGGGCTCCGGCGGCGGCGGCCTCGCCGAGGGCCGCCGGATCGTCATCCGCAGCGAGGACATCCTGCTCCTGGTCGTGGCGTTCAGCTGGCTCGCCAAGACCGCGGTGAACAAGGAGCTGGGGCTGGCGGTCAAGACACGGCTCAACCGGCCGATCATCGTGTACGTCGCGGTCACCGCGGTCGCGACGCTGGTGGGCTACGCGACCGGCACCGTCCACGGCCTCGGCGGGATGTTCTACGTCCTCAAGTACGTCGAGTACTTCGTCGTCTACTACATGGTCGTGAACAACGTCACCGACCGGAAGCAGGCGTGGCGCTTCGTCGTCGCCGCGTTCGTCACCGCGGTCGTCGTCAGCCTGATCGGGATGACCCAGATCCCGGCCGGCCAGCGGGTGTCGGCGCCCTTCGAGGGCAGGGAGGGCGAGCCCAACACGTTCGGCGGCTACCTCTTGCTGATGATCTGTGTCGCGGCCGGCATCGCGCTCGAGACGGCCCGCCTGCGCCTGCGCGCGATCTGCCTGGGGCTCGTCGGCCTCATGTCGATTCCGTTCGTGTTCACGCTCTCGCGCACGTCCTACGTCGGCGCGATTCCGGCGATCCTTGTCCTGACGGTGCTCACGAGCCGCCGCCGGATGATGATCGGCGCGCTGCTGCTCGTGCTCGTCGCGTCGCCGCTGGCCATGGTGCTCTTCCCGGACGCGGTCACGAAGCGGGTCCTGTACACGTTCGAGCCCGAGCGCGGCCAGCCCACGGTGAGCGTCGGCCGGATCGGGCTCGACCCGTCCACGTCGGCGCGGATCATCAGCGTGAAGCAGGCCTTCGGCGGCTTCATGCAGCGGCCGATCCTCGGCTACGGCGTGACCGGGTTCGCGTTCATGGACCAGCAGTTCGCGCGGACGCTCGTCGAGACGGGCGTCGTGGGGCTCGCGGCCTTCCTCTGGCTGGTGTGGGCGGTGCTGAAGGTCGGCGTGGGCTCGTTCCGCGCCCTCACCGATCCGGAGGAGCGCGGTCTCGCGCTCGGGTTCGTCGCCGGCACCTTCGGCCTGCTCGGCCACGCGCTCGGCGCGAACACCTTCATCATCGTGCGCATCATGGAGCCCTTCTGGTTCTTCGCGGCGATCGTGATCGCGCTGCCGAGCCTGGCCGCCGCGGAGGCCACGGCGCCGCGCGCATCGCCGGCCCACGCCTTCAGGCGCTTCGCGTGACGCCGCCGCGCGCGGTGGCCGCGCGAGCTCGGAAGATCCGGCTGCTCGTGATGGACGTCGACGGTGTCCTGACCGACGGCCGCATGATCATCTCCGAGCGCGGCGACGAGCTGAAATCGTTCCACACGCACGACGGCGTGGCCGTCGCGCTGGCCAAGCGCGGCGGGCTCCGGACCGCGATGGTCACCGGTGAGTCGAGCCCGATCGCCAAGACCCGCGGCACCAAGCTGGGGATCGACTCGGTGGTCCTCGGCGCGCGGCGCAAGGGGGAGGTCATCGAGGCGCTGCGCACGGAGTTCGACGTGCCGGCCGACGCCGTCGCCTACATCGGCGACGATCTGCTCGACATCCCCGCGATGCAGGCGGTCGGGCTCGCGATCGCCGTCGCCGACGCGGCGCAGCCGGTGAAGGCCGTCGCGCACGTGGTCACCCGCGCCCGGGGCGGGCAGGGGGCGCTCCGGGAGTGCGTCGAGCTGCTGCTGCGGGCGCAGGGTTCGTGGCGGCGCGTCGTGGGCGCCTACGTGCGCGAGCACGGAGGTCGATGACTCCCGCTGGCGCTCCTTCCCTCAGAGGCCGCACACTCCGAAGCTTCCTGCTGCTCGGCGCGCAGAAGGCGATCGCCATCGTGGTCACCGCCGGGGGCGCGATCGCGCTGGCCCGCCTGCTCACGCCGGAGGTGTTCGGACTCTACGCGATCCTCAGCTTCGTGATCACGCTCGGCGTCCGGTTCAGCGAGCTGGGCCTCGGCGCGGCGCTGATCCAGCGGCGCGATCTCGACGCCGTGGGCGGCCTCGGCGCGGCCTTCACGGCGACGCTCGGGCTCGGGCTCTTCCTGGGCGCGGCGATCGCCGTGGCGGGGCCGCTCGTCGCGCGCTGGCCGGGCGTGTCGGCGGACGTCACGGCGCCGCTGCGGTGGCTCGCGCTGCTGGTGGTGCTGTCGGCGCTCCGGATGCCCGCCGCGGTCCTGCTGGAGCGGCGCCTCGCCTATCTTCCGTTGACGATCGCGGAGACCGCCGACACGGTGGTGTTCAACGTCGTCGCGGTCGCCGCCGCGCTCGCCGGCGCCGGGCTGTGGAGCTTCGTGGCCGGCGCGGTCGCCGCGCGGGCGGTCAACGTCGCGATCGTGTGGAGCGCGACCCGGTGGCGGCCGTGTTTGAGATTGCGCTGGCGCGAGCTCGCTCCCGTGCTCAAGTTCGGGATCCTGTTCCAGGGCAGCATCCTGATCAACATCGCCGGCGACTCGGTCGTCCCGCTCTTCGTCACCGCGGCGAGCGGCGTCGCCGCCGTCGGCCTCCTGAACTGGGCGTCGACGCTCGCATTCATGCCGCTTCAAGTCGTGTCGGTCGCCGGCCGCGTGCTGTTTCCGGCGCTGTCGAGCCTCCAGGCGGACGGCCGGAGGTTCGCCGAGGCCGTCGAGCGCGCGCTGAACCGCGTGACCACGGTGCTGTACCCGGCCGCCGCGCTGCTCCTGGCCGGCGCCGAGCCCGTCGTCCGGCTGATCTTCGGCGAGGCGTGGGTTCCGGCGGTCCCGGCGGTGCGGTGCTTCTGCCTGTCCGCGATCATCGGCGGGACCTCGACCATCCTCGTCCACGCCCTCCACAGTCTCGGGCGCGCCGACCTCGTATTCCGCCTGAACCTCGGGGGCGCCGTCCTGATCTGGGCCATGACCCTGCTGCTGGTGCCGTGGCTGGGATTCGTGGGGTTCGCCGTGGCGAGCGCCGCGCTCGCGTGCGCCTCGGTGTCCTACACGGCGCTGAGCCTGCGTCGCCTGGTTCCGATCCGCATCCTGCCGGCGGTCCGCGTGCCGCTCGTCGCGAGCCTGGGTAGCGCCGCGACGCTCGCCGCGCTCGTCGCGGTGTGGATCCACGACCTGCCGACGCTGGCGCTCGGCGCCGCGCTGTCGGCGGGCGTCTACGTCGTCCTCGCCGGCTTCGTCGGCGGCGCGGCCTGGCGGGTCGAGTTCATCGCCGACTGGCGAACGGTGCTCCAGGGATGACACCGTGAGCACCCAAGAGTGGCGAGAATGGGTGGACTGCCGGCTGTGCCGCTCGCACGACCTCCGCGTGCTCTTCGTCGCGGAGCGCTCCGACCGCCAAGTAGTCCGGTGCCGGCGATGCGAGCTGACGAGCGACGGATCGAGCGGGCAATGAGCGATACCGTCGTGGTCGTCGTCAGCTACGACACCCGCGTTCTCACGCTCGCGGCGATCGCGTCCGCCCGCGCCGCGACCGCCGGGCTCGATGCGCGCGTGATCGTGGCCGACAACGGCTCGGCCGACGGCACCGTCGCGGCAGTGCGCGCCGCGTACCCCGACGTCACCGTGCTGGAGAACCCCGACAATCCGGGCTACGGCGCTGCCATCAACCGGGCGGCGGCGACGGAGCGCTCGGCCTATCTCTGCGCCATGAACGCGGACGTCGTGCTCGAGCCCGATAGCCTCCCGACCCTCCGGCGCTTCCTCGCGGCGAACCGCAGCTGTGCCGCCGTGGGGCCGGCACTGGCGTACCCGGACGGCACGCCCCAGCCGTCGGCGAAGCGCTTCCCGACGCTCGGCCTGGCCCTGGGCGAGGTGCTCGGGATCCACTCGCTGGCGCCGCGCAACCGCTGGCGCGCGCGGTTCTACTACGCCGACCGCGATCTCACGCGCGCCGCGGAGGTCGACACGATCTCCGGCTCGGTGATGATGCTGTCCACCGACGCGTTCGAGGCGGTGCGCGGCTTCGACGAGAGGTTCCGGATGTACTTCGAGGAGACGGATCTCTGCCGACGCCTGCGCGACCGGGGCCGCTCGGTTGCGCTCTGTCCCGCGGCCGTCGCGGTCCACCGGCACGGCGCCAGCACGCAGCAGACGTCGGTGCGCCAGGTCGAGTACTACCTGAGCTACGTCCGCTACCTCCGCAAGCACCACGGCCGCGCCGCCGCGGCCGTGCTCAGAATGGCGGTGGTGGTCGCCGCGCTCGCCCGGATGGCCGGCCTCGTCGTCAAGTACCCGCCCCTCGACGGGCGCCGCGTCGCGCTGCTGTGGGCGAAGGAAGCGGCGTGCGCGCGCCTCTTGCGCTCGCTCGGGCCCTCCGGAGCGATGCGAGCGCCATGAGGGTCGCGATGGTCGAGACCGGCGGCTGGGGCGGTATCGGTCACTACACGTTCAACCTGTGCGCCGCACTGGCGGCCGCCGGCGTGGAGGTCTCGCTCCTCACCAACCGGAAGTTCGAGCTGGCCGATCGGCCGCATCGCTTCGACGTCGACGGCTGCTTCGACGGCAACGCCGGGTATCTCGGCAACGTCAAGGCCCTGCGGGCGCGGCTGGCCCGAGCTTGCCCGGACGTGGTCCACGTGCAGAGCCTGATCTCCACGCGCTTCGACGCGCTGCTGTGGCCGCTGGTGCGTCGCCGCGTGCCCCTCGCGATGACGATGCACAACGTCGCCAGCCACGAGCGCCTCCGCTGGGACGACTGGACGCTCTGGCGGTGCCTCGCCGCCGCCGACGCGGTCGTCGTCCACACGCGGCGGGCGGCGGACGTCGCGCGGCAGCGCCTGGGCGAGGGCGCGCGCATCGAGCTCATTCACCACGGCGACGCCGGCGTCCTGCAGGGCGAGTCGCGGCTCGAGCGCGCTGTTGCCCGCGCGCGGCTCGGGCTACCGGCGCGTGCGCGGATCGTGCTCGCGTTCGGCGCGATCCGTCCCTACAAGGGCCTCGACGGCGTGATCGACGCGCTCGCCGAGGTGCGCCGCCGGCACGCCGACGCGCGGCTGGTGATCGCCGGCCCCGTCCTGGTCGGCGACGAGTCTCAGTATCGCGACGCGATCCGCCGCGCCGGCGTGGAGAGCGTCGTGATCTTCCGTCCGGGGTACGTGCCGGCGGATCAGGTGGTGTCGTACTTCGCCGCTGCCGACGTCGCCGTGTTCAACTACCGCGACATCACGGACAGCGGCTCGCTCAGGCTCGCGTGCGACACGGGCACGCCGGTGGTCGCCACCGCGGTGGGGAGCTTCCGCGAGTTCCTCACCGACGGCGTGACCGCGCGCCTGGTCGAGCCGGGTGACACGCCGGCGCTGGCCACGGCGCTCGGCGATGTGCTGGCCGACGGCGAAGGCGCGGCGCGCATGGCGAGCGCGGCCCGCGCGCTCGCGGCGTCGGCGTGGTCGTGGGCCGACAGCGCGAAGGCGACCGTGAGCCTCTACAACACGATCGCGCGGAGCGACGTGTGATCCTGGCCCTGGCGATCGCGGTCGCGGCCCTGGCGCTCCGGCTCGCCGTCGCCGAGTCCCTGCCGGTGATCGACGCCGACGGCGTCGCCTACGTGACGATCGCGCGGCAGTTCCAGGAGACCGGCTCGCCCTTCCACCCGCTCTTCCATCCGCTCTACCCGATCTGCATCGCGCTGATCCAGCCGCTCGTCGGCGACTGGGAGACGACGGCGCGCCTCGTCTCCGCGATCTTCGGCGCGCTGATGATCGTGCCGGCCTTCGTTCTCGCTCGCGCGGTCGTGGGACGCCATGCGGCCATCCTCGCCGTGATGCTCATCGCCGTCCATCCCGGGCTCGTCCTCAACTCGGCCTCGGTGCTGTGCGAGGCGACCTACACGTTCCTGATCGTCTCGGGTGTGCTCGTCGCGCGACAAGGGCTGGTCGCCGGCCCCAGGTCGCTCGTCACGCTGTCCGGCCTCGTCTTCGGCCTCGCCTATCTGGTCCGGCCCGAGGGGGCCGCGTATCTCGTCGGGCTCATCGCGGCCGTGATCGTCCTCGTCGTGAAGCGACACCGGACGCTCGGCCAGCTGCTGCCCTGGGCGAGCGGCGCGGCCCTCCTGTTCGTCGCGGTCGCGACACCATACGTGTTGTACCTCACGGAGGCCTGGGGGCATTTCACGCCGAGCGGCAAGATCGGCCACAACCTGACCATGGCGATGGGGGGTGTCACCAAGCCGAGCCCGATGCCGGTACGCGTCGTCGAGAACGCCGTTCTCTTCGAGAAGTACGCGCTGCCGGAGCTCCTGCCGGGGCTCCTGATCCTGCTCGTGTTGCCCGGTGTGCTGGCGCGGACGAAGACCCCGGGTTGGCTGTGGCGGGACGGAGTGCTATTGGCTGCGGCCGTTCCGCCGTTCGCCGCGCTCGCGTTCCACATCGAGGCGCGGATCTTTCTCCCGATCCTGCCGTTCATCCTGCCGTTCGTGGCGGTCGGCGTCCTGTGGTCCGTCGTCACCGTGCTCGCCGCGCCGCGCGCGTGGCGCTGGTCCATCGTCGTCGTGCTCTTGCTGGTGCTCGTGCTGGTGCCCTCGGCGCTCCGCCCGATCGTGCGTCCTGATGCGGGCGCGGCGCTCTACCGGCAGGCGGCCCGCTGGGTCGCCGACACACAGCCGCCGGATGCGCTGTTGCTGGACCGCAAGCCGTTCATCGGGTTCTACAGCGGCCGACCCTGGGCGCCGCTGCCACGCGTAGGGCCGAACGAGCTGCTCGCCGCGGCGCGGGACGTCGGCGCCCGCCTGGTTGTGCTGGACAGCCGGGAGCTCGCGGTCGATCGGCCGCGTCTGCTCCCGTTGCTGTGGGGGCCGCCGCCGTCGGGCTTCGACGTCCTCCGCGATTTCGACGCCGCGCCGAGCGATCGATTGCGGATCCTGGCGGTGACCGGCCGTGAGTGAGATCCCGACGTCGATCCTCGTCGTGTCGAACCATGGCCACATCGTCGGCGGCGGCGAAATGAGCCTGCTGGATCTGCTTCGCGGGCTCGACCGCCGCCGATGGGCCACGGCGCTGGTCGTTCCCGAAGAGGGTGGGGTGGCCTCCGGAGCGCGCGAGCTCGGTCTCCCGGTCCACGTGGTCCCCCTACCGACGCTGCGCTACCCGGGGCCGCGCGTCGTGCGCAGCGTCGGCGCGCTCGCGCGGCTCGCGCGAACCACGAACGCCGCACTCATCCACGCCAACGGCTCGCGCGCGATGGCCTACGCGGGGCTCGCCGGACGCCCGGCCGGCCGGCCCGTCGTCTGGCACGTGCGGATCGCCGACAGCGACGGCCCGATCGATCGCGCGCTGTGCGCGCTGGCGACCGAGGTGATCGCGATCTCGCGCGCGGTGGCCCGGCGCTTCGCCTGGGCGCCGAAGAAGGTCCGGTTGATCCCGAACGGCATCGATCTCGGGCGCTTCACCCCGCGCCCGCCGTCCGCATCGCTTCGCGCGGCGCTCGGCGTGCCGCCGTCGGCGCCGATCGTGGCCTCCGTCGGGCGGTTCGTCGAGGTCAAGGGCTATCGGTACCTGCTCGAGGCCGCCGCGCAAGTCGCGCGCGCGCGCGCGGGCGTACACTGGATTCTGGTCGGCGACGGCGAGCTCCGCGGCGAGCTCGAGGCGCACGCGCGGAGTCTCGGCCTGGCGCCGCAGGTGCATTTCACCGGATGGCGCGACGACATCCCCGACGTGCTCGCGCTCTGCGACGTGTTCGTGCTGCCATCGCTGCGCGAGGCGTTCGGCCGCGTGCTGGTCGAGGCGATGGCGATGGGCCGGCCGGTGGTCGCGACCACCGGGGGCGGCGTTCCCGACGTCGTGGTCGACGGCGAGACCGGGCTCCTGGTGGATCCGGCCGCTTCGGCGCCGCTCGCCGCCGCCGTGCAGACGCTCCTCGAGAACCCGGGGCGCGCGGGACACCTCGGCGCCGCCGGCCGCCGGCGGGCGCAGTCGACGTTCAGCCTGACGGCGCACGTCGACGCCGTCGAGCGCGCGTACGCCGAGCTCCTGGGAGTGGATCGTGTCGCCGGCTGAGGCCGCGGTGGCGCCGCCGAGGCTCGCCGTCGACGCGCGCGAGCTCCGGCCCGGTGTGCGCACGGGCATCGGCCGCTACCTGCTCGAGGTGCTGCGCGCCGCGTCGCTCGACGGCTGGTCGTGCGTCGCGTACGGCGACGCCGGCGCGCGCCTCGAGACGCCGCTGCCAGGGGTCGACTGGCGCGTGCTCGACGCGCCGTGGACCCAGTGGTGGGATCAGGTGAGCCTGCCGCGCGCCCTCGTCCGGGACTCCGCCACGGTGTTCCTCTCGCCCTATTACAAGGGCCCGCTGAGCGCGCCGTGCCCCGTCGTGCTGACGATCCACGACCTGTTCTTCATCGGCTATCCCGGGCAGCGCCGACCCGTCTACGACGCGACCATGACCGCGATGGCGCGCCTGTACGCCGGCCGCGCCGCCGCGATCGTGGCGGACTCGGAATACTCCAAGCGGTCGATCGTGACGAGGCTCGGCGTCAGCGCGGCGAAGGTGAGCGTGATCCCCGTGGCCCTGGGCCCCGAGTTCACGCCGGCGCCGCCGGGCGCGGCGCTGCCGACGCGCTACGCCGTCGCGCCGCCCTACGTCCTCTACGTCGGGAACTTCAAGCCGCACAAGAACCTCGCGCGGCTGATCCGGGCCTTCGCGCTCCTCCCGGGCCCGC
The DNA here is from genome assembly GCA_003221515.1 of Candidatus Rokuibacteriota bacterium. Classification (GTDB taxonomy): domain Bacteria; phylum Methylomirabilota; class Methylomirabilia; order Rokubacteriales; family CSP1-6; genus AR31. The sequence continues at coordinate 19,011 of QHSI01000131.1, forward strand.
TCCGCGGTCGTCACTCGCTGGTCCTGGCCGGCGGCGACGCCGACGGCCGTGCGGCGCTGGTCGCGCTCGCCGCCACGCTCGGCTTGGGCGCGCGGGTGATCTTTCCGGGCCGCATCGCCGACGAGGACCTGGCGGCGCTCTACTCCGGCGCGGCCGCGTTCGTCCTGCCGTCGCTCGAGGAAGGCTTCGGGCTGCCCGTGCTCGAGGCGATGGCGTGCGGCGCGCCCGTGGTCGCCGCCAACCGCGCCGCGCTGCCCGAGCTGGTCGCCGACGCGGGGCTCGTGTTCGACGCCGAGCGGGAGGGAGAGCTCGCCGCCGCGCTGGCGCGCGTGCTGGCCGACGCCGGGTTGGCCGACGATCTCCGCCACCGCGGGCTCGCGCGCGCGGCGCTCTACACGCCGGCGCGGACGTCGGGCCGCGTGCTGGCGCTCCTCCGCGACGTGAGCGCGGCCCGCGCGCGGCTCAGGGCGTGGCGCAGCGACGCGCACCGGCGCCTCGGGGAGCCACGCTGATGTGCGGCATCGCCGGCCACGTCGGCCCCACCGCTCCCGCGCTGCTGCCGGCAATGCTCGGGCTCCTCAAGCACCGCGGGCCCGACGACTCGGGGATCCACGAGGGCGCGGACGTCGGCCTCGGGATGACGCGGCTGGCGATCATCGATCTCGTGACCGGCCAGCAGCCGATGGGTGACGTCAACGGACGGTACTGGATCGTCTTCAACGGCGAGATCTACAACTTCCGCCAGCTGCGCGCCGAGCTGGAGGCCGCCGGCCGCTCGTTCCGGACGCGGAGCGACACCGAGGTGATACTACAAACGTACGCCGCGTATGGCGAGGCGTGCGTGGAGCGGCTGCGCGGCATGTTCGCGTTCGCGATCTGGGACGGCGCCGAGCGGCGGCTGTTCCTCGCGCGTGATCGGCTGGGCAAGAAGCCGCTTTACTACTGGCACCGGGGACGACTGCTCCTGTTCGCCTCGGAGCCGAAGGCGCTCCTCTGTCATCCGGCCGTCTCGCGCTCGCTCGACTGGGCGGCCTTCCACCACTACCTCGCGTTCGGCTACACGCCGGCCGCGCACTCGATCTTCGGCGAGATCCGGAAGCTTCCGCCGGCGCACACGGCGACGTTCGCCGACGGTCGACTCGCGCTGCGTCGCTACTGGCAGCTTCCGCTCGGCGTCGCGCCGGCGGTGGCTCGGACGCCGCTGGCGGAGCAGCTGGCCGCGGTTCGAGAGCAGGTGCGCGAGTCGGTGCGGTGGCGGCTCGAGAGCGACGTGCCGCTCGGCGTCTTCCTCTCCGGCGGCGTCGACTCGAGCGCGGTGGTCGCCAGCATGCGCGAGGTGACGTCGGGACGGATCGCCACCTTCTCGGTGGGCTTCGGCCGCGCGACGCCGTCGTACGACGAGCTGCCGTACGCGCGGCTCGTCGCCCGGCGCTTCGAGACCGACCATCACGAGGAGATCCTGGAGCCCGACCTGCAGGCGCTGCTGCCGTCGATCGTGCGGGCGTTCGACGAGCCGTTCGCCGACTCCTCGGCGATCCCGACATACGTCGTGGCCCAGGCGACGGCGTCCCACGTGAAGGTGGCGCTGTCGGGAATCGGCGGCGACGAGACGTTCGGTGGCTACCCCCGCTACCTCGGAGTGCGGGTGTCCGCCCTCCACGCACGGCTCCCGCGCTGGCTGCGTGCGGCGTCGTACGCGGTCGCCCGGCGCTTCCCCGACTCGGCCTCCAGCCGCAACCTCGGCGACTGGGCGCGGCGCTTCGCCGCGCTGCCCGACGCGGCTCCGGGCGACCGGTACATCGCCTGGACGCGCTTCTTCGGCGACGCGGACATCGCCGGGCTCGCCCGGCCGGCGCTGGCCGCGCACCTCGAGGCCGGCGTCGACCGGGCCCAGCGGGACGCGTTCGCGGCGCACGGCCACGACGACCCCGTCGACGGCGCGTTTCGCGTCGACCTCAGCACGTATCTCCCCGACGATCTCCTGGTGATGGCCGACCGGATGAGCATGGCCAGCTCGCTCGAGGTGCGCGCGCCGTTCTGCGACCACCGGATCGTGGAGCAGAGCCTGGCGCTGGCGCCCACGACCAAGATCCCGGGCTTCCGGCTGAAGGGGATGCTCAAGGCCGCCTACGCCGACGTGTTGCCGCGCGAGGTCCTCGCCCACCGCAAGCAGGGGTTCATGATCCCGCTCGCGCGCTGGCTGCGCCGCGACCTGCGGCCGACGCTCGACGATCTCCTCGCGCCCGACCGTGTCCGCGCGCGCGGCCTGTTCGAGGTCCACGTCGTGGAGGCCCTCAAGCGGGAGCACCATCGCGGCGCGCGGGGCCACGCCGATCGCCTCTGGACCCTGATGATGGCGGAGCTGTGGATGCGTGAGTACCTCGACCATCACGGGCTGTGGACGCTCCGGTGAGGCGCCGGTGAGCGAGGCCTTGCGCGTTCTCATGGTCGCCGACGTGTCGCCGTCGCAGCCGATCGGTGGCGGCGAGCGGATGCTCTGGGAGCAGGCGCGGCACCTGGCCGCGCGCGGTCACGACGTGCGGGTGGTGAGCCGCGCCGACCCGGGCGTGACGGCGCCCGTCTCGCTCGAGCGCGAGGGGGTCCGCATCCGCCAGTTCCCGGTGGCGCAGGGGTCGGTCGCGCGGTTCATTCTCAGCTCGATCCTCGGGGCCCGGCACGCGGTCGCGGACGAGCTCGCCCGCGAGCCGGTCGATGTCCTGCACGTCCACCAGCCGCTGGCCGGCTACGGCGCGCTCGCCTCGAAGGCCGGCGGCCGGCTCCCGAGTCTCTACAGCTTCTACTCGCCGGCGCCGCTCGAGTATCGCTCGCGACGTGGGATGACCGCGCGCCATCTGCCGGGCGTGATCGGTGCGACCGGCATCGCGATGCTGTGGGCGATCGAGCGTGCGTGCCTGCGCCGCGCGTCGCTCATCCACGTGCTCAGCGATTTCTCGGCCGAACAGCTGTGGAAGCTCTACGCGGTGCCGCGGGAGCGCATCGTGACGATCCGCGGCGCGGTGGCGACCGAGCGATTCCGGCCGAGCGCGGACCGCGGTCGCGTCCGTGCGGGCCTGGGGCTTCCCGCGCAACGGCCGCTGCTGCTGACGGTGCGGAACCTCGAGGCCCGCATGGGGCTCGACACCCTGCTCGACGCGATGGCGATCGTGCGCCGGCGGCGGCCGGACGCGCGGCTGCTGATCGGCGGCGCGGGATCCCTCCGGACCAGTCTCGAGGCGCGGGCGCGCGCGCTGGCGCTCGAGGCGCACGTGACGTTCCTGGGATTCATTCCCGACGAGACGCTGCCGAGCTACTACCACGCGGCCGACGTATTCGTCCTGCCGACGCGCGAGCTCGAGGGCTTCGGGCTGGTCACCGTGGAGGCGCTCGCCTGCGGCACGCCGGTGCTCGGCACGCCGGTGGGCGCGACGCCCGAAGTGCTGAGCGGCCTGGACGCCTCCCTGGTCTTTCGTGGGATCAGCGCCGAGATCATGGCCGAGGATCTGCTGCGGTTCCTCGAGACCATGGCGCGCGCCCCCGTCGCGTACGAGCGGCTGCGGTGCGCGTGCCGCGCGCACGCCGAGCGACACTACACGTGGGAGCGCGCCATCACGGGGCTCGAGGGCGCGCTCGGTCGCGTCGCGGCGCGCGGTCGCGCAGCCGCGGGAACGCCACGGCCCGGCGCGCTCCTGCGGCGCAACGGCTCCGCGGCGCTTCCCGAGTGCCCCGCCTGCGGCGAGTCGACGCGTCCCAGCGCGCTGCTCTATCGCGGCGCGCGGCATCGCCAGTGTGAGGCGTGCGGGAGCTCGCTCGCGTCCGAGCTGCCGAGCGCGCTGGACCTCCAGCGCCACTACGAGACGGAGTATCCGCGGCGCTTCGCCCCCGAGTCGGTGACGTCGGAGCGCGCCGGTCTCTTCCGCTCGCTCCTCGATCGGCTCGCCGCCCTTGGCCTCGCCCGCACCGAGCGCCCGCGGCTCCTCGACGTGGGCGGCGGCGGCGGCCACCTGGCCGCGCTCGCGCGATTCCGCCGCTGGCCCGCCGTCAGCACCGACATCGCCAGCCCGGCGTGCACGGTCGCGGGCCGCGACAGTCAGACGCCGGCCGTCCAGGCGGACGGCGCCGTGTTGCCGTTCCGCGACGGGACGATCGACGCCGTGACGTTGATCAACGTCCTGGACCAGGCCAGCGATCCGCTCACGATCCTGCGCGAGGCCCACCGCGTGCTCGTCACCGGAGGCCTGATCGCGTTGCGAGTCCCGAACGCTCGCTTCCACCGCCCGTGGGTACGCCTCCTCTCATCGCTCGGGCCGCTCGTCAGGTCCCGCGAGTGGGACACCTATCCCATCGTTCACCACTTCGCGTTCACGCCCGTCGGCCTGCGGCGGCTCGTCGAGCGGGCGGGCTTTCGGGTGCTCGAGGTCGGGAACTCGCTCCCGGCCCTCGGCACCCACCGGGTGGCGCCGCATGCCGCCGCGGCGCTCTCGCGGTGGGGCCGGACGGCCATCACCGCCGGCGTGGCGGTGCTGGCGGGCCTCTCGCGCGACCGCGTGTTGATCGGGCCATCCGTCGAGCTCTACGCCAGGAAGGACTCGACGTGAGCGTGCGCGTTCTTCACGTGATCACGCGGCTCACCGTCGGCGGCTCGTCCGAGAACACCGTCCAGTCGTGCGTCGGGCTCGTTCGAGCCGGCTACGACTGCGCGCTGGCCGTGTCGTACCGCGAATCCGACCCGGCGGTGGTCGACGGCGCGCGCCAGCGTGGCTGTCGCGTCGTGGACCTTCCGTTCCTCGGCCGCGAGGTCGCCCCCCTGCGCGACCTGGCCGCGCTCGGCCAGATGGTGGCGTTGATCCGACGTGAGCGTCCGGCGATCGTCCACACCCACACCTCGAAGGCCGGCTTCATCGGCCGGGTGGCGGCGCGGATCGCGCGCGTGCCCGCGGTGATCCACCAGCCGCACGGCCACATCTTCTACGGCGGCTACTACGGACGGCGCTGGACCCACGTCTTCACCGCGCTCGAGCGGCTGGCCGCCCGGTGGACCGATCGCATCGTGACGCTCACGGAACGCGGCACGGAGGAGCATCTGGCCCACGGCATCGGCAGGCGGCGACAGTACGTGGCGGTGCCGAGCGGTGTGCCGACGGACGTCCTGCGCGCCGGCGCGCCGACGCGAGCCGACGCACGCGCGCGCCTCGGGCTCGACGCCGATACGTTCGTCGTGGCCGGGCTCGGACGGCTGGTGCCGATCAAGGGGTTCGATCTGCTGGTCCGGGCGCTCCCCGCGATCCTCGCCGAGATCCCCTCGACGCGCGTCGTGCTCGTCGGAGACGGGCCGGACCGTGACGCGCTGGCCGCGACCGCCGAGTCGCTCGGGGTGACCCACCGCCTGCGGCTGCTCGGTGAAACGGCCGACGTGGCGTCGTGCCTGGTGGCGGCCGACGCGGTGGCCATGCCCTCCCGCAACGAGGGCATGGGGCGCGTCCTCGTCGAGTCGATGGCGCTGGGACTTCCGGTCGTCGCGACCGCGGTCGGCGGGATCCCGGCGGTCGTCACGGACGGCGAGTCCGGGCTCCTGGTCGAGCCCGAGGACGTCGCCGCGCTGGCCGCGGCGTTGGTACGACTCGGCCGCGACATCGGCCTGCGGCGGAAACTTGGCGAGGCGGCGGTCGCGAGGGCGGAAGAGTTCTCGACGCCGGTGGCGGATCGGAAGATGCTCGCGGTGTACGACGGACTCGTGCGCGAGAAGCGGCTCGCGTGAGGGGCATCGCCCTGCTGCTGGCGCTCCTCGTCGCCGGCGTCGCGGGCCCGGCCGTCGCGCTCGAGCGTCTTCCGGCGGTGCTTCACGTCCACTCCGATCTCTCCACGGGCGACTTCTCGCTGGAGCAGCTCGCCGCGCTGGCCGAAAAGGAGGGGATCGGCGCGCTCCTCATCACCGAGAACTATCTGCTGCGCGTCGAGTACGGCCTGCTGCCGTTTCGCGCGCTCACCCGCGCGACCCGCGAGGAGCGCTCGGTGCTCCCGGGCGGGATCGAGCGTTATCTGGAGCGCATCGCGCGGGCGCGCGCCGCCAACCCGCGGGTCCTGATCGTCCCCGGCGTCGAGGTGCTCCCGCACTACTACTGGACCGGCTCGCCACTGGCGCTCGACATGATGGTGCACAACACGCAGAAAAACTTGTTGGTGTTCGGCCTCACCGACGCCGCGACGCTCCGGTCGTTGCCGGTCACCGGCAACGCGAACGCCTCGACCATCGGCTGGGCGGCGGCGCTCGACGTTGTCCCCGGCGTGCTCGTCGTCCCGGGCGCGCTGCTGCTTCTGACGAAGCGTCGCTCGCTGAAGCGGCGTGGCCGCGCGGTCGTCGTCGTCACGCGCCGCGCCTGGCTCCCCGGCGCGGTCCTGTGCGGCATCGGTCTGCTGGCGCTCGTCCGGGGCTGGCCGTTCGTCGTCGATCCGTACCCGCCCTACCAGGACCTGGGCCTGCGACCCCATCAGGAGCTCATCGACTACGTCGATCGCGCGGGCGGTACCACGGTGTGGTCGTTGCCCGAGGCGCGCGACGACGGCGAGCAGTGGTTCGGCCCGATCCGGGTCGGGTGGCGCACGGCGCCGTACCCGGACGATCTCCTGAGAACGGCGCGGTACACGGCCTTCGGCGCGGTCTACGAGGACACGACGCGCGTCGAGCGCGCCGGCGGCGGCTGGGATCGTTTGCTCGGCCAGTTCGCGCTCGGCGACCGAAGCCGGCCGGCCTGGGCCGTGGGGGAGTCCGGCTTCCACAACTTCACCGCCGGCAAGGGACTGGGCAACGTGCAGACCGTGTTCCTGGTCGAGGAGCGGTCGGAGCGCGCGGTCATCGACGCGTTCCGGCGTGGCCGCATGTACGCGCTGCAGCGCGAGCGCGACGCCGGGCTCGTCCTCACGGAGTTCGAGGTGCGCAGCGGCGCCGCCGCGGCGGTGTCGGGCGAGACGCTGCGGGCCGCCGAGGCGGCGCCGATCGAGGTCTCGGTGGCGGTCGAGACGGCTGGCGGAGCGACCCGTGACGTCCGCATCACGCTCGTGCGCAATGGTGTCACCGTCGAGGCCTGGTCCGGCCCGACGCCGATTCGGGCCGTGCACCGCGAGCGCTTCGACGGCGGCCCGGCGTTCTACCGGCTCGACGTCCACGGCGCCGGCCGTCTGCTCAGCAATCCCATCTTCGTGAGGCGGCCGTGACGCCGCCGCGGCGATCGAGCGCATGAAGATCGCGATCCACCAGCCGCACTACTTGCCGTGGCTCGGATACTTCGCCAAGTGGGCTGCCGCTGACCTGTTCGTCTTCCTCGACACCGTGCAGTTCGAGAAGAACGGCTGGCAGAACCGCAACCGCATCAAGACACGCGACGGCGCCCGGTGGCTGACCGTGCCGGTCCGCGCCAGCCTCGGGACCCCGATCAAGGACGTGACGATCGACGAGCGCCAGCCCTGGCCGGGCCGACACCTGCGCATGATCGAGCACGCGTACGCGAAGGCCCCCTGCTGGCCACGCTGGCGGGATCAGATTCGCGAGTTCTACGGCGGCCACTGGACGCACCTGGCGCCGGTCGCCGCCGAGAGCGCCCTCTGGCTGGCTCGCGCGCTCGCCATCGCCGTCCCGACACGGCTGGCGTCGCAGATCGCGCTTCCGGAGGGCGATCCCAAGGACGCCACCGCTCGACTCGTCGCACTCTGTCGAGCAGTCGGCGCCGATACGTACCTGGCCGGAACCGACAGCTCCTACATGGATCGCGACCGGTTCGCGGCGGCCGGGATCTGCGTGGAAACGCAGCACTTCGAGCACCCCGCGTACGCCCAGGAACACGGGGAATTCACTCCGTTTCTCTCGGCCCTTGACATATTATTGATGCAAGGCGATGAGGCCCTCGGCATTCTCCGTGGGGGAAGCACGTGGTCGCGCCTCGCGCCCGGGCCACGATAAGTGAACATCCTCGCCTTCGGCGCCCACCCCGACGACATCGAGTACGGCTGCGGCGGCATGCTGACCAAGTACGTGCAGCGCGGGCACGCCGTCTACGTGTTCGTGGCCTCCGACGGCTCGCTCGGCGGCGATCCCGAGCTGCGGCGGCGGGAGCAGAAGGAGGCGGCGCGGATCCTCGGCGTGCGCGAGATCTTCTGGGGCGACTATCGCGACACGGAAGTCCCGCTGACCCGCGAGATGATCGTCCGCCTCGAGGGCGTGATCCGGAAGGTCGAGCCCCGGATGATCTTCGTCAACTCGCCCGACGACACCCACCAGGACCATCGCAACCTGGCCCAGAGCACGATGTCGGCGACACGCTACGTGCCGAACTTCCTGTTCTACGAGGTGCCGTCGACGGTGAACTTCGTCCCGAACTGCTTCACCGACATCGCCGACGTCCTCGACACCAAGCTCGCGGGCCTCGAGGCGCACCGCTCCCAGGTGACCAAGACGAACATCGAGGATTTGTCGATCCTGGAGCTCGCCAAATCGTGCGCCAATTTTCGCGGCATCCAGGCGCGCGTCAAATACGCGGAGGCGTTCCAGTCCGTCCGACTGTTACTGAATCTGTAATTGTAGCGGGGACCATGAGGCCGGCGTGCACCCGGGGTGGCCTGGGCTAGGCGCGGCCCGGCTCCGCACGCCCGATCTCACCCGTCGTGATTATTCCCCACTCCCGACCGACGCTCAGCGACGACGACGCCGATCGTGTTGCGCGCGTCGTGCGCGGTGGGCAGGTGGCCCAGGGGCCGGAAGTCGCGAGCTTCGAGGGCGAGCTGGCCCGGCTCCTCGGCGCCCCCGGCGCGGCGGCCGTCAGCTCGGGCAGCGTCGGGCTCGAGCTGGCGCTCCGCACGCTCGCGGTGGGCCCGGGCCACGAGGTCATCGTCCCGACGTACGCCTGCGACGCGGTCTACCACGCCGTCACGCGGTGCGGGGCGACGCCGGTGCTGGCCGACGCCGACCCGGACACGCTCGGACTCTCGGCCGACGACGCGGCCCGGCGGCGCACGCCGCGAACCCGCGCGGCCATCGTCGTGCACCCGTTCGGCCTCGCCCTCGATCTGGACGCGTTCCGCGGGCTCGGCGTCGAGCTGATCGAGGACTGCGCCCAGACGCTGCGCGCGGTGGTGGGGGGCCGCCCGGTGGGCGCGCGCGGGCGCCTGGCGGTGTGCTCGTTCTACGCGACCAAGCTCTTCACGACGGGCGAAGGCGGGGCCGTCGCCGGGCCCGCCGATCTCGTCGCGCGCGTGCGCGCCGCGCGCGACTACGATGAGCAGACCGACCTGGCGCCACGGTTCAACTACAAGATGACCGACATGCAGGCCGCGCTCGGCCGCGGCCAGCTGGCGCGGCTCGACGCGTTCGTCGCCCGGCGTCGGGCGCTCGCCGCCCGCTACCGCGCCACGCTCTCCGGCGTGGCGCACTGTCGCGTGCCGGCCGACCACGGCGAGCGCCACGTGTACCATCGCTTCGTGGTGGCAGTGGAGCGGCCGCTCGATCGCATCCTGGCGCATCTGGAGCGACGGGGCGTGACGGCTCGGCGCCCGGTCTTCCGCCCGATTCACCGGGCGCTGGGCCTCGCCGGCTATCCCAACGCCGAGCGACTCTGGGCGCAGTGCCTGTCGCTGCCGTGCTACCCGTTGCTGAGCGACGCCGACGCCGACCGCGTCGCGACCGCTCTCGCGGAGGCGCTGGCCGAGTGATGCTCGCGCACGGCGCTCGGCTGGCGCTGGTGGGTGTCTTGTTGCTGGCTCCGATGTGGGCGCGCGACCAGGCCGCGCGGCTGCCCTGGCTCTACCTGGTATTGCTCGCCTTCGCGGTCGCCTTCTTCGCGGTACCGGTCGCGCGCGCGTTCGCGCTGTGGCGGGGTGTCGTCGACGTGCCGGCCGCGCGGAAAGTGCACGAGGTGGCGACGCCGCTCCTGGGCGGCGCCGCCGTCTACGGCGCGTTCGCGGTGACGGTGCTCACGAGCTTCGACTTCTCGCTGCAGCTCAAGGGCGTCGCCGTCGGCGCAACGCTCGTCGTCGGAATCGGCGTGCTGGACGACATGACCGATCTGCCGGCCTCGCTCAAGCTCCTCGGACACATCGGCGCCGCCGCCGCCGCGATCGCCTTCGGCGTGGTCCTGAACATCATCCCCAACTGGGTGCCGGGCTTCGTGTGGATCAACGTCGGCCTCACGATTCTGTGGTTCGTGACCGTCACCAACGCGGTCCAGTTTCTCGACGGGATGGACGGGCTCGCCGCGGGCCTCGGCGCGATCGCGGGCATCTTCATCAGCATCGCGGCGCTCCAGACGGGCCAGCGGTACCTCATGTACCTGTCGGCCGCGTTGGTGGGCGCGTGTCTCGGCTTCCTGCCGTACAACTTCCGCCCCGGTCGCGCCAGGATCTTCCTCGGCGACGGCGGAGCCACGTTCATCGGCTTCACGCTGGCCGGCCTCGCGGTGATGGGGGAGTGGGCCGACCAGAACTCACTCATCGCGCTGCTGACGCCGGCGCTCATCCTCGGCGTGCCGCTCTTCGACATCGGCTTCGTCGGGATCGCCCGCGTCGTGACCGGCAAGGTGCACACGTTGCCGGAGTGGCTCGCCTACACCGGCCGAGATCACATCCACCACCGCTTCGAGGCGCTGGGGCTCACCAAGAAGCAGAGCGTGCTGCTGATCTTCTTCCTGGCGTCGACGCTCGGCCTCTCGGCCCTCCTGCTGAAGGACGCGACCCCTCGCGAGGCAGTGCTCATCCTGGTTCAGGCCGCGTGCGTCCTGGCGATCGTGGCCGTCCTGGAGGGCGTCGGCCGGTGGCGACCGCGGGCGTGAGCCCCATCGGGGGTCGCCTCACGGGCCGGCTCCGCGCCGTCCTGCGCCTGGACGATTCTCCGTCGCGGATCGCCCTCGCCCTGGCCGTCGGCGTCTTCATCAGCTGCACGCCGTTCTACGGCCTGCAGACCCTCCTGTCGCTCGGGATCGCGACGCTCTTTCGTCTGAACAAGGTGGCGACGATCACCGGCACCTGGCTCAACCTGCCGTGGTTCGCGCCGCTCGTCTACGGCCTGGCCCTGCACATCGGGAGCCTCATCGTCCCGGATCCCCAGGGGATCGACGCCGAGGCGCTCGCCGGGCTGCTACGGACGTCGGCCGGCCTGTCCTGGGCGAACGTGGCCCAGCTGCTCCGGGACGTGTCCCTGGCTCTCCTGATCGGCACGACGGTCGTCGGGGTGGTGGCCGGCGTCGCCACCTACGTGGTCGCGCTGATCGTGCTGCGTCGTCGGCGCGCTGGGCTGTGAGAGTATGATTGAGTCATGAAAGTTCGCAAAGGCGTCTTCCCCGCGGCCGGGCTCGGCACGCGATTCCTCCCGGCGACCAAGGCGCAGCCGAAGGAGATGCTCCCCCTCGTCGACAAGCCGATGATCCAGTACGTCGTCGAGGAGGCGGCCGCTTCGGGCCTGTCCGAGATCATCATCGTGACCGGTCGGGGCAAGCGGGCGATCGAGGATCACTTCGACGCGGCCTTCGAGCTCGAGTACTACCTGGCCGATCGGGGAAAGACCGAGGAGCTCGCGCAGATCAAGACCATCTCCGAGCTCGCGTCGGTGTCGTACGTCCGCCAGAAGGAGCCGCTGGGGCTCGGACACGCCATCCTCTGCGCGCGGGCGCTCGTCGGTGACGAGCCCTTC
>QHSI01000132.1 GCA_003221515.1 Candidatus Rokuibacteriota bacterium
TCGCGCTAGCCCCTTCCAGCCTGTTGCGGGTCCAGCCAATCGCGGAGCCCATCGGCCAGCATGTTGAAACCGAGGACGGCCGCCAGGATGGCGAGACCCGGGAACACGACGACCCACGGCGCCTGCAGCATGAAGCCGCGGCCGTCGGAGAGCATCAACCCGAGCGATGGCGTGGGCGGCCGCACGCCGACGCCGAGGAACGACAGCGCCGCTTCCACCAGGATCGCGATGGCCATGAGCACCGAGGCCTGGACGAGCAGCGGCGTCACACAGTTGGGCACGATGTGGCGCAGCACCAGCCGCGGCGCGGCGGCGCCGACCGCGCGCGCGCCTTCCACGTAGACCTCGGCCTTGGTCGCGAGCACGGCGGCGCGGACGACGCGGGCCACGATCGGGACGTAGACCACCGCCAGCGCCAGCGACACCAGCACGACGCCGGTGCCGAAGACGCTGGTGAGCGCGATGGCCAGCAGGATCGCCGGGAACGCCATCAAGATGTCGAGCGGCCGCATAATCAGATGATCCATCACGCCCTCCGCGTAGCCGGCGAGCAGCCCGAGCGGCAGCCCTACTACCACCGCCATCGCGACCGACGCCAGCGCCACGCCGAGCGAGACGCGATAGCCGTGCACGACGCGGCTCAGCACGCTGCGGCCCAGGTCGTCCATGCCGAAGGGCTCGCCGAGCGTGGGCGGCTTCAGCGCGAGCGCGCTCGCGATCGCGGTGGGGCTTCGCGGCAGCGCGTGCGGCGCCCCGACCGCCAGCAGCGCGAGGAACGCGACGATGGCGAGGCCTGCCACCGCGATCGGCGATCGGCCGCGCGTCATCGTCGTCGGAGCCGCGGGTCGATCACGCCGTAGAGCAAGTCGGTGACGAGGTTCACGACCATGAACATCGCCCCGACCACCAGCAATCCGCTCTGCACCACGGGATAGTTCCGCTCGAGCACCGCGTCGAGCGTCATGCGCCCGAGGCCGGGCAGCGCGAAGATCGTCTCGACCACGATGGCGCCCCCGAGCATGTAGCCCACCTGGAGCCCGATCACCGTCACGATCGGGATCGCCGCGTTGGGCAGCACGTGGCGCAGCAAGATGGCGCCCTCGCCCAGCCCTTTGGCTCGCGCGAACTGCACGAACGGACGGTGGACCACGTCGAGCACCGCGGCACGTGTGAGCCGGCCCAGCGCGGCAGCTCGGCTGGCCGCCAGCGTCAGCGTCGGCAGCACGAGGTACTGGAAGTTCTCGAGCGGGCTCTCGGCGAAGAACACGAAGCCGCTCGACGGCAGGAGGCCCGCCGCCAACGACAGCGTCAAGATGAGCATGATCCCGAGCCAGAAATCCGGGATCGAGATCCCGACGAGGCCGAGCGCCAGCGAGGCCCGGTCGGCGGCGCCGCCGCGACGGGCCCCGGCCAGCAAGCCGAGCGGCACGCCGATGAGCGCGGCGGCGAGGGCCGCGAGCAGCGTGAGCTCGAGGGTGACCGGCAGGCGATCGAGGATCATCTGGCCGATCGGCTCGTTCTGGCGGTAATCGATGCCGAAGTCGCCACGCAGCACGCCGCCAAGCCAGCGCAGGTACTGTTGCGGCAGCGGCTCGTCGAGGTGGAAGGTCTCGCGCAGCGCGCGGATGCTCTCGGGCGTGGCCTTGTAGCCGAGAACCACCACGGCCGGATCGCCGGGGATGACGCGCATGAGCCCGAACACCAGGAGGCTCATGCCCAGTAGCAGCGGCGCCGCCAGGGCCAGCCGCCGCGCCACGTAGATCAGCGAAGACAATCGCCCGCCGTCGCGATCAGGCGATCCAGACGTCCTCGAAGCGCAGCTCCAGGGAGGGCAGCGGCACCACGCCGTTCACGTTGGGCTTCGTCCAGTACCGCTGGATCTCGTTGCTGAAGATGATCAGCGAGCCCTCCTCCTGGAACCAGCGGACGAGCTCGGGATACATCTTCTTGCGCGCCACCGGGCTCGCAGTGTAGCGGAAGGCGTCCAACCGCCTGTCGGCTTCCTCGGACTTGAAGCCGGTGAAGTTCCAGGCCGACGCCGAGTGCTGGAGCGGGTTGTAAAACATATCGGGGTCGACGGTGACCGACCACCAAGCGCCTGCCACGTCGTATTTCTTGCCTACAAGGGATTCGAAGTACTGTCCGGACTCCATCGGCTGGACCTCCAGCGTGATGCCGACCTTCTTGAGCTGTTCGCGCAGGATCTCGCCCGTCTTGACCAGCACCGGCACCTGCGACTTCACGAGATACGTCAGCGTCAGTCCGCCGCCGACCCCGGCTTCGCCCAGGAGCTGCTTGGCCCGAGCGAGATCCGGCCCGGACTTGTGCGCGTTCACCCCGGTGCCCCACACGCTCGGCTCGGGCGTGGGCTCGGCGGTGACGACGTGGCTGCCGAAGTAGACGAGCTTCACGATCTCCGTGCGGTCCAGCGCCCACGCGATCGCCTGGCGCACCCGCTTGTCGTTGAGCGGCGGCTTGGACGCGTTGAGCATGAAGAAGAACGGGAAGTATGGACGTCCGGGCGACGATTTGATGTCACGCGCCTTCTCGAGCTCGGGGATGCGCTGGGGCGGGACGGTCTGGATCCAGGTGAACCGTCCGGTCTGCAGCCCGGTGAGCCGCACGGTGTCGTCGGCCGGCGCGTAGAAGATGACCCGGTCCAGGTACGGACGCCCGGCCCGGTGGTACTTGTCCCAGCGCTCGAGCGTGATGTGATCGTCCTTCACCCACTCCACGAACTTGTACGGCCCGGTGCCGATCGGGAAGAGCTTCGGATCCTTCTCCTTCAGCGCGTTCTCGTTTACGATCTCGGTCGCCGAGGACATCACCGCCAGGAGCGGCCCGAACGGGCGGCTCAGGTGGAAGCGGACCTGGTGCGTCCCCGACGCCTCCACGCCCTCGAGCGGCGAGAAGAAGACACGCATCGGCAGCTTGTTCTTGGCGTCGAGCAGCCGGGTGAACGTGAAGACGACGTCCTTGGACGTCAACGGCTCGCCGTTGTGGAACACGGCGTTGTCGACGAGGTCGAAGAGCCACGTCTTGTCGCTCTCCTGCTTCCACGACCTGGCCAGGCCGGGAACGAACTGGCCCGACTCGTCGACGTACACCATCTTGTTGTAGACGTTCTGGTAGACCTGCAGCGACGAGTAGAGCTGGGCGTAGCCCGGGTCCATGTTCACCGGCTTGTCGACGGTCGCCGCTCTTATGACTCCGCCCCGCTTCGGCTGCCCCTGGGCCGCCGCCGTCCTGACGCCGGGCCCGACGAGGGCGCCGAGCCCCGCGCCGGCCGCGAACCCACCCGCCCGATCGAGCCACTGCCGTCTGGTGATCCGATCGCTCATCGTCCGCTCCTCCCGACAGCTCCCTCGTAGGTCACGCCATCTTTCATGACAAGGGTCACGCGTGCCATCGCCTTGATGTCCTTCAGCGGGTCGCCGTCGATCGCGATCAGGTCCGCGCGCTTGCCGGCCGCGATCGTGCCCACCTCGCCGTCGACGCGACAGGCCTCGGCGCCCCAGCGCGTGCCGGCCAGCAGCGCATCGGCGGGCTTCACGCCCAGGCGCACCAGCGTCTGCAGCTCGAACGCCATCAGCCCGTGCATGCTGTCGGTGCCGCACGCGAAGCGCACGCCCGAGGCCAGGTGCCGGGGGAAGTTCTCGTCCACGACGCGACGGGCCCAGCGGACCTTGTCCATGATGGTCGCGCGCTGCCCGTCGCCCTGCTCGATGCCCGTCGGGTGCATGAAGATCCCGAACGTGCACACGAGCCAGGCCCGGCGCTCGATCATCAGCGCGATGTCCTCGTCGCCGGCCAGGGCGCCGTGCTCGATCGTCGCCACGCCCTCCTCCACCGCGAGCCGCAAGCCGGCGCCGCCGTGGGCGTGGGCGGCCGCGTAGGTGCCGGCACGCTCCGCCTCCTCGACCGCCGCGCGGATCTCTTCCCGCGCGTAGGCGCTCGAGGTGGACATGGCGCCCGGCGAGCTCACGCCGCCGGTGACGAAGATCTTCACGTGGTTGGCGCCCCGTCGGAGATTTTCGCGGGCGCCACGGCGGACTTCGTCGACACCGTCGTAACTCGCCAGCGCGCGTCCGTGACCGTTACTCGCCGCGAGGCCCCGCCCGGCCACCAGCAGCCGCGGACCGACGACGATCCCGGCCTCGACCGCGGCGCGGACGTCCAGGTCGAGGAAGTGCTCCTCGCCCATCACGCGCATGGTGGTCGTCCCCGACGCGAGATCCGTTCTCAAGTTCGCGGTGGCGGCCAGGGCCTGCGGCACCGGGGAGCGGCAGAGCTGGCCGAGCTGATCGCCGAGGCCGGGCACGATCGAGGCGTGGCTATGGCAGTCGACGAGGCCGGGCATCACGAACCGGTTCGTCAGGTCGAGCGTCGCGGCGCCGGCGGGCACCGGGGTCGTCGCCGCGGGGCCGACCGACGCGATGCGGCCGTCCTGCACGACGACGAGGGCGTCACGCAGCGGCCCCGCGCCGGTGCCGTCGAACAGGGTGCCGCAGCGGATCGCCCGGCTGGTCACGCGCCCGAGTATAAACCGTGCGCCGTTCAGTATTCCGCCCCAGACATCTCGGGCGGTCGCCAGCCGCGCAGGGGTTTCTAGCGATTGGTCCTCGCTGTCCGAGCGTGCGCCATGCGCGTCAGCGGCCGTACTCGCGCGCGGAGTCTGACGGCACGAGGATGCGCTCGCCGTGGTGGGCCAGCACGATGCCGTCCTCGACAATGTGCTCGATGACGGCGCCATTCTCCATCGTCTCGCCTTCGACGTACTTGCGACCGTTCACGTAGACCATCCGCTCCTTCGGGTCGGGCCCCCAGACCAGGATGTCGATCTTGAACCCCGACTCCGGCGGGTCGACTTGCGTCGCCGGCGTCGTCGGCTCGCCCGGAGAAGCCTGTCGCGCCGGGGTTTGCGCGGGTGCCGTGGACTCCGGCGCGGCGGTCAGCCCCGGCAGGGTCGGAGGCGCCTGCGCAGGCGTGGGGACGGCGGGCATCGCCGGCGGTGGGCTCGTCCGATCCGGGTCGCGCCGCTCGGCGGACGGCGCAGGCGCCGTGGGCTCTTCCGTTGTGGGCGCGGCCGCGCGCTTCTCGACCGGGGCCGGAGGAGGCGCGACGACCCTGTGGTCGGAAGGGCGGGTGACGACCAGGACGGTGCCGATCGCGAGCACGTAGATAACGAGCCCGGCGGCCACGAGCCACGGCCAGAGCGGCCGCCGGGCCGGCGTGGTGGCGCGTTGCGGCAGCGCCTGGCCAGCCGGCGCGCGATCGAAGGCCGGGAGTCCGGACTCCACGAGCGGCTCGTGGGCCGCTGCGCGTACGGTCGGCGGGTCCACCGTTTCCCGCCGCTGAGCGTGCGCGCCGAGCAGGGCACGATCGCAGATCGCGTTGATCAGCCGTGGCACACCGCCCGACAGGCGATAGACCTCACGGATCGCGTCGGTCTCGAAGAGGTCCCGGCCAGCCCCGGCCTGAGTCAGCCGGTGGGACACATAGGTGAACGTATCGTCCTCGGCGAAGGGCAACAGATAGTACCCAGCGGTGATGTGCGGTGAGAGTCCGTGCAGCACCTCGACGCCGAGGAGTTCGATCAGCCGCGGCTGCCCGACCAGGATGATTTCGAGGAGCTTCTGCGTCCCGGTCTCGAGGTTCGCCAGCAGGCGGACCTGCTCGAGCGCGCCGACGCCGAGATTCTGGGCTTCGTCGACGATCAGGACCGTGCGTCGCCCGCTGGCGCGTACGGCCTGCAGATGGGCGTGGAGCGCGTCGACGAGGATCGCCTGGCCGCCGGCGGCGCGCTCGTGCTTCACGCCAAGCTCGTCGCAGACGGTGAAGAGGAGCTCCGCGGGCGTGAGCGCCGGGTCGGGGATGAGCGCCGCGTGGACGCCCTGCGGGAGCCGATCGAGGAGCAGACGGCACAGCGTGGTCTTGCCGATGCCGATCTCTCCGGTGAGGTGCACGACGCCGCCCCGCTCCTCGATGCCCCGCCGCAGATGCGCGAGCGCCTTTTTGTGGCGCGCGCCGAGATAGACGAAGCGGCTGTCAGGTGTGTGCGAGAACGGGGATTCGCGGAGGCCGAAGTACCCGACGTATGGCGCGCTTGCCGTCACGCTGGCCCTGCGGGACTACCCGGATGCGCCGCGCGCCCCGACGCCGTAGTCGCGCCGAGCCGCCTCTGGTGAGACGTACCCCTCGCGCACGTCGCGACGGACCGCCGCGGGATCGCGCTCCGAGGGCGGGCCGAAGCCTCCCCCGCCCCCGGTCATGATGCGGACGGTCTCCCCGGCCGCGATCGGGTGCTGGGTGGCCTTGCGGACGTGGCGCGTGGCGCCGTCGGGCGCGGTGATCTCCACGCCGTTCACGGCCCCGTCCTTGCCGCCCCAGAGCCCCCACGGCGGTGTGGCCTTGCGCTCGAGGCTGAAGGTGATGAAGGCCGGCAGCAGGAACTGGTACTCGCGCTCGATGCCGAGGCCGCCGCGATGACGGCCGGCGCCGCCCGAATCCTGGCGCAGCGCGTAGCGCATGATGCGAATCGACGGCAGCCGCGACTCCACGACCTCGACCGGGTTGTTGCGCGCGGTGGAGCCCGCGAAGATGATCATCGCCGACTCGCCGTCGAACGCCGGCCGCGCCCCGGTGCCGCCGGCGTTGAGATCACCCTGGATGAAGAGCCGGCCGGTCTCGGGATGCGTGCCGAACGCGATCGTCGGCATCTGGTCGCCGTAGGATCCGGCGGGCACCGCGTCGGGCATCGCCGGCGCCAGCGCGCGCAGCCCGAGATCGAGCAGCAGATTGACCGGCACGTAGTAGCGCGCCGTCGGCGCCGGCTCCTGAGCGGCCAGCACCGAGCGCGGCGGGATCACCACGGTGAGCGGCCGGAAGCAGCCCTCGTCCACGGGATCGAGCGGCGTCGTCAGGCACTTGATCAGCATCCGGCAGGCGCTGATCGTGATCGCGTCGCCACAGTTGAACGGTCCCTTTACTTGAGGGTCCGAGCCCGCGAAGTCGACGGTCATACCGCCGTCGGTCACGGTGATCGCCATCTCGACGCGCACCGGCCGGTCCAGCGTGATGCCGTCGTTGTCGAAGTGCCCGACGGCGCGATAGACGCCGGCGGGGATCCGGGCCAGCGCGTGCCGCGTGCGGCGCTCGGACTGCTCCATGTAGACGCGCGCCGCCTCCAGCACCGTGTCGCGGCCGTACTTGGCGAGGACCTCGCGAAAGAAGGTATCACCCGCCCGGC
Organism: Candidatus Rokuibacteriota bacterium; assembly: GCA_003221515.1. Taxonomy (GTDB): domain Bacteria; phylum Methylomirabilota; class Methylomirabilia; order Rokubacteriales; family CSP1-6; genus AR31. The sequence continues at coordinate 7,250 of QHSI01000132.1, forward strand.
ACACCGCGAGCATGGCCTGGATGTCCTTGAGCGTGCCACTCTCGGTGCGGATGTTGCCGGCGATGATCCGCATGACCTCTTCGCTCAGCTCGCCGCGGCTCACCAGGCGGACCGAGCGGAAGCGGAGCCCTTCCTGGCGAAAATCGGTCGAGCCCACCTGCATGCTGCTCGGCACCGGACCGCCGACGTCGCTCCAGTGGGCCTTCACCGCCACGAAACCGGTGAGATGCCCTTCCCAGAACACGGGCGCCGACATCGCGACGTCGTTCAGGTGGTTGCCGTTGCCGGTATACGGATCGTTGTGGATGAACACGTCGCCTTCGCGGAAGGCGTCGATGCCGCGGTCCGCGATGGTCGCCTGGATCGGAAACCCGAGGTGCCCCTGGAAGACGGGCAGCCCGACGCCCTGCGCGATCATCTGCACGTCGGGATCGAAGATCGCGCACCCGAAATCGAGGCTTTCGCTGATGATGTGGTTGTACGCGGTCTTGATCATCGTGATCCGCATGCGCTCGGCCGCGGCGTTGAGCGCGGCCCGGATGATTTGGGTGGTGATGTTGTTGATTGTCAGGGGGAGCAATGCTTTTGTTAACGTCGGGGGGAGCGATGCTCGCTCCCCCCGACACCCCCCATCGCCTCGACGGCCGCGACGTGAATGATCAGGCTGCCGTGGTCCTCGACCGAAAGGGTGTCGCCGGTGTCGATGAGCGTGGTCGTGCCCGACTCTTCGATTGCCGCGGGCCCGGTAACGGTATCGCCGGCGCGTAGGTGGTCGCGCTGATAGACGCGATATTCGAGCAGGTCCTCGACGACCGTGGAGTAGATCTTGCGCGTCTCGAACGCGGGCGCGCCACCGGGGCGACGCTCGAGGGTGGGCAGGCGCGGCGGGTCGAGCGGGAAGACAACCGTGAGTCTGAGGTTCAGGAGCTGCACCTCCACATCCGGCGCTGCGTACCCGTAGGCCCGCTGGTGAGCGGCGTCGAATTTCTGGCGTAGCTCCGCCCAGTCGCCGAGATTCTCGATCACGATCGTCACCGTGTGCTCCTGCCCGAGATAGCGAAGGTCGGCCGCGCGGTGGCTGACGGGCACGCCGACCGCCGGCAGGATCGACTGGAGCTCGCGCTGCATCTCGCCGTAGCGCGCCTCGGCCCAGGCGGCGTCCGTGCGCTCGAGCGGCTCGATGACGGTGCGCACGAGATCATGGCGCAGATCGGTCGCCAGCATCCCCCAGGCCGAGAACGTCGAGGGCGACGGCGGAACGACCACGCGGGGAATCCCGAGCTCGCGCGCGATCGCCACGGCGTGGAGCGGTCCGCCGCCGCCGTAGGCGACCAGCGTGTAGTCGCGCGGATCGAGGCCGCGCTCGGTGGTGATGCTGCGCACCGCGAGCGCCATCTTCACGTCGGCCAGCCGGACCACGCCGGCCGCCGCGGTCGCGCGCTGGAGCCCGAGCGGCGCACCGACCTTCTCGTCGATGGCCCGGGTGGCGCCCGCCAGATCGAGCGGCATCGTGCCCCCGAGGAACCGGGCGGCGTCGATCCGACCGAGCACGAGGTTGGCGTCGGTGACGGTCGGCTCGGCGCCGCCCCGCGCGTAGCACACCGGCCCGGGATCGGCGCCCGCGCTCTGCGGGCCGAGGGCGAGCGCGCCGCCCGGGTCGATCCACGCGATCGTCCCGCCGCCAGCGCTCACTTCCTCGATGTCGATCACCGGGATGCGAATGGGATGGCCGTCCACCTGGTACTCGTCGGTCGTCTGCACGTGGCCGCGCTCGACGATGGCGCACTTGGCGGTGGTGCCGCCCATGTCGAACGAGATCAGCCGGGCGGCGCCCAACACGGTGGCCAGACGCGCGCAGCCCGTCACGCCGGCGGCGGGCCCGGACTCCATCGTGTGCACCGGCTTCGAGCGCGCGGCGTCGAGCGAGAAGGCGCCGCCGTTCGACTCGGTGACCAGGAGCTGACCGCGGAAGCCTCGGCCCTCGAGCCCCCGACGGAAGGCGCCGAGGTAGCGGTCCATGATCGGCTGGACGTACGCGTTTACGACGGTCGTGCTGGTGCGCTCGTACTCGCGCCACTCCTGGGTGATCCGGTGCGACGCCGAGACGGCGACGCCCGGAAGCTCGCGGGCCACGATCTCGGCGGCGCGCTGCTCGTGGGACGGATCGCGATACGAGAACAAGAAGACGATCGCGACCGACTCGACGCCGTCGGCCGCGAGCTGGCGCGCGGCGGCTCGCACCGCCTCCTCGTCCAGCGCCACCAGCACGTCGCCCGTCGCGGTCAGACGCCCGGGGACTTCTTGGCAGCGGCCGCGCGGCACGAGCGGCGCGGGACGGCGGTAGAGCACGTCGTACATGCGCAAGAAATTGCCGCGGCCGATCTCCAGGACGTCGCGGAACCCCTCCGTGGTCACGAGGCCGGTCGTGGCGCCCTTGCGCTCCACGAGCGCATTGATCCCGATGGTCGTGCCGTGGATGACCAGCCGGCAGTCGGCGAGCCGCACGCCGGCCTGGTCCACGCAGCGCAGGACGCCGGCGAGCAGCTCGCGGGGCGTGCTGAGGGCCTTGGTGGTAACGACCGTGCCCGTCGCCTCGTCCAGCGCCACGAGATCCGTGAAGGTACCGCCGATGTCGACGCCGATTCTCATAAGGGCGCGCTCGCCGCGAGGGGCCGCGTGACCCTCGCGACGAGCGCTCCGCGCAGAGTCTCGACTACTGTAGCGGAGAGAAGGCGGACGGAAGGAGGATCTTGTTCTCCTGCGTGAGCAGCCGATCGGCGCCGCCCGGCGGCGGCCACACGCCCTTCTTCCGCGCTTCCTCGCGCACCTGCATCCGGTTGTCCATCGACGAGTAGCCCCAGATGTGGACGAAGCCGTTGGCGCGGCCGAACTCCACGCCGCCCGCGAACACGATGGGCGAGAGCTTCGAGCGCTCGCCGATCTTGGACTCCCAGCCCTTCGCCGTGTCCGGCAGCGTGCCCGGCTTCAGCGTGTAGTAGCGGAACTCGTAGACCGGGCCCAGCTTCCCGGCACGGGGCTCGGGGATGAACGAGAACGGCACAACGATCTCTGAGCGCATCTGGCGGATGAACTCCTGGATCTTCGGCGGCCAGTTCGTCTCTTTCGAGGCCTCACCACGGACGCGCGCGCGATCGGCGAGGTCTTTATACCCCCAGATGTGGACGATCTCGTTGAGCGGCCCGACCTCGGTGTGCAGGAAGGCCGTCAGCTCGGAATACTTCTTCCGGTACTGGTAGGCGTCCCCGAAGCGCTTCTCGACTTCGCCGAGGCTCCCCGGCGCGATCTGGTAGGTGCGAATCTCGTAAATCACGTGCGACTCCTTTCGACGGTGTGGGTTGCCAGCCCGCCCAACGCGGGTCAGGGCTTCATTAAGCCCGGACCCAGGGGCGCGTCAACTGCTTTCCTCGACCGTCAGCGAGGATGGTACAGTCCTAGGCCATGGCGACATCCCGCGTGACCGATAGATAAGGAGACCATCATGGCGAACTCGTCAGGACTCTCGCACGTTTACGTCGGAGCGGCGGCGCGGATGCGTGGGGCGCTGTCGGGGATTTTCCGGCAATCGGTGGGCAGCGACCACTGGGAGCTCCTTCGCAAGGGGCTGCCCGAGCGCATGGACGTCCAGACGATCACGATTCACCCGACCGACCCCAACGTGATCTTCGCGGGCTCGCAGGACGGGCCGTACCGGAGCCGCGACCGCGGCGACAGCTGGGAGAAGCTCCCCTTCCCCGACCCGGGGCTCGAGGTGTGGTCGATCCTCATCCATCCGCGTGATCCCCGGGTCATGTACCTCGGGACCTCTCCAGTAGCGATCTACCGGAGCGACAACGGCGGCGACAGCTGGCGCAAGCTCCCGCGCGTGACCTCGCCGGGGCGCGTCCAGATGGGTTTCCCGTGCCGGGTCATCCGCATGGCGATCGATCCGTCGAACCCCGACGAGGTCTACGCCGGGCTCGAGGTCGACGGAGTGCTGAGAAGCCGTGACCGCGGCGAGACGTGGGAAGACGTGGGTCAGGACCTGGTCAACCTCGCCCAGCGGCCGAACCTCAAGAGCAAGATCGGCAGCGACAGCGAGAACGAGGGCATGCTGGACGCGCACGCGCTGACCGTGTCGAGCGCCCAGCCGGGCACGGTCTTTCTCGCCGTGCGCATGGGCCTCTTCCGCAGCACCGACCGCGGCAGCACCTGGCAGGACATGGAGATCGGGCGCTTCTCGCCGCTGACGTACGCGCGCGACGTGCAGGTCTCGCCGCACGACGCCCGGACGCTGGTCGCCGCGCTCAGCCCGGCGGCGCGCAGCACCGACGGCTCGCTCTATCGCAGCGACGACCTCGGGCAGAGCTGGCGACGCATCGACCACGGCATCAAGGCCGAGAGCACGATGATGGCGGTGGCGCTGCACCCGCGCGATCCCGACCAGGTGTACAGCGTCGCGCGCCAGGGCCAGGTCTTCGGCACCCGCGACGGCGGCAAGAGCTGGAAGGAATGGCGGCTGCCGGACACGGTCCAGGACGTCTACGCGGTGGCTTGCGGCTGAGGAACACGCTCCCGCCTCAGCGCTTCGCTGCGCGAGTGATCGCCGCCGCTAGGCGCGGATCGGCACGGCGGCGGTCCCGATAGCCGATCCCGATCTCGTCGTAGAGCTCGGCCATGTGTTCTGAGCCGCGCCCGGGGCCGGCGCGGACGATCAGGCCGGGCCGAACATCGGGACCGGCGGCCCGCCGTCGGTCGGCTTGAAGACGACCTTCACGCGCTGACCGATCCGGATCGCGTCCAGGCTGCAGTCGACGATGTTGGTCATCATCGTCACGCCTTCCTCGAGCGTCACGTAGGCGATCGCGTACGGTACCGGCACGCGACGCATGACGCTGAAGGAGTAGATCGTTCCGCGGCCCGACGCGCTGATCCATTCCGTGCGTTCGCTTCCGCAGAAAGGACAGATCGCGCGCGGATAGTGATGGATCTGGCCGCAGGCCGCGCACTTCTTGAGGGCCAGCTTGCCCTCGGCGGCGGCGTCGAAGAATGGCTTGATCTCGGGGTTGACCGCGGGCGCCGGGTACTTCCGCTCGACCGTGCTCATCGCGTCACTCCCTGCCCATGATGACGGTGGCGCTACCGTGGCGCGTGCCGAGCGAGCCACCGGTTCCGTGCGCCAGCGCGATGTCGCAGTTCTTCACCTGGACCTTGGGATGCGCCTCGCCGCGAAGCTGTCGCACCGCCTCGACCACCTTCGTGAGCCCGCCGCGGTTGGCGGGGTGGTTGTTGCAGAGCCCGCCGCCGTCGGTGTTGAACGGCAGCTTGCCCACGCCCGAGATCAGGTTGCCGTCGGCCACGAGCTTGCCGCCCTGGCCCTTGGCCGCGAAGCCCAGATCCTCGAGCGTGATCAGCACGGTGATCGTGAAGCTGTCGTAGATCGACACGTACTTGATGTCGGCGTGACTCACGCCGGCCTCGGCGAACGCCGCGGGACCGGACCAGACCGCGCCGGAGTAGGTCAGGTCGACCTTGCCGCCCATCTGATGCTTGGGCGCCTCGCCGGCGCCCAGCACGTTCACCAGGGGGCGCTTCAGGCTCCGCGCGATCTCGGGCTTCGCGACGACGATGGCGCCGCCGCCGTCGGTGATCACGCAGCAGTCGAGCCGGTGCAGCGGGTCGGCGATCATCGGCGAGTTGATGACGTCCTCGACCGTGACCACCTCGCGCAGCAGCGCGTTGGGATTGTGCTGAGCGTGCTGCGAGGCCGCGACCTTGATCCAGGCGAGCTGGGCGCTGGTCGTGCCGTACTGGTGCATGTGGCGCATCGCCGCCATCCCGTACTGGTTCGCGACGGTCGGCCCGTACGGGTACTCGAACGGCGCGTCGGGCGAGGCGGCGACGGGCGCGCGCGGCACGGTGCCGGTGGCCATGCCCTCGGCGCGGGGTCGGCCGGCGAGCGTGATCAGCGCGACGCTGCACCTGCCGAGCGCGATCGCCTCGGCGGCGTGGCCGACGTGGATCACGTAGGACGACCCGCCGGTTTCCGTCGTGTCCATGTGCCGGAGCTTGAGGCCCATGTAATCGGCCATGGAGAGCGGTCCCAGCCCCGGCGCGTCGCCGGCGCAGAAGTAGCCGTCGACGTCGTCCTTGGTCAGCCCCGCGTCGGCCAGCGCGCCCATCGCGGACTCGGCGTGCAGCTGGGCCAGCGATTTGTCGTCGGCGTTGCGCGTGGGATGCTCGTACACTCCCGCGATGTACGCCTTGCCCTTGATCGTCATGCGCGCGGTCCCTCCCTCTCGCTAGAGGCCGCCATTCTACTCCTCCGCTTCGGGCCGCGGCTCTCGTGCGCGGTGGCCATTACCTCCGGGGTAATCACAGATCACGCGCGGCTGAGCGCGCTACCCGCCGGCCACGCCCTGCGTGTTGACGTAAAGCGCGTACACGGACTGGCTGGCCGCCATGAAGAGCCGGTTGCGTCGGACCCCGCCGAAGCAGAGGTTCGCGCATCGCTCCGGGAGCGAGATGCGCCCGATGCGCTTGCCGGCCGGGTTGAAGATGGCCACGCCGTCCTCCTGCTCGCCGCCGCCCCAGCCGCACCAGAGGTTGCCGTCGACGTCCGAGCGCAAGCCGTCGGGAACTCCGTTTCCGCAGTTGATGAAGACCCGGCCGTTGGCGAGCCTCGCCCCTTCCACGACGTCGAAGACCCGGATCTCGCGCGGCTCGGCGCCGCTCACGACCACGTAGAGCTTCGATTCGTCCGGCGAGAAGCAGAGCCCGTTCGGCCGCGGCACGGTATCGGTCGCGACGGTCAGCTCGGCGGTCCGGGCGTCGACCCGGTAGACGTTCGTCGAGAGCTCGACCGCCGCCGGGTGGCCCTCGTAGTGGCCGAGGATGCCGAACGGTGGATCGGAGAACCAGATCGAGCCGTCCGACTTGCAGACGACGTCGTTGGGTGAGTTGAGCGGCTTGCCCTGATAGCTGTCGGCCAGCACCGTGATCGTGCCGTCGTGCTCGGTCCGCGTCACGCGCCGGGCATCGTGCTCGCAGGACACCAGACGCCCCTGCCGATCACGCGTGTTGCCGTTGGTGTTGTTCGAGGGCTTGCGGAAGACCGACACCGCGCCGGTCTCTTCCTCCCACTTCATCACCCGATTGTTCGGGATGTCGCTCCACAGCAGGAAGCGCCCGTCGCCGAACCAGACCGGGCCTTCCGCCCAGCGGAATCCGGTCGCGAGGCGCTCGACCGCGGCGAGGTTGAGCCGGTACTTCGCGAAGCTCGGATCGATCACCTGCACGGCGGGATCCGGATACCTGACGGGGCTGCCGGGCCAGCGATCCATGCTATTGCCCTTGTGGCCGCAGAGGATAGCGCACCCGCCCTTCCGGTGGAAGCGCGCCCGAGCCGGCCTCGGGTCGCCCTTGCGTCACACGCGCCGACGCGATACACCGTAGGTCTGACGCCATCCATTTCGTAAGCGACGGGGAGACGCCATGAGCGAGACGCCGAAGCTCCTGCTGCAGAAGGACGGGCCGATCGGCTGGATCATCTTCAACCAGCCGGAGAAGCGCAACGCGGTAAGTCTAGAAATGTGGCAACGGATGCCGGAATACGTCCGCGAGCTGTCGACCGACGACGCCATCCGCGTCGTGGTCCTGCGCGGGGCCGGCGATCAGGCGTTCGTGGCCGGCGCCGACATCTCGCAGTTCAAGGAGCGCCGGCGCAACATGGCCGACCAGGAGGAGTACGCGAAGATCTCGGCGGCGGGCCAGGACTCGCTCGGCATGCTGACCAAGCCGCTCCTGGCGATGATCCACGGCTACTGCGTGGGTGGCGGCGTGGGCATCGCGATCGGCTGCGACATGCGCATCGCGTCGGACGAGGCGCGCTTCGGGATCCCGGCCGCGCGGCTGGGCCTCGGCTACCACTATCGCGGCATGGAGAAGCTGATGAACCTGGTCGGGCCGGCGTACGTGAAGGAGATCTTCTTCACGGCCCGCACCGACTTCAGCGCCCAGGACGCGCTGCGCATGGGGCTGGTGAATCAGGTGGTGCCGAAGGCCGAGCTGGAGAGCTTCACCCGCGACTACGCCCTGATGATGGCCCGCAACGCCCCGCTCACGCTGCGCTCGGCCAAGGCGACCGTGGAGCAGCTGGTGCGGCCCGACGGCGATCGCGACCTGCCGATGCTGGACAAGCTGATCGCCGACTGCTTCAACAGCCAGGACTATCAGGAAGGGGTGAAGGCGTTCTCGGAGAAGCGCCGGCCGCAATTCCAGGGACGGTGATGAGCCTCAAGATCGACAACGCCCGCTACATCCTCACCGTCGATCGCGAGCGGCGGATCATCCAGAACGGCTCGATCATCATCGACAACGGCCGCATCATCCGCCTGGGCAAGGCGGCCGGGCTGGCGGACGCGCGGGCCGATCGGGTGATCGACGGGCGGCACCTGGTCGTGACACCGGGCTTCCTCAACGGCCACATGCACATCAGCTACGCCCACGCGGTGCGCGGGATCTTCCCCGACAACCTCGCGAGCCCGCTCGCCCACGTGTTCAAGCTCCAGATGGCCATGACCGAGGAGGAGGAATACCTCACGACGCTGCTCGGCCTGGTCGAGCTCGTGAAGAACGGCACGGTCTGCTTCGTGGATCCCGGGTCCACCAAGTTCCCTGACGCGTGTCTGCAGGCGTACCAGGACGCCGGGCTCCGAGTGATCCTCGGCGAGTGCGTGTCGGACCGCGAGGCGCCGTTTCCGCTGCCGCGCTATACCACCGACGAAGCCGTCAAGCGCACGTCGGCGTTCATCGCAAAGTGGCACGGCCGCCTCGACGGCCGGATTCGCGCGTGGGCCATGCCCTTCTCACCGGAGACGTGCTCCGCCGGGCTCATGACCGCGCTCAAGCGCGTGGCCGACGAGCGCCGCACGTCGCTCACCCTGCATCACGGGAGCGGGCCACAGGCGCTCAAGGACTACCAGGCCCGCCACGGCAAGACGCCGACCGAGTACCTCGAGTCGATCGGCGTGCTCGGGTCCAACGTGGTGCTCGCGCATTCGCTCGGCCTGGTCGACGCGGAGATCGACTGCCTGGTCAGAACGGGCGCGACCGTCGCCATGTGTCCCGTCACCGCGGCCAAGGGCGGCCGCGGCGTGGCCGAGCACGGCCGGATGCCGGAGCTGCTGGCGAAGGGCGTCAAGGTCGCGCTCGGCTGCGACTCGCCCAACAACTCGAACCACCTCGACATCGTGCGCGCCATGAACATGGCGGCCCTCCAGTACAAGGACGCGCGTCAGGACACCCGCCTGATCCCGGCCGAGAGCGCGCTCGAGATGGCGACCTTCACCGGCGCGCAGGCGCTCGGCATCGCCGACGAGATCGGCTCGATCGAGACCGGCAAGAAGGCCGATCTGGTACTGTTCGACACGCAGCGGCCGGAGTGGCAAACGCTCTTCAATCCCGTCAACAACCTCGTCTACAACGCCGACGGCCGGAGCGTGCACACGGTCATCATCGACGGCCACGTGACCGTCGACGCGTACAAGCAGACCTTCGTCGACGAGCCGAAGCTCTACGCCAAGGTGCAGGCGGTCGGCGAGCAGCTCATGGCGCGCACCGGCACCTCGTTCCCGCGCTCGCGCTGGAACATCATCTGATTACAAAGGGGGCCTCGAAGGGCCCCCTTCGACCCCCGCGCTCGGGACGCCCCGGCACAGCCGTGGCGCCCCTCGGTTGGGCGCGCGGGCTGGGGCCTCGAAGGGCCCAGCGGTCAGCTTCCTGCCGCGGCGGCGGAAGTGCCCGCGAGCTGGCGGGCGACGAGATGCGCGTAGAGGTGGCCGCGGGCGAGGAGCTCGGCGTGGCGGCCGATTTCCGCGACGCGGCCGGCGTCCAGAACCGCGATGGCGTCGGCGTCGCGCACCGTCGAGAGGCGGTGGGCGATCACCAGCGTGGCCCGGTCGCGCGCGAGCCGCTCGAGCGCCTCGCGCACCTGCGCCTCGCTGATCGCGTCCAGGTGCGAGGTCGCCTCGTCCAGGATCAGGACCGGCGCGTCCTTCAGGAACGCGCGGGCGATCGCCACGCGCTGGCGCTGGCCACCCGAGAGCTGAGCGCCGCGCTCACCGACGATCGTGTCGAGGCCGTCCGGTAGCTCCGCAACGAGGTCGCCGAGCGCCGCGCGGTCGACGGCCGCATCGACGGCCGCGGCGCTCGCGTCGGGCCGGGCGAGCAGGACGTTGGCGCGCAGCGTGTCGTTGAACAGGTAGGTGTCCTGGGCGACCAGCGCGATGCGCCGGCGCAGGTCGTCGAGCGCGTACTCGCGCAGGTCGTGACCGAAGAGCCGCACCACCCCCGACTGTGGATCCCAGAAGCGCAGCAGCAAGCTCGCGACCGTCGTCTTCCCGGCGCCCGACGGCCCGACCAGCGCGACCGTGCTGCCGTCGGCGATGCGGAGCGAGACCCCGTCGAGCGCCGGCCGCGGACGACCGGGATACGTGAAGCACACGCTGGCCAGCTCGACGGCGGCGGCGCCGCGCGCCACGGGCGACGGCACGCCCGGCCCGTCGGTCACCGGCACCGGCTCGGCGTCGATGGCGTGGAGCCGGCGAGCCGCGCCGAGCGTGTCCGCGAGCTGGCGGCCCACCTGCGCGACCTCCCACAGCGGCACGAACGCCGAGAGCGCGAGCAGCGTGAGGAGTGGGAGCGCGCTCGGGTCGAGGCGGCCCTGGTGGATGAGCCACGCGCCGGTCGTGATCACCGCGAGCCCGCCGATGCCGGTCGCCGTCTCCTGAAACGCGGTCTGACGCGTGAGATCCCGGAGGAACGGCAGGCGCAGCTCGTGGAAGCGCTGGGCCTTCGCGGCGAGCTCCTCGCCCCACGCCTTCACCTGGCGATAGGCGACGATTTCAGCGAGGCCCTGGACCGTATCGACTGCGTGCGCGTTCAGATCGCCGGAGGCCTCCCGGGCGCGCGAGCCCAGGCGGTCGATGCGGGCGCGGCCGAGCACCGGCACCAGCGCGGTGTAGACGAGGAACGGCACCAGCACGAACGCGAGCGCGGGGCCGAACGAGCCGAGCACCACGAGGACCGCGGCCGGCACGAGCACGGCGACGAACGCCGGCGTCACCGTGTGCGCGAAGAAGTACTCGATCAGCTCCACGTCGTGGGTGGCGGCGCCGACCAGATCGCCAGACCGCCGGCGCGTCAGATAGGCGGGCGCGAGCGCGTCGAGCTTGTGGAAGACGGCCAGCCGCATGTCGGTCAGCAAGCGGTAGGCGACGTCGTGGGCCATCCACGACTCGACCCAGTGCAGGGCCCCGGCGAGCGGCGCGATCGCCAGTAGGCCCGCGAGCAGCGCGCTCGACGGCTCACCGCGCTTGACGGCGCGGACGGCCAGCGCGCTGAGGACACCGACGCCGATCAGCGCCGTCACCCGCGCCACGCCGAGCGCGAACGTCAGCGTGAGGCGGCCGCGATAGCCGCGCGTCCTGTCGAGGAGCGTGCCGAGCACCGCGCGCCAGCCGACGGCCTCGGCGCCGACGATGCCGTGCGCGTCGCCGTCCCGCGTCGCGAAGCCGTCGGCCGCAGTCAAGTCGTCGCCGTCGACCTCCAGCGTGGACGGACGGGTGCCGACCGCGACGGCGCCCGCGCCGTCCCTCGCCTGGCCGGCCATCAGCCGCGCGTAGGCCCCGCCGCGGACGATCAGCTCGGCGTGCGTGCCCTGCTCGACCAGGCGGCCCTGGTCCAGCACGAGGATCCGGTCGGCGCCCACGACGCTCGACAGGCGGTGCGCGAAGACGAGCGTCGTGCGGCCGAGCATGAGTCGGTCGAGCGCGGCCTGGATCAGCGCCTCGCTCTCGGCGTCGACGGACGAGAGCGCCTCGTCGAGCACCAGCACGGGCGCGTCGCGCAGGAGCGCCCGCGCGATCGCGATGCGCTGCCGCTGGCCGCCGGAGAGGCGCACGCCCCGCTCGCCGACGACCGTCGCGTAGCCCTGCGGGAGCCGGGCGATGAACTCCTCGGCGTTCGCCGCCCGCGCGGCGGCCCGCAGCTCGTCGGGACTCGCATCGGGCTTGCCCATGCGGATGTTGTCCTCGACGGTGCCGTGGAAGAGCCACGTGTCCTGGCTGACGAGCGCGATGCGCCGGCGGATCTGGTCGAGGCTCAGCGCGCGTAGGTCCCGGCCCCCGATCGCCACCCGGCCGCGGTCCGGATCGTGGAACCGGAGCAAGAGCCGGGCGATCGTCGACTTGCCCGCGCCGCTCGGCCCCACGATCGCCACCCGCTCGCCCGGGCGCACGGCGAAGCTCAGGTCCTCGTGGGCGACGCGCCGCGAACCGGGATAGGAAAACGTGACGGCCTCGAACGACACGCCGGCGTCCCGGGGCTCGGGGCCGGCCGCATGGTCGCGGACGATGGCCGTGGCGTCCAGAATCGCGAAGATGCCGCGGGCGGCGGACGTCCCGAGCATGCCCTGGTGGAGGAGCGTGCGCAGCTCGCGCAGCGGCCGGAACACTTCGATCCCCAGCATCAGGATCACGAGCAACGCCGGCAGCGACATCGCGCCGGTGGAGACGCGCCAGGCGCCGAGGGTGAGCGCCGCCGCGGCGCCGATCGCGATCCCGGTGTCGGTGATACCGCGCGCCAGCGTGTTGCTGCCGAGCACCCACATCGTGCTCTTGAACAGGGCGTGGGCGCGCTCGCCGAGCTGGCGGGCGCGCGCACCGCTCTGGCCGAACGCCTTGAGCGTCGCCAGGCCCTGGACCGCGTCGAGGAAGTCGGCGCCGAACGCCGCGTACGCCCGGCTGCGCGCCATGCTGGCCTGCCGATCGTGGCCGTGCCAGAGCGCGGGCGCCAGCATGATGACGATCGCCGCCACCAGCAGGACGAGCGCGACGGGCAGATCCACGAACGCGACGAACGCGAAGATGAGCAGCGGGGTCAGCGCGGCCACGAAGAGCTGCGGCAGGTACTGACCGAAGTACACCTCGAGCTGCTGGACGCCCTCGACCAGCGAGACCATCACGTCGCCGGTGCGGGCGCGGGCGAAATGGGCCGGGCCCAAGTCGGCGACCTGCGCGTAGATGGTCTGGCGCAAGCGCCCCTGGACGCGCGCGGCGGTGTGATGCGCGACCATCGCGCGGGCGTAGTCGAGCGCGCTGCGCGCCGCGAGCGCCCCGACCGTCAGCGCGATCGCGGGGACCAGCGCGGCGAGCGGCTCGCCGGCCAGCACGCGGGCCAGGAGCCAGCCGAGCAGCGCCAGCCGCGCGATCCCGGCGGCGACCGCGGCCAGGCCCACGAGGACGGTGACGGCGATCCGGCCGCGCACGCCGGCCGTGAGCGCCCAGAGCCGCGGGTCGAGGTACACGCCGGTAGCCTAGAGCCTATTCGCGAACTTTGGAAGCGCGAGATGCGACGCCCGGGCGACCATGACGCGCCACCAGAGGGCGAGCCGACGCCAGCGGTCGGGTTCGGGACGCTCGCCGAGCCTCGCGTTCAAGCGCGAGTAGAGTGTCGCGCGGGCTTGCGCCTCGCGGAGCCGCTCGCGGGCGAGAAACTGCAGCATGTACTCGTTGTCGGGCATTGTGTGTTCCTCCGTTCGTAGCGCGCCTCGGCCGACGGGGCCCAGCCCCGCGACGGCCTGCGGCGCTCACTGCCTGGCACCAGTCGACCACGGCCGGCTCGCCGGCGGCAGTCTCCAACCTCGGATCGCCCCGCTCCGGATTCGAAGCGCGTGCCACCGGGCGAAGTTGCTAAGCTGGCGGGCGTGCAATGGGACGACCTGCGAGTCTTTCTCGCCGTCGCCCAGGCCGGGAGCCTGCGACGGGCCGCTCGGGCGCTCGGCTTCGGGCAGCCCACGGTGATCCGCCGCCTGCGTCAGCTCGAGGAGAGCCTGGGCACGCGACTCTTCGAGCGGACGCCCGATGGCCATCGGCTCACGAAGGGCGGCCAGCACCTGCTACCGATGGCCCAGGGCGTGGCCGACGCGGCGACGGTGATCGACCGCCGGCGGATGGCGTTCGGCGACGACGCCGGCGGTGTCGTGCGCGTGACGACCGGGGAATGGGTCGCGCGCTTTCTCGCGCCGCACCTGGCCGGCCTGGCCGACACGCATCGGGATCTCACGGTCGAGCTCGACGAATCGCACATGGAGCCCGATCTCGATCGGCGCGAGTCCGACCTGTTCGTCCGCCACGGGCTGCCGGCGCGCGGCCATCTCGTCCGGGTCGGCCTGGGAAGCATCGCCGCGGCGATCTACGGTGCGAAGAGCCTCGTGGATGCTCAGCCGGCGGCGAGAACCGACACGCGATGGCGCGCCTGCCCCTGGGTGGCCTACGACGCGCCCCATGAATACTTCCGCTCGATGGCCTGGCTGATGGAGCGCCTCGGCGATCGCCGGCCGCAGGTGCGCGCGTCACGGTTCTCGCTCCAGGTCGAAGCGATCCGCGCGGGCGCCGGCCTCGGCATCCTGCCGTGCTTCGTCGGCGACGCCGACGCGGGACTCGTGCGGCTCACCGCGCCCATCACCGAACTGGGCGCCGACTACTGGCTCCTCGTCCATCCCGACCTCAAGATGGTCCCGCGGGTGCGGCTCCTGATCGATTGGATTCGGACGGCGTTCAAGGACAGCCGGCGGGCGCTCCAGGGAACGGGCCCGTTGCGACGCTCCGCTGGAGGCGACGGGCGATGAGGCGGTCCCTGGTCTGCGTGGCGCTCGTGACGGGCTCGCTGGTGCTCGCGTCGCGACGGTGGCGCCCGCGCAGCAGCCGCAGCGCGGCGGCGTGTTGCGGATCGGGATCCCCGATCCGCCGGCGCTCGATCCGCATCAGGTCGTCAACGCCGATGGACTTCGGGCTCTCTCTTGACCAGGCTCCCTGAGCGATGTATATACATCATGATGGTCCGGACGCAGCTCTATCTCGACGAAACGATCCATCGCCGCCTGCAAGGACTGGCGCGACAGCAGGGGCGCACGATCTCCGAGCTCGTGCGCGACGCTCTCCTGCGAGCGTACGGTGCCGGCACGAACGAGCGCGAAGCGACGCTGCGCGCGATCGAGGGTCTATGGCGAGATCGCAACGATATCGGCGACACCAGAGGGTACGTGAGGCGACTGCGCCGCGATACGCGCCGGGTTCGCCGCCCCCGGCCGTAGCGGGAATTCTCCTCGACTCCGACGTCATCATCGACGTGCTTCGTGGCCGTCGCGAGATCAGCGATGGTATTCGCTCGATCGAGGCCGGCGGCGTGCCGACCTACTGCTGCGCCATATCGTTCGCAGAGATCTGGGCGGGCGTTCGTTCAGGCGAAGAGGCGATCACGGACGCGTTCTTCCATGCTCGGGGCGAGGTCGTGCTCGACGCCGCCGTGGGACGGCACGCCGGCACCTATCTGTCACGTTACTCGCGCTCGCACGGGCTGCAGATCGCCGACGCGCTGGTCGCCGCCGCGGCGAGCACTGCCGGTCTTCGACTGTGGACGCTCAATCGGCGGCACTATCCGATGAGCGATCTGGCGTTCCACGACGGTCAGGCGCCGACGTAGCGCGTGATGTGGTACGGAACGGCGGCGAGGCCGGGACAGAAGCGGCCAACGACCACCGCCAGCTGCTCGTAGAGCGCCTTGCCCGGCGCGTTGATCCCGGCGAGCCGCTGCCGCGCGGCCTCGACCTGACGGGCGAGCGCGGCCACGTCGACCGTCGTGACGCGCCGGTCCTGCACGACCAACCGGCCGCCGATCATCACGTGCTTCACCGCGCCGCCGTCCTCGGTGTGGACGAGCTGGTTGGTCGGATCATTGAGCGGGATCCAGTTCACGTGCCCGAGGTCGAGGAACACGATGTCGGCCTTGGCGCCAGGCGCCAGCCGGCCGATCTGGCCCTCGAGGCCGAGGGCGCGCGCACTGCCTTCGGTCGCCGCCAGCACGACCTCCTCGGTGGTCACCCAGCGCTCGGCGTCCGGGCGCTGAGCCTTGGAGGCGAACGAGGCCAGACGCATCGCCTCGTACATGTTCAGGTTGTCGGAGCAGTTGGCGCCGTCGGTCCCGATCCCGACGTTCACGCCGTGCCCGAGCATGCCGCGCATGTCGCCGAGACCGTTGCCGAGCCGCATGTTGCTGCCGGGGTTGTGGGCGACGGAGGCGCCGTGGCCGCCGAGCCGCCGCATGTCGTCGCCGTCGAGCCACACGCCGTGCGCCACCGTGAAGTGCGGACCGAGCGCGCCGAGGTCGTCTAGATGCGCGGTGAGCGTCTTGCCGTAGCGCTTGAGCCCGACGATCGCCTGCACCTTCGACTCGGCCACGTGGCTGTGCATCCCGACGCCGTGCTCGCGGCTGAGGGCCACGCAGGCGCTGATGAACTCGTCGGAGCAGTGGTGCGGGATCGTGGGCGCCACCGCGAGGCGGATCTGTTCGGCTCCGAGCTTCCAGCGCGCGAGCGCCTGGCGCATGTTGGCTTCGCTCGTCTTCCACGGCGCCGGGCGGAGCTTCTCGACGTCCTTCTGCATGGCCGGGGGGAGAACGTCCATGAGCCCGGGGATCGCTTCGAAGAAGGTGCGGTCGGCGACCATCGGCGCGACGACCGCGCGCATACCGACCTCGGCGTACGCGCCGCCAACCGCCTCCAGCCCTTCGAGCGTGGGCGCCGGCCACTCGAGCGTCAGGTCGTAGGCGGCCGTGCAGCCCTTGAGCACCATCTCGACCGCGCCCAGCTTCGCGCTCAGGTGCTTGTCCTCGAGCGAGCGCCCGCCGCTGAGCCAGGGCCCTGCGGTGAGCAGGAGCTCGAGCGTCCAGCGGTCACCCATTCCCTTGGCGAGGTTGCCATGGGCGTGGGTGTGGGCGTTGATCAGCCCAGGATGAAGCAGGAGGCCGCGCGCGTCGACGACCGCTGCATCGGGCGGCGCGGCGAGCCCGGGGGCGCCGATCTCGCGGATCGTGTCACCGTCGATCAGCACGTCCGCCGCCTCCGCGCGGTGGGCGCGGATATCGAGCAGGACGCCGCCGCGGATGACGCGGACTATCGTCGCGCTCAGCGCCGCGCCTTCGCGTCCTGGATCGCGCGCCAGACGCGCTCGGGAGTCACGGGCATGTCGAGGTGGCGGACACCGAGCGGCGCCAGCGCATCGTTGACGGCGTTGAGCAGCGCGGGCAGCGCGCCGACCGTGCCTGCCTCGCCGACGCCCTTGGCGCCGAGCGGATTCACCTTCGTCGGCACCTCGTGGGCGTCCACGTCGAACGTCGGCATGTCGTCGGCGCGCGGCATCGCGTAGTCCATGAAGGACCCCGCGAGGAGCTGGCCCGTCGACGAATCGTACGCGAGCTCCTCGTAGAGTCCCTGCCCCAGGCCCTGCACCACGCCGCCGTGGATCTGGCCCTTCACGAGCATCGGATTGACCATCTTGCCTACGTCGTCGACGACCGAGTGGCGCACGATGCGCACGACGCCGGTGTCCTCGTCGATCTCGACTTCGCAGATCTGCGAGCCGTTGGGGAACGTGACCGACGGCGGCGTGAACGCCGCCTCCTCGCTGAAGCCCGGCTCCATGCCCGGCGGCAGCTGGCGCGGCACGTAGGCGGCGCGCGCGACGTTCGCGAACGTCACGCCGCGGTCGGTGCCGGTCACCGTGAACTTGCCGTCGCGGTGCACGATATCTTCCGGCGCGGCCTCGAGCAGCTTGGCAGCGATCCGCCGCCCGCGCTCGATGACTTTCTCGGTCGCGCGCGTGACCGCGGAGCCTCCCACGGTGAGGGCGCCCGAGCCGCCGTTGCCGCGCCCGGCGCCGAGCGCGTCGCTGTCGCCCCAGAACACCTGGACGCGCTCGGGCGGCACGCCGAGCCGATCGCACACGATCTGGGCAAAGGCGGTCTCGTTGCCCTGCCCCATCGACGTCGACCCGGTGAACAGCGAGACGGAGCCGTCGGGATTGACCCGCAGCTCGGCGGTGTCCGGGTTCATCGCCGTGTAGGGCCCGCCGGCGACCTCGATCGGGTTCGCGATTCCGAGGCCGCGCAGCTTGCCGCGCTGGCGCGCCTCGACGCGGCGCTTCTCGAAGCCCGAGCGATCGGCGAGCTTGAGCGCCATCTCCATGCCGCGCGCGAAGTCGCCGCAGTCGTAGGTGAAGAGGAGCCCGGTCTTGAACGGCATCGCGGAGGACGGGATCAGATTGCGCCGACGCAGCTCGATCGGGTCGATGCCGAGCTCATGGGCCGCCACGTCGATGACGCGCTCGATCGCGTAGGTCGCCTCGGGACGGCCGGCGCCGCGATAGGGACCCGTGGGCGTCGTGTTGGAGAACACGCCCGTGGTCTGGACGTGGATCGCCGGCGTGGTGTACGTGCCGGCCAGGCCGCCGACGTTGTTTGTGCCCGGGCCGGCGCTCCGCGGCGTGATGTAGGCGCCGATGTTCAGCGTGATCGTGACGCGCAGCGCCAGGAACTTACCCTGCGCGTCGAGGGCCAGCTCGGCGGTCGAGACGTTGTCGCGCCCGTGCTCGTCGGTCACGAACCCTTCGCGCCGATCGGAGGTCCACTTGACCGGGCGGCCGAGCCGCTTGGCCGCCCACAGCACGAGCGCGTGCTCCGGATAGGCGCCGCTGCGCATCCCGAAGCTTCCCCCGACCTCACCGGTGATCACGCGCAGATGGCTCTGCGGCACCCGGAACACCTGGTCGGCGAGGAGCTGACGGAGCCCGTGCGGCGCCTGGATTCCGGTGTGGAGCGTGTAGCGCCCGGCGCGCCGATCCCACTCGCCAACCGCGGCGCGCGGCTCGAGCGGCGCCGCGGCCACTCGCGTGACGACGAACTCGAGGCGCGTGACGTGAGCGGCGCCGGCGAACCCGCGGGCCACCGCGTCGCGATTGCCGGCCTCCCAGACGAACGCGACGTTGTCGGGCGCGTCCGCCCACACCGCCGGCGCGCCGGGGCGAGTCACCTCGGCGGTCGCGGCCACCGCGGGCAGCGGCTCGTAGTCGACGGCCACGAGCTCGGCCGCGTCGACGGCCTGTGATTGCGTCTCGGCGACGACCAGGGCGATCGGATCGCCGACGTGCCGGACGCGATCGCGGATCAGCGCCGGTCGTGGGGTTGCGATCGCCGGCGACCCGTCGCGCCGCTTGCGCGACTTGTCGGTCGGCATGTCGCCGAGGCCGTCGGCGGCCCAATCGGCGCCGGTCAGCACGGCCAGGACGCCGGGCGCGCCGCGGGCCGCCGAGGTGTCCATGGACCTGATGCGCGCGTGGGCATGCGGCGAGCGGACCACGACGGCCGACGCCTGGCGCGGCAGGCTCACGTCGTCGGAGTAACGCCCGAATCCCTGGATCAGGCGCGGGTCTTCGAGACGGCGGACCGACTGGCCGATCGCGAACTTTTCGACGGTGATTGGTTCACTCATGATGGTGCGGCAGTATACGCGAGGTATCGAGCGTCGGGAATCCTTGCCCACACGCTGGGCAACGCGGTACAAGGCCCCCGGAGGGACGGCGAATGATCGGGAGATCGAATCGGGCGGTGGTGGTCGCGGCGCTCCTGTGCGCCCTGCTCGCGAGCGGGCTCGCCGGCCCGGCCGAAGCCCAGCCGAAGCCGGAGGGCGAGGTCCGGTGGGCGCTCTACGTGACGCTCACCCCGCTCTGGTTCGACCCGGCCGAGGTCGTGGGCCAGCTCACGCCGTTCTGGGTGCTCTACGCGATGCACGATGCGCTCGTGAAGCCGATGCCCGGCAACCTCATGGCCCCGAGCCTGGCCGAGTCCTGGACGCTGAGCGCCGATCACCGCACGTACGAGTTCAAGCTGCGCGACGGCCTGAAGTTCCACAACGGCGACCCGTTCACCGCCGAGGACGTGAAGTTCAGCTTCCAGCGCGCCAAGGGCGCCCGTGTCCTGAAGGAGAAGGTCCGAGAGATCGAGGTCGTCGGGGCCAACCGGGTGCGCTTTCACCTCCACGAGCCGTTCCCGGATTTCATGGCGTTCTACGGGACCCTCGCCACCGGCGCGGGCTGGATCGTGCCCAAGGCGTATGTCGAGAAGGTGGGCGACGACGGCTTCAAGCGACAGCCGATCGGGCTCGGGCCCTACCGGTTCGTGAGCCACACGCCCGGCGTCGAGCTGGTCATGGAGGCGTACGAGGGCTACTGGCGAAAGATGCCCTCGGTGAAACGGATCGTGTTCAAGGTCGTGCCCGAGCCGACGACGCGGATGGCGATGCTGAAGCGGGGTGAGGTCGACATCGCCTACCTGCTGGACGCTCCTCAGGCGATGGAGGTGAAGCGGGACGCCAATCTCAAGCTGGCGTTTTCCGGGGGCATCGGGATCTTCTTCCTGGACTTCCTGGAGCAGTGGGATCCGAAGTCCCCGTGGGCTGATCGGCGAGTGCGCCTGGCCGCGAGCCACGCGCTCGACCGCCAGGCGCTGAGCGATTCGGAGACGCTCGGGGCTTCGAAACCCGCCGGGAACTTCATCCCCAAGAGCTTCGAGTTCGCCCTGTCCCTCGAGCCCCACCCCTACAACCCCGCCCGGGCGAAGCAGCTCCTGGCCGAAGCCGGGTATCCCAACGGGTTCGATGCCGGCGCGCTGCACCAGCTTCCGCCGTATTTCTCGCTGGGCGAGGCGATCGTCGGGTATCTCGGCGCCGTCGGCATCAAGCTGAAGATGCGGCCGATGGAGCGCGGGGCCTATCTGGCGGCGGTGGCGTCGAAGAAGCTCAAGGGGGTGTGCGTCTGCACGAGCGCGTTGTACGGCAACGCCGCCTCGCGGATGTCGGAGGTCTACCCGAGCGACGGCGCCCTCGCCTACGGCGGCTATCCCGACGTCGACGCGCTCTACCGACAGCAAGCGCGAGAACCCGACCGGAAGAAGCGTGAGGCGCTGCTGCACCAGATCCAGCAGATCGTCCACGACCGGGTCCGGATCGCACCGATCTACGAGTACATCTGGCCGAGTGGCATCGGCCCTCGGGTGGCGGACCCCGCGCTGATGCTCATCAACCCCTACCCCTGGTCGGCGCCTCTCGAAGAGGTCCGGCTGAAGAAGAACTGACGTCATGAACGTCGGGCCGACATGGTCCTCGAGTGAGACCGGCAAGGAGAACGGCATGGAAGAGCGGGTGACGTTCGAATCCGACGGCCTGAAGCTCGCCGGGGTGCTCCACCTGCCCGAGGGCCGCGCCCCCCGCGAGCGGCGGCCCGCCTTTCTCGTCCTGCACGGGTTCGGCAGCAGCAAGGACAGCGGCGGGAGCACGACGACCGCGAAGCTGTTCGCCGAGCTCGGATACGCGGCCCTCCGCTTCGACATGCGCGGCTGCGGCGAGAGTCAGGGCCCGCGCGGCCGCGTGATCTGTCTGGAGCAGGTCGAGGACGCGAAGAGCGCGCTCGCGTTTCTCGCCACCCGGCCCGAGATCGATGCTGACCGTATCGGGGCGATGGGGGCGAGTTTCGGCGCCGCGGTGGCCATCTACGCCGCCGGCGTGGACGGGCGGGTCGCCGCGTGCATCTCGGCCGGTGGCTGGGGCGACGGCGAGAAGAAGTTCCGCAAGCAACACGAGTCGCCCGAGGCCTGGAAGCGGTTCAGCGGCATGCTGGAGGAAGGCCGGCGGCGGCGGGCGCGGACGGGCGAGTCGATCATGGTCCCACGCTACGACATCGTGCCCATTCCGCCCACCCTGCGCAGCAACGTCGCGCCGGGCTCGATCATGGCGTTTCCCTTCGAGGTCGTCGAGAGCATGTACGCGTTCAAGGCCAACGACGTGGTCGGCAAGATCGCGCCGCGGCCGCTCCTGCTCCTGCACCCCGCGAACGACTCGGTCACGCCCACCGAGCAATCGATCGACCTCTTCCGTCACGCCGGCCAGCCGACGGACCTGCACCTGGTCGCGGGGGTCGACCAGTTCGTGCTCGCGGAGAGCAACACGCTCGTCGTCACGCTCGTGCGCAACTGGCTCGAGAAATACTTCCCGCTGACGCCCGCGAAGCGATGAGCTCCGGCCGCGGCGGCGCTTCCACCGCGGCCACCATCGCCACCGCCGACGCGCTCACCCGCTTCACACGCGACGTCTTCCAGCGCGCCGGCATGTCCGAGGTGCACGCGGCCACCGTCGCCGACGTGCTCGTGTGGGCCAGCCTGCGTGGCGTGGACTCCCACGGAGTGGCGCGGATCCCGATGTACGTGCGGTTGATCGACGACGGCGACTTGAACCTGGCGCCGACGATCGCGGTCCAGACCGAGACCGTCGCCTCCGTGCTCTTCGACGCCGACCGCGCCGCCGGCCCGATCGCGATGACCACCGCGACGCGTGCGGCCGTGCGCAAGGCGGGCGACGCGGGGATCGGGATGGCCCTGGTGCGCGCCACCACGCACACGGCGGCGCTCGGCTACTACACGCTGATGGCGGCGCAGGACGGCATGGCGGCGATCGCGGTGTCGGCGTCGACGCCGTTCATGGCCTACCATGGCACCCGCGTCGCCGGCGTGTCGACGAACCCGATCTCCATCGCGGTGCCGGGTGGCGCGCGCGGGCCGGTCGTGCTCGACATGTCGACAGGCGTCGTCGCGCGCGGCCGGCTCGTGCAGGCGAGCAAGACAGGGCAGCCGATCCCCGCGGGGTGGGCCCTCGATCGCAACGGCAACCCCACGACGGATCCGCGCGAGGCGCTGACGCTACTGCCGCAGGGGGGCGCGAAGGGCTCGGGCCTCTCGCTGATGATCGAGCTCATCACGAGCCTCGTGGTCTCGAACCCGATCATCGCCGAGGCGCTGGAGGGCACCGACGAGGGCGGCCGTCACCGGCAGAACGGCCTGGTGCTCGCGATCGATCTGCGCCGGTTCGGCGACCCGGAGGCGTTCCGATCCGAGGTCGACCGCGTGATCGCGGCGTTGAAGGCCTTGCCTCAGGCCCCCGGCGTTCTCGAGGTCCTCATGCCAGGCGAGCGCGGGCACCGCACGCTCGCGGCCCGCACGCGCGACGGCATCCCGCTGCCGCGGGCGATCGTCGACGAGCTGCGCGGCGTGGCGGCCCGCTTCGGCCTGACGAGCTTTCGTCGTTCCAGATCGTCACGCGGTGGCCGGCGACCTTGCCGTAGCACGCCAGCGTGCGGATGGTGTCCTGATAATCGTCGAGGATCGTGATGTTCATCTCTGGCTCCAGGCCGGATCGGCTTTGACGGCGAGAAACTCCCCATTGCCAACGGGCACGAGACTGGTGACGAACGCGCTGTCCGCCTTGACCAGCGCCACGAACGGCGCCATCTGCTCGGGGTGAGAGATCGCGTTATCGACGACCAGCAGCCCGCCCGGCCGGAGCACTCGGCGGAGATCCGGCCACCAGCCCGGGTACTCGGGCCGCTCGGAATCGAGAAAGATCAGATCGAAGGCCGCGTCGGCCGAGCGGGTCAGCACGCGTCCGGCGTCGTCGTGAACGAGCGAGATCGATGGGGCCAGGCCGGACCGGGCGAAGGTCGCCGAGGCAAGGCCGATCTTGTACTCCGCGAGCTCCACCGTGGTCACCTTCCCGCCGATCGCGCGGGCCCCACTCGCGAGCCACAGCGTCGAGTAGCCGTTCGACGTGCCGATCTCGAGCACCCGTCGGGCCACGCACGCGCGAACCAGCACCGCCAGGAGCTCGCCCGTGTCCCGCGTGATGTTGAGCATCCGACGCGGCCGTTCGGTCGTGGACCCGTCGTTGGCCTGGCCGAACCGCTCGAGCTCGTCCAGCAGCTTGTCGAGTGCGTCCGTCACCGGACCTCCTCATTGACGAGCGCGCGAGCTCCGCGCGCCTGGACTCGACAGCCTAGCACGGTCCGTGGGAGAGTAGGCCCGGCCATGCGCATCGAGTCCATCGAAGCGATCCCGATCGCCATCCCGCTCGCCAAGAACTTCGGCGGCAGCACCTACAGCGTCCTCACGCGCTGCACCGTCGTGACGCGCATGCGCACCGACGCGGGCCTGGTCAGCGAGGTCTACAACGGCGACAACCGCGAGCACGGGCGCGAGATCGTGCGGCTGATCCACGAGACCCTGGCCCCGCGCGTCCGCGGCATGAGCATCTTCGAGGGCGAGCGCATCTGGGAGACGCTGTTCGCCCTCAGCCACACGAGCCGGGACCGCAAGGTGCTCCTCGAGGCGATCGCCTGCGTCGATTGCGCGCTGTGGGACCTGGTCGGCAAGGCGCTCGGCAAAAGCGTGTGCGCGCTGCTCGGCGGCTACCGGCAGCGGCTGCCCATCATCTCCATCGGCGGCTACTACATGGAAGGCAAGACGCTCGCTGACATCGGCCGGGAGATGGAGGCGTACCGCCGGGCCGGCATGGCCGGCTGCAAGTTCAAGGTCGGCGGGCTCACGCCCGAGGAGGACGCCAAGCGAGTCGACGCGGCGCGCCGGGCGGCGGGCGCCGATTTCGTCCTGGCGGTCGACGCCAACCGCGGCTGGTCGGCGCAGGACGCGATCCGCTTCGCGCGCCTGATCGAGCCGCTCGACATCCGCTGGTTCGAGGAGCCCTGCCACTGGTACGACGACGCGGCGCTGATGGCCCGCGTCCGTCAGGCGACGCGCATCCCGATCACCGCCGGCCAGTCGGAGATCACCAGCCACGGCGTGCGCCGGCTGCTCGACGCGGGCGCGGTCGACTTCGTGAACGTCGACGCCTCGGAGTGCGGCGGCGTCACCGAGTGGCGGCGGGCCGCGGCGCTGTGCGGCACGGCGGGCGTGCAGATGGCACATCACGAGGAGTCGCAGATCGCCCACCATCTGCTGGCGGCGGTGGAGCACGGGACCTACGTGGAGTGCTTCGCCGACCCCGAGCGCGATCCGGTGTGGCAGACCATGTGGGCGAATCGTCCGACGATCAAGGACGGCACGATGGAGGTGCCCGAGGCCCCGGGGTTCGGTCTGATCCTCGACCAGGGCCTGGTCCGGGAGTATCGCGCGGGCTAGCCTTACCCGGCCTCGCTTCTGAGCTCACCCGCCTCCACTTCCGCCTGACACGCGGTGCAGCGCGGGGCGAAGGGCAGCGCCTTGAGCCGCCCGAGCCCCATGAATACGCCACAGTCGCGGCAGATCCCGTACTCGCCCCGCGCCAGGCGTTCGAGCGCAGCGTCGATCTGCGCGGCCTCGCGGCTCTCGCGATCGAGCATGGCCACCTCGAAGTCCTCACCGATCGACTGGACCGCGTTGGTGGCAGCCTCCGGACTCCAGCGGGGCTCGCCCGCCCGGCGCTCCGCCATCCTCGTCCGGACGGACTCCTGGAGCCTGGCGCGCCGCTCCAGGAGGAAGGCTTTGAGCTCCTCGACGATCGTGCGATCGAGCGTGTCGGTCGTCTCCATGGCCATCTCTACCTTTCGTACCGATACTGTGCAGCGGACGACGCGGGAACGGCCTTCGACCAGACCACGACCTGCTTGCCACTGGCGTTGTCGTGACGGACGATCGTCTGCATCTCCGTACCGTCCACGGTGAAGACAGCGACGTAGATGACGTGCGCTTCCTCGTGCCTCGACAAGATGATGCAGGGCGCCCGAGCGTTATCGGGGCCAGTCCGACACAGCGAGACCGCCTCGACATCGAGGCCCCGGAGCTCTTGTTCCTGGCCCCAGACGCGGAAGACGACGCTCAGGATGAATACGATCGTTGCCATGAGGGTCAGCACCACCTGCGTCGGCACCGCGCTCACCTCCCTACCTCATCGTGCGTGATCCGATTGTGTCGTCGCGCCCCGGATGCAGTCGATCAGGGGGTTCACCACTTTTCGGGAGAAATGACCCTAAGGGGATATTCCAGGACCATTCCGGAAACTCTGGCGAGCGGACCGTCGCTCGATCGAGGCGGGAGGCGGGTCAGGCGGCCGACGAAGGGGTTACGCGGGCGCAGCCGCCCGGACGAGCGCCACGTGCTCTTCGACCGTGTCCTTCGCGGTAATCGCGCGTATGACGACCTCGTCCACGACCCCCTGCCACTTGGCGAGCCCCCGCCGGATCGCGTCGGGGCTCTCGGCGGCGATCGCGGTCTCCACCGGCTTCAACCCCATGCGCGCGAAGTTGGCCGCGTACGCCGGAATCGCCGCGTACCGATTCGCCTCTTCCTGCAGCCGATCGCCGGCCGCCGGGCCGAGCGCGGCGCGCACGTACGCGTAGAGCTGCGGCGTCGGCCGGCGCGCCGCGGCGGCGCCTTCGCGGACGCGGTCGGCGGAGAGGCGCGCGTATTCCGGCGTCAGCCAGTTGAAGAGCACGCCGTCGGCGATTTCGCCGGCGAGACGACACATCTGCGGCCCGAGCGCCGCCACCACGAGCCGGGTCGACAGCTTCGACCGGAGCTCGGCGATGCCCGAGCGCACGCGCTTGAGCGCCTCCGGGTTTGGGCTGCCGACGCCGAGGAGCAGGCGATCGAGCGGGAGCGTGTTGGCCGTGACGCCCTGCACGATGCTCTCGGGCCCGCGCGTGTGAAGCGGGATCACGCCGATACCGAGCTCGAGGCGTCGGGTCTCCCGCGCGGCGTGATCGAGCGCGGCGAGGCCATCGGTCGAACCGGGGTGATTGACCCAGAAGGAGTTGACTCCGAGCCGCTCCGCCTCCCGCGCCGACGCGCGGATGATCTCGGGGGTCGTGCCGGCGAACACCGCAAAGCCAAGTCCCATCAGGAAATCTCCTCTCGAACTTCCGCCCGTGTCAGACGCCGTCGGGCAGTATACTCCAGCATACTTACGATGGGCGGCCTCAGGGACGCGCGAACCGATGCGAGGACCATCACGGTGACGGTCACCTTCTTCGCCGACCTCAGGCGTTTCCTGCCGCGCGGCGCCGACGGCCCGCAGCGCTACACGGTGCCCGGCCACGCGACAGTCCACGACCTGCTCGCGACGATCGGCATCGCGCTCGACGCCGACATCACCGTCGCGGTGGACGGCGAGCAAGCGTCCCGAGAAACGCCGTTACACGACACCGCCGACGTGATGCTGCTGAGTCCAATGGAAGGGGGAGCCGCAGCCGAAGGCGAGGCGACCTCGTTCAACGAAGGGGGAGCGTGATGGACCGCTACGCTTACTGGAACAAGATCCTGCACGTCAATCTGTCGGACCGCACGACCTGGATCGAGGAGCCCGGCGACGCGTTCTTCCGGCGTTACGCGGGCGGCCGCGGCCTGATCGCGCACTACCTCCTCAAGTACGTGCCCAAGGGCGCCGACCCGCTCGGGCCCGACAATATTCTAGTAATCGCGCCCGGCGTGCTCACCGGCGCGCCGGTGCCGGGCGCGGGCCGCCATAGCGTCGGCGCCAAGTCGCCGCTCACCGGCGGATTCGGGGAGTCGGAGTCCGGCGGGTACTGGGGCGCCGAGCTGAAGCGTGCGGGCTGGGACGGGATCGTCTTCCACGGCGTCTCCCCCACCCCGGTCTACCTGTGGATCAACGAAGGCGCCGTCGAGATCCGCGCCGCCTCGCACCTCTGGGGCAAGATCACCGGCGAGGTCGAAGACATCCTGCTCGCCGAGCTCGGCGACAAGCTCATCCGAATCGCCCAGATCGGTCCCGCCGGCGAGAACCTGGTGCGATTCGCGTGCATCGCCAACGAGCTGAACGAGGTGGCCGGGCGCACCGGGATGGGCGCCGTGATGGGCTCGAAGAAACTCAAGGCCATCGCGGTCCGCGGCAAGACGTCGGTGAAGATCGCCGACCAGCCCGGACTCATGACGATCGCCAAATGGGTCTCCGGCACCATGGACGAAAAGCACCGAGCGTTCCACGAGTTCGGCACGGGCGCTGCGATGCAGGGCAAGAGCCTCGAGGGCGGCATGCCCGTGCTCAACTACCGCATGGGCGCCGCCGACACGATCGCCAAGGTGGACGCGATCGCGGTGCGCGACCAGGTGCGCGTCAAGATGGGCGCCTGCTACGCGTGCTCCGTGCGTTGCAAGAAGGTCGTCCACATCGAGGAGCGCGAGGAGGCGGCGCGCGCCGCCGCGGAGACCGTGTACAAGGGCCGCGCGCGGGTGGCGGTCGATCCCATGGGTCGGTACCGGGTCGACCCGCGCTACGGCGGGCCGGAGTACGAGTCGCTCGCGTCGCTCGGCGTCAACCTCGGGCTCGACGACCTGGTCGCGATCTGCAAGTCCAACGAGATGTGCAACTACCTTGCGATGGACACCGTCTCGCTCGGCGCCACGCTGGCGTGGGCAATGGAGTGCTTCGAGAAGGGCATCCTCACTCTCGAGGACACCGGCGGCGTGCCGCTGAACTTTCACGACGCTGACGGCGTCATCAAGGTCGTGGAGTTGATCGCCTATCGCCAAGGCATCGGCGATTTGCTGGCCGAGGGATCACTCCGCGCCGCGCAGCGGCTGGGTCGCGGCTCCGAGGCGTTCCTGACGACGGTGAAGGGCATGGAGATGGCGATGCACGACCCGCGGCACATGCCGGCCATGCGCGCCTCGTATCTCCTGGCCCCCACCGGCGGCGACCACATGCGCCAGACCAGCAACCGCAACGGCCTGCGCAACCAGATCGGCCTCTGCCACTTCCTCGCCTACGAGGACGACCAGTCGCTCGCGATCCTCAAGGCCGTCACCGGCTGGGACATCACGCCGGAGGAGATGGTGACGACGGCGCACCGCGGGCTCACGCTCGCGCGGCTCTTCAACCTGCGCGAGGGTATGAGCCGCGCGGACGACCGGCTGCCGGCGCGATTCAGCGATCCCCTGCCCAAACACGCGGGGCTCACCCGCGAGCAGCAGGACAAGATCGTCACCGAGTACTACGTCGAGCAGGGATGGGATCCGGCGACGGGCGTGCCGACTGCGGAGACGATCCGCGCGCTCGAGCTCGAGGCCGACGCCGTGCACACGGGGTAGCGGAGCGGATGGGCCCGCGCGAAGACCTCCGGTTCGAGGCCAACGCTCGCCCGGAGGATGTCGCGCTCCTCGACGCCCGGCTCTACGAGTTCAACGCGGCCACGAGCGGCGTCGACAACGGCCGCTCGCTGGCGATCTTCGTGCGCGACGGTGACGGCACGATCGTCGCGGGCCTTCACGGGTGGACGTGGGGAGGGACCGGGTTCGTGCAGACGCTCTGGGTCCACGAGAAGCTGCGCCGGAGCGGTCTCGGGTCGCGCCTGCTCGCCGAGGCCGAAGCGGAAGCGCGGCGCCGAGGCTGTCACCAGATGCATCTCGATACGCACAGCTATCAGGCGCCCGGGTTCTACCGCCGGAACGGTTACGACGTGATCGGCGAGCTCCCGGGCTGGCCGCGCACCGACGACGTCCGGATCTTCCTCCACAAACGGCTCGGCTGACTCCGGCGCGCTAGGCGAGGGTCTTCGTCATGAACATTCGACGCGTCCCGGGAGGCCCGGACTCGATCGTCCCGAACGCGCGATAGCCGTGGCGCTCGTAGAACCCGGGCGCCTGGAAGCTGATCGTCACGAGCATCGCGGCCGAGCACCCGCGGCGCTTCGCTTCCTCTTCCGCCATCGCCAGCACGCGACTGCCGACGCGTTGACCGCGCAGCCTGCTCGGCACGTAAAACAGGTCGACGAACAGGAGCCCGAGCGATGTGCGCCCGAGCAGCCCGCCCACGATCTCTTTCGTCTCGGGATCGGACACCAGCACCGCAAGCTCACGCGAGTCGGAGTAGCCGGCCTGCTCTTCGTTATAGCGTCGGAGCCCCTCGCCGATCACCCGGCGCTGCTCGGCGCTGGGCGCGTCGGTGAGCGTGAGCCCGGGATCCATGCCGCCCCCCTTCGCGGTCCGCGCGTCTAGCTGACCATCGCGAACGTGCGCTCGATGTTGGCGAGAACGCCCGTTCGCCACGGTCGGTAGTCGGCGTACGCGGCGAAGGCCTTCTCGTGGCGCGGCGCCAGCTTCGCGACGACGCGCGGCTTGACCTCGTCGAGCGTGGCGCCGGTCGCGGCCTCCTGCCGCACGGCCTCGACCATCTCGTGCACGTAGCTCCGGAAGGTGCCGAGCCACTCGCGGCCGGCCACGTTGCCGTGGCCCATGATGATGTGGGTGAAGTCGAGCTGCGCGAGCCGGTCGAGCGTCGCCGCCCACTCGTCGGGATAACCGTCGCCCATGAAGGGCGTCCAGCCGATGAGCGCGTCGCCGGTGATCACCACCTTGTCCTTCGGCAGATAGACGAACACGTCGCCCTCGGTGTGGGCGCGGCCGAGGTGGAGCAGATGGATCTCGCGGTCGCGCCGGTAGAGCTTCATCGTCTGCTCGAAGGCGATCGTCGGCAGCGCCGGCTTGAGCGCGGTGACCTCGCGCAGGTACGACTCGGCGAGGCGCAGATCGGCGTCGAGCTTGGCGCGCTGGGTGGCGTTGGGCGCCGCGGCGAGGTCGGCCTTCAGCGTGGCGATCTCGGCGGGCACCTGGCGCACGTGATCCTGGATGCGCTTGAGCCCCTTCTTCAGCATGGCCTCGCGCGTGATCTGGTTGGTGACGATGTCGGCGCCCGGGTAGGCCGCCGGGTACACCTCGTTGCCGTGCCAGTGGTCCCAGTGGAAGTGCGTGTTGACGACGTAGCGGACGGGCTTCGGCGTCAGGTCGCGGAGCCGCTCGACGATCACGCGCGCCGCCGAGGGCTTCGAGTGCGTGTCGACGATCATGACCCCGTCGTCGATCTCGATGATCGCGGTGTTGCAGTTGACCTTGTACGCCGGCGACGCCACCGCGGCGTGCACACCGTCGGCGACCTTCACGACGTCGAATCGCGCGTCTCCGCCGCCGGGTCCTTCGTGGCCACAACAATCCATCGCTGATCTCCCTTCGGAAGTTGCCTTCGCCGCCCGCTGACCTGTGCTCAGGCGCGCCGGCGCGACGAGCCTAACGCGAACAGCCCCCAGCTCGCCAGCACAACCGCGGGCGCGGCGCCGAACGGGACGGCATACGAGCCGGTCAGATCGTAGAGAAAGCCGGCGGCGGCCGGACCGAGCGCGGCGCCGAGGCGCCAGCCGAGGTTGAGCACGCCGAGGATCGCGCCGAGGGCCCGCATCCCGAAGACTTCGGGCACCGCCTTCGCCAGCATCGTGTCGGCCGCCGCGAAGCCCATCCCCAGCAGCACCAGCGAGCCGAGGAGCGCGGCGTGCGAGGACAACCGCAGGAGCAGCAGCAACGCCACGAGCTGCAGGAGATAGCCGGCGCGGACCGTCGCGAACGTGCCGAGCCAGTCCGACACGACGCCCGAGCCGATGCGTCCGCTGACCGCGCCGATACCGTAGGCGGTGAGCGCCAGTGAGGCGCCGGCCAGGCTGATTCCCTGGTCGTGCGCGAACGGGACGATGTGGACGGAGACCATCAGCGCGAGCCCGCCGAGCAGGAGCCACGCGACGTTCAGCATCCACTGGCGCGGATCGGCGAGCGCCGCCGCCAGCGTCACGCTCGGCTCGGACGACGAAGCGGCGCGGCGCGCGTCCGCCGGCCCTTCGACCTCGTCCGCGCGCGGCAGCCGTACCGTCAGCGCCGCCAGCATCGTGATCAGGCCACACCCGATGCCGAGCGTCGCGTACGCGATGCGCCAGCCGAGCTGCTCGATCAGCCACGCCGCCAGCGGCCCGGCCGAGATGTACCCGAGATTGAATCCCACCAGCACGAGCGCCAGCGCCAGGCCACGGCGGGCCCCGAACCAGCGCGTGACCGTCGTGGTGCTGAGGAGATAGAAGCTCGACATGCCGACGCCGCCCAGCACGCCGACGAACAAGTAAAGCTCCCCGAGCGTGTCGACGGTCGAGACGAGCGCGAACGCCACCGCGGCCAGCGCCAGCGTGGAGAAGAGCATCACGCGCGGCCCGTGCCGGTCGGCCAGGGCGCCGATGGCGAACCCGGCCAGGCCGCCGACCAAGAGGTTGACCGACAACGCCGTCGAGATGGCTCCCCGGCTCCACGCGAACGCCTCGGCGAAGACGGGTAGGAACACTCCGTAGGCGGCGAGCGGAGTCGAGATGCCGTAGGTGACCGTGAACAGCGCGGCCACGATCAACCAGCGACGAGCGACCGGACGCACGCCGAGACTTCTATCACGAATGGCCGCGGTGAATCTCCCCGCTCCTCCGCCACCGCTGTCCTCACCGCCCGGATTGGTGTATAAAGAGCGGGGCGCGCAGTCGAACCACCAACACAAGGAGAGACCCGATGGCTCAGCTCAGAATTCCCCTCGACGCCCAGCGCTTCTCCAAAGGCCTGACCTGGAAGGATTACATGGCCCAGATGGGCGATACGCGGGCCCGCACCGAGGACAACTACGCCAAGTCCGTCCTGACCGCCGAGGAGCAGAAGGCCTTCAGCGGCCTGAGCGGTGTGAAGTACGCGATGATGCTCGCCGAAAACTGGTGCGGCGACGTCCATCGCAACTCGCCGCTGATCGCGCACGTGTGCGAGGCGCTACCGGGCTGCGAGCTACGCGTGTTCTTCCGCGACAAGGAGCCCGACCTGCGCGACACGTTCCTGAACAACGGCTATCAGTCGATCCCCGTCGTGGTCTTCTTCGACCAGAACTGGAACGAGATCGGCCGCTGGCTCGAGCGGGCCCACGCCGCGACGGCGAAGGCCGCCCAGATTCGCGCGAACACGCTCGACAAGGCGACCAAGGAGCAGCAGGACGCCGCGACGGCCGAGTTCCGCAAGCAGGTCCAGGACGCGTACATGGACAAGGGCCACACGCTCTGGCGCGCGGCCGCGAACGAGATCAAGCTCGTCATCGAGCAGCGGGTCGGCAAGGCCTAGCCTCCGAGCTCTCCTTCTCCGTGAGCCGCGTCGCCAAGACGTGACGCGGGCTCACGGAGAGTCGATCACCCTCTCGATCGCGCGGCGACCTCGTACGCGCGGTCGATGAGACGCACCGCGCGCAAACAGTCCTGAACACCCGCCGGCGGCGGTGCGCCGCGCTGCCAGCAGTCGAGCGCATCGCGGAGCGCCGTGAGCGCCAGCGGCTCCGGCGGCTCCCCCGCCGTGACCTCTTCGCTCTCGCCGGCCGTCAACCGGATCGTGCCGTCTCTCAGCTGCACCATCGCGTCACGGCCGGCGACCTTCCATTCCGCGTCCGTGCCCGCACGCGGGAACGTGTTCCCGACCTCGATCGTTCCCAGGATCCCGCGCGTCGAGCGCAGCAGCACCGACGCGTAGTCCTCGACCGGCTGGCCGAGTGCGCTCGCGCTGAGCTGGGCGCCGGTGACGGTCGCGTCATCACCGGTGAGGAACAGGAACAGGTCGAGGCCGTGCGGGCCGAGATTGCGCAGACAGCCGCCGCCGGCCGCCTTTGGATCGAGCATCCATCCGGCGTCCCATCCGACATAGCGAGCCGAGCTGGGGCGATTCAGCCGGAAGTACACGTGCGAGACGGGTCCCAGCGTTCCCGCGGCGAGCAGCGCGCGGGCCCGGGCGGTGAAGGGATGGTAGCGCTGGATCAACGGCACGGCGACGAACGCATGCTTTGCGGCGGCGCGCTCGGCGACGCGACTCACCTCGTCGCCGCTGACGCCCATCGGCTTCTCCATCAGGAACGGATAGCCGTGGTCGAGCAGATGGAGCGCGACCTCGGCCATGCTACTGTGTCGGCCGAGCGCGATCACGAAATCCGGCCGCGTCTCGACCAGCATCCGCCGGTAGTCGGTGAAGATCGGCGGATCGCCGAGCGCCGCCGCGCGCTTGGCGGCGATCGCCGCATCGGGATCGTGGATGCCGACCAGCCGCATGTCGGGCAAGGCCACGAGGTGGCGCAGGTAGGCGGAGTCGTACAGCGAGTGCCAGTGACTCACCCCGATGGCCGCGACGCGTGCGGGCACGGGAGGCAGGATAGCAGGTACAGGAGGCAGCGATGCGGAGCATCGACGTCCACGCCCATCTGACCCCGCAGTGCTTCTGGCAGGCCACGGAGAAGGGCGCCGACTGGCACTCGCTCAGGCGCGAGAAGGACGAGCGCGGCCAGGAGTGCGCCATCGTCGGGGATCGGCGGCAGGTGCTCCCGCCCCGCGCGAAGTGGACGCCGGAGGAGCGGCTGGCCGACATGGATTCGCTCGGCGTCGACGTGCATGTCGTCTCCCCGTACGTCGGCTTCTACAACTACCACCTCGACGCCAAGGTGGCGGCCGCGACCGCGCGGGCCACCAACGACGAGATCAGCTCGATGACGAAGGCCTGGCCCACGCGCTTCGCGGGGCTGGGGACGCTCCCGATGCAGGACGTGAGGGGCGCCATCACGGAGCTCGAGCGCTGCATGACTCAGCTCGGCCTCAAGGGCGCCGAGATCAACGATCACGTCAACGGCCGCACGCTCGACGAGGCGGAGTTTCGCCCGTTCTGGAAGGCCGCCGATCAGCTCGGCGCGCTGATCTTCTTCCATCAAGGCGGCGAGACGCTGGTGAGCCCGCGCACGAAGCGGTATCACCTGCCGAACACGGTCGGCAATCTCGTGGACCGGGCGGTGACGTTCGCGACGCTGGTGTCGGGCGGCGTGATGGACGAGTGCCCGAACCTCAAGATCGTGCTGGGCCACGGCGGGGGGTACACGTGCTACGGCATCGGGCGCATGGATCGCGGGTGGCAGGTGCGTGCGGAGGCGCGCATCAACATCGCGAAGCCCCCGAGCACCTATCTGCGGAAGTTCTACTACGACTGCATCGTCTACACGGAGTCGGCGCTGCGCTTCCTCATCGACACGGTGGGCGCCGACCGCGTGGTGTTCGGCACCGACTGGCCGTACGACATGGCGCTCGACTGGCCCGTCTCCTGGATCCTCAGCATGGAATCGCTGAGCCAGGAGGAGAAGGACGCGATCCTCTGGAAGAACCTCGAGCGGCTGCTGAACCTCTGAGTTCGCGGCCCTACATCTGGTCGCGCGCTCATCGCCAGTCGTCCACCGAGACCGTCTTGGCGTACGAGGCGCCCATGATGCGCCAGTAGCCGTTGGTCTCGCCGCCGACGACCACGACGTGGATGTCCTCCCGCTTCCACATCTGGATCATCTGATCCGGCGCCGCCCTGAGCTTCGTCGCCCACGGCTCCTCGCCGAACGTGGCGCGCGGGTAGATGTAGTTCTGCACGAGCTGATAGTCCCAGTACTCGCCGGCCGGCATCTGGGCGTTCTCGTAGATCCAGTCGATCAGCGCGTCCTTCTTGGTGAACCCGCCGCGGTCGATGAACTGCCGCGCGGTGATCGGGTCGAGCACGAAGACGGGCGGGATGTGCGGATCCATCCCGCGCAGCATGTTGCGGACGTGCTCGCGCCAGTGCTGCTCGCGAATCCCGAGCGTGTAGGCGGTGGCGCGGCAGCCCGAGAAGACGCTGACGGTACTGTCGGTTGGACGGAACCCGCGCTGGACGTGGAACGGCTCCCAGGGGCTTCGCTCCTCGTTCTCGGGGAACGTGATGCTGTTGTAGGCGTAGTTGTTCCCCTGCGAGCCCATGTAGGTGAGTCCGGGCACCGAGCCACCCTGGAGGTTCTGCGAGAGCAGGCCATAGGCGCGCCCGATGGTGGCGTTGGCGTGGTTGTACGGCGCCAGCGCGCCGGTGCCAGCGTTCATCTTGATCTCCAGGCGGATCGGCCCGTTGACGACCGCCATCGCCGCCATCGAGCTGGTGGTGCTGCCGCGCGCGCTCACCCCCGTCGCGGCGAGCGCCAGGATCAGGGGAAAATATTCCGGCCGCGCGCCGGCCATCACCGCGTTCACCGCGACCTTCTCGACCGTGTACTGCCAGGCCTCGCGGAAATGGGTCGGCCGCATGCGCCCGACGATCTCGTCGGGCTTGCGGCGGGTGCGGCGTGGACCGGTCGTACTCGATCCGGTCGCCGCTCTCCCCATTCAACGGCGCCGTGAGCCCTTCGATGACTTCCTGCATGACCGGTCGCCCGGTGAGCGGGTCCTTCCCATCGACGTACGCGCGCAGCTCACGGGCAGACTTGCCCATGACCGGCTGCGGGACGAACACTTGCCGGAGCCCGGCCATGCCGTTGACCGAGGCCACCGACCGGACGACCCGGTCGAACTTGTCGGTGTGCATGGCGACGGTGGGAACACCGTACTTCGCTTCGATCGTCATCGCGTGCGCGGCGACCGCCGGCGCGCAGGTGCTTCAGTGTCCGACGCCGACGATCGCGGCGTGCCCCCTCGCCTTGATCTCCTCCCACGTGGACGGGTCATCGTTGAGGTACACGCTCGAAATCGGCTTGAAGACCGTCCGCACAGCGGGCATGTGCTCGGCGAACCACGCCTGCATCTGCTTGAGGAACACATCCGAGTCGTCGAACCGGCAGTCGACCAGATAGACGGTCTTGCCGTTCAGCGTGTCGAGACGCGGCGCCAGGTCCTTCTGGACCACCTTCGGCGCGAAGCCCGTCGGGTTCAGAACCGAGATCTTCTCCGGAGCACTCATCCCACACCTCCCGCTCGTGACGTGTCGACGACGTGATCCCTAGTGTATAGCGGCGGCACCATCCGTGGACGGCGCACGACGCACCCTCACGCGGCGTCCGATCCCACGCGCTCGGCCAGCGCAGCCGCGACACCGCGCGCGGCGGCGACGCCCGACTCCCAGGCGCCGTTGATCTCGCCAAACGTCTGCGTCGTGCAGGCGTCGCCGGCGAAGAAGACGCGGCCGGCGAGGGGACGGCCGAGCGTCGCGCGGCAACGCGCGAAGCCTGGCTTCGCCGCGGAGTAGGATCCGCGCGCCCACGGGTCCCCCGCCCACGCCGTCGCGGTGGTCCGCCTGATGCGACGCTCGAAGTCGGCGCCGAAGAGACGCGCCAGCTCCTCGCGGGCCGCGGCGACCAGCGCCCCGTCGCGCTCGAGCTCTCTGGCGTAGCCGCCGCCAAAGTAGGCGAGCAGCACGTCATGCCCCGCGGGCCGCACGCTGAAGCTCGTGGTGCGCACGGTCGTTCCGCTGGCAATGAAGTTGGTCGTGCCCTCGAACGGCAACGCGCCATCCTCCACTTCGAGGAACACCTTGTTCGCGAGGCCGAGCGGGAGGCCAGCGAAGGCCTCCTCGTACTCCGGTGGCAGCGCCGGCGTGAAACGCGGCTCGCCGCGCGCCAGCAGCGTGGTCGGAACGGTCACGACAACGGCCTGGCACTCGAGCATCCCGCGCGGGGACGTCACGCGAATCCGACGACCACTCCAGTCGATCGCGCTCACCGGACACGCCAGCGCGACGTCGAGCCCGCGCGCCGCGCTCGCCACGACGGCGCCGAGCCCTTCGGCGACGGCCCAGTTGGTCTCGGAGTCGTCGCTGGCGGCGAAGTCGACGGTCGACAGCTCGTGGGTGTCCACGCCCATCCACCAGCTCATGATCGCGTCGAAGTGCGGCCGGAACTCGAGGTCGTCGGGCAAGACGGTCGAGACCGGAACGTCGCGCCCGGCGGCGGCCGCGGCCGTGATCGCCTCGGCCGCCCGGTCCCAGTCCGCGTCGCGGCGCGCGCGCTGGGCGGCGCTCAGCCGCTCGCGCCCGATCCGCTGTCCCCAGTCGGGCGGGCGCTCGAGCACGGTGAATCCGTGCGCACGAGCGTATGGCGCCCACGGGTTCTGCTCGGCCGAGTGTAGCCACGCGCAGCCGCGGTCGATCGGCACGCCGAAGGTCAGGCGCTCGGTCCACGCGCGTCCGCCGACGCGGTCACGCGCCTCGAGCACTCGCACCGAGAGCCCAGAGCGCGCTAGCTCGCGCGCCGTGGTGAGTCCGGCGGCGCCGGCGCCGACGACGATCGCGTCCAGCATGATGCGACTACCAGGACCTCTCGCGGACGATACCACGCCCCGAGCGTCGGAACCTTTGACGGTTTGAGCTCCGTCGCTGACGCGATCGAAAGCCCCGAGGGCGCCGGATCTGAAACAGGCCAATCTTACGCGTCTTTACTCACGCACCCCGTCGACTGGGCCTCTGCGGTACATCGTTTGCACGATGTCTCCTTGGCCGGGTCTGAGCGGCGCGAACTGGAAAGTATCCGGACACCCCGTTGGGGGATCTCGATGAGGCGGAAGACAGGGAGGCGGAAGACAGGCAGGATCACAGGCTGGTCGGTCCTCGGGGCCGCCCTGCTTCTGCTCGTCTATGGCCTCACCGGCGTCACCCCGTTCCGCGGCGGCGCCTCAGGACCTCAGAGCGTCGATACCGTGAGCGTCGACACCTCGAGCCTCGACGGGCCCTCGGTCGTCCCCGAGCTCGGAGAGTCAGTCGTCGGCTTCGGGTCGCCCCTGGAAGTGCAGGTCGCCGAAGCTCCGCCGTTAGTCGACGCGCTCGAGCTCAACGCCGCCGGGGGCCCGACCGGCCGTCTGGTGTGGGCCGGCCCTGGTGAGATCGTGCCCGCCGCGCAGTTCCCCCACGTGGCGCTCCCCCCTGGAATCGAGCCCGACTTCGGCGCCGCCGGCGGGCCGCCGGCCAACGACGCGCCGTTTGCCGCGTTCGGGGAGAACGCGGACGGCCTCGCCGGCCTTTCCTCCGGCAGCCTCGGCTCCTTCCTCGGTGCGGGAAGCGGGGCCGGAAACCCGAACGGGCCACCGCTACCCCCTGACCCGCAGGTGCCGGAGCAGGTGCCGGAGCCGTCGCCGGTCGACTTGCTGCAGATCGCCCTGGCGCTGCTCGCCGGCCTCATGTACCGGCGCTTCCGCGCCTGACGACGTCTCAACGCTCCTTGCGCATCTCGCCGAAGACTTCCTTGGCCGTCAGCATTGCCTCCCTGATCAGCGGCACACCGACGTAGCCGGAGAGGTGCAGGAGCACCTCGATCAGCTCGTCTTCCGTCCATCCCTGGCGGCGCGCCATCCGCAAGTGGATCGCCAGCTCGGGCGTCCGCGCGGTCGCCGCGTCGGACACGACGCAGATCAATGTGCGGGTCTTGAGGTCCAGGCCCGGCCGCGTCCACAGCGCGCCGAACACGGTCTCGGTCGCCAGATCGATGAACTTCTTCATGAGAGGGTCGGCGTACGCGGTCTGGTTCACGCGCTCGACGTACGCGTCACCGAGGAGCTGCCGGCGCAGCTCGCGCCCCTTCTCGTAGGTCTCGCTCACGGCCATGGTCCTGCCTCCTTGACTTGAGATGGCGGGATTGTATTGTCATTCGACGCCCTGTGGTAGCTTCGCAGACGCGAACGACAAGGAGCGTGAGATGAAAGTCGCAACGTGGCAGGGCGAGAACCGCTTCACGATCGACCAGGCGCCTGAGCCCGT
This sequence comes from Candidatus Rokuibacteriota bacterium, assembly GCA_003221515.1. GTDB lineage: Bacteria > Methylomirabilota > Methylomirabilia > Rokubacteriales > CSP1-6 > AR31. The sequence continues at coordinate 46,358 of QHSI01000132.1, forward strand.
CGCCGGTCCCGGCCAGGTCGTGGTCGCCGTCCACGCCGCGGGCATCTGCGGCACCGACATCCACGCCACGCAGGGCCTCTTCCCCTGGCAGCCGCCGCTGGTGCTCGGGCACGAGTACGCCGGCGTCGTGCGCGAGGTGGGCCGGGGCGTGAGCCGCACGCTCGTCGGGCGTGTCGTGGGCTGCGAGCCTTCGTATGGCTGCGGCGCGTGCGCGGAGTGCGCCGCCGGGCGCGTGAGCCAGTGTCCGAAGTGCGTGCGCGTCGGCGGCTTTGCCGAGCGCGTCGCGCTGCCGGCGCGCGCCGTGCACGCGCTCCCGCGCGGCCTCGATCCCATCACCGCCGCGATGACCGAGCCCACCGCGTGCTGCCTGGCCGGCCTCGAGAAGTTTCCGATGCGGCGCGGAGCGACCGTGCTCGTGATCGGCGGCGGCATCATGGGCCTCGTCACGATGGTGCTCGCCGGCCGGCGCGGCGCCAGGCGGCTGATCCTCTCCGATCCGATCGAGGAGCGCCGCCAGATGGCCAGGCGACTGGGCGCGAAGGTCGTCGTGGATCCGACCCGCGAAAACTTGCGCGAGCGCGTGATGGAGCTCACCGACGGACGCGGGGCCGACGTCGTGTGCGAGGCGGTCGGCAAGCCTCAGCTGGTCGCCGACGCGCTGACCATGACGAAGCCGACCGGCGTCCTGCAGCTCGTCGGCGTGAACCCGAAGGGCAGCACGCTCCCGCTCGATCTGTGGGACGTGCACTTCCGCGAGATCCGGATCGCCAGCGCGTTCGGCCGCGGCACCGCCTATCGCCGCGCGCTGGCGCTCATGCCGAAGCTCGGCCTCAAGGGTCTCGTCACCGCGAAGTTCCCGCTGGAGCGGATCGGTGAGGCCTTCGCCCATGCCGCCGCCGGCCACGGCGTGAAGACGATGATCACGCCGGCGAAGGAGTGAGGGCATGAGTCGCCCGCTCGACGGCATGCTGGTGCTCGATCTCGGCCAGATCTACCAGGGGCCGTACTGCGGCCTCCTGCTCGGCTTCATGGGCGCGCGCGTGCTCAAGATCGAGAGCCCAGAGGGCGATATCGTCCGGCGCCGCAAGCGTCAGGTCGAGCCCTATCCCCTGGTCATGCTGAACTCCAACAAGGAGTCGGTGGTGCTCGACCTCAAGCAGCCCGACGGCAAGGCGCTCTTCCGGAGTCTCGTGCGCAAGGCCGACGTGGTGGTGGAGAACTTCGCCGTCGGCGTGATGGACCGTCTGGGCCTCGGGTGGGACGTGCTGCAGAAGGAGAACCCGCGGCTGGTCTACGGCAGCGGCACCGGCTTCGGGCTCAGCGGGCCCTACCGCGACCTGCCGGCGATGGATCTCACGATCCAGGCGATGAGCGGCATCATGAATGCGACGGGCTTTCCCGATCGGGCGCCAGTCAAGGCCGGCCCCGCCGTCTGCGATTTCCTCGGCGGCGTCCATCTCTGCGCCGGAATCCTCGGCGCGCTGGTGCAGCGCGCGCGCACCGGCCGCGGCCAGTTCGTGGAGGTCGCGATGCTCGACGCGGCGATCATCGCGCTGGCGAGCGCGCTCGGCGTCTTCATGGACGGCGACACGTCGGTGCCGCCACGGACCGGCAACCGCCACCCCGCGCTGGCGATGGCGCCCTACAACGTCTACGAGACCAGCGATGGCTATGTCGCGATCTTCACCGCGTCGGACCGGCACTGGGAGAGCATCACGAAGGTGCTGGGACGCGAGGATCTGCTGACGAACCCCGACTACGCGACCACGCCCGGTCGGGCCGCCCGCGTCGAGGAGATCGACGCGATGGTCACCACGTGGACGCGGGCGCGCACCAAGAACGACGTCATGGCGGTCATGACCGAGGCGCACGTGCCGTGCGCCCCGGTGCGCACGGCCGCCGAGGTGGTCGCCGACCCGCACCTGAACGCGCGCGGCGTGTGGAGGGACATCGAGCATCCGCGGCGCGGCAAGACGAAGGTGCCGATCTCGCCGATCCGCCTCCATGGCGCCGAGCCCGCGGCTGTCGCTCGCCCGGCGCCGCTGCTCGGTCAGGATACCGACCGCGTGCTGGCGGAATTGCTCGGCCTGTCGGCCGACGAGCTCGGCACGCTCCACGCCGCCGGGGTGATCGAGCCCGTCAAGACCTGAGCAACGCCGGCGCACGCTTCATCGTCGTCCCGGGCGCCGTCATCCGACTATAATGACGGGCCATACAATAGCGCGTCCCCAGAGGAGGGATCCCGGTGGAACTTTCAGGACAGGTCGCGATCGTCACCGGCGCGGGCCGCGGCATCGGTCGCGCCACCGCGCTCGAGCTGGCCACGATGGGCGCCGACATCGTCGTCGCCGAGCTGGACCGCGAGGGCGCCGAGCGCACGGCCGCCGAGGTGAAGGGGCTCGGGCGCCGCGTGAGCGTCGTGCGCACCGACGTCACGTCGCGCACCGACCTCATCGCGATGGCGGACCGGGCGCGCGCCGAGTTCGGGCGTATCGACATCCTGGTGAACAACGCGGGGATCTATCGCGCGGCCCTCCCGCTGGACGTCACCGAGGAGCACTGGGACGCGATCATGAACGTCAACGCCCGGGCGGTGTTCTTCGCGAGCCAGGCGGTGCTGCCCACGATGATTGCGCAGAAGCGCGGCGCGATCGTCAGCCTGGCGTCGATGGCCGGCAAGGTCGGGAGCAAGAACAACCTGCCCTACAACGCGAGCAAGGCCGCGGTCGTCAGCATGACGAAGAGCCTCGCCCTGGCCCATGCCGCCGACGGGATCCGCGTGAACTGCGTCTGCCCGGGCTTCGTCGAAACCGACATGTGGACGAGCGTCGCGCGCGAGCAGGGCAAGCTCATGGGCATCACGCCGGAGGAGTTCACCCGCCGGCGCGCCGACACGGTCCCGCTCGGCCGGATGGAGCGCCCCGAGGACGTCGCCAACGTCATCGGCTTCCTGGTCTCGAGCAAGTCGGGCTACATGACGGGCCAGGCGCTCAGCGTCGACGGCGGCCTGGTCATGCACTGAGGTGTGGTGGCCGAGCACGGATTCCTCGATCGCGCCCTCTGGGGTTGTCGTCGTGACCGTGAACTACAACACGAAGCGCCTTGTCTCCATGCTGCTGTGGTCGCTCTACCGATTCTTGGGCTCCGAGCTCCGCTCCGTGGTCGTGGTCGACAACGGATCATCGGACGGCTCCACTGAAGTCCTCCAAGCCTGCGCTCGCGCTGATCTGTGCGAGCTGATCCCGAACGGCGCGAACCGCTACCACGGCCCGGCCATCAGCCAGGCGCTGTCTCATTGCGCTTCGCGCGCTACGGGCGCTCGGGGCGATCGTCCGTGGCTCTGGCTATTGGATTCGGACTGCGTGGTGGCACGACCGGATGCGGCGACCGCGGCAATGTCGGCGGCCAGAGCTAGCGGCGCCGCGCTTCTCGGCGAGGCCGCGTGGAACCCATGGCACGAGGACGTGCGGTTGTGCGGGTACTCACTCCTTATCGATCCCGCCCGCGCTTGGCGCCCCGAGATTGGACCGTTCCTCGACGGAGGCGATCCGGTTGGCGACTTCGAGCAATCGTGTCGACGTGTTCAAGTGCCGATGGCCGCGTTTCCATTCACGGCGAACGGATTCATCGTGCATCTCGGCCGGGGCACGCTGGCCGGCGTCTACGAGCGCCGCGAAGTCTCGAACGTCTTCTTCGGCTGGGCTGAGGGCCATCATGCGCCGCACTTCCAGCAGGTTTCCGAAGCGCCGGCCAGGTACTCGGCGCTGCTCGAGGAGTTCGCTGAGGCGGCGGGTAACCTGGGGCCGGAGCAGCTGGTGAGCGCGTGTCGCCGGACTTGAGCGGAGAACATCATGCATAAGCTGAACATCGATTCGTGGTTCTTGAACAAAGCGAAGCAGACACGCGACGGCCGGCTCAATGCCTATGACACGCTCGAGGCGCGCAAGACGGCGCTCGTTGTCGTCGACATGCAGAATTATTTCGTCGCCGACGGTATGCCGGGCTGTGCGGCCGAGGCGCGGACGATCGTGCCCAACATCAACCGTCTAGCCCAGGCAACGCGGACGGCCGGCGGGACGGTGATCTGGATCCAGACCGAAGCGCTCATTGCGGACCCACTGGACTGGGCGAACCGCAAGGAAGCGACGAGCGCCGCGAGGTGGACGGAGCGCCAGTCGCTTCTGGCAAGATCCGGCGAGGGATTTCCGATCTATCGCGCCTGCGCGGTCCTGCCCGAGGACAAGATTGCGATCAAGTACCGCTACTCGGCATTCATTCCCTATCCGTCGGAGCTGGATGACCTGCTGCGCAAGCACGGCATCGATACGCTGCTCGTCACCGGCGTGGCCACCAGCACGTGCTGCGAGTCGACGGCGCGTGACGCGGCCATGTGGGGCTACCGCACGATCATGGTCTCCGACGGCAACGCCGACCACACGGAGGCCCTGCACAATCACACACTGGGAAAGTTCCTGGTGACCTTCGGCGACGTTCGGGCGACCGACGAATTGCTCACGAGGTTGAAGGGGGAGTAGAAGCGTCAGTTCCCCATCACGAGCCCGCCGTCGACGTTGATGGCCTGGCCGGTCATATAGTCGGAGTCGGGGCCGGCGAGGAACGCGACGACGCTCGCGACGTCTTCCGGGCGCTCCGGTCGCCCGAGCGGGATCGGACGGATCCTCCGCTTCCAGGTCTCGCCGGGAGCGCGGCCTTCGAGCGCGCCCCACTCCTTGTCGATCTGCTCCCACATGGCGGTGTCGACCGCGCCCGGGCACACGCAGTTCGACGTGATCCGATGGGCGGCCAGCGCCTGCGCCGCCGAGCGCGTGAGACTCACCACGCCGGCCTTCGAGGCCGAGTACGGCGTCATCAAGTGATTGCCGCCACGATACGACGCGATCGACGCGGTCTGGATGAGCTTGCCGCGAAGCTCCGAGCCGGCGATGAGCCCCTGATCGAGCATGCGGCGGCTCGCGGCCTGCAGCACGAAGAACACGGCGCGCAGGTTCACGGCCATGACCCGGTCCCACTCGTCCTCCGTCACCTCGAGCATCGGCTGCACGCGGATGACCCCGGCGTTGTTGAAGAGCACGTCGAGCCGGCCGAACCGCCGGTACGGCTCCTCGAGCATGCGCTCGATGTCCGGATGCCGGGTGACGTCGGCCCTCACCGACACCTGGCCGAGCTCGGCGGCGAGCTTCTCGACGCCGGCGCCGTCCTGATCGGCCAGCACCAGCCGCGCGCCTTCAGCGGCCAGCCGGCGCGCGCACGCCGCGCCGATCCCACGCGCCGCGCCCGTGATCAGCGCGGTCCTTCCGTCGAGCTGCCCCATGCCGCACCTCTCTCGTCGTCATAGGCGCACCTCGGCCGGCGGGGCCCCAGCCCCGCGACGGCCTGCAGCGCGCACTGCATTCGGTGTATATCAGAGGTCTCGGACGTCATCACCTGGCCGAGGGCGTCGGCGGCCCATAGCGGTCAACGAGAGGAGACGATCATGGCGTTCCGCATCAACCACATCCACCTGAAGTCCCCCGATCCGCGGAAGACGGCCGAGTGGTACGTGCGGGCCTTCAACTTCAAGATCATCAGCGACGAGACGCGCGTCTTCGGCGACCGCTTCGTGCGCTGCCAGAGCGAGGACGGCGGAATGGCCGTCAACATCTCGGGCGCGCGCACCGGTGAGAAGCTGGGCCCAGGCGACGCGAGCCCCCATCATGGCCTCGAGCACTTCGGGTTCGACTCGACCCACCTCGAGACCGACATCAAGCGGCTCGAAGGGTTGGGCGCCCGGCTGCTGGAGGGGCCGATCCAGAATCCCAACGGTCCGCGGATCGCGTTCATGTGGGCGCCCGACGACACGCGCGTCGAGCTGATCGAGCCGCGCAAGGCCGGCATCTCCGGCGGCTGCTGCTGAGGCCGCCGCCATCGCTCGCGCGCGGCGCGTGACGCGCGCCCGGGGCTCCACGGGCGCACATGGATCGGTGAAGCTGACGCACCTGGGTGCGGCCGGCTGGGAGATCACGGACGGTCAGCGGGTGATCCTGCTGGATCCGTATCTCTCACGCCTGCGGTATCGGGGACGCTTCGGCAACATGGACACGCCCGAGGTGCCGGGCGACACGCGCCGCGCGTTCGCGATGGGCGAAGACCTCGTGTCCGACACCGCCGCGGCCGACGCGAGGATCACTCGCGCGGACCTCATCTTGATCTCGCACTCGCACTTCAACCACTCGATCGACATGCCCCACATCGCCCGCAAGACCGGTGCGACCGTGATCGGCACCGAGAGCACGGCCAACCTCGCGCGCGCCGGCGGGGTGCCCGAGGCGCAGATCCTCACCGTGCGCGGCGGCGAGGACTACGAGCTCGGCGCGCTGTCGGTCAAGGTGATCCCGAGCCTGCACTCGGCGCTGAGCGGCAAGCACTACTACGACGGGCGCGTCGTGCCGTCTGGCTTCGCCGGCCCGCGCCGCCTGGACAACGACATCGAGGGCGGGACGCTCGCGTATCTCCTGCGTCTGGCCGGCTACCGCATCCTCTGGTTCGGCTCGATGAACTACATCGAGCGCGAGGTGCAGGGGCTGCGACCGGACGTGGCCATGATCGCGGCCGCGCGCCAACGCCTCGAGATCCACGACTACACCGGGCGGCTGATGCGCGCGCTCGACCACCCGCGTCTGGTGCTCGCCACGCACTGGGACGAGCAATCCCTGCCCTACGGCGCGCCGCAAGACGAGCGGCTGCGCGAGGCCGAGGTATTCGTGAAAGAGGTCAAGGCGGTGTCGCCGCGGACGCGCGTCATCGTCCCCCGCCACTTCCAATCTCACACGCTCGAGCCGAAGCGCCCGAGCGCGCGAAAACCGTAGAGGTCTTCGCCTAGTAGGCGCGGCCGAAGATCGCCACCTGCTTGGCCGGCCGGCCGGTGCCGATGCAGGGACCTTCGCCGCCGGGCTGCTCCAGCGGAATGCAGCGGATCGTGGCCTTCGTCTCTTCCTTGATCTGGGCCTCGCGATCGGCGTCGCCTGCCCACCACACCCGACAGAAGAGCCCGGCCTCGATCGCCTGCTTGAGCTCGTCGTAGGTCCGGGGCTCCGACGTGTTGGCCCGCATGAACGTGAGCGCCCGCTCGTACATCGACTTGTGGATCGACTCGAGCATGGCCGTCACCGCGCCGCCGAGTCCTTCCTCCGGCGCGAACGACTTGCCGGCCTTCCCGGGCGTGTCGCGCCGGGCCAGGACGACCGAGCGCTTCTCGACATCCCGTGGGCCGATCTCGATGCGGAGCGGCACGCCCCGCATCTCCCAGTCGTTGAACTTGAAGCCGGGCGTGACGCCGTCGCGCTCGTCGAGCTTCACGCGTACGCCGCCCGCCACGAGCTGCTTCCTGACGCGCCTCGCGGCCTCGAGCACCGTGGCGCGCTCGGCGTCGCTCCGGTAGATCGGCACGATGACGACCTGGTGCGGCGCCAGCCGCGGCGGCAGGACCAGCCCCTGGTCGTCGCCGTGGACCATGATGATGGCGCCGATGAAGCGGGTCGAGAGCCCCCACGACGTCGTCCAGCAGTGCTGCAGCTCGTTGCCCTGGTCGAGGTACTTGATGTCGAACGCCTTGGCGAAGTTCTGGCCGAGATTGTGCGACGTGCCGGCCTGCAGCGCCCGCTTGTCGCCCATCATCGCCTCGATCGTGTACGAGTGGACGGCGCCGGCGAATTTCTCGGCCTGTGACTTGATGCCGGGGATCACCGGTACCGCGGCTTCGTTGACGGCGAAGTCGGTGTACACGTCGAGCATCTGGCGCGTCTCGGCCTCGGCCTCGTCGTAGGTCGCGTGGGCGGTGTGGCCCTCCTGCCACCAGAACTCGAGCGTTCGCAGAAAGAGCTTGGTGCGAAGCTCCCAGCGGACGACGCTGTTCCACTGGTTGATCAGCACTGGTAAATCGCGATACGACTTGATCCAGTTCGCGTAGGCGTGGCCGATGATCGTCTCGGACGTCGGGCGGACGATCAGGGGCTCGGTCAGCTCCTCGCCGCCGCCGATCGTCACCACCGCCAGCTCGGGCGCGAACCCCTCGACGTGCTGCTTTTCCTTCTCGAGGAACGATTTGGGAATGAACAGCGGGAACGCGGCGTTCACGTGGCCGGTGGCCTTGAAGCGCCGGTCGAGGGCGCCCTGGATGTTCTCCCAGAGCGCCCAGCCGTAGGGCTTCACGATCATGCAGCCGCGCACCGGCGCGTAGTCCGCCATGTCAGCGCGCAGCACGAGCTGGTTGTACCACTCGTTGAAGTCCTGCTGCCGGGTCGGCAGGCTATCGGCCATCCGCCACCTCCGAGCGCACCGTCATCCCACGCGCTCGAGGATGTGGACGCCGCGCCCGCGGTCGACCAGGTACATGAGCCCGCGATCGTCGACGCACACGTCGTTGCTGCTCACGCGCGCCGAGCCCGCGGGCACGGGCGGCACGAAGTGCGCGACCTCGCGCGGCGCGTGCGGCTTCGCGATGTCCACGATGCGCAGGCCGTTGGCGAACCACGCCACCGGGATCTCGGTGGACGTGATCGCCTCGCACGGCTGATGGCAACCGGTCATGTCCGGCTGCGGGCCCTCGACGCCGTCGACCTGGAAGCTCGCGAACGGCACGGGCTTCTTCTCGTCGGTGATGTCGACCAGCCACAGGAACGCGGGTGGCCCGGGCTCGAGCTTGGCCACGTCTTCGTCCGCCACCAGCATGACGCGCCGGCCGTTGAGCGGAAACGGCACGGGCAGCGCCGTGTGGGTCGGCGTCAGGAACGGCGGGCTCCAGTCGAGCCCGGAGACGAAGCGCGGCTTCGCGAGGTCCTCCACGTCGAGGATGACGAAGCCACCGTGCCAGTAGCTGACGTAGAGCCGGTTGCCGAGACGGATCGGATGGTGGCAGCGGTGGTGCCGTCCCGACCACGACGGTGTCTCGCCGCCGGCCGTCCACTGCCCGGGCATCCACCAGCGGCCGACCTCTTGCGGCCGGCTCGGGTCGGCCAGATCGAGGATCAGCATGATGTTGCCGACGTACCCCTCCATCTCCGGCGAGAGGTAGGCGTAGCGGCCGTCGAAGGTGAAGCGATGGACGCCGGTGCCGCCGCTGCGCCACAGCGTGATCTCGCGAGGCCGGCTCGGATTCGACACGTCGTAGATGCCGAGCCCACGCGGCGGATTCGGCGACGACGGCTGGCCGCCGTGGGCTTCGCGGTTCACGAGCATGAGGCCGTGGGCGGCGCGCACCTTGTGCGAGTGCGTGCCCGGCGGCACCTCGATCGACGCGAGCTGTCGGGGTCGGGCCGGATCGCTCACGTCCACCAGCGTGGTGCCGTGCGGCGCCTTCATGTGCGCGATGAACGCCACGCGCCCGTCGACGACCACCTGCCCGCCGCCCGGGCAATCGAAGTAGCCGACCTGCTTCACGCCCTTGGCACTGGCACCGTTACCGCTCATGTCGTCTCTCCCTGAGCTCCAGCCGGCCGCGTCGTTGGAAGTCGTCGCAGTGTACCAAGACTCGCCGGCCCGGTCTGGCGTATAGTACTGCGCCATGGCCCAGACACCCGCGTTCCCTCGACCGTTCGCGACGCTCCCAGAGATCCGCCGCGCCGCTCATGCCCGCCTGCCCCGCGAGGCGTGGAACTTCGGCGACGGCGCCAGCGAGTCCGAAGCGACGCGGCGCCGCAACCGCCGCCACCTGAACCGGCTCGCGATCGCGCAGAACGTCCTCGTCGACGTGCGCGAGATCGATCTCAAGACGACCTTGCTCGGCGTGCCGCTCTCGTCGCCGGTCGGCATCGCGCCGATGGGCGGCCTCGTCCTCTTCCATCCCGAAGGGGACGTCGAGATGGCGCGCGGCGCCGGCAAGGCCGACACGCTCCAGTGGCTCTCGGGCGCGACCGGCTGGCCGGTCGAGGACGTGGCCAAGGCCGGCAAGGCTCCGCAGATGTTCCAGCTCTACCACCACGGCGATCGCGGCTGGGTGGGCGAGCTGCTCAAGCGCGTCGAGGCCTCGGGCTACAAGGCCGTCGCCCTCACCGTCGACACGCAGCACTACAGCCGGCGCGAGCGCGACATCCTCGCGCGCTGGAGCCCGCGCAAGGCGATGGAGATCGCGCCCAACCCGCGCGGGCCGTTCCACGACTACCAGATGCGCCTCACGTGGGCAGACGTCGAGTGGCTCATCAAGACCACGAAGCTGCCGGTCGGCCTCAAGGGCATCATGACCGTCGCCGACGCCAAGCGCGCCGCCGAGATGGGCGTGCGCCTCATCTGGGTGTCGAACCACGGCGGCCGGCAGCTCGACCACACGCAGTCGTCCATCGAGGCGCTGCCGCCCATCGTCGACGCGGTCGCCGGCCGGGCCGAGATCGTGATCGACGGCGGCTTCAACAGCGGCACGTCGGTGCTGAAGGGG
>QHSI01000179.1 GCA_003221515.1 Candidatus Rokuibacteriota bacterium
TTTCGCGGCGTGGTCGACAAGGCAGGCGGCGGCAACTACCAAACGCTGATCAACGAAGCTCTGCTGGAGCATGTCCACCGACGCTCGACGCTCGACGTCGTCCGTCAGGTGGTTAGAGAGGAGCTCGCATCCTATGGTGCGAGCCGACTGCGGGCTCAGGCGCCTCGAGGAATCACGCGGCGGTGACGGAGCGAGCCAAGGATCTCAGCACTGCTCTCCCTGCGGAATCATCGCGGCTTGAGCCGGACGTCCTCGTACGGCGCCGAGTACGGATACGAGGGGATCAGGGTGAGGGCCGGCTCCTCTACCTTGGGTCCCACGCCTCGAATGAATCCATTTTCCCAGATCGGAGCGAACACGACGCGATCGTGGAGGATCCGCTGGATCTGGTGGAGTAGCTCCTCGCGCTTCTTACGGTCGAGCTCGGTCGCTTGGCGCTGGAAGAGGTCCTCGACCTCGGGAACCACGCCGTACGCGTACCGGCCGCCCCGCGTCGCGAGCAGCTCGATCCGGGTGGCCGCGTTACCACCCGCGCCGGTTCCCCCCATGATGACACCGCGGAGCTTCTTCTCTCCCCACGTCGAGAGGAAGGCGGCGCGCTCGAGCGTCCGCACGCGGGTGCGGATTCCGATGGCGCCCAGGTAGTTGGCGACGGCCTCGGCCATGGAGAAATAGGGCGGTTGAGGCGTGAGATCGCCGGCCTCGAAGCCGTTCGGGTAGCCGGCCTCGATCAGGAGCTGCTTGGCGCGCTTCGGGTCGTAGGGGTGCGGATCGATGGAGAGCGCGAACTCCATCGCCCGCGGGACGATGTTGCCGGTGATCCCCGCAAAGCCGAGCTGCTCGGCCTCGTTGATCGTCTTGCGATCGACCGCGAGGCTCGCGGCGCGCCGCACCCGCTGGTCGTGCCACGGCGACTTCGGGTCCCACTGCTCGGCGAAGTCGAGGAAGAGGACCCCGTTGGTCCGCGTGGCGACGAGCTTCAGCCCCGGCGTCCGCCGGACCTCCTCGGCCACCGGGCCGGTCAGGAAATACGCCACGTCCACCTCGCCGCGCTTGAGCGCGGCCGCGCGCGTCGTCTCGTCGGGAATGCTCTTGAAGACCAGGCGCTTGACGCTCGGCGCCTTGCGCCAGTAGCCGTCGAACGCCTCGAGGACCAGCTCCACGCCCGGGGTGAAGCTGACGAACCGGTAGGGTCCGGCGCCGATCGGGGCCTTCTTGAAGCCCTCTTCGCCGACACTCTCGACGTACTTCCTGGGCACGATCCAGCCGGCGCCCGCCGCCGTCGTCCCGTAGAACGTCATGAAGTCGGGCCACGGCTCCTTGAGGAGGAACCTGACCCGGCGCGCCTCGACGACCTGCACCTCCTTGACCTTGTCCTTGAGGAGCTTCGCCGCCCCGCCGCGGTAACGCTCGAAGGAGAACTTCACGTCCTCGGCGGTGACGGGCTCGCCGTTGTGAAACTTGGCCCCCTGGCGCAGCACGAACTCGTAGCTGGCGCCGTCGGCCGACACGGACCACGACTCCGCGAGGCACGGCGTGTTCAGGCCCGCGGGCATCGGCTTCACCAGTGCGTCGTGGAGCGCGTAGAGGATCTTGAACGGCGTGGCGACGGACTCCGTCTCCGCGGGGTCGAGCCAGCGCGGCGCGAGGGTGACGTGGAACGCCCACATCATCTGGCCTTCCGGGGCCGCCTCCGCGGCCCTCACGTGAGCGCCGAACGCCCAGGCCGAGAAAAGTAGCGCGGCGGCGATGGTCGATCGGGCCAGTGATCTCATGCTTGGCCTCCTCGCCGGACGGTAGAGATATGGCGCCTCGCGCGCAGGTCAGACACCCGCGCGGCGCAGGACCGCCCCGATGTTCTGCGGCTCGGGCTTGCGCGTGCCGGCATCGATCTCGCGGACGACTTCGACGGTCGCCGTGGAGACGGGCGTGGGTACGCCCGCTTCGCGACCCTGCCGCACGACGTGGCCGTTCATGAAGTCGATCTCGGTGGGGCGCCCCTTGGTCACGTCTTGCCCCATGGAGGAGCGCCAGTTGCGCCCGCCCGCCGAGGTCGGCGTCAGCATCCGATCCAGGGAATCCCGAATGTCGCGACGGTCCGCAGCCGCCCACTGCTCGGCGGTGGTGCCGTTGAACTTGGGCACGCGATAGCCGAGCGCCAGCCCGACCCGCGCGGACTCCGCCCCGAGGTGGATCGTGATCGCGCGGCCCACCTCACTCGAGGCGATCTCGGAGGAGCCGAGGCCGGACATGGCCTGCAC
>QHSI01000180.1 GCA_003221515.1 Candidatus Rokuibacteriota bacterium
TTCACGCGCACGAACACTTCCGCGCCGCCCTGACCCGCTAGGGCAATGGCCTCCTTGACCAGCCCACGCGCCTCTGCCTTGCGGGTTTCGACCACGCCGTCCTCCAGATCCAGCGTGATGGCGTCCGCGTCACTGCGCCAGGCCTGGTTGACGCGCTCCGCATCGGTGATCGGCGCTAATAGATTCGAGCGACGAACCAGGATGGCCATCAGGAGTCTCCCGGCGTCATGCCGACGTCGGCGGCGTAGGCTCGGCCATCGCCGCCCGTGTCCGGAGGACCGCTACTGCCTTTTCCCGGTCGCGCTCCGCGCAGAGCGCGGCCCACTCCAGGGTGTCACGGGCTCGGGCTGCTTCGTAGCGATCGATCACTCGGCCGTCGATCACGATCCACGTGTCGCCGGTTCCCGCCAGCTCCCGATGCCGTTCTAGAACCCACCGGGCGTCCTCCACCTCTTCCGCGGTCGGCGTGAAGCCCCGGTTCTGCGGCTCCACCACGGCGGGATTGAGCCCGCCGCCGAGCCGGAATCCACACTTGCGGGCGGCCTGGGCTTCACCGAAGGCGCGGTCCGCGTCACTGACGCTGCCCGTCGTGTTGGCCACGAAGGGTGCCGCCCTCACTTGGAGTCCCAAGGCCCTGGCCGCTAGTTCCAGCTCTCCCTTGCCATAGGCGAATTGCTCAAAGCCGACGAACATCTCCACGCCGAGGTCGCGGGACATGTCGTAGCCGGACCCGCCGCCAAACTCCTTGACCCGCGGACTCGCCGAAGCGATGTCGTACGCGGCGGCGACGCCCGTTGCCGTTTCGATGTTGGCGCCGATCTCGACCGTGCCCGGGCGAATGCCCCGCTCGCGCTCGAGACGTGTGATGACGTCGTCGAGAAGACGGATCTCTTCGGCACTCTCGGCCTTGGGATAATTCACCTTGCTGAGCCCCGGCCACACGATCGCCTCCAGGTCGGCGTGCACATGGTCGTGATTGATGCGAGTAAAGGCCTCGGCTCCGCCCTTCCGGACAATAGGGATGGCGTCCTTGATGAGGCCTCGGGCATGGGCCTTGAGGTGCTGGGGCACCGAATCTTCCAGGTCGAGATTGATGAAATCACACCCGCGGCGCCAGGCGTGGTCGACGAAGCGGCGCGTGACCACGGGCATGGTAAGCCCGGACCGGCGCACCTGAGGTGTGGCCATCACTGTCTCCCGGCCATCTCAGCCTTTTCCCGATCGCGCGCCGCGCATGCCGCCGCGCGATCGAGGAGCGCCAGGGACTGAGCAGCCGCCCCTCGATCGACGAGGCGGTCGCCCTGCTCGCTGAGGGCGACGCCCCGGGCGACGCCAGCGCGATACGCCGTGATCAGCTCATTGGCGGCCGCCGCTTCGGCGTCGTCTGGCGTGAACCCTCGGTTCAGCGGTTCCACCTGGTT
>QHSI01000073.1 GCA_003221515.1 Candidatus Rokuibacteriota bacterium
CCAGGAGATCCTGACCCGCTGGGAACGGGTCCGGTGACGACGGTCCACGGCCAGGACACGGTCGCAAAGCTGTTCCGCCACGTCGCGCGCGAGCGCGGCGCGCGGGTGGCGATGCGCGAGAAGCGTCTGGGGATCTGGCGCGCCGTGACCTGGAGCGAGTACGGTGAGCGGGCCAGACGGGTGGGTCTCGGTCTGGTCGCCCTCGGGCTCCTGCCGCGCGACGTGGTCTCGATCATCGCCGACAACTGCCCGGAGTGGCTCTACACCGATATGGGGACGATCGCGGTCGGCGGCGTCACCAACGGCATCTACACCACCGACTCGCCGCGCCAGGTCGAGTACATCGTCAACGACAGCGGCACGCGGTTCTTCTTCGCCGAGGACGAGGAGCAGCTCGACAAAATTCTAGAATCCCGGGCTGCGTGCCCCGGGCTGGTGAAGATCTTCGTCTTCGACATGGACGGGCTCCACAACTTGCAGGACCCTCAGGTGATGCCGTTCGAGACGCTGCTCGATCTGGGCGCCCGGTACAATGCGGAGCACCCGGGCGCCTTCGACGCCATGGCCGAGATCGCCCGCCCCGAGGACCTGGCGATCCTGGTCTACACGTCCGGCACGACGGGTCCCCCCAAAGGGGCGATGCTGAGCCACCGCAACATCCTGTTCCAGATCGCCTACGCCGACTACATCACCGCGCTGCGCGAGGGCGACCAGCAGCTCTCCTTCCTGCCCCTCTGCCACATCGCCGAGCGCACCGTCACCGTGTTCAACCCGCTGAAGACCAGCGCCACCGTCAACTTCGCCGAGAGCATCGACACCGTGCCGGACAACCTCCGAGAGGTCGCCCCCGCGCTGTTCTTCGCGGTGCCGCGCATCTGGGAGAAGTTCTACTCGGCGGTGGCCCTTCGCATGCGCGACGCGACCTGGCCGGGCCGTCTCGCCTATCGCTGGGCCATCGGGGTCGGCACCCGAGCGGCGGAGGCCCGGCTCGCTGGGCGCCGACCGTCGCTGGCCCTCCGGCTCCTGTTCCGGCTCGCCGACTTCCTCGTGCTCGACAACGTCAAGCGCTCGATGGGCCTCCATCGCGCGCGCGGGACGGCCACCGGCGCGGCGCCGATCGCCCCCGAGCTGATCAAGTGGTACATGGCGCTCGGGATCGATATGCGGGAGGTCTACGGCCAGACGGAGAACTGCGGCCTGGCCACCGCGATGCCGCCCGGGCGGATCAAGCTCGGCACGGTGGGGATCGCGCGACCGGATACGGAGGTTCGCATCTCGCCGCAGGGCGAGATCCTCCTCAAGGGCCCGCACGTCTTCATGGGCTACTACAAGAACCCCCAGAAGACCGCCGAGACGATCGTCGACGGCTGGCTGCACACCGGCGACGTCGGGGTCATGGATGCCGACGGCTTCGTGCGGATCACCGACCGGATGCGCGACATCATCATCACCGCCGGCGGCAAGAACGTCACTCCCTCGGAGATCGAGAACCAGCTGAAGTTCTCGCCCTACATCTCCGACGCGGTCGTGATCGGCGACCAGCGGAAGTTCCTGTCGTGCCTGGTCATGATCGACCACGAGACGGTCGCCCAGTTCGCCCAGGAGCGGAACGTGCCGTTCACGAATTTCGCCTCGCTCTGCCGCGCCAAGGAGGTCCAGGATCTGATCGCCGGCGAGATCGAGCGGGTGAACAAACAGCTCGCGCGGGTGGAAACCATCAAGACGTTCCGGCTGATCGAGCAGATCCTCACCGCGGAGGACGAGGAGCTCACGCCGACGATGAAATTGAAGCGGGCCTTCGTCAGCAAAAAGTATAAGGACGTCATCGATGCCATGTATATAGGGGCGTAGCGAAAGGAGCGAACGATGAGGAAGCTACTGGCAATCAGCCTGCTGGTCGGCGCCGTCGCGCTGCCCGGCGTGGCGGGGGCGCAGAAGGAGACCCGCGGCGTGAGCAAGACCGAGATCGTGCTCGGGATGCACACGGACCTGTCTGGCCCGGCCGCCACCTACGGCGTCTCGTCGTCGAACGCCGTGAAGATGCGGTTCGACGACGTCAACGAGAAGGGCGGCATCGCCGGCCGCAAGATCAAGCTGATCATCGAGGACACGCAGTACCAGGTGCCGCGCGCCGTGCAGGCCGGGACCAAGTTGATCAACCGCGATCACATCTTCGCGATGGTCGCGGCGCTCGGCACGCCCATGAACAACGCGCTGTTCAAGGACATGTTCGACGCCGGGGTCCCGAGCCTCTTCCCGCTGTCGGCGGCGCGCTCGATGTACGAGCCGTTCCACAAGATGAAGTTCTACAGCGCGGCGTCGTACGTCGACCAGGTCCGCGCCGGCATCAACTACTTCGTGACCAAGAAGGGCAAGAAGGCGCTCTGCGCCATGTACCAGGACACGGACTTCGGCAAGGAAGTCCTGGACGGGGTCCACGCGCAAGCCGAGAAGATGAAGGTCAAGATCGTCGAGACGACCACGCACTAGCCGACCGATCAGGACTTCACGGCCCAGATCACCAAGCTCAAGTCCGCGGGCTGCGATCTGGTCGTGCTCGGGACGATCGTGCGGGACTCGATCGTACCGTACGCGACGGCGCGGAAGATCGGCTGGACGGACGTCGACTTCCTGGGCTCGACGGCCAGCTACGACCTCTTCGTCGCGGCGGCGCAGGGCGGCGTGACCGAGGGGCTGTACGCGATGGGCCTGACCGACATGCCCTACCGTGACACGCTCGCGCCGGTCGCCCAGGCGTGGTTCGATCGCTACAAGGAGCGGTACAAGGTCGACCCCAACATCGGCGCGATCTACGGCCACGTCGCCGCGGACCTGGTGATGGTCGGGCTGGAAAAGACGGGACCCGAGCTGACGCTCGAGAACTTCGTCCGCGCGCTGGAATCCGTGCGCGGGTACAAGGATATCTTCAACGGTCCTGAGGTGAACTTCGCGCCCGACAAGCACCAGGGCGCCAACTCCGCGTTCCTGGCCCAGGTCAAGGGCGGGCGCTGGGTGCGCCTGACCGAGCCGCTCGGCTTCTAGATCCAGGCGTTCGTCTTCCGCAGAAGCAACGTCGCTGGGATGATTGCATCGCGACCGAATCGCGTCGTCAGTTGATCGACCACCCGGGCCAGCCGCTCGCGCCGGAGCGCCGCCGGGTCCAGGAGGTCGAGCTGCCCGGTTCCCGACGGGCCCAGCCGCGACGCCGAGAGCCCGATCAGGCGAACGGGTCGCGTGAGCCGCTCCCGCTCGAGCAGGGCGGCGGCGCGGCGGTAGAGCTCGAGACCGTCTTGAGTGCGTTCGCCGGACGTGCTGCGCGTGTGAGTCTCGAATGGAGCCAGCCGGAACTTGAGGGTCACGCGGGCGGCCGCGAAGCCGCCCGCTCTCAGCTCGGCGGCCACGCGCTCGGCCTGACCCCGCAGTGTCGTCCGCAGCCGCGCGTGGTCCGTGCAGTCGACGCCGAAGGTCTCTTCGGCGCCGATCGACTTCGGGACGCCGAACGGCTCGACTGGGCGGTCGTCACGGCCGTGGGCGAGGTCGGCCAGCGCCTCGCCATGCTTGCCGAACTTTTTGACCAGGACCGCGCGCGGCGCCTTCTGCAGCTGACCGATCGTGGTGAACCCGAGATCGCGGAGCTCTTTCGACATCACCCGGCCGACACCCCAGAGGTGCTCGACCGGCAGCACGCCGAGGAAGCGCGCCTCGTCGCCGGCCGGCACCACGACGAGCCCGTCGGGCTTCTCGAGCTCGGAGGCGACCTTGGCCACGAACTTGTTCGTGGCGAGCCCGGCCGACGCGGTCAGCTGGGTCTCGGCGCGGATCCGCTGCTTGATCAGCCGAACCGCGTCGAGCGGGGTGCCGAAGAGCGGCTCGGTTCCGGTCAGATCGAGGAACGCCTCGTCGACCGACACCGGCTCCACCATGGGCGAGAAGTCGGCGAGGATCCCCATGACCTGGACCGACACGCGCTGATACTTCTCCATGTCGACCGGGACGAAGGCGGCGTGGGGACAGAGCCTCGCCGCCCGGCTGACCGGCATCGCCGAGCGGACACCGAAGGGGCGGGCCTCGTACGATGCGGCCGAGACGACGCCGCGGCCGCCGGGGCTGGCCCCGACGATCACGGGGCGGCCGCGGAGCTCCGGACGATCTCGCTGCTCGATGGACGCGTAGAACGCGTCCATGTCGACGTGGGCGATCGCCCGGGCCACAGCGTCAGCCGCGGCTGAGACCGATCTCGGGGGCGACCTCCGTCAGCGCTGACACGACGAACGTGATGTGCTCGTCGAGGTCGACACCGAGCTCGGCGGCGCCGCGGTAGACGTCGTCACGGTTGACGGTGCGCGCGAAAGCTTTGTCCTTGAGCTTCTTCCGGACCGACGGCGGCTCGAGGCCGGCGATCACCCGCCCGGGACGCACGAGCGCGACCGCGTGGACAAATCCAGACAACTCGTCGCAGGCGTAGAGCGCGCGATCGAGCCGGGAGACGCGGGGCACGCCGCCGTAGTCGGCGTGCGCCAGGATGGCATGGACGATCTCCCGCGGCACGCCGCGCGACAATAGAATCTCGGCGCCCTTCAGAGGATGGTGCGGCGCCCGGGGATGCATCTCGTAGTCGAAGTCGTGGAGCATGCCCGCCACGCCCCACGCCTCCGGATCTTCGTCGTAACGGCCGGCGTAGGCGCGCATCGAGGCCTCGACGGCGCGGGCGTGCTTCCGGAGGCTATCGCTCTTGGTGAACTCGGTGAGGATCGACCAGGCGTGATCGCGGGGGATCACGGGCGTCGCACTTGAAGGCTTCGCCACTTGTCGATCGACTTCTTCGAGAAGATCCAGGCGCCGTCGAGCTGGACCGACGGGATGCGCCGCTCTGAGGCGAGCGAGGCGAGCGCCCTCTCGTCCATTCCGAGGTACGTGGACGCCTCCTTGAGGCTCAGCATGTCCTTGGGGTTCACGCGCGTTCCTCCTCGACTTTCTTCCTGAGCGTCTCGAGCTCGCCCTCGAGGGATCGGATCCGCTCGACGAGCTGCTCGATCGCCTTGCTCACGGGATCCGGAAGATCGGTCTGGTCCAGGTCGATCTCCCCCGCCACCCGTTGCCCGTCGCGGTATGTTACCCGTCCCGGAACGCCCACGACAACGGAGTTCGTCGGCACCTCGCGCACCACAACGGAGCCGGCGCCGATGCGGCTCCCGTCGCCGATCTTGAAGGCGCCGATGATCTTCGCGCCGGCGCCGACCACGACGTTGTCGCCGAGGGTCGGATGGCGCTTGCCCCGCCGGAGACTCGTCCCGCCGAGCGTCACGCCCTGCAGGAGGGTGACGTTCTCACCGACCTCCGCGGTCTCGCCGATCACGACGCCCATACCGTGGTCGATGAAGAGCCCAGGCCCGAGCGTCGCAGCCGGATGGATCTCGATGCCGGTGAGGAAGCGAGCCACGTGCGACAGCAGGCGCGCCGACGTGATCCAGCCGCGCCGCCAGATCGCGTGGGCCAGCCGATGGAAGCAGAGCGCGTGCACGCCGGGGTAGCACAGCAGGACCTCGAGGGCGGAGCGCGCGGCCGGATCCCGCTCCAGCACGGCGCGGATGTCCCGGCGGATCGCGTCGAGCATTCGTCAGGCCTGTCGCGCCTGGTACTGGGCCGCCGCCGCGCGCAAGGCACCGGCGGCGACGTCGGCGGCGTGACGACGGTCCTGGGGCAGCCCGTCGAGGGCCAGGTCGCCGCACCCCGCGTACTCGTCCTCCCCGACCCCGTCCGGCTCGCGCACGATGCCGGCGTTCCGTGGATTCAGGAAATGGTCCACGAGGGTCGGACTATACCTCATGCCGCCCCGACGGGCATAGCCTGCCGCAGCTTGCGCACCAGCGGCTCGACGCACTCGACGACGTAGTCGATGTCCTCGGCGGTGGTCGAGCGGCCGAGCGAGCAGCGCACGGCCCCCATCGCCCAGTCGACCGAGATTCCCATCGCGACCAGGACGTGCGAGGGCTCGACGTTGCCGGACGTGCACGCCGAGCCGGCCGACACGCCGATGCCCTTGAGGTCGAGGCCGAGAACGATCGACTCGGACTCGACGTGTCGGAACAGCAGGCTGGCGGTCCCGGGGAGCCGTTGCGTGGGATGGCCGGACAGCCTCACCTCGGGCACGCGCGCGCTCACGCCCTGCCAGAGCCGGTCGCGCAGCGCGCCGACGCGCTCGGCCTCGGCCTGCATGTCGCGGGCACGGACCGCGACCGCCTTGCCCAGGCCGACGATGCCCGGGAGATTCTCGGTGCCCGCCCGCCGCCGCCGCTCGTGCTCGCCGCCGTGCTGGACCGCGACCATCTTGGTGCCCTTGCGGATGAAGAGCCCGGCCACGCCCTTGGGGCCGTAGATCTTGTGGGCCGAGAACGAGAGCGCGTCGATCCCGAGGGCGTCGACGTCGAGCGGCAGCTTGCCGAAGGTCTGTACCGCGTCGACGTGGAACGGCACGTCGTGCTCGCGCGCGATGCGGCCGATCGCCGCGATCGGCTGGATCGTGCCCACCTCGCTGTTCGCGTGCATGATGCTGATCGCGATCGTGTCGGGACGGATCGCGCGGCGGACCTCGTCCGGATCCACCATCCCGAACTCGTCGACGCCGACGCAGGTCAGGTCGAAGCCTTGCGCCTCGAGCGCCCGACAGGTCCGGAGCACCGCGTGGTGCTCGACCTGCGAGGTGATCAGATGGCCCTTGCCACGGGCCCACGCCAGTCCCTTCACGGCGAAGTTGTCGGACTCGGTGCCGCCCGACGTGAACACGATCTCCGGGGGCGAGACCTTGAGAAAGCGGGCGACTCGCTCACGCGCCAGGTCCATGCCGTCTCGCGCTTCGCGCCCGAACGCGTGGATGCTCGACGGGTTCCCGTAGAGCTCGGTGAAGTACGGGAGCATCTCCGCGACGACCTCGGGGTGCACCGGCGTCGAGGCGTTGTGATCGAGGTAGACTCGTCGGCTCATCGGCTTGCTCTCCATTTTTTACGATGCTACGCTCGCTTCACGATGGTTCTCGCGAAGAAGAAGCTCGGTATGCTCCTGTCGACCGGGCTCGAGCACGAAAACCTCGAGACCGCCGTGGGGCTGTCCCAGGCGGCGCTGGACGGCGGCGCGGAGCTCTATCTGTACCTCATCGACGACGGGGTCCGCGCGCTCGACGACCCGCGCATCCGCACGCTGCCCGAGCGCGGCGCGAAGCTCTTCGTGTGCGCCTACGGCTGTCAGAAGCGCCGGATCCCCTTGCGCGACGCGGAGGGCGTGACCTACTGCGGTCTGGTCGTGCTGACCGACCTGATCAACGCGACCGATCGTTTCATCGCGCTCAACTGATTCCGTGGTCGAGAGCTCTCCAGTCGTGGTCGTGATCTCGGTCGACCCGCGCGCCTCGCACCGCGCGAACGAGGCGATGCGCATCGGCCTCGGCATCGTCGCCGGGGAGAACGCGGTCACCTTCGTGCTGCTGGGGCCAGGCGCGCACCTGCTCGACGAGGACACCGACGAGCTCATCGACGGCGACGACATCTCGAGATTCCGCGCGAACCTCAAGGCGCTCGGCGTGCCATTCCACGTCGAGACCGACGCGATTCCGTCCGACGCGAGCTGGAACGCGGACGCCCACCCGGTGGTCCGGATCAACCGCGACGAGGCGGCCGGCCTCATCCGGAACGGCCGCCGCGTCCTGGTCTTCTGATGGCCGCCGTCGTCCATCTGCTCAAGCGCGGCGAGCCCGCGCTGGCGAGCACCGTGATCGATCAACACGTGCGCGCCGGCGACCAGGTCACCGTAGTCGTCCTTCCCGGCGGTGCGGTACCCGATCTCCCGACCGCGGTGCCCCTCCGCCGTCTCGACGTCGATCTGTCGTATTCGGAGCTCCTCGACCTCATCTTCTCCGCCGATCGCGTCGTCACCTGGTAGGCGCAACCCCGGCGCTATCGGTTCCGGTACTCGTCCAGCCACGCCATCTGGATCGCCTCGAGGATCTTCTCGTTGGATCCCTTGGGGTCGTCCTTGAATCCGGGCAGCTCCAGCACCCAGCGATGGAGATCGGTGAAGCGCACCGTCAGCGGGTCGAGCGC
>QHSI01000133.1 GCA_003221515.1 Candidatus Rokuibacteriota bacterium
TGCGCCGGTGGCGCCGCCTCGACGACGGGAGCAAGGCCGGCCACGCGGAGCTCGAGCTGCAGCGCGAGTTCCTGAACGAGCCCGGTCACGCCGCGGTGTTCGCGGTCGGCGACATCCATTCGATCGAGTACGGCGACGACACGTTCTTCATCCGGGTCACCGGCGGCGACGTCGAGAGCAACAAGACGCTCCGTTTCGACCTCGAGAAGAAATCCGTCCAGGTCGCCGATCGCGCCCAGGGCCAGCGCTAGCGCTCGAGGCCGCGCGGCTCCATCTCGACCGGTTCGCCGTGATGGGCCGATTGGCCCTCGAGAAGTCGGAGAGCCGGGCGCTCGTCGACTCCTGGAAGCGCCAGCCCGGGATGCTCGGCATGCGGTTCACGTTCAACACCGCGGAGCAGTGGCCGTGGCTGACCGACGGCACCGCCGACTGGCTCTGGCCCGCGGTCGAGCGCGCGGGCATTCCCTTGATGATGTCCGTGTCCGGCCGGCTGCCGGCGGTCGACGGCATCGCCGAGCGCCATCCCGGCCTCAAGCTCGTCATCGATCACCTGGGAATCCGCAGCGGAGCGAAGGGCGAAGAGGCCTTCGCAGGCTTGCCGCAGCTCTGTACGCTCGCGCGACGTCCGAATGTCGCGGTCAAGGCCTCGGCGCTGCCGTGCTACTCGATCGAGCCCTATCCCTTCCGCGACGTGCACGCGCACATTCGTCGCGTGTACGACGCATTCGGCCCGCGGCGGACGTTCTGGGGCACGGACTGGACGCGACTCCCCTGCCCGTGGCGCCAGGCCGTGACGCTCTTCACCGAGGAGCTGCCCTGGCTTTCGACGTCGGACAAAGAGTGGATCATGGGCCGCGCCCTGTGCGAGTGGCTGGGCTGGGCGTTGCCCCGACCCGTCTGAGCGCGACCGATCTCAGCGCCCGACGAGATCGGGCGCGCGCAGATCGGCGCAGTCCGCCCGGACCGTGCTTCCCGGGCGCCGACCGATCAGCCTCTGATGGGGACGCTAGTGGCGGGCCGGCGACGCGCCGAAGACCGGATTCTCCGTCCGATCGACCAGCGTCTCGTCGCCCTCCGTGGGAAGCATCTCGGCGTAGTTCTGCGCCCCGTCGATGTCCCCTTCCCACACTTCCCGCGGCAGCTCGTAGAGCACCTCGATGCCGTGGCCGTCGGGATCGGCGATGTACACGCTGTGGGTCATGCCGTGGTTGACCCGGCGGAGGAAGGGCACGCCCTTGCTCTTCATGAAGGCCAGCTGCTTCAGCCACGACTCCCGGTCCGGCCACGCGATCGCCACGTGGTTCAGGCCGGGGCGACCCGGCATCAGGCTCCACTCGTCCGGCGCGCCGCCGCTGGCGTTGGTTCCGGGAATCTCGGCCAGCGCCAGGTCGTGGTGGGTCACGTCACCCTTGGCGTCGAGCCCGCTGTAGAAGCGCATCTTGGGGCGCTGGCGACCGGGGATCGGCTTGAGCTCGGCGACACACTTGAAGCCGATGATCTCGGTCCAGAACTTGTGCGAAACCTCGATGTTCCGGACGTTCAGCACCATGTGATTGATACCCCGGGGCGGCTGAGCAGTGTTGGCCATGGCGTCCTCTCTTTGTCGCCGCGCCTCGGCGGCGAGGCCCCAGCCCCGCGACGGCCTCCAGCGCGTACCCCCATGATCGCGAAACCCGTTGCCGAGCATTCTAATTCATCCGCCCGGCCCTGCACCAGCCCACGGGACGGCTACGCGACTCGCGCCGAAGCCCGCATGGCGATGTCCTCCCGCTGCAGTCGCTCCAGAACGCGTCGGCGCAGCTCGTGCTGCACCCGGAACCGGTCGGTCATCTCCGCGACGTGGTAGCTCACCGCGAAATCGTGGGAGCCCTCGCCGCCGAAGAGGCGAGTGACCGATGGGGCGGGCAGCGACAGGAGCCCGGGGATGTTTCCGGACGCGACATCGATCTCGTCGCGGAGCGCTTTGTCCACGGCGTCGGGGTCGGCAGTCACGTCGACGCTGATCCGCAGGCGGAAGGCGCCGCGACGATCGGGCAGGTCGTAGTTCGTGATCGTCTCGCGCGCCACGACCAGGTTGGGCACCACGACGATGTCGTTGGACAGCGCCCGGATCCGCGTCGAGCGCCAGCCGACGTCGATCACGAATCCTTCCACGTTGCTGCCGACCTTGACGTGATCGCCGACGCGCAACGGGCTGTCCGCCAGCAGGTGGATGCCGGCAAAGAGGTTGGAGAGCGTGTCCTGCAGGGCCAGCGCCACCGCCACACCTCCAATGCCGAGCGTGGTGAGAATCGGGGTGACCTGGACTCCGAGCGTAGAGAGCAGCACGAGGATGCCGACGACGAGCACCACGACTCGGGAGACGGTCTGCGCGAGCCCGGTGACGGCTCCGCCGATCAGACGCTGCTCAGCCGCGCGACTGACGAGGCTTCCGGCCAGACTCGCCAGCGTCACGGTGACGGACAGGACGAAGGCGATGTTCACGCCGACGACGAGCAAGCGGTGCCACCGTTGGGGGAGGAGTGCGTAGTCCTCGGCGATCTCGTTCGCGACGTAGAGACCGACGACCACGCACCACCAGAGCGAGGGGCCGCGGAGCGCGTCGACCGTCGCGCTCACCGCCTCGGGAGACGCCCATCGAGGCCGAGCCGCCAGGAGCACACGGCGGAGCGCGAGCGCGCCGAGCGTGGCCGCCGCGAACGCGGTGGTGGTCCACCCGAGCGGCCAGAGCCAGCTCACGTCGTGCTCGAATTCAGGAGGCGCGGGCGCGGAAGAGCCGCCGGTAGATATCGAGCCGGGCCATCGTTTCCAGATCGAGCTCGCCCGTCACCGGCAGCTGCTCCGCATCCTGGTACTTCGCGAGCGCCGCGTGCGTCTGCGGTCCGACGATCCCATCGATCGGGCCGGGGCTATAGCCGAGGTCGCGGAGTGCCCGCTGGGCCTGGCGAACGAACTCCGGCTTCGCAGTCTTCGCGTTGCGCTCCGAGGCCCTCACGACGCCGGTTTCGTGTCGCACCACCGCGCCGGCCCGCGGCCCGGCCGTGCCGTGCGCCTGGCTGAACACCCCGTCGCCCAGCACGACGATCACCGCCACGACCACAGTCTTCTGCTTGAAACCGCGCCTCGGCCGGCGGGGCCCCAGCCCCACAACGGCCCCTGGCGCGTACCTCACCGGGGTCACGGCATCAAAGCAGCTCGAGCGTACCGCCCACGGCGAGTGAAGCGGTGCCGAGCCGCTGCGCCGCGGCAGTGGGCGACGGACTCCAGCGTGACCGCGCACGCCGCGCAGCACGCGAGTCCGCAATCCAGACAACCGAGGCGCTGAGCGCCGCGCGGCGGGGCGAGACCACAGCCGCACCGCTCGTCGATTCGGGTGGAGCGCATCGCGGACCTCCCTTCTCCACCTCGAGCCGTTCGCGTCAGGCGAACCTCCGCGTCAGGCCGACCTGCGCATCATGGTCGGCACGACCTCGATTCGCGACTCGATCTGCACGTCGTTGCGAAGATGCGCCGCCTCGCGCTCGATCACGCGGAGCGCCGCCTCGCGGAGGTCCTCCGACGGGACGCAGCCGGCGACCTCGACGATGACCGGCGTGCCAGTCCACAAGGGGACGCGGGCGGTCGGGGTGATCGGCAGGCTGAACAGCGACGGGTCACGGAGGACCGCATCCGAGACCTGAGACTGCACGATGACTGCCTCGCCTTCGCGCCGGCGCTTGAGGTCCAGCATCTTCACCAGCGCCCACAGGACCACGAGCAACACGATCGCCGAGCCCACCAGGGCAATCGTTTGCGCCCCCCCCGAGGGAGACGTGCTGGAGGGAGCACCACTACCGACCGTCTGGGCCCAACCGTGTCTGGTAAGCCCGATGAGCACGAGCGCACTCGCGACGAGAGCCGCACGAACTTCCTTGATCGTCTTCATGGCGTCACCTCCCACGTGGGCGCAGCGAACTGCGAAGTCCGTGCCAGCGAGCAGCTCGGGCTTCGCGGAACGCATCGAGATTCCTGCGGAGTTGACCGCGCCCTGGCCTGGCATTCGGGTTGCTCCCCTCGGTCGTCAGCAGTGGCAAGGGTGCTCGCAATCACCGCACCCAACGAAAGGAGGCGCGATGTTCCGAGTCCTGGCAATCCTCGTCGCGGTCCTGGTGATGGCAGGGTTCGGCGTCACGGCTCCGTCGGCTCAGATGAAGACGGATCCCGCGGTCCAGCCGAAGGCGACGGACCAGAAGCCGGCCCCGATGGACCAGAAGACGGGTCAGAAGATCGAGGGTACGGTCAAGGCCGTGCGTGGCAACACGGTCACTCTCGAGGACGGCACCCAGCTATCCATTCCTGGCTCGGCGAAAGTGCCGATGAGCCAGCTGAAGCCGGGTGCGCAGATCAGTGCCGAATACGAGGAAAGAGGGGGCCAGAAAATCGCCACCTCCCTGCAGATCAAGGGGTAGGGGCCAGCCCCCAGGAGGAGTCACATAATGACGAAGGTTCTAACGGGATTTTGCGCGCTTGCTCTCCTGGCCGGTGTCGCCGCAGGATGCACGGATGCGAACAAAGGCGGCCCGGTGAGCGAGAGCCCGAGCAGCACCGAGCGGTCGCCGTCGGCTTCGCCTCCGGCCACGCCGTCGACCCCGCCGGCCACCATGCCGTCGACGCCTCCGGCCGAGAGCGGTAGCTCGTCGCCTAGCTCGACTCCGGGCGGCAGCCAGCTCCCGAAGAGCGCGCCCGGTTCTCCCAGCCGATAGCTCGTAGCGCCTCGCGACGGCGCAGGGCCGTCGCGAGGCGTGCTCTCATCGCCGTCTGCATCCTAGGTAAGAATTTCCCTCCGCATGCTCGGCAAAGAGCCGCAGTGTGCTCCGGTAAAGACCCGCAGTGTGCTCCGGAAAAGACCCGCGGTCGAATCAGGGAATCACTTCACACCTCGAACCAGGCGTGGTAAGAATTGGACGACGTAGGTAAACGCTGTAGCCCAGGCTCCGGTTGGTTCCCTAGAATCTTCTCCGAAGGAGATCGCGCTGCCAGTCCTGCGCCGAGCCGCGGCCATCGCCTGCTTGGTCGTCGTGCCTCTCGTCGTGGCCACCGCCGATTGCAGCAGCAGTCGGATCGTGTTGCCACTGTCCCTCGATTCCCTCGAGCTCGCCGACCCGTCCGACGCTCACGCGCTCGACACGACCCAGGCGGCGGTTCGCGGTATCGCCGCCATCATCGCCAGGACGTTCAGCCTTCCGGTTCCGCGTCAGGTGACGGTGTTCGTGTACGACGGACGTCGCGCCTTCGAGCAGGGACTGATCTACGATGCCCGCGTCTCTCCGGTGCTGGCAGCAAAGCTGAGCGACTTCGCGATCGGCGTCGGCGCGCAGGGGCAGGTGCTCCTGAACGCAGACGTCAGCGACTGGACCTCACGCGAGCGGCTGCGCCTCATCGCTCACGAGCTCACGCACGTGTCGCAGATCGAGCTCGCCGGCGGCGAGGGCCGCGGCGAGCAGTGGCTCGCCGAGGGCATGGCGGAGTGGATCGCCTTCGCGACGCTGGAGCGACTCGGGCTCGACTCGGTGAATAGACGGCGCCAGAGCGCGACCTCCGGCGTCCGGCATCACGCGACTCTGCTCCGGGGGGGCCTGGACCTCGAGGCGCACGGAACGCCTCGCGCCTTCACCGCATGGCACCTGCGCGAGGGCACGCGGGCGACCTACCAGCTCACGTTCCTGCTGGCCGACTTTCTGATCACGCGCAAGGGCCTCGACCGCATGAAGGCGTACTTCACCTCGTTCCGGGGATCGCTGGATCGTCAGGTGAATTTTCAGCGCGCGTTCGGTGGAACGATCGCGGCCTTCGAAACCGACGTGCTCGCCGCCCTGAGCGCCACGACGGACCCCACCCTGGCAGGCGCACCCACCGTCACGGCGCCGCCTCCGCGCTCCGAACCCTCCGCTCCCTGATACGGCCGCGCGTCCGCGCGGCGACGCTCTTCAGGACGGCGTTGAATCCGGCGGCGTTTGGCCCGTTCGTCCCGGATTGTCGTCGGCCCGGCCGTGCAGCTTGCGGTAGAGCGAGGCCAGGCTGATTCCCAGCAGTCGAGCGGCCTGGCGCTTGTCGGACTGCGTGGCCAGGACGTCCAGCAAATGCTGGCGCTCGAACCGCCGGACGGCCCCACGCAAGTTCTGCGGAGGCGCGCCGTGGGACGCCGCCGGATCGGCCGAGAGGTCGCGAAGAGAGACCAGCTCACCTCCGCCGAGCACTATGGCCCGCTCGAGCACATGCTCGAGCTCGCGCACGTTGCCCTTCCATGGCCGCCCGATGAGTGTCCAGAGCGCCTCGCGCTCGACGCCGAGGCAGCGGGTGCCGAGCTTGGTGTTGAGCCGCTCGACCAGGTGATCGACGAGGAGCGGGATGTCCCCGCGGCGCTCGCGGAGCGGCGGCACCTCCAGGTGCACGACGTTGAGCCGGTAGAAGAGATCTTCGCGGAAGCGACCCGCCTCGACTTCGCGCGCGAGATCGCGGTTCGTGCTGGCGATGATCCGAGTATCCACCTGCACCGGCCGGGTGCCACCCACCGGCAGGACGTGCGTGTCCTCGATGACCCGGAGCAGCTTGACCTGCAACGGCAATGGCAGCTCGCCGATTTCGTCGAGGAAGAGCGAGCCGCGGGTCGCCGCGACGAAGAGCCCGGGATTGGCCTGCACCGCCGTCGTGAACGCGCCCCGCACGTGCCCGAAGAGCTGGCTCTCGAGCAACGCCTCCGGGATCGCGCCGCAGTTGATCGCCACGAAGGCGTAGTCGTGCCGCGCGCTCGCGTCGTGGATGGCGTGCGCGACCAGCTCCTTGCCGACGCCGCTCTCACCGGTGACCAGCACGTTGCTGGGCGCCCGCGCGGCCAGCGTGATCTGCTCGCGCACGGCGCGGATCGCGTCGCTCTCGCCGACGAGTGTGCCGCCGGCGGGTCTCTCCTGCAGCGCGCGGGGCACGAGCCGATCCTTCCAGATCGTCTCGCGGTACTGGAGCAGGCGCCGCACCCGCTGCTTGAGGTCCTCGATCTCGAAGGGCTTCTCGAGGAAGTCGCAGGCACCGCCCCGAAGCGCGCTGATCGCGGTCTCGAGCGCGGCGTACGCGGTCATCACGATGACCGACGCACGCGGGTTGAGCAGGCGCGACCGCTCGAGTACTTCGAGCCCGTCCACGCCGGGCATGACGATGTCGGTGAGAATTACGTCGAAGTCCTCCTGCTCGACGCGGGACAGTGCCTCTTCCCCGCTCCCAGCCGTCGCGACCTCGTACCCCTCGGCCGTGAGCGTGAAGGACAGAATCTCCTGGATCGCCTTTTCATCGTCCACGACAAGGATCGATGCGGTCATCCTCAGAACCTGCCTTCATTTCCAGAACCGACGCAGCCCTGGCGCTGCCGGGAACGTCCGACGCGGGCAATCCCGCTCTGCGAGGACCCGGGAACCATGCGTTCCCAGGCGTGAGAACGATACCTCGCCTGGCGGCGTTATACAAGAGTAAGTCGTGATCTCACCCCTGAGAAACGCTCGGGGTTTCCCTTCCAGAAGTCGCGAACTCGACCATGCTCCAACGACGGTCTCCCGGGAGAATATCTCTTCGTTTTCACGATGTTCAGATCGGCTCGTCTGTCTGGCATCGCCCTTGCGCCCTCTGCGGGCTTGCACGGGAATTGTGCCGTGCACTTCGCCAGGTCCACGCAGGAGCAAGGAGCAGAAATGAGCAAGGTGAAATTGCGACTTCTGGTGCTCGCGGCCACGTTGCTACTGCTCGGATTGTCCGAGGGCCTGCACTCGAGGACCAGCATGGGAATCGGTCCCGGCTACAAGGATCCGGGCGTGCGCACAGGAGACGCGGGCGCCGGCGGGTCGCTCCCCGGCCTGACGCCCAAGGAGGAGATGTTTTTCCAGGCCGGCCTCGTGGAATTCGAAGAGGCCGAAGGAGTGGGTGACGGTCTCGGCCCGCGTTTCAACCTCGACAGCTGCGGCGGTTGCCACATCCAGCCGGCCACCGGCGGCACCTCACCAGCGATGAACCCGCAGGTCGCCGTCGCTAGCGCCTTCGGCGCCAAGAACAAGGTGCCGTCGTTCATCAAGCTCGAGGGGCCGATCCGTGAAGCGCGGTTCCAGTACAAATTCGACGGCAGCCGGGACGGTGGCGTCCACTCGCTCTTCGTCATCAGCGGCCGCGTCGACGATAGCGGCAACGCCGCCGGCTGCACCGCGGTCCAGGAGGACTTCGAGAAGCAGGTGGCGTTCAACAACATCATCTTCCGCATCCCCACTCCCACGTTCGGGGTCGGGCTCATCGAGCAGATTCCGGATCAGACCATCATCAACAATATGAATACCAACGCGTCGACGAAGCTGTTGTTCGGGATCTTCGGCCGCCCGAACCGGAGCGGGAATGACGGCACGATCACCCGATTCGGCTGGAAGGCCCAGAACAAGTCGCTCCAGATCTTCTCGGGTGAGGCGTACAACGTGGAGATGGGCATCACGAACGAGGAGTTCCAGCAGGAGCGCGACGAGAACTCGACCTGTCAGTTCGCGACGGTGCCGAACACCGTGGTACCGACGGAAGTCCCACCGGGCTCACCGGACGCCGACTTCTCCAGCGCCGTCACGAAGTTTTCCTTCTTCATGCGGTTCCTGGCCCCGCCCATGCCGTCGACGACCGACCCGGGTGGCCCGGACTCGATCAGCAGGGGCCGGCAGATCTTCGCGAACGTCGGGTGCGCGCTCTGCCACACGCCGAAGCTCAAGACCGGCCCACTCGCCACGGTCGGTGCTCTCCGGGACCAGGACGTCAACCTCTTCTCGGACTTGCTGGTCCACAATATGGGGCCGGGGCTGGCCGACGACATCGTCCAAGGGGTTGCGCGGGGCGATGAGTTCCGGACCGCGCCGCTCTGG
Source organism: Candidatus Rokuibacteriota bacterium (assembly GCA_003221515.1). Classification (GTDB taxonomy): domain Bacteria; phylum Methylomirabilota; class Methylomirabilia; order Rokubacteriales; family CSP1-6; genus AR31. The sequence continues at coordinate 8,913 of QHSI01000133.1, forward strand.
GGCCTCGGCAAGCGAATCTTCTTCCTGCACGATGGCCGCACGAATGACCTGGTGCAGGCCATCCTCGCCCATAGCAGCGGCGGCAACTTCCAGTTCGGGCCGTCGGAGGCGAACGCGGTGATCGGCAGGTTCAAGAGTCTCGGCGACACCGACAAGCAGCATCTGCTGAACTTCCTGCGCTCGCTCTAGTCGCCGAGCCGGCCGGGGCGCGCCGAAGCGCGCCCCCTTCGTTTTTAGCCGTGCCTCGGCCCGCGGGGTCCCGCCCCGCGACGGCTTGCGGCGCGGACATCACGCCATCGTCAGTCCGCGTCGCGCCAGCTCGCCCTCGAGATTCAGCTCGCTGGTCCGGGCCGGCACGCCGTCGGGCACCGTCCAGAAGATCTCGAACTCGAGCCCATCCGGATCCTTGGCGTACAGCGAGAGGCTGACGCCGTGGTCGGAAGAACCGACGAGCGCGCGGGCTTCGATCAAGCGTTTCCGGGCACGGGCCAGGTCGGGCAGCTCGTCGACCTCCCACGCCGCGTGGTACATGCGCGCCACGCGCTCGTCGGGGCGCGCGACGCCGGCTTGCTCGAAGAGGCCGAGGTGGTGGTCGTCGGCGCTGCCGGGGATCTTCAGGAAGGCCGCGTTCGGATATCGCTTCGTCACCTCGAAGCCCACGACGTCGCAGTAGAAGCGCACGCTGCGCTCGACGTCGGAGACCCAGAGCACCAGGTGCTGCAGCCGCTTGAGTCCCGTCCCCCGCGCGGTCGCGCTCACCGGGACGCCTCCGGATATTCGACGCTCACGATGATGGCGGCGCACGCGATGAGGGTGTCGGAGCCGGCGCGCAGACCGCCGCTGACGGCGCGCACGGTGACCTCGCCGTGCGGCAGCTCGCGTCGGACCACGTCGACCTTGACCGAGTCCGGGTCGGGGACACCGATGGTCACGTCGACCAGCATCTTGCCGCCGCGCTCGCGGACCTCCTGGAACAACGGCAGGCTCGAATGCCGGATGGCGTCCGAGACGGCGCGGCAGGCCGCCTTGGTGGCATCCCGCCCGTGCACGTCGACACCCATCCCAAACTCCAGCACGCTCGGCTTAGCGGTCACGCTCCACCTCCGTGGGCAGTTCAGCTCGTCGGCAGCTAGTCACTCGTTCCGGTCCGCGTCGCGTCGACGAACTGCTCGGTCGCGTCGTCGATGGCGCGGCCGTCGCGACCACGCGGTTGAAGCACATAGAGCCCGCGCGGGTCCACCGTCGCGCGTGCCGGCGGCGGCAGCCGCATCTCGTAGGCGACCGGCCGCTGATGATCGGCCAGCAGCAGCGTCGGATCGAACACCTTGTTGAACTTCCAGAGGCTCCGGAAGAAATTCGTCTGCCCACGCATCAGGTGACCCGCCACGATCGACGCCATCTCTCGCAGAGCCTTCCAGCCGAGATGCTTCATGGCGAGGACGCGCTGCGTGCGCACGAGCTCCTCGTAGAACTCGGCCAGGGGCAGACGGGTGGGCAGCACCGCGTGCTGGATGTCGTAGAGGCGATAGTCCCGCGTCTGGACGCGGCGCGCCTCCGTGTGCCAGGTTTCCGTGCCCGGGTAGGGTGTGTTGACGGAGATGTTGACGATCTCGGGGATCTCCAAACACCACTGGCGGATCACCTCGAACCGCTCGTGGTCCCACTCCGGGTCGGCGATCAGGTTGATGGCCACGTTGATACCGAGGGAGCGGGCGAACTCGAGGGCCTCGAAGGCACGGCCGAGCGAGATCCGCTTGCGATACTTGCGCAGCCCCTCCTCGTCGATGGCCTCGAGCCCGAGGAACATGTAGCTCAGGCCCAGGCGGGTCCAGAGCTTGAAGACCTCCTTGTTGCGGAGCAGGACGTCGCCGCGCGTCTCGAGATAGTACTGCTTGCGGATCCCGCGCCGCGCGACCGCCTCGCCGATCGCGAATCCGTGCTGGGCCTGCACGAATGCCACGTCGTCGACGATGAAGACGCCGGGCTCCCGGACCCGCGCCAGGTCTTCCACCGCGCGCTCCGGGCTGACGATCCGATAGCTCCGGCCGTAGAAGGTCCACGCGCTGCAAAACGAGCAGTCCCACGGGCAGCCGCGGGCGAACTCGATCGACGCGCATGGCTCGAGCATGCCGAGGAAGTAGCGGCGGCGATGGCTCAACAGGTCGCGGGCCGGGACGAGATCGTCGAGGCTCTCCACCAGCTGCGGCGGCGGGCCCTCGCCGTCGAGGGCGACGACGCCGGCCACCCGTGTGATCGCCCGCCGATCGTGCTCGACGGCGTCGAGGAGCGGCGGTATCGACGCCTCCCCTTCGCCTCTGACGACACAATCGATCGCGCCGCGCGCATGCTCGAGCAGGTCGCGCGCGACGAAGGACGCGCTGTGGCCTCCCACGAGCACGAAGGTCTCCGACCGCCGGGCCCGCGTCAGTTTGGCCAGATCGACGATCTCGGGGACATTCGCCAGGTAGTTACACGAGAACGCCACCACGTCCGGCCGCCAGCGGTCGACTAGCGCGAAGTAATCCTCATGCGACGCGACCTGCAGGTCGAGCAGGCGCACGTCGTGCCCCGCACGACGGACCGCGGCAGCGACCAGCTCCAGCCCCAGCGGCTCGAGGCGAAGGAAGATCTTCGTGTACAGCAGCGGGCCCGGGTGGACGGCCAGGAATCGCATCGTTTGACGCCTCCAGTACGTCAATTGTCCACCCTTGCGCCACTGGGGCCGACCGAATCGGCCGGCGGTCTGCGCGCCCGGCTAGCCGCGCACGGCCCCGGGCCGGCCGTCCTCGACGACGAAGGAGGCCAGCGTGTCGGCTTCGGCACGCGGACGTGCGACGCCGCGGACCGTCCTCAGGTCGGCGCGCAGCCGAGCGGGCGTGATCTCCATGCGCAGATAACCCCGCCGCGCACCGTTGGCGAGCTTGATGTGCGGGTTGTCGGCCAGAAGCGCGTCGACTTCCTCCTGCCGCCGCCTGAATTGCGAGGTGATGGAGGTACCGACGAACTCGGTGCCGACCACCGGCGAGCGTGGATCGTCGAAGTCTGCTTTCAGATCAGTGACCCAGAACGAGTGCACGTCGCCGCCGACCACGATGGGGTTGGCGGGCTTGCGCCGGCCGAGATAGTCGAGGAGGCGGCGACGCGCCGCCGGATAGCCGTCCCATCCGTCGGTCCAGAACAGTTGCCCCGGGCCGGGCTTCCGGTCGAGCTGGGCCATCAACGTCTGCTGGGCGAGCACATTCCACCGCGCGGGCGAACGGTCGAGGCCCGCCTGGAGCCAGCTCTCCTGAGCGCCCCCGAGCATCGTCAGGCGCGGATCGAGCCGCTCGGCGCAGTCTTCGACGACGTTGGCGCCGCCCCGACCCGGCGCCGCGCACGGCTGAGGCGAGCGATATTGCCGGTCGTCGAGCAGATGGATCTGCGCGAGCCGACCGAAGCTCACGCGCGTGAAGATGCGCATGTGCGGCCCGAACGGCACCATCTGGCGACGCAACGGCATGTGCTCGTAGTAGGCCTTGTAGGCCGCGGCGCGGCGTTGCAGGAACCACTCCGGCGCGTGCAGGTCCTCGGAGCGATCGTTGGCGTAGTCGTTCTGGACCTCGTGGTCGTCCCAGGTCAGCACCCATGGGTAGGCCGCGTGCGCGGCCTGCAGATCGGGATCGCCCTTGTAGAGCGCGTGGCGGATCCGGTAGTCGTCGAGCGTGTGCGGCTCGGGCGCCCCGTGCGTGCGCACGTGGTCGCGCCCCCACGAGGACTCGTAGATGTAGTCGCCGACGTGGATGACCATGTCGAGGTCGTCCGCCAGCATGTGGCGATACGCGGTGAAAAAGCCCTGCTCGTACTGCTGGCAGGAGGCGACCGCGACGCGCAGGCGATCGACACCGCCATTCGCGGCCGGCGTGGTGCGCGTTCGGCCGATGGCGCTCACCTCACCGCCGGCGCGGAAGCGATACCAGTACCACCGGCCGGCGTCGAGCCCATCGACCTCGACGTGCACGGCGTGCGCGAACGACGGCTCCGCGCTGGCGGTGCCGCGCTGGACGATCTGGCCCATGCGCTCGTCGCTCGCCACCTCCCACTCGACCGCCACGACCTCGGGAGGCATGCCGCCACCCGGCACGAGCGGCGCCGGCGCCAGACGGGTCCAGAGCGCGACGCCCGTGGGCGTGGGATAGCCCGACGCGACGCCCAGTGTGAACGGGTGAGCCGAGAGCTTCGGTTGGGCCGAGACGCGGCCGACACCGAGCGGAGCGAGCTGCGACGTGCCGAGGGCGAGCGCGCTCACGAGGAACCGCCGGCGACTCAGGCGAGGGTGAGCTTCCAGCCGGGGCGCGGCTACCTTCGAGAGCATCACCGCGAAGGATAGACGGCGGGGGCGTCGGAGGACAAGCGCGACGTGAGACGCGGCGCGGAAGCGCCGGGGCGCCCGGATCGGACACCCCGGCCCGAGAGAATCAGCTTCGGACGTAGACCGTTTTCATCGCGCGGTCGCCGCTAGGCGTTTGCATCGTGGTGTCGATCGTGAGCAGTCGACCGTCAGGCGACACGGACCAGGTCGAGTGCTGGGACATCGTGCGCTCGCCCTGATCGCTCTTGCGGGTCTGCATCACCGTCACGACCAGGCGATCGCCCTCGAAGGCGGCGCGGGTCACGACGTTGCCGCCGCGATAGCCGCGGTGGGTCTGGTCGCTGCCGTCGGCGACGTAGGTATCGGTCATCGAGCGCTCCCGCGTCCCCATCGTCATGGTCCGCGTGACCTTTACCGCGTTGCCCTGCTGCTCGACCCGCAGCTTCACTTCGGGCGGCGGAGCCTGGGCGTCGGGGCTGGGCTTGTTCTGACCCTCGTGCGACGGCAACTGGCTCTGGGCGCGGTCGAGCACCCACGTGCCGGACAGCTGAGGCTGGGCCGGCGCCGTCGCCACGCCGACCGCCAGCAGCAGCGCCGCCACCGTCCCGATCATCACTTGAGCGTGCTTCATAGCGTCCTCCTTTGCACGATCTGTCCCGTAGGACGGCCTAATCTCCGGCCACGTTTACGATCGCTCGGCGGTATTGTGGTCGGCGCCGCGAGCGGCCGATCGCTCGCCGGAGCAGCCGGTCTCTACCGAGGGCAACGGGAGGGCGCGCATGGACGCGGGGACAGGCGGACGGGCCGTCGTGGAGCTCCTGAAGGCAGAAGGGGTCCGCCACATTTTCGGAATCGTCGGCTCGACCTTTCTGGACGTGCTGGATACGCTCTAACATCGGCAATCCGCGCTACGACCAGTTCGCCCGCCTCTTCGGCGCGGCGGGCTACTACGTCGACCACCCCGACCAGGTCGGCGATGCGATCAAGGCCGCGATCGCCGCCGACAAGCCGGCGATCGTCGAGATCCCGATCGATCCCAACGAATTCCCGACTCCCGTCGCGGCGGTCCGCAAGATCTCGTGAGCCGTGGCTTGGGGTCCGTCGAGGCCCCGAGCACGTCACGCGAGGTCGAGGAGCGCCACGGCTTACGCCGGGGCGCTTCCGCGAGCGCCGGGGGGTATGGGGGGCCCTTCAAGGCCCCCCATAACGACTGATATGCAGGTGGACGCCGTGGCTCGAGGCGGGCTCGACGGTGACCTCGCCCGTGCCCCGCAGCAGTATCGTTCCGGCGCGGTCGAAGGCCGCGGTAAGCGCGGCGAAATCCTCGGCCACCATCGAGAGCGCGACCATTCCCTCCGTGCCCCCGACCTCTTCGGTCGGCACGACCAGGAGCGCGCCGCGCCCGACCGCCAGCATCGCGCGCGGGCCGCCGTTCATCGCGATCTCCTCGAGGCCGAAGAGCGACTGGAACATCGCGCTGACCCGCTTGACGTCGAGCGCGCCGATCACGAGGCGCTTGAGCCGTAGCGGTGCCGCCGGCTCCGCCGCCGGCGCGGACGGCGTGGCGAGCTCGACGAGCACGCCGCAGCTCGCCCGCGGATGTACGAACGCGATCCGGCCGGCGAGCCCGGACCGCGGTGTCGCGTCGAGGAGCTCGACCTGTCGCTCCCTCAGCGCGGTCAGCGTCTTGGCGATGTCCGGGGTGTCGAAGCACAGATGATGGAGCCCCTCCCCGCGCTTGGCCAGGAAGCGTCCGACGCCCGACGTGTCGTCGAGCGGCTCGATCAGCTCGACTTCGCTCTCGCCGGCCGCGAGCAGCGCGGCGCGTACTCGCTGGTCGGGCAGCGTCGCCTCCTTGACCAGCGGCAGCCCCAGGGTGTCGCGGTAGAAGCGATATGCGTCCTCGAGACGCTTCACGATGATGCCAACGTGGTGAATCCGTCGCATCACGCCCAATCCCTCCTCAACGGATGAACGGCGCGCCTCTCTTGGCGGAGGCGTCGCGGATCCGCACCCGGTGATTGGCGAGGAGCGTGGGCGGTAGGCGGCGCAGCGAGAAGTAGTCGAGCGCGAGCGTCTCGTCGCACGTCGTGAGCTCGCCGCCGCGCACCGCGCATTCGAAGCACAAGGTGACGGAGTGCCAGACGTGTCCGTCGGGATAGCGCACGACCTGGAACGCCGGTTCCGAGTACACGCCCACCATCCGGCGCACGGCGATCGTCAGCCCGGTCTCTTCGCGAACCTCCCGCTCGATGGCGTCACGCACCGACTCGCCGATGTCGACCGAGCCACCGGGCAGCCCCCACTGCTCGCCATCGGAGCGTTGCTGGAGCAGAAGTCGACCGCGGCGGTCGAAGATGACGGCAGAGACAGAGGGTCGGATTCCGAGAGCGCGTGCGGCGTCACGCTCGAGCGTGATCACCCGTTCACCCTACCCGACGCTCACGCCCTTCGCAATGTTTTGCATCAGCCACCCGCCGCGCTGAACAGGCGCTGGAACTGCTTCCACGCGATCGGCGACGTCGCGCCCACCTTCGCGTTCTCGTCGACGTGCGCGCTCGTCTTCATGCCGACCAGCGCCGAGCCGACGCCCGGCGTCGAGCGCGCGAACTGAAGGGCCCGCTGCGCATCGGTCTCCAGCCCCGGCAGGAACTTGGCGAGCATCGGCGGCAGGCCGCGGCTCAGCTGGCCTTGATAGATCGAGGCGGAGGCCATCACGTACACGTCGAGCTGGCGGGCCGCTTCGAGCACGGGGACCATGCCCTTGTCCACGCGCTGGTTGGCGCGCGTGAACGCCTCGGTCATCGCGAGGTTGTACGGAAGCTGGATCACCTTGAAGTGGTGGTTCGGGCCGCCCACGTCGCGCGCCGCCGCCACCAGCTCCGCCAGCGAGAGATACCCGGGCGCGCCCGGGTCCTCGCGGTACCCGCTCCACGTCGCGGTGCCGTAGCGCCCGATGAGGCCGCCCGCCACCGCCTCCTCCAGCGCCGCGAATGCCGCGCGGATGCGCGCCATGAACTCGTCGCGCTTGACCTCGCCGAGCTGTGTCTCGGGGTTGTGGATGTAGTACACGTCGAGCGTGGCGAGCCCGAGGTTCACGCGACTACGGTCGATCTGGTCGCGCAGATACCGCGGGGTCATGCAGTGCGCGCCGCCCACCACCTCCCCCGGCTTGACGATGCCCGACTCGAGGTACGTCGCCGTGAAGTACGCCCGGGCATCTCGGGGCACGGCGCCGTCGAACGGGATGAAGCCACCCTTGGTGGCCACGAGGACCTCGTCACGCTCCACGACACCCTTGGCGATCGCGGTGGCGAGCGCCGTTCTGATGGCGCGCTCGCTGCGCTGGTGCCGGTAGTTCACGGCGGTGTCGAGGACGTTCACGCCCAGCTCCAGCGCGCGTACGATCGCGTCCTGATAGAGGACGTCGGTCGCGCCGTCGTCGGCGCCGAGATAGGTGCCGAGGCCCAGCGTCGAGAGCTGCGGGCCTTCGTCCAGCTGCCGGAAGTGTCCAGCGGTCAGCCGTGCGGCGAGTCGCTCGGCGTACCGCAGCGTCCCCTTGGCCGTCGCCTTGCCGGTGATCATCTTCGTCGTCATGGCATTTCCATCTCGGCGCGCCTCCGGCGCGACATGCCCGCGCGCCTCCGCCGCGACACGTCCGCGCGCCTACGGCGCGACACGGAAGGAGAAGCTCCCGCTCACCACGTGGCCGTCCGTGGAGAGCACGCGCCACTCGACGCGCCAGGCGCCCGCCGGCAGCACATCCACCGTCGCGGTCAGCCAGTCCGCCGACCCGTCGGCGACCCGCACCGTGGCGGGGCGCGCCGCGCCGTGCTCGTCACGTAGACGGATCGTCGAAAGCTTCTTCTCGATGCGGTTGTTGAAGCGCAGCGACAACTCGGCTGGCGAGGCGGTGACCACCGAGCCGGCGCCGGGTGACGATTCGAGCAGGAGTGAATGCGCGGGGGCGCTGCCCGCGACCGCCAGCACGAGGGCGCCCGTGAGGATCGCCCACCGAGCCGCCATCAGCGCCAGTCGTCGAGCACCAAGTCCGCGGGGTTCTCGTAGTCCTCCTGCTTGCCCCGCTGCATCCGGATCATGGTGAAGTCGACCTGATAACCGCATTGGAGGAGGGTGTCGTAGGCAACCCAGTATCGAGAATACACGGGCAGGATCACGCGCTGGACGCCGAGCTCCTGGCCCAATCCCTCGATCGCGGCGACGAACTGCTCGAGATTCTCCACCTTGCGCTGCGGCGGGTCGATCGCGAGGAACTTGATGTAGAGCGCGCCGGTCGGCGCCTCGCTGACGCCGGGCGTGTGGCAGATCGCGAACCCGATCAGATCGCGCCCCCGCTCGAGCAGCAGCGTGTCTCCGAGGGCCAGGCCGTCGACGATCTCGATCTCCTTCGACAGATCCATGCCGCGGCAGATCGCGTTGGTGATCCGGTGGATGCGCGCGAGGGTGGCCTTCTTCTTCGCCTCCTCGAGCGTGGAGAAGCGCCGCATCGTCGGCGGCGTCTTGGCGGGCTTCGGCGCCGTCGCCGCCCGGGCCGGCCCGCGGTCGATCGCGCGGCTCATGATCGCGCCCAGGTTCTTCGGACGGTATCCGAACTTGTGGTAGAGGTACAGGTGCTTGGGGCTCGTCGGGTACGTGACGCAGCCGTGCAGCGTCGCCTTGTTCTCGTCGAAGAACTCCTGCGCCGCGCGGATGAGCTGCTGGCCGATCGTCTGGTTGTGATAGTTCGTCAGGACCGCGACCGGGCCCAGCACGCCGACGGTACCCCACGTCACCGCGAGGGCCGCCCCCACGATCTTGGAGTTGTCTTCCTCGGCGACGAAGCACCCCCACGGCTCCATGAGCCAGCGGTGGTGAACATACTGCGCGCCGCCGAACGCCTGGCGCGGCCGGGTGCCGAGCTGACGCTCGAGGAAGTCGCCGAAGGTCTGCTCCATCACGTCGCGGACCTTCGAGAGGTCGCCCTTCCGCACCCGACGGATCTGGACCTTGGGCAGCCGGCCCTGGGGCTCGAGCCCCGCGCGATCGACCGTGGCTCTCACTTCGTGAGGCCTGCGAGGTCTTCCAGCAGAGTGATCACTCCCGAGTGATCGAGTCCGCCGCGGCCCTTGACGCGGAGCGCGTTGAACAGCTCCTGCACCACCGCCGTCGCGGGCAACGGCACGCCGAGGGCGCGCGCCGATTCCATGATGAGTCCAAGATCCTTGAAGTGCAGATCGATCTTGAAGCCGGGGTTGTAGGTACCGGCCAGATAGTTGGGCTTCTTCTGGTCGAGACACTTGGAGCCCGCGAGCCCGCCCGCCAGCGCGGTGAGCGTCAGGTCGCGGTCCAGCCCCGCCTTCTTCGCGAGCGTGAGCGCCTCGGCGAGCGCGGTCAGGTTGACGGCCACGATGATCTGGTTGGCGAGCTTGGTGAAGCCGCCGAACCCGAGCGGGCCGAGGTGAGTGATCGTCTTGCCCATTGCCTGGAAGATCGGCAGCACCGCATCGAAGACGCTCTTGTCGCCGCCGACCATGATCGAGAGCGCTCCGTCGATCGCCCCCCGCTCACCGCCGGACACCGGGGCGTCGAGCATCTTCACGGACTTCGCCGCCAGGGCCTGGCCGACCTTTTGCGAAAGGATCGGCGAGATCGTCGACATGTCGACGAAGATGAGGCCGGGCCGGGCGCCCTCGATGATGCCGTCGCGACCGAGCGCGACCAGCTCGACGTCCGGCGAATTGGGAAGCATCGTGATCAGCACGTCGGATTGTGCGGCGACGTCTCGAGCCGACGTGCCCGCCTTGGCGCCAGCGTCGACGATCTCCTCCACGGGTCCGCGACTGCGACTGTGGACGACGAGGGAGTAGCCGGCCTTGAGGAGATTTCTGGCCATCGGGCGTCCCATGATTCCAAGGCCAATGAATCCAACAACTTGTGCCATAGGGCCCCCGTGGCGAGCAAAAGTGAGCGACAACAAATAACACGAGCGGGTGGACAGGGTCAAGCCACCCGCGCTCGGCCAGCGGCTCAGTGGGGGTATCCGGGGCCGCTCCGCCGGTGGCTCGATCCCTACGCTTTATTGCCCCAGAGGCTCTTGGAAAGCCAGTCCAGCCCGAGGTCCTTCAGCGTCTTGGGCAGGGGCTTGCCGGTCTTGCGGTCGAATCCGACCTCGGAGTACCAGGTATCGAGCATTTTCTCCCACTGGGCCCGGATGGCCTGGCCCTTGGCCGGCCCGTCCACCGGCGTGGAGCCGTAGCGCGTCGACGGATACTCCATCGCGCCCGTGTGACCGCAGCGGAGCGCGGTGGCGCGATTGATGACGGCGGTGCGCTTCCCGAACCGAAGCGCCTCGTCGACCGTGAAGGCCCAGCCCGTCGCCGCCGACAGCGCGCGACAAACGTGCTCGAGCCGGGTCCGTGACGTGAAGATGCAGATGCCGAGCGAGTCCTCGAAGCTCCGACGCCCGCGCAGCCCGGCAACGTACTTGGCCACCTGCTCGCCGTCGAAAGGATTGATTCGCGCGGGCTGGCCGATCTCGGTCGGGTGGACGGGGTTGCCGGTTTCCATCGTCGCCGTGGAGGACGTGCAGGTGTCGAGCATCTCCTCCCAACGAGAGCGGTGATCGTGGCCGCGCGGCGTGGCGCCCTTCTCGATGTAGATCGCGCACTCCTTGGCCGGCCCGCCGAGCTTCTCAGCGGCGCGCTTGACGCCCTCGGCCAAGACGTTCCCGAAGCCTTCGCGACGGCTGACCATCTGGAGCAAACGGTGCGCGCCCTTGACGTCGCCCCACTTGAGCTCGAAGCCGAGCTGCTCACGGGTGATGTAGCCCTTCTCCTGGCACTCCATGACCCAGCCGCACAGCCAGCCCCATTCGTTGACATCGACACAGGCCCGATCGCACTCGGTGTTGAGCCACGCGACGCTGTCGCGGTCGGCCGCCCCGATCGCCCAGCCGCACCCGGACCAACCTTCGTACTCCGGCTCGTCGACGATCTTGCCCTTCTGATCGCCGTGGCGGATGACGGACATGTGGCAGTGGTGCATGCCACACGCGTTGCACTGGTGGCCGCGGTGGTCGAAGTTCTCGCGGAGCTTCGGCGCCTCCCACACGCTCAGGTCGGCGCCGGCCACGTTCGACGTCAGGTTGGTCGTATAGTTCTTGATCGGCAGCGCGCCCATCTTCGAGAGGTTCACCACGCCCGGCAGCGTCCCGTACTCGTACAGCGAGCGCGCGGAGGCGTCAGTGCGCAGATCGTGGGCGATCTCGTCGGCGGCCTGCACCACGCCGCGCGGATCGGCGGCGCGCAGCGACTTCGTCCCCTTCACGATCGCGACCGCCTTGAGCCGCTTCTTGCCCATGACGGCGCCGCAGCCGTTCTTGGACGCGACATGGCCGTAGTCGCCCTGGATAGCGGCGAAGCGCACGAGGTTCTCGCCGGCGGGACCGATCGAGTAGACCGAGAGCTGGTGGCCCGCGAGCCCCGTTTCCTTGTAGAGCGCTCCCTGCGTCTCCCACGTGTCGAGACCGACCAGCGAGCGCGCGTCGCGCAGCTCCACGACATCGTCGTTGATGTACAGATAGAGCCAGTCCTTGGATTGGCCCTGGACGATGATCGCGTCGTATCCGCAGTACTTCAGATTGGTACCGAAGAAGCCGTTGGCCTGCGTCGAGGTGGGGCCGTTGGTCCCGGCGCCGATCGTGCACACGGTGAGACCGCCCGTGCCCCACACTGGCAGGCCGGCCAGCGGTCCCGTCGCCAGTACGAGCCGGTTGTCGGGATGGTCCCAGGAGACGTTGCCCTTGCCATCTCTGGTCGCGGTCTCGCGGTAGAGGATCATCGCGCCGAGGCCGACGCCCCCGATGAGCTCCCGCATCGTCTCGGGACTCCACGGCTCGGCGCGGCAGGTGCGGCGCGTGAGATCCACGCGCAGGAGGTTGCCGGCGTAGCCGCCGGGGCGCGCGGTCGCCGCGGACTTCGTCGTGGGCTTCGCAGGTGCGGTCGAGGTCGCTGGAGTCATACGGCCACCGGGGTCTCCCCGGGCGCCTTCGATGGGCGCCCCAGCACGGTTTCGGGAAGCAGCGTGCTCGTGGTTTTCGCCGCGATGAACGCCGGCTTGACGTCGAACGGATTCTTCTTGAGGTACGCCTTCCAGCGCCCGAGGCTGACGCCGGACTGCACGAGGCCCTTGAGCATCCCCACGTCATTGACGGTCCAGATGTCGCTCGACCGCCCGAGGATGATCGCGCCGGTCAGCCGGTCGCCCCGCCAGAGCAGCTTGCGGTAGGCGGGCCGATCCGCCTTGACGCTGCTGGCCGCTTCGGCGCCGGTGTCGTCCCACGCGCCGAAGGAGGCCACGTCGAGGTGGCACACCTCCACGATGTTGATGATGAGGCTGCCGCGATACCGCACGTTCTTGCCGGCCATGTTGGCGCCGACGATGCGGCCATGCTCCTGCGCGGTGGGCTCGATCGCGTGCACCGCGGCCTTCTGCGAGATCAGGTCGCGGCCCTCGGCGACGTCGCCGGCGGCGTAGACGTTCGGGACGCTCGAACGCAGGTACTCGTCGACGACGATGCCCTGGTTGACCTTCACGGGAGAGCCCTTGAGCCACTCGAGATTTGTCTTGATCCCGGTGGCCATGATGACCACGTCGCACACCAGATCGCCGCCGGCCGCGAACTTGAGCCGCCTTCTGCCCTTCACATCCTCGATGCGCGCGACCTTCGCGCCGGTGCGGACCGCGACGCCGTGCTCCTTGAGCCACGCCTGGACGAGCGCGGCGCCGGTGTCGTCGATCATGCGCGGCAAGATGCGGGGCGCGATCTCGACGATCGTCAGCTTGGCGCCGAGCGACAGGATCGAGTTCAGGATCGTGAACGCGATGAAGCCGGCGCCGACCATCACCACGTGGCTGCCCGGCTGGATCTGCGCGATCACGCCGCGGGCCTCGTCGAGCGTCCAGAACGAATGCACGCCTCGCCCGTCGGCGCCCGGCACCGGCGCGCGGACCGCCGACGAGCCGGTGGCGATCAGGCAGTCGTCGTAAGGGATCGTGGTGCCGTCGTCGAGGGTGCACGCGCTCGCGGACGTGTCGAGCGCCGTGACGCGCTTGCCGAGGTGCGCCGTCACGCCCCAGTCGGCGAGCACCTTGCCCGTCGCGGTGAAGACATGCGACTCGGCGATCGACCGATCGAGGTAGTACGGCAGGACCATCCGCGAGTACGGCCGCTCGGCACTCACCAGCGTGATCGACGAGCGCTCGGACTCCTCTTCGCGGATCGTCCGGATGGCGTTCATGCCGGCGGTGCCCCCGCCGATGACCAGGTGTCGGGCGGCCATCACCGGGCCTCCGCCAGGACGCGCGCCGTCCGCTCGACGGCGAAGTCACCCAGCCAGTCGGCGGTGGCGACGTCCTCGTAGGTGATCGCCGCGGTCGGGCACGCCTCGGCGCACGCCGGGGCGCCGCCGCAGAGATTGCACTTGAAGGCCTTGCGCGTCGCCGGATCGTAGAACATCGTCCCGTAAGGACAGGCGATCGTGCAGAGCTTGCAGCCGACGCACTTGTCGTCGAGGACGTCCTTGGCGCCGACCGCGTTGATGGTGATCGCGCCCACCGGGCAAGCGGTCATGCACCATCCTTCCGCGCACTGCGGGCAGGTGTAGGGCGCATAGGAGGTGTGCCCCTCGAACGGCGAGACGCGGATCACCGACTTGGCGGGTTGGTACTCACCCGTCTGCATGTACGAGCAGGCGAGCTCGCAACGCAAGCAGCCCGTGCACTTTTCCGGATGGAGTTTGAGAACGCTCACCGTTTCTTCCTCTCGTCACGCTTTCGTGGAGTCGAGCCCTCGAGCTGGTCCAGTCCGGGCGGCCGCGGAGAACCTTGGTCCCATTCGGACAGCGTGCTCAGCATCACGGACGTCGCCACCGCCGCTCCTCTCGCGCGCGCCCGGCTCGGCGTCGCGGTGCGAGTATAGCAGCCGACATTTCCGATTTGAAGCGCGGGCAATCACACCGGCGCCTGCCCGCTCGATGGCTTCAGGAACACGTAGACGGATGAGAAGTCCTTGCGGCCCAGGCCGTGAGACGAGGCGAGCCTGAGCACCTGCTGCGCCGCCGGCGCCACCACGACCGGCACGCGCAGGTCGCGCGCCGCGTTCACCGCCAGCCCGAGATCCTTGGCCATCAGGTCGGTGGTGAAGCCCGGCGCGTAGTCGCGGCTCGAGGGCGCCTTCGCGACCAGACCACCCACCGGATGCATGTGCTCCATCACCCACGTGTTCCCGGACGACTTCGAGATCACGTCGGTCAGGATCTTCGGATCCACGCCGAACCCCTCCGCGATCCGGAACGCCTCGCTGACCGCGACCGCGGCGACGCCGGCGATCAGGTTGTTGCAGAGCTTCGCGACCTCGCCCGAGCCCACCGGCCCGACGTGGATGATGTTGGCGCCCATCGCCGCCAGCACCGGCCGCGCTTCATCGACGTCGCGCGGGTCCCCACCGACCATGATCGCCAGCGTGCCGTCTTCGGCGCGAGGCACGCCGCCCGACACGGGCGCGTCGATGAATCGCACGCCGCGCTTGCCGGCGGCGTCGGCCACCCGTCGCGAAACGCTCGGATCGATCGTGGACATGTCGATGCAGAGACGACCGGCGACGGCGCCCTCGAGGACGCCGCCCGAACCGAGGTACGCCGTCTCCACGTGTGAGGACGATGGAAGCATCGTGATCACGAGGTCGCCCTCGCGCGCCGCCGCCGACGACGACGACGCCCTGGCGGCGCCGAGCCTGGCGGCGGCGGTGAGCGCATCGTCCACCACGTCGTAGGCGACGACGCCGTGTCCCTTCTTCACGAGGTTCGCGAGCATCGGCCGGCCCATCGCGCCGGTCCCCACGAATGCGATCTTCATCGGCGAATCCCCTTTGTTCATCGCGGCACCGCCTTGTTCATCGCCGCGCCTCGGCCGGCGGGGCCCCAGCCCCGCGACGGCCTGCAGCGCGCACCGCCTTCGTCGTTGCGCCGCGTGCTCGATGTCGGCACGCGCGCGCTATGATCGCGACGTGCGCCGAGCCCGTCAAGCCCCCGCGAGCGCCGGCGGTCTCGCCCTCATCGCGCTCGCCGCGGTCTCGTGGGGGACGAGCGGCTCGGTGATGACGGTGCTGGCCGCGCGGGCGGCCGCGAGTCCCCTCCTGGTGGGCGTCGCCCGTCTCTGGGTCGCCGCCATTCTGTTGCTGCTCGCCGCGGCCGCGAGTCGCCAATCGCTCGCCGCGGCAACGGCGGGCGACCGCTGGCGCTGGCTCGCGATGGGCGCGTGCATGGCGGGCTACCAGGCCGCGTACTTCACGGCCGTGACGCTCAGTGGAATCACGACCACCGCGCTCGTTGCGATCTGCTCGGCGCCGCTCATCATCGCCGCCCTTGCGCCCTGGCTGCTCGGCGAGCGCCTCACGACGCGCGCGCGTCTCGCGCTCGGGCTGGGCGTGACGGGCACGGCGCTCCTCGTCTCGGCGCCGGCCACGGTGAGCGACGGATCCGCGCGATTCCTCGCGGGCGCGCTCCTCGCGCTCATCGCGGGCCTGGCGTACGCGCTCTTCGTGCTGACGGCCAAGGCCGGCCTGGCTCGGACCGCGCCGCTCCCGCTGACCGCGCTCACCTTCGCTGCCGGCGCTGTGCTCCTCACGCCGGCCCTGCTCTGGACAGACGCACCGGGGCGCCAGCTGGCCATCGGCTGGCCGTGGCTCCTCTATCTGGGCGGCGTCGCGACCGCTGGCGCCTACGGCGCCTACACGGTGGGACTGGGACGGGTGCCGGCGTCGATCGCGGGGATCGTGACACTGCTCGAGCCCTTGACCGCGACGATCCTCGGCGTGGCGCTCTTCGGCGAGAGGCTCGGCGCTCCCGCCGTCGTCGGCGCCGGGCTGCTCGTTGGCGCGCTCGGCCTGCTGCTCAGCGACGGCGAGGCGCGCTGAGCGCGAGGGTCACAGCGGCTGGATCGGCCGCGTGACCGCGCGACTGAACGTGCAGTTCGGCACGACCGCGGAGTGCTTGCCCGGTCCGCCCGCGACGATGACCATGACGTCCTCCGGCGACGGCACCTGCGGCAGGAGCGCGTCGTCGTCGGTGACCGCGTGCATCCAGCGCGGCCAGTCCTGAATGCCCCACATGCCGCCGAGCTTCAGCGTTCGAAGCGGCAGGCGCGCGTGCTCGAAGACGAATCGCTGAACGTCCGCCCGGCTGAAGCCGTCACCCGCGATCGTTCGCGCGTGCTCGGGGCCGAGCACGATCAGCAGCTGACTCTGCGAGAAATACCAGCCCACGTTCGATCCGAGTGAGACGGCGGTGTCGGCGACGGTCGCGAGGATCCCCGCGGCGGTCGTCGACACGTGATCGTTCACGTTGTGCGGCGGCTCGCCGCCGAACACGGTCACCGCGCGGTCGGCGTGGAGCGGTCCCCACGGCACGTCATCGCGCTCGGCGATGCAATACGAAAACTTCGCGGGACTCCCCTGGGTCGCCATGTCGTAACGGCCGGGCCAGGCGCCGCCGACGTTGAGCATGATCAACCGGATCGCGCGGCCGATCGTCGCGTTGGCGCGGAAGCCCGGGCCGAAGCAGCCGCTACCCGCGTGCACGCCAAGCTCGTGCGCGGCCGGGCCGTGCACGATCAGGAGCGGGGCGACCGGATGGGTCGTCGCCTGGACGCCGTAGAGGTTGAACGAGGGATCGAGCATCGCTTGCACCGCGGCCACGATCACGGGGAAGGACGACGGCTCGCAGCCCGCCATCACCGCGTTGACGGCGAGCTTCTCGAGCGTCGCTTGACGCCAGAGCGGCGGCATCGCGCCCAGCGATCGCTGCGCGGCCGCGCCGCCCAGCATCGTTCGCACCCGCTCCTCGGTCGGTGGCACGATCGGCAACCCGTCGCACCACTCGCGCTCGCAAAACGCGGCCAGAATCGCTTCCGGTGTATCCAGTGTCTCGAGCGTCTCGGGTAAGATCGGGCGTGCGGAGCCGCGAGGCACCTCTCTCGGGCCACCCTCGGTAGAAGCCGGCCCTGCACCCCGTATCAGGGCGGCGAGCTGGTCAGTCGCCTGGCGAGCGCGGCGCGAGACTCCGTCGCTGCGCTCGCCGCCGAGCGGGTGCTCCACGAAGACCATGGGCAGGCCGGTGATGCCGAGGGCGCCGAGCTCGCTCACCGCGAGTCCTCGGAAGGTCGTCGTCCCGATCACACCGGACGGCGTGCCCGCCTTCGCCAGCTCGATGGCGTCGTGGAGACTCCACGACGTGCAGGACCCTCAGTCAGCCGAGCCGGCGAAGACGACGTCGCAGTCCTTCGCCAGGCCCGCCAGGATCTCCGGGGCGGCCGGCGTCGAGGCGTTGGCCTTGCGGCGCCGGATCACGGCCTTGACGCCGTGCTCGGCTCGCAGGAACGCACCGATCTCGTCGGCGAGCCGATCGAAATTCGCTTTCGTGTTGTCGAGGAAGCCGACCGTGCGGCCGGCGAGGGATCCGGGTAACGTCGGTACGCTCAGAGTTTCTCCGACGGTGACGCCGATCGGGCTCAAGACTCGAATGACGGTCATGACGATCTCCGCTTGACGCCAGTTGATCGGGCCAGCAGGCGCCCGAGGTTTTCGTGGAGCTCGGCCAGCACCGTTCGCTTGATCGACACCGAGACGGAGTCGACGGGCTCCGTGCTGTCCTCACGATGGATGACGAGCGTGCCGGTGAATCGCTCGGCGCGCTCGTCGGTCGACGCCAGACCTCTCAATGTCAGGATTTCCCAGCTTTCCGCCATGGGCGCTATCTTACCCTAGTGGTGATCGCGCTCGACGTCGGGACCTCGTCGGCCCGGGCCGCGCTCTTCGACGAAAGAGGGCGCCCCCTCCCCGGGCGATCGCATCAGGTGCCCTATTCACCCGCGGTGACGCCCGATGGCGGTGTCGAGCACGACGCGGCGCGACTGCTCGACGCGGTCGCTGCGTGCCTCGACGGGGTGCACCCGAATCGGCCGCCCGCCGAGACGCGCGCCGTCGGTGTGACCACGTTCTGGCACGGGCTGCTCGGATTCGACGCGAGCGGCCGGCCGATCACGCCGGTCTACATGTGGGGCGACACGCGGAGCGCCCGCGACGCGCAGCTGCTCCGCGGGGCACTCGACGACGACGCGCTCCACGGACGCACGGGCTGTCATCTGCATTCCTCGTACTGGCCGGCGAAGCTCCGATGGCTCGCGCGCGAGCGCCCGACCGAATCTCGGCGCGTCGCGCGCTGGGGCTCCTTCGGCGAGTTTCTCGAGCTCGCGCTCTTCGGCGAGGCGACGACGAGCGTCTCGATGGCGTCGGCCACCGGGCTCTTTGATCAGTCGGCCGGACGCTGGGATGCCGAAGCCCTGGCCGCGGCCGAGATCGACGAGCGGCATCTCTTTCGCCTCGCCGGCCGCGCGGAGCCTCGCCGAGGCCTGCGAGCGCCCTGGGCAGGGCGATGGCCGGCGTTGAGATCCGCGAGCTGGTTCTCGGCGGTCGGCGACGGCGCGGCCAGCAACGTGGGCTCGGATTGCGTCGACCCGACGCGCATCGCGCTCAACGTCGGTACGTCCGCCGCGATGAGAGTCGTGACCCGCGAGCCAGGGGTCCCGCCGCGCGGCCTCTGGCGGTATCGCGTCGATGGCCGACGCGCCGTGGTCGGCGGCGCGACTTCGGAAGGCGGGAACGTCTATGCCTGGTGTCGCCGAACCCTACAGTTGGCGCCCGACGAGGAGGTCGAGGCCGCACTCGCCGCGTTGCCGCCGGACGGTCACGGCCTGACTGTGCTCCCGCACCTGGCGGGCGAACGGTCGCCCGGATGGCGCGGCGACCGGCGGGGAGCGATCGGCGGCCTGCGTTTGGACACGACAGGTGTCGAGATCTTGCGAGCCGCCCTCGAGGCCGTGGCCCTGCGGCTCGCCATGGTCTACGAATTGATCGCGCCCTGCGCAGCGGGCGATCACACGATCGTGGCCTCTGGGGCTGCGCTCGGACGCTCTCGCGCCTGGACCCAGATCGTGGCCGACGCCCTCGGACGCACCATCACGTGGTCATCGGAGCCCGAAGCCACAAGCCGCGGGGCCGCGCTGCTCACGCTCGAAGCACTCGGCGTGCTGCCGGACCTCGCCACCGCCCGCCAGCCGCTGGGTGAGGCGTTCACACCCGACCGGGCCCGCCACGCGCGCTACCGCGATGCGCTAGAGCGACAACGCCGCTTCGACGAGAGGGTATGATCAACGTATGGGATCGGATGCCAGCGTAACCATCTGCGCGGATGCAAACGGGCTCGCCGAGGGCGCGGCCCAGCTCGTCGTCGACGCCGCGCACGAGGCGGCCGAGGCGCGCGGGCGTTTCATGCTCTGTCTGGCCGGCGGCGCGACGCCGCGCGCGACGTATGAACGGCTCGCGCGTCCGCCGCTCAGCGCGCGCATGCCGTGGGATCGAACGTGGATCTTCTTCGGCGACGAACGCGCCGTGGCGCCGGACGACGACGAATCGAACTATCGAATGGCGCAGGAAGCCCTGCTGTCGCGCGTGCCGGTGGCGCCGACACGAGTCTTCCGGATGCATGGCGAGGATGGCGACGCGCCACACCGCGTCGCTGTTCCCGAGCTCACCGGTGCTCCGCGAAGTCTTTCGCTCGGTCGCGGCGGTGCACGTCGCGGCCGCGAAGATCCCTCAGCGGTTGACGCTCACCTTTCCCGTGCTCAACGCGGCGGCGCGTGTCCTGTTCCTGGTCACCGGCGCAGAGAAGGCGAAGATCCTCAAGAAGGTGCTGGACGAGCGGGCGACGCTGCCCGCCACGATGGTGCGGCCGACGGACGGCGAGCTCATCTGGCTCGTGGACCGCGCGGCCGCGTCGCTCCTGCAAGTCGGCCAGGCCCGCTAGCGTATGCCGAGGACCGACGAGCCGTTCGCGCTCGTGATCCTCGGCGCCTCGGGAGACCTGACGCGCCGCAAGCTCGTGCCCGCGCTCTGGAGCCTCTACGCCGGGCGCACGCTGCCGGAGCCCTTCGCGATCATCGGCAGCGCGCGCAGCGAGGCGAGCGCCGACGAGTTTCGCCGGCGCATGCGCGCGACCGTCCGCGAGTTCGCGCGCGTAAAGCCGCCGTCCGAGAACGTCTGGGACCGGTTCGCCTCGGCGCTCTCCTACGTGCCGGGCGATCCGGCCGATCCCGCGCTCTACGCGAAGCTCGAGGCGGCGCTGCGGGAAATGGAGGGCGCCCGTCCGGGCCCCGCGAACCGCCTCCTCTACTGCGCGACGCCCCCGAGCCTCTACGAGACGATCATCGGCAACCTGGGCGCTTCGGGGCTGGCGCGTCCGCAGGGCGGCTGGACGCGCATCATCGTCGAGAAGCCGTTCGGACGCGATTACGAGAGCGCGCGGGCCCTCAACCGCCAGCTCGGCGCCGTCTTCCGCGAGGAGCAGATCTACCGCATCGACCACTACCTCGGGAAGGAGACGGTCCAGAACCTGCTCGTGCTCCGATTCGCGAACACGATCTTCGAGCCGTTGTGGAACCGAAACCACGTGGCCGAGGTGCAGATCACCGTCGCCGAGGCGCTCGGCGTCGAGACGCGCGGCACGTACTACGAAGAGGCCGGCGCGCTCCGCGACATGATGCAGAACCACCTGCTCCAGCTGCTGTGCCTGCTCGCGATGGAGCCTCCGGTGACGTTTGACGCCGGCCCGGTGCACGACGAGAAGAACAAGGTCATGCACGCGATTCGGCCGATCGACCCGCGCAAGATCGACGAGGTCGCCCTGCGCGGCCAGTACGGGCCGGGGTTCGTCGAGGGTAAGGCCGTCGTCGGCTACCGGCAGGAGAAAGGCGTCGCGCCCGATTCGAGGACTGACACCTACGCGGCGTTGCGGCTGCTCGTAGACAACTGGCGCTGGGCGGGCGTGCCGTTCTATCTGCGGACGGGCAAGCGCATGGCCAAGCGCGTGAGCGAGATCGCGATCAGGTTCCACCGCACGCCGCACATGATCTTCCATCGCGATCCGTCCGGCGTCGAGCCGAACGAGCTCGTGATTCGCATCCAGCCCGACGAGGGCATGGCGCTGACGGTCGCCGCGAAGACGCCAGGTCCCGAGCTCAAGCTGGGGACGGTCGGCCTGGACTTCCGCTATGGCGAGGTGTTCGGCGCCGAGCCGCCCGAAGCCTACGAGCGGCTCCTGCTGGACGCCGTCCACGGCGACTCGACACTGTACGCGCGCGCCGATTGGGTCGAGCACGCCTGGTCGCTACTGGGCCCGGTGCTCGATGCGTGGGCGCAGGATTCCGCCGCCCAGCCCTATCGCTACGAAGCGGGCTCCTGGGGACCCGCCGAAGCCGACGCCTTCATCTCCCGCGACGGCGGCGCCTGGCGCAAACCCTAGCCAACCTCCAAGCCCGCGACGTGTAGCGGTGCGGGGTCGGTTGGCGGTAGCCCCCCGGCGGCCTGTGTAGTCAGGGTTGTCCCGAGATGAACCCGCACAGATCGAACCTGACGGGTGTTGGCTACCAGGCCGCTGGGGGGCTACCGCCAACCGACCCCGCACCGCGGGCGCGAACGCGGCCGGCGACCAGGCCGCTGGGGGCCTACCGCCATCCCGCCCCGGACCGCGGGCGCAGACGCGAGCTAGCGAGTCGTCGTAGTTTGTTGCTGAGCGCGACTAGCCGTGAGCTCGACGTACGTGAACCACCACCCGTCCAGCAGACGCACCTCGAGCGAGCTTCCCGCCTTCTCGTAGACCTGCGTCGTGCCGTGGGTCGCGACCGCCGTGCTGCTGACGTGGCGCCAGCCGTTCGCCTCGAGGGTCGTCCGCAGCGCCAGCCCCAGGCTCTCGACTTCCAGGCGACCGCGGTACACGAGGCGCGCCGCCTTGACCGTCGGCGACTCGATGATCGTCGACTTGTCGGCCTGGTAGCTCAGCCCCTTCGGCACCGGAATGTCCTCGAACTCGCTCCGCACCGGCCTACTGGGAGCGGAGGCGCACCCGGCAACGAACACCACGACGAGGAGCGTGAGGAGTACGCGTTGAATGCTCATGGCGGCAGCGTAGCAAGATGCGTGTTGGGTATCCAAGAAATTTGGAGCGCGCCGCTGGGCTACAGCAGTCTTATCAATCTTGCGAAATCGGCCTCGACGGCCTGGCCAACATCGGCCACCTGCTCGGCCGTGAGATCCTCGTCGAGAATCAGCACGACGATCGCCCGGCCGCGCTTGCTCTTTCGCCCGACGTGCATCGAGGCGATGTTGACGTTCTGCCGGCCCAGCGTCGACCCGATCCGGCCGACCATGCCGGGCCGGTCCTCGTAGGACAGCATGAGGATGTAGCCCTCGGGGACGAACTCGACGTCGAAATCGCGCAGCCGCACGACGCGCGGCTGGCCGTCGAAGACGGTGCCGGCGATGATCTTTTGGCCGTCGCGCGTCTGCGTGGTGACCCGCAGGACGCTCTTGTACCCCGACGCCTCCCCCGCGCGCTCGATGCGGACCTCGACGCCGCGTTCGGCCGCCACCAGCCGTGCGTTGACCAGGTTCACCGGTCCCGCCATCACCGGGCCGAGGAGCCCGGTCAGGACGGCGCGGGCCAGCAGCTCGGGATCGGCGTCGGCGATCGCCCCGGCCAGGGTGATCTCGACGCTCGCCAGGTGCCCCGGGTCGAGCTGGACGCTGAACCGGCCGAGCCGCTCCGCGAGCGCCACCCAGGGTCGCAGCTCGGCGACCGCGGTCCGATCGCCGACCGGGATGTTGACCGCGTGCTCGACCAGCTCACCGTCGCGGAACGCGACGAGCTGGCGCGCGACGTCGACCGCGACGTTGACCTGCGCCTCGCTGGAGTTGGCGCCGAGGTGCGGGGTGACGACCACCCGCGGGTGCTGGATCAGCCGGCGGAGCGTCTCGCTCTGAGGCGGCTCCTCGCTCCAGACGTCGATGGCCGCGCCGGCGACCTGGCCGCTCTCCAGCGCGGCGAGGAGATCGGCTTCGTTGACGATCCCGCCCCGCGCGCAGTTCACCAGCCGCACCCCGCGCTTGGTCAGCGCGAGCTCGCGCGCGGTCAGCATGTTGTCGGTCTCCTGCGTGAGCGGCACGTGCACGGTGATGACGTCGGACTGGCGCAGGAGCGTCTCGAAGTCGGTGAGGCGTGCCCCCAGGTCTTTGGCGCGGTTCTCCGAGACGTAGGGATCGTAGACGATCAGCTCAGCGTCGAAGGCCCGCAAGCGCGCGGCGACCCGCGAGCCGACCTTGCCGAGCCCCACGATGCCGACCGTCTTGCGCAGGAGCTCCACGCCGTAGATCGCGCGGCTCCACTCGAGCGACTTGAGTCGAGCGTGAGCGTCGGGGATGCGCCGCACCAGCGCCAGCAGCATGCCCACCGTGTGCTCGGCCGCCGACACCACGTTCCCGTACGGTGCGTTGCACACGATGATCCCGCGTCGCGAGCACGCCTCGACGTCGACGTTGTCGATCCCGACGCCGGCGCGTCCGATGATGCGGAGGCGCGGCGCGTGGTCCAGCAGCTCGGCGGTGACCGCGGTGCCCGAGCGGGTGATCAGCCCGTCGTAGTCGTTGACGCGGGCGTACAGCGTCTCGAGGGACGGGCGGGCGAGCTCGTCGACCTCGACGCCGCGCTCGCGGAGATAGGCGATGCCCTCCGGCGCGATCGCCTCGACGACGAGGATCCGCACGATCAGCCCAGGACGGAGTACCCGCCGTCCACCGGGATGGCGGTGCCGGTGACGAAGTCGGACGCGGGGCTCGCCAGGAACACGGCGACGCCGGCCATGTCCTCGATCGTCCCCCAGCGCCCGGCGGGTGTGCGACGGAGCACGTTCTCGTGGAGGCCCTCGACCTGGCGCCGCGCACCGCGCGTGAGGTCGGTGTCGATCCAGCCCGGCAGGACGGCGTTGACCTGGATGTTGTCGCGGGCCCACGCAGTCGCGAGGGATTTGGTGAGCTGGACGACACCGCCCTTGCTCGGCCCGTACGCGGGTGAGAACGGCACCCCGAAGATCGACATCATCGAGCCGATGTTGATGATCTTGCCGCCGCCCACCACCTTCATCGGCGCGTACGCCGCGCGGCAGGCGAGGAAGATCGAGGTGAGGTTGGTGTCGAGCACGTGGTGCCAGTCGGCGAGCGTGTACTCCTGCGGGACCTTGCGGATGTTGGTCCCGGCGTTGTTCACGAGGATGTCGAGGCGACCGCACTGGTCGAGCGTGGACCGGACGAGGGCGTTGACCGACGTCTCGTCGGCGACGTCGACGGCGATCGCGAGCGCTTGACCGCCGAGCTGGCGAACGGCGGCGGCCGACTTCGTCTGGTTGCGCGCGGCGACCACGACGCGGGCGCCGGCGGCGGCGAGGCCCTGGGCCATGCCGAGCCCGATTCCCCCGTTTCCGCCGGTGACGACGGCGACCTTGCCCTTGAGATCGAACATTGGTCCCTCCGGCGCATCTTACCCGAAGTCGTGTGAGGGGACGTGATGGCCGAGGGCTGGCAGGCTCCGCACCGTGTTCGCGCGGACGGAGATGACCCCGTCCTGCCGCTGCGCGATCCCCGTCACCAGAAGGTATGGCTCGGCCACCAGCGCGACACGATGGCGCGCGAAAATCGGCGGCGTCACGATCACGTTCGCGATCCCCGTCTCGTCCTCCAGGGAAAGGAAGACGAAGCCCTTCGCGGTGCCCGGCCGCTGGCGAACGATGACGCTGCCCGCCACCTGGACTCTGGCGCCGTCCTCCACGCCGGCCAGCTCGCGCGCGCTCACCACCCCCAAGCGCCGGAGCGACGCGCGGCGCAGCGCCATCGGATGGCGGCCGAGCGTCACACCCGTGCCGGCGTAATCGGCGGCGAGGCGCTCGATGTCCGTCATCTCGGTCAACGGGCTGGGCTCGCGCGGCGGATCCGTGAACAACGGGCCGGGATCCGACACCGCCGCCGCCCAGAGGTTGGCCCGGCGGCTCCCGCCGAGCGGCGCGAGCGCGCCGATGGCCGCGAGCGTCTCCAGTTCGTCCCGCCCGAGCTCGGCCCGGCGCGCGAGGTCGTGGACGGACGCGAATGGCCGCGCCTCGCGCGCCCGCACGATCGCACGCGCCGCCCGCGCGCGCAGGCCCTTCACGTACCGTAACCCCAGCCGCACCACGACGGCGCCGTCGGCGCGCTCGAGCACGCACAACCACGGGGAGCGCGTGACGTCGATCGGCAGGATCCGCAGGCCGTGGCGCTGCGCGTCCTTCACGATGGTCGCCGGGTGATAGAACCCCATCGGCTGGTTGTTGAGGAGCGCCGCGTAGAACGCCGCCGGATGGTGGACGCGCAGGTACGCACTCGCGTAGGCGAGCAGCGCAAAGCTGGAGGCGTGCGAGTTGTGGACGACCAGGTCGTTCGCGAGGAAGTTGTGATCTCCCTCGATATGGAGGTCATACGTTTCCTGGATCCCGACGGGATCGATGGATACGATTCGATCCCAGTACAGATCAGATTCCGCCAGGCGGCCCAGCTCTGGCGAGTCGAAGTACCGAGCCAGCCGAGCAATGACCCAGCGACGATATCCTTGCTTCGACGCATCCGGAGTCACGAGTGCACGCAAGGCGAGCTTCGCCCCCTGACCGAGCTCATCCCAGGTGACGCCTCGATGCTTGCGCTCACGATCGATGAGGGTTTTGACCGCGACCGGAACGACGTCATGGGATGAGCGTCCCCAAGCGCCTGTCAGCGAGAGATCCTTGGCCATCTGCTGCTTTCGACCATCCAGAAACCGGCGCGCGACTCGATGGTAGAAGCGCCGCAAATTCCCCTGGCCGGTGACGGTCACGACGAAGCTGGCGACGCGCCGCCCTCGATACGGGTGAGTGCGCGAATACAGACGCGACACGATCCCGAGCCCAAGCAGGAGATGTTGGACGTCTTCGGCCAGGCGACGAGAAACCGTGTCGTACGACGCGTGACCCGTCCGTGACAGAGAACCATCGCCTTCCCATAAACGAGCGAGCAGCAACGCCTGATCGGCGGCGCAAAGCTCGAACACTTCCTCGGGCAATCGTTTCGCCCGCGCCGTGGCGCCCCAGAGCCCGAGTTTTCGGGCCCACTGGACGGCTCCGATCGGCGCCGACGCGCCGTTGCGACGGACGTGCACGCTGTAGCAGCTGCGGTGGCGAGCGACGGTCGCTCGCGTATTGGCAAATTGCTGCACAGCCTCCACGAACTCGTCACGATACTGAGCGTCCGTCGTGTAGAAATAGAACGTGCTCGGGTGGCACAGCTTGCCTTCGGCGATCAGGTCGGCAAGCACGATCAGCTGGTAACGAGGCCAGCGCCGACGCCCCAGCGTGGGGAGCGTACGGGCTGCAGCAATACGGTCGCCCGCCCTGAGACTCACCAGGGCGCGCCAGCCCTGCATCGTGAGCAGTGGATGCTCGGCGGTCGCCACGATCTCTCGACCAAGCGCCGTACGAACGCGATAGACCATCCGGCGTCCGCTCGGCGTGGCCGCGAGCACGCGGCGCTTCTGCAGCCTCATGTTCGCGTCGCAGGCGAGCGTGCTCTCGACACGTACCCGGCCGCTCACGATGTCCTCGATCGCGGCCCAACGTCCCCGGTCGGCATCGATCACGCGCGTCTCGCCGACCACACATTCCGGGAACCCGTACAGCGCGAACGCGGTGATGGAGCGCACGATCTCTTCAGCGGCGTCGCCGTGGATGCCCTGGCGCGCCATGCCCGCGCGCAGCTTCGTCTCCACCTCGGCCATGAGCCGCTCGCTGCGCTTGAAGCCGAACGCCCGCCGGAGCTCCTCGGCCTCCGTCGCGGTGAAGCCGGCCGTCACCATCGCCATCCGCAGCAACTGCTCCTGGAACAGCGGGACGCCGAGCGTGCGGCGGAGGATGGGCTCCAGGCTCGGGTGCGGGTACGTCACCGGCTCGCGCCCGCGCCGGCGGTTGATGTAGGGATGGACCATGTCGCCCACGATCGGTCCGGGGCGGATGATCGCGACCTGCACGACGAGGTCGTAGAATCGCTCGGGGCGGACGCGCGGGAGCGTCGCCATCTGCGCGCGGCTCTCGACCTGGAACACGCCGATGGTGTCGGCCTCTTGCAGGCTCCGATAAACGGCCGGATCGTCCGGGGGCAGCCGCGCCAGATCTACCTCGCCGCCGGATTCGCGGACGAGCGTCAGCGAATCCTGGAGCACCGACATCATCCCGAGCCCCAGCAGATCCACCTTGACGATACCGAGCGCCGCGCAGTCGTCCTTGTCCCACTGCACGACGACGCGCCCCGGCATCGTCGCCGGCTCGAGCGGCACCACGTCGTCGAGCCGGCCCGCGGCGATGACCATGCCTCCCGAGTGCTGGCCGAGGTGGCGCGGCAGATCCTGGATCCGCGTCCAGAGAGCGGCGAAGCGCCGGATGCGCGGGGAGCTCGGATCGCAGCCGGCCTCCGGGAGATGCTTCGTCAGGAGCTCGTTCGGATCCTGATAGCCCCAGTTCGCGACGAGCTGGGCGAGCCGGTCCCGCATGTCGCCCGGAAGCCCGAGCGCCTGGCCGACTTCGCGGGCGGCGCTCCGGCCTCGATAAGAAATCACGTTGGCGGTCATCCCAGCGCCGAGGCGACCGTACCGCCGATAGACGTGCTGGATGACCGCTTCTCGGCGCTCACCGCTCGGCAGATCCAGATCGATATCAGGCCATTCACCCCGCGCTTCGCTGAGAAAGCGTTCGAACAGCAGCTCCATGCCGACCGGATCCACCGCGGTGATGCCGAGGGCGTAGCAGACCGCGCTGTTGGCCGCCGAGCCGCGGCCCTGCACGAGGATGTCGTGGGTCCGGCAGTGCTCGACGATGTCCCACACGATCAGGAAGTAGCCCGCGAGATCGAGCCGCCCGATGAGCTCGAGCTCGTGAGCGACCTGACGGCGCGCGCGCGCGGCCAGCGGGCCCGTGCCATAGCGCGCGCCCACACCGCGCCGGGTCAGCTCGCGCAGGTAGCCGAGCGGCGTCTGGCCCGGCGGCAGCGGAAACTCCGGG
The DNA here is from genome assembly GCA_003221515.1 of Candidatus Rokuibacteriota bacterium. Classification (GTDB taxonomy): domain Bacteria; phylum Methylomirabilota; class Methylomirabilia; order Rokubacteriales; family CSP1-6; genus AR31. The sequence continues at coordinate 37,312 of QHSI01000133.1, forward strand.
AACCGGTACCCGAGATCCTTCAGCGTGAAGGCCAGCCGCAGCGCCAGCTCACCGCTGTTGGCGAGCGCGTCGGGAAGATCACGGAAGAGCTGCGTCATCTCGACCCCGCCCTTCAAGACGCGCTCGCCGTTGGCCAGCAGCCGGCGGCCGGCGCGATCGAGATCGGTCTTCTCGCGGATGCACGTGAAGACGTCGGCGAGCGGACGGCCCTCCGGGCGCGCGAAGAGCGGCTGGTTGGAGGCGACGAGCGGCACGCCGGCTCCCCGGCCCAGCGCCACCAGCGCCTGAAGCATCGCCTCCTGCTCGCGGAGGAAGTGTCGCTGGACCTCGACGAAGCAGCTCGAACGCCCAAAGATTGCCACGAGGCGGTCCAGGCACGCCCGGGCGCCCTCGCCGTCGCCGGCGGCGAGCCGCCGCGCGAGCGGACCGCGAGCTCCCCCGGTGAGACACACGAGTCCAGCGGCGTACGGCTCGAGGTCGTCGAGCGTGGTCGCGGCGGCGCCCTTGGGGGCACCGAGCTTCATTCGTGTGATCAGCCGGCAGAGGTTCTGATATCCCTCGCGATCCTCCACCAGCAGGGGTAGCCGCGAGCCGTCGGCGAGCGTGATCTCGCTGCCGACGATCGGCTTCACCCCCGCGTTCAGAGCCGCGCCGGCTAGCCGAGCCGCTCCGTACACGCCGTCGCGATCGACCAGGGCGACCGCCGGCATGTCGAGCCGAGCCGCCTCGGCAGCGAACGCCTCGGGATGCTCGGCGCCCTCGAGGAACGAGAACGCCGACTGCGCGTGGAGCTCGATGAACATAGATCAGTCGTAGAGGCCGTCGAGGTACCAGTGACCGGTCAGGCGATCGCGCGCGAGCCGACAGAGCGCGCCGTCTCCGAGCGCCACGTCCCACTCGTCACGCGCCCATGCCTCGGTGTCCCACCACTCGCCCGACGCGCGCCACGGTCCGGCGCACGCGACGACGTGTTGCGCGTCCACCCGCGCCGGCCGCTCGCCCACCACCGCGACGTCCACGCGTCGAGCCGGCCGCATCCGCCGCAGCGCCAGCCGAGGCTCCACGTCCCCGCGCGCGGGTGCGTCGGGCTCGGTCGGCGGAGAGAACGCGAGCATCGCGAAGGCGTCGGGGCGGTGCGAGTCCACGAGGGTGGGCGAGCCCAGACTGTCGGTGCCGACGAGCGCGGCCAGGCGCGCGAGCACGGACACGAGGTCGCGAATGGCCGGCACGGGCGGCTGCCAGAGCCCGCCCTGCCCCATCTGGGCCCGGATCGGATGCGCGCTGACCGCGACCCGCGTCACCGGGGCCGGCGGCGGATGCGCCTCGAGGTCGAGCCCCACCAGGGCGAGCATCGGCTTGACCTCGCTCATGGGGTACGCGAGCGAGACCACGCGCGCGTGGTGGCCGCCCGAGGCGAGGCCGAGCCGGATGTCGAGGACGTCGGCGGCGAGCGCGGCCGCCCCGAGTCGCCCGCACAGACGCGTCAGCACGGGCTCGAGCACGACGGTGAGGACCTCGAGCGACTCGATCTCCCACTCGACCCCTTGCGCCTCTTCCCAGAAGGGCGGCGGAGTCCACGGACGGAACGGCTCGTGGTCACGGCCCAGCGCCTGATCGTGCGCGCGGAGCCCGGCCGGCCCGAGCCTCATGGTGACTCCTTCTCGAGGCAGCGCCGCCATCTCTCCGAGCGTGCGCACGCCCCACCGCGCGAGGGTCGCGGCGAGCGGCGGATCGAGATCGAGCACGCCGAGCGGTACTCCGGCGAGCGCCGCGCGCTCACGCCCGGGAGCGACGACCGTCACCGGAACCGATGCGCTCGCCGCGGCGACACGCGCCGCCGTGCGGCTCCCCGCAACCCCGACGCGCGCGACGAGCCCGACGGTTCGCGCCTGGTGCACGAGACGACGCCCGATCGCCTCGGGATCGCCGATGAGCCGATCGAGCCCGGCGGTGTCGACGTAGACGATTCCCGCTCCGCCATCCTCGATCCGCGGCGAGACGGCCAGAGCCGCCTCGAGCAGGGCATGGCGGGCGGCAGCGACGTGCTCCTCGATGTGAGGCCGGGTCACGAGGGTTGGACAGCGGGCGGCGGCTTCGGTCTCCGTCATGCCCGAGCGCACGTCTCGCTCACGGGCAGCCGCGTTGGCGTCGGCGAGGATCTTGATGTTCGCGGTCTGGGTGAGGACCGCAAGGGGCTGCTCGCGGAGCGCGGGCTCGCATCGCTCGACGGCGGCCGCCGCGAAGTGCGCCACCAGCACGCAGGCGAACCGGCTCACGCCCGCCACCAGCGCGACGGCGACTCCGCGGGCGGAGCGTGGCGCGCGCGGAGCACCGCCGTCGTCGTGCGCACGCGCGCGAGCCGCGTGGGCGCGGGCCCCGGCCCGGCCCACTCGATCGCCTGGCGCCGGGTCTCGATCGCCAGCGTCGCGCTTGCTCCGGTGAGCCGACGACGTCCGACGATCAGCAGCGCCACGTCGGCGCGCCGGACAGCGAACTTCAGCCGGAACGCGAGCGTCGCGGGAAGACGCACGACCAGCTCGCCGAGATCCAGCGCGACCAGCGCGAACCCGGGGCAGCGAACGAGCATGTCGACGGCGCGAAGCGCGACGTCGCGGCGACCACCGCAGCGCACCCACAGGAGCCGGCGCAGATCGACCCCGGCCTGCGCGGCCGACGCTGGATCGAACGTCTCCTCGGTGTCGACGAGGGCGGCGGTCTCGCCGCTCTGCGCGACGTCGCGCAGACACGCGACGAGAAGGCTCGTGCGCCCCGACGACGGCCGGCCCACGATCTCGGTGATCTCCCCGCGAGCCGCAGCCACGCGCTCCATACCCAGAAAACTAATCAGGTGATGAGTATCAGACAAGCCTGAAGATGTGGGGGCTCTCTGAAGAGCCGCCACTAGATAGTGGGGTTCAGGCTCGAACGAAGGATCGGCTAGAATGCGAGGCCGAGGGGGGCTCCATGGAACTTCGCGCGGTAACAGCGGTTGTGACCGGCGGCGCTTCGGGCCTCGGACGCTCCACAGCCGAGCGGCTCATCGCTGCGGGCTCCCGGGTTGCCCTGCTCGACCGGCCGGCCTCGGCGGGGGCGGACGTCGCGAAGGTGATGGGCCAGGCCGCGATCTTCACACCCGCCGACGTCACGAGCGGCGAAGAGGTGGGTGCCGCACTCCAGGGCGCCTGGGATCGCCTCGATGGCTTCAACGTCCTCGTGAACTGTGCCGGCATCGGGCCGGCCATGAAAACCGTCGGGAGATCCGGGCCGGCGAAGCTCGAGGAGTTCACCCGCGTCATCCAGGTGAACCTCATCGGCACCTTCAACTGCATCCGCCTTGCCGCCGCGCTCATGGCGAAGAACACACCCACCGCCGAGGGCGAGCGCGGCGTGGTCATCAATACCGCCTCCGTCGCCGCCTTCGACGGCCAGATCGGCCAGGCCGCCTACTCCGCCTCCAAGGGGGGCATCGTGGGCATGACGCTCCCGGTCGCGCGCGACCTCGCCGGGCTCGGGATCCGGGTCATGACGATCGCGCCCGGCATCTTCGACACGCCGCTGCTCGCCACCCTGCCCGAGCCCGTTCGCGCCTCGCTCGGCAAGCAGGTCCCCTTCCCGCCGCGTCTCGGCCGCCCCGAGGAATTCGCCGCGCTGGCGCTCCACATCATCGAGAACGCCATGTTGAACGGGGAGACGATCCGCCTCGACGGCGCCATCCGGATGCAGCCGCGCTAGCCCGCACCGCGAGCCGCAGGACGTCGCGGGGCTGCGCTCCGCCGGCCGAGGCGAACCTATGAACCCAGTGCGAGCCCCAGGACGCCGCGGGGCTTACGTGGCCGCCAGAGTTCGTACCGTCTATCGGGCATGGTCCGCGGCCTCGGGCCGGATTCGGGTAACCGACCGCGGCGCGGAGCGCCGCCTCATCGTCCGCGGGGACACGCTCTCGATCTACCGTACCGACGGCAACTGGACGCCGGTGCGCCGCGAGTACTGGTGGAAGGCGCTCGAGGTCGTCGACATCCCGCGGCGGCCATCGGCCCTGCTCGTCGGGCTGGGTGGCGGCACACAGATCCACCTGCTGCACCAGGTGGCCGCGCCACGCCTCATCACGGTGATCGAGCACGATCCGATCATCGTGCGCATCGCGCGCGAGTGGTTCGGCCTCGATCGGATCACTCGGCTGGAGATCCTCTGCACGGACGCCGAAACCGCGATCCGGGGGCTGGCGCGCGCGGGGCGACGGTTCGACTACGTCATGGACGACGTCAGCTACGCCGACGCGCCGCTGATCGCACTGCCGAAGCTGCTGACGCTCGCGCCGCTGGTGGCGCGCCGCGGCTCGCTCGTCGTGAACCGCCACCGCAACGGCGACCCGCGAGTGCTGGCCCGCGCGCTCCGGTTCTACTTCCGACGAGTGCGGATCCGCCGCATACGACGCACGGGCGAGAACACGCTGATCTGCTGCGCCGGGTCCATGTATTAGCTCGCCTCGGCTGGCGGGGCCCCAGCCCCGCGACAGCCTGCGGCTCGCACGACCACTTGTTAGCTCGCACTACTTCAGGCGCTTGAAGCGGAGACGGTGCGGGCGGTCCGCCTCGGCGCCGAGCCGCCGGCGGCGGTCGGCCTCGTAATCGGCGTGGTTGCCCTCGAACCACACGGCGCGGCCTTCGTCCTCGAAGGCGAGCACGTGGGTCGCGATCCGGTCGAGGAACCAGCGGTCGTGACTGATGATCACCGCGCAACCCGCGAACGCGAGCAGCCCGTCTTCGAGGGCGCGTAGCGTGTCCACGTCGAGGTCGTTCGTCGGCTCGTCGAGCAGCAGAAGATTTGCGCCGCTCTTGAGGATCTTCGCCAGATGCAGGCGGTTGCGCTCGCCGCCCGAGAGGTCGGCGACGCGCTTCTGCTGGTCGCTGCCGCGGAAATTGAACGATGCGACGTAGGCCCGCGACTGCATCGTGCGGGTCCCGAGCGTGAGGATCTCGGCACCCTCGGAGATTTCCTCCCACACCGTCTTCTTGCCGTCGAGCGCATCGCGGCTCTGGTCGACGTAGGCCAGCCGGACCGTCTCGCCCACCCGCAGCGTGCCGGAGTCCGGCTTCTCCTGGCCGGCGATCATCCGGAAGAGCGTCGTCTTGCCGGCGCCGTTGGGGCCGATCACACCGACGATCCCGCCCCGCGGCAGCTTGAACGACAGATCGTCGATCAACACGCGATCGCCGTACCCCTTCGTCACGTGGTCGGCCTCGACGACGAGGTCGCCGAGGCGAGGCCCGGGCGGGATGGCGATCTCCAGCGCGGCGGCGCGCGTCTCGAACGACTCGGTCAGCAGCGCGTCGTACGCCTGCAGCCGAGCCTTGGACTTCGCCTGGCGAGCGCGCGGCGACATCTGGACCCACTCGAGCTCGCGCGCGAGCGTGCGTTGTCGCGCCACGTCCGCTTTCTCCTCCTGCGCGAGACGCTGCTGCTTCTGGTCGAGCCAGGAGGAATAGTTCCCCTCCCAGGGGATCCCGTGGCCGCGATCGAGCTCGAGGATCCAGCCGGCCGCGTTGTCGAGGAAGTAGCGGTCGTGGGTGATCGCGACGACCGTCCCCGTATACTCCTTGAGATAGCGCTCGAGCCACGCCACCGACTCGGCGTCGAGGTGGTTCGTCGGCTCGTCCAGCAGGAGCATGTCGGGTCGCGAGAGCAACAACCGGCAGAGCGCGACGCGCCGCCGCTCGCCGCCCGAGATCTTGGCGACGTCCATGTCGCCGGGCGGCACGCGGAGCGCGTCCATCGCCATCTCGACGGTGCGGTCGAGATCCCAGGCGTTGGCGGCGTCGATCTTGTCTTGCAGCCGCGCCTGCTCGTCGAGCAGCTTCTCCATCTCGTCGCTCTCGAGCGGCTCGCCGAGTTTGGCGCTCACTTCCTCGAACCGCGTCAGCAGCGCACGCGTCTCGCTCACACCGTCCTCGACGTTGGCCCGCACGTCCTTGGCGGAGTCGAGCTGAGGCTCCTGCGAGAGATAGCCGACGCGCAGGCCCGCGGCGGGAAACGCCTCGCCGAGAATGTCCGTGTCCACGCCGGCCATGATCCGGAGCAGCGTGGACTTGCCGGCGCCGTTGGCGCCGAGCACGCCGATCTTGGCGCCGTGGAAGAACGACAGATAGATGCCGCGAAGGATCTCCCGCTTGGGCGGGACGACCTTCCGGAGATCTTTCATGACGAACGCGTATTCGCCAGCCATTCATTTGGAGAAGGGGGCTCCGTCGCCCCCCTCTCGACTCCCCCTATCTGTCAGTCGGTCAGGATCGAATGAGACGGCGGTGTTCGGGCATCATGCAGCGGTCCTGGACGACGCGGATCCCGGCGCGGGCCAGTGCCTCGGCGGCCGAGTCGTTCCGGATGCCGAGCTGGAACCAGACCGCGCGCGGCCGCCACGGCAGCGCCAGGATCTCGGCCGCGTGGCCCGGAAGGTATTCGGAGCGGCGGAAGACCTCGATCACGTCGACCGGCTCCGGAAGATCGGCGACCCGCGCCACCGTCGCCACGTCGTGGAGCCGGCGCCCCGTGAGCTTAGGATTCACGGGCAGAATCCGGTAGCCTCGCGCGTGGAGGTAGGCCGGAACGTAGTGGGCCGGCTCGGCCGGATCGTCCTTGGCGCCAACGACCGCGACGGTCTTCGCTTCGCGAAAAATCGCGGTCAGGCCCGCATCGTCACTCACGAGGTGTCCGCGCCAGTCGCTCATCGTGAGACTCACCTTCTCACGTGGAGGCGAGCACGGCAACGATCTCCGTGCCGAACGCCTCCGCGCGCCAGCGACGAACCCCGTCCACCGACGCCAGCGCGCCGGGATCGCCGGGCCAGGCCGCCGCGACCGCGCCGATGAGTCGGTTGGGCAACAGCAATCCCGGCTCCAGACCGAACCGGGGCGCCGCGCCGGTTCGCCACTGCCGGAGCGCTTCGATCCGGCGGGCGACCGCCCCGGAAATTCGGGGCCGCGGTCGGCGCTCGAGCACGGGCAGCGCATCGTCGGGCAACGCCTGGGCGCGCGCCACCGCGGCCAAGATCACATCGCCCCACCGCGCGATCACCCGCGCCGGGCAGCCCACGATCTGCGCCATCGCCGCGCGGTCGGCCGGCGGCGCCTGCGCCAGGGCCACGAGCGTCTCCGGGCTCAGGATCTTGAAAGGCGGGCGGTCCGCCGCGCGCGCGAGCTGCTCGCGGAGGTCGTGCAGCTCGCGCAGGATCGCGAGATTGCGCGGGGAGAGCTCGCGGGCGCCCTTGAGGCCAGCGAACGCATTCGGGTCGGAGATCCGCGCGCTGGCCGGCTGCGCCGCGAGCGCCGCGCACTCTTCCTCGACCCACGCGAGGCGTCCCACTCGCGCCAGCTCCTCGGTAAGGCGGTCCTTGAGCGCGAACAGGTGCAGCACGTCGGCCTCGGCGTAGCGAAGCTGAGCTTCGGAGAGCGGACGCCGCGACCAGTCGTCGCGCTGCTTCGAGGGCGGCAGCTCGAGGCTCAGGTAGGTCTGCAGCAGCACGTCGAGACCGAGGGCCCGGACGCCGAGAAATCGCGCGGCGATGGACGTGTCGAAGATCGACGTGAACGCGAAGCCGCGACGCTTGAGCTGGACGAGGTCGTTGTCGCCGGCGTGGACCACCGTCACGACGTGGGGTGCTGCGAACACGGATGCGAGGGACGAGAGATCGGTGACGGCGAGCGGATCCACGAGCCAGGCCTCGCTCGACGGGACGGCCAGCTGGATGAGCGAGAGGCGCTCCGGATAGTGATGGAGGCTGTCGCCCTCCGTGTCGAGGGCGACCTGGCCGGGCGCCCGAAGGCGATGTGAGATCTCGGCGAGATCGGTGGGGGTGTCGACCCAGCGTGACGGGATCGTGGCGATGGGCGGTGGTCCGGTCAAGCCTTCGTCTCGCGGACCGCCTGCTCGAGGCGCTCGGCGCGTCGTCGGAACGGCTCGAGGCTCTCCTCGTGGGTGATCACGAAGAGCCGGTTCGCCTGGATCGCGCCGAACACCATGTCGGCCGCGGTCTCGGGCCCGAGCGTGCAGCCCATAAGCTCAACGCGCTCGGGCGCGCTCGCCGCTTCGTTCCTGAGGTCCGCGGGCCGATTGCGCTCGCTGGCCCTGATCTGCGTCGCCACCCCCATCGGGCACAGGATCGACACGCCGATCCCGTAGGGCTTCAGGTCCCCGCCCGGGAGGTTCACGCCGAGCAGCCACAGCGCGACACCTGCATTGTTGCAGAGCACGTGCACCTTGCCGAAGGCGGCGAAGGCGCGGTCGGCCGGCGCCTGGACCGACGCGAGCTCCGTCACGTCGGTGCGGACGCCGATCGCCTCGCCGCCGCGAGCACGCACCGACGCCACGACGGCCGCGAGGACACGCTCGTCGACGTCTGCGATGACCACCTTGGCGCCCTCGCGCGCCAGGCGATCGACCATGGCGCGGCCGATACCGCCGCCTCCACCCGTCACAACCGCGACCCGACCCGCGAGATCTCTCATTGAGCGTCGCGCCTCGGCCGGCGAGGCCCCTGCCCCGCGACGGCCTGCAGCCGCGCACTACCAGCCCTCCGTTCCCGATGGCGTGCCGTCGCCGACGATGGGCTCGAGCACGGCCCGGAGCCCCTCGGCGGTCGCCGGAGCACGCAGCATCGCACGAACGCCGGCGGCTTCGGCCCTCATGAGGGTAGCCGGGCCCATCTCGGGGGTCAACGCGACGACGCGCAGGACGGGCCTGCGCGACATGCTGGCGATTCGCTCGGCGTCGGCCAGACCGGCCAGTACGATGCTTCCGTCCTCAATATATCGCCGCGCCTCAGCCGGCGGGGCCCCAGCCCCGCGACGGCTTGCGGCGCGCACCTTAATATCTCGCCGCGCCTCAGCCGGCGGGGCCCCAGCCCCGCGACGGCTTGCGGCGCGCACCTCCACGCGCGCGAGCTCTGCCGGCGTCCCGGTGAGCACTTGCACGTGCGGGAAGAGGCGGCCCAGCTGCTCGGCCAGGGCCGCTCGCGCGGGCGCGTCGTCGTCCAGCACGAGGATCACGGACATCGCGCTCGAGTGTAGCGCGCGGCCGAGACGCGGCTATGAACAGTGATAGGATGCCCGAACGAGAATCGCGGAGGGCCGCAATGTCGAAAGAGATCTCGATCGTTCACCATTCCGACCGACGCACCGACGTGATGATGCCGTACGCGCCCGGGATCGTCGTGCGCCGCGGGAAGCTCGTCTTTCTGTCCGGCGTCACCGCCGCCGCCGTCTATCACAGCCACCCGCATCGGCGACTCGATTCCTGACCGACGTCGGCGAGCAGGACGACTTGAACCGGGTGTGGGCCGCGTACCTCGGCGGCCATCTGCCGACGACGACCACGGTGGAGGTGTCGCGTCTCGCGACCCATCCGCGGTGCAAGATCGAGATCAGCGCGATCGCGGTCGCCGACGATGGCGGCGCCTGATGGCCGCGGTCGGCTTCGTCGGGCTCGGGGCGATGGGCGGCCGCATGGCCAAGCGGCTGCTCGACGCCGGTCACCGGGTCGTCGGCTATAACCGCACCGCCGAGAAGGCGCGCGCGCTGGTGGCCGCCGGCCTCGTGCTCGAGAAGTCGCCGCGCGCGGTGGCGGAAAGCGTCGACGCCGTCCTCAGCATGGTCACCGATGACAAGGCGCTCCGCGCGATCGCGCTCGGGCCCGACGGCGTAATCGCGGGGCTGCGGCCTGGCGCCGTGTGGGCCGAGATGAGCACGGTCAGCCCCGAGGTCACGCGCGAGCTGGGCGCGGCGATCACCGCCCGCGGCGCCGCGCTGATCGACGCGCCGGTCTCCGGTAGCCCCATCACGCTGGAGGCCGGCCAGCTCTCGTTCATGGTCGGCGGCGATCCGGCGGCGCTCGAGAAGGTGCGCCCCTGCCTGCTGGCCATCGGGCCGACGATCACCCACGTGGGCGAGCTGGGACTCGCGGTGACGATGAAGATCGCCACGAACCTGGGGCTTGCCGTGCAGATGCTCGCGTTCAGCGAGGCGGTGGTCCTGGCGGAAAAGGCCGGGATCGCCCGCGAGCGCGCGGTCGAGGTGCTGCTCAAGTCGGTGATCGCGTCGCCGATGATCAAGTACCGCGGTCCGTTCGTGCTGGGCATGCCGACCGAGGCGCTGTTCGACGTGAACATGGCCCAGAAGGACCTGGGGCTGGCGCTCTCGATGGGCCGAGCGCTCGGTGTGCCGCTGCCGAGCGTGGCGCTGGTCGACGAGCTGCTCAGCGCCGCGCGCGGGCTGGATCTGGCCGACTACGACTTCGCGGTGGTGTTCGACGTGATCGCGCGGATGAGCGGCCTGCGGCCCAGCCTGAAGAAGCCGCGCTAGCGCAGCGTCAGCGTGGCGCGTCCGGAGGCGGTGTCCACGCTGAGCGTGAAGGCATCCAGCACGTCCCGCCCGAGGAGACCGTCGATCGCGTCGGGCGCTAGACCGCGACGCAGCGTCGACGGCAGCGCGTAGACGATCACCGCCAGGGGCCCGATGCGCGCTCCGGCGATGTCGAGCAGCGGAAGCGTGACGAGCGTGGCGGTGGCCGAGCCGGTGACCCCGATGACCTCGACCGGCCGGCCCGGCTGGCCCGCCAGCCCGGCGCGCGCAAGCGCGTCGGGTGAGATCACCGTACGGTCGGCTCCCGTATCGACGATCAGGGTGAGCGCGGCGCCGTTGAGGCGAGCCTCGACGGTGATCGGCGCGCCCGGCGCGGGCCTGAGCGGCACCGGCTGGTTCGCCGCCTCACTCGCGCCGGGCGTCGGCTCGTCGCGCGGCTGGGGAGTGCTCAGCGGCGTGGCGTCGTCGCGGAAGTTCGGCGGAATCGAGGCGAGATCCGCCGTGTAGTGCACGGTCCCCTCGGCATCCGTCCAACGATAGAGCTGGGCGGCAGCCGGCGCCGCCACGAGGCAACCCGCCAGGACGATCAGCCAGAGTCGGGTGTGACGCGTAACGTCAGCCCTCCTAGCGGACGACCTTCTTCGCCCGCAGCGCGCTGATCTCGTCGGCGGAGTAGCCGAACTCTGCGAGGACCTGGTCGGTGTGCTCGCCCTGGAGCGGGGCCGGGGTGCGGGCGCCCGGGCGCATGCGCGAGAACTTCACGGGTGTGCCGATGACGGGAATCTCGCCGAGCCGCGGATGCAGGACGCGCTCGATCATCTGGCGCGCCGCGGTCTGCGGATCGTTCATGACCTGGTCCACGGTGTTCACCGGCGTCGCCGGGACTCCCGCGTCCTCCAGCAGTTTCAGCAGCGGCTCGCGGTCGAAGGCCACGATCGCCTCGGAGACCGCCGCCTCCAGCTCGGCGCGATGCCGGACTCGCCCGAGGTTGGTCGCGAAGCGCTCGTCGCGCAGCGCCGGGAGGTCGAGCGCCCCCACCAGCTTCTGCCAGAACCGGTCGTTGGCGCCGGCGATGAACACCCACTGGCCGTCGCGACAGCGAAAGGTGCGGTAGGGCGACAGCGAGGGGTGGGCGGAGCCGAGCGGCTTGGGCACGGCTCCCGTCAGCAGGTAGCCCTCAGCGTGATAGTTCAGCAGCGTCACCGCCGTCTCCAGCAGCGAGCCGTCGACACGCTGGCCGAGCCCGGTCTTCGCGCGATACAGGAGCGCGTTGACGATCCCGAACGCCGAGAAGATCCCGGTGGTGAGGTCGAGGAACGAGACGCCGGCACGCACCGGCGGCCCGTCGGGCTCACCGGTGATCGACATGATCCCGCTGAACGCCTGCATGAGCGCCTCGTAGCCGGCGCCGTCCTTGCGCGGCCCGGTGCGCCCGAACGCCGAGACCGAACAATAGATCAGTCCCGGATTGATCGCCGAGAGCGTGTCGTAGCCCAGCCCGAAGCCCTCCATGGTGCCGGTACGGAAGTTCTCGATGAGCACGTCCGCGCTCGCCACGAACTTCTTGAGCACCGCCGCCCCTTCCGGGGCCTTGAGGTCGAGCGTGAGATCGCGCTTGTTGCGGTTGATGACGAGGTAGGCCGCCGACTCGCCGTCCTTGTGCGGCGGCCACGTGCGTGACTCGTCGCCCGCGCCGGTGTCTTCGATCTTGATGACGTCGGCGCCCAGGTCCGCGAGCAGCATGCCGCAGAATGGCCCGGCCAGAACGCGTGAGAGATCGAGGATTCGGACGCCGTCGAGCGAGAGGGCCGTGGAGGTCATCTGCGCTACTATAACGCCATGTCTCTTTTCCGGAACGCGCTGACCGAGCGCATCCTCGTCCTCGACGGCGCGATGGGCACCATGATCCAGGCGGCCGGACTCGGCGCCGAGGACTTCGGCGGCGCCCCGTACGAAGGCTGCAACGAATACTTGAACCTCACGCGCCCCGACGTCATCCGAGGCGTCCACGCCGCCTACCTCGACGCCGGCGCGGACGTGATCTCGACCAACACCTTCGGGTGCGCGCCGTACGTGCTCGGCGAGTACGGCCTGGCCGAGCGCGCCCACGAGATCACGCTGGCCGCTGCGCGGCTGGCCCGCGAGGCCGCCGGCGCCCGCTTCGTCGTCGGCGCGATGGGACCGTCGACGCGCTCGATCAGCGTCACGCGCAACGTCACCTTCGATCAGGTCCGGGAGGCGTACGAGCTTCAGGCCGCCGCGCTCATCGTCGGGGGCGTGGACGCGCTGCTGCTCGAGACAGCCCAGGACACGCTGAACCTCAAGGCGGCGACGATCGGCGTGCGCGCGGCGATGCAGCGCGCGGGCGTCGCGCTGCCGCTGATGGTCAGCGGGACGATCGAGCCGATGGGCACGATGCTGGCGGGCCAGGGGGTCGAGGCGCTCTATGCGGCGCTCGAGCACCTGGACCTCTTCTCGATCGGCCTCAACTGCGCGACCGGGCCCGAGTTCATGACCGACCACCTCCGCTCGCTGTCCGCGATGTCGACGCGCTTCGTGAGCGTCTACCCCAACGCCGGTCTGCCCGACGAGCGCGGCCAGTACGCGGAGACGCCCGGGAGCCTGGCCTTCAAGCTGAAGCGCTTCGTCGATGAAGGCTGGGTCAACCTCGTCGGCGGCTGCTGCGGGACGACGCCGGCCCACATCACCGCGATCAAGGCGCTGGTCAACGGCCGTCCGCCGCGCGTCCCGGCGGCGCACGAGCAACAGGCGGTCAGCGGGATCGAGGTGCTCTACCCGACCGAGGACAACCGCCCGCTGTTCGTGGGCGAGCGCACGAACGTCATCGGCTCCCGACGGTTCAAGGAGCTGATCGTCGCCGACCAGTTCGAGGAAGCGGCCGAGATCGGTCGCGCCCAGATTCGCACCGGCGCCCACATCCTCGACGTCTGCCTGGCCAACCCCGACCGCGACGAGACCGCCGACGTCGACCGGTTCATGACCCAGATCACCCGCAAGGTGAAGGTGCCGCTCATGATCGACTCGACCGACGCGCGGGTGCTCGAGGTGGCCTTGCGCCACTGCCAGGGCAAGTCGATCGTGAATTCGATCAACCTCGAAGACGGCGAGGAGCGGTTCGAGAAGGTCGTGCCCCTGCTCCGGACCTACGGCGGCGCCGTCATCGTCGGCTGCATCGACGAGGACAAGCGCCAGGGCATGGCGGTCACGCGCCAGCGTAAGCTCGCGATCGCCGAGCGCAGCCATTATTTGTTGACGGGCAAGTACGGGGTGCCGGCCCGCGACCTGATCTTCGACGCGCTGGTCTTTCCGGTCGGCACCGGCGACGCCAACTACATCGGCTCCGCGGTGGAGACGATCGAGGGCATCCGGGCGATCAAGGCGCGATTTCCGGAGTGCAAGACGATCCTCGGGATCTCGAACGTCTCGTTCGGCCTGCCGGTCGCCGGCCGCGAGGTCCTGAACTCGGTTTTCCTCTACCACTGCACCAAGGCGGGGCTCGACTACGCGATCGTCAACACCGAGCGCCTGGAGCGCTATCCCTCGATCCCAGAAGAGGAGCGGCGCCTGGCCGAGGACCTCATCTACTGGCGCGGGGCCGACCCGGTCGCGGCGTTCGCCGCGTATTTCCGGGAAAAGAAGAAGGCGCCGCCGGCGGCCAGCACGCTGTCGCTCGACGAGCGCCTGGCACGCTACATCGTCGAGGGCTCTCGCGACGGCCTCGTCGACGACCTGAACGTCAAGCTCGGCGAGGCGACGCCGCTCGAGATCATCAACGGACCGCTGATGCGCGGCATGGACGAGGTCGGCCGGCTGTTCAACGACAACCAGCTCATCGTGGCCGAAGTCTTACAGTCCGCGGAGGCGATGAAGACGGCGGTCGCCCACCTGGAGCCGTTCATGGAGAAGTCCGAGTCGGCGACGCGCGGCTCGATCGTGCTGGCCACCGTCAAGGGCGACGTCCATGACATCGGCAAGAACCTCGTCGAGATCATCCTCTCGAACAACGGCTACCGGGTGATCAACCTGGGCATCAAGGTTCCGCCCGAAGAGCTGATCGCGGCCTACCACCTGCACAAGCCCGACGCGTTCGGGCTGTCCGGGCTCCTGGTGAAGTCGGCCCAGCAGATGGTGGTGACGGCACAAGATCTCAAGGTCGCGGGCATCGAGGTGCCGCTCTTCGTCGGGGGCGCCGCGCTCACCAAGAAGTTCACCGCGACCAGGATCGCCGCCGAGTACGGCGGGCTCACGCTCTACGCCAAGGACGCGATGGACGGGCTCGACCTCGCCAACCAGCTCTTCTCGGCGCCGACACGCGAGGCGCTGGTCGAGCGCGTGCGCCGCGAGCAAGCGACGCTGGTGGCGACCGCGGCCGGTGGTGCCGAGCCCGCGCCGGCCACGGCGGCGCCGATGCCGGCGCGGCGGCTCGAGCGGGTCGCGGTGCCGGCGCCGCCGGATCTCGAGCGCCACGTGCTGCGCGACGTGCCGCTCTCGCACGTCTTCCCGTACCTGAACCTCCAGATGCTCTACGGCAAGCACCTGGGCCTGCGCGGGCTGGTCGAGCGCCTGCTCGAGTCCGGCGACGCGAAGGCGCTCGAGCTCCGGGAGATCGTGGAGGGGCTCGAGCGCGACGCGGTGGCCGGCGGCCTCGTCCGCGCCCACGGCGCCTACCGCTGGTACCGCGCGCGCGCGGCCGGCGATACGGTGACGCTCTTCGACGCCTCCGGTGGCGAAGCCGGGCGCTTCGAGTTTCCCCGTCAGAAGGACGGCGAGCGTCTCTGTCTGGCCGACTACCTGCGGGACGACACCGACGACTACCTCGCGCTGTTCGCGGTGACGTGCGGCACCGGCGTGCGCGAGGTCGCCTCGGCGTGGAAGGATCGCGGTGAGTACGTGCGGTCCCACGCCCTGCAGGCGCTGGCGATC
Source organism: Candidatus Rokuibacteriota bacterium (assembly GCA_003221515.1). GTDB lineage: Bacteria > Methylomirabilota > Methylomirabilia > Rokubacteriales > CSP1-6 > AR31. The sequence goes on from QHSI01000133.1 coordinate 52,608, forward strand.
GAGTGCGCCGAAGCGTTCGCCGAGATGCTGCACGCGCGGCTGCGGACCCTCTGGGGATTTCCGGACTCGCCCGAGCTGTCCATCGCCGAGAAGCTCAAGGCGCGTTACCGGGGGCTCCGCGTGTCGTTCGGCTATCCGGCCTGCCCGAACCTCGCCGACCAGGCCACGCTGTTCAGGCTGCTCGAGCCGGAGACCTTCGGGCTCAGCCTGACGGAGGGGTTCATGATGGATCCGGAGGCCTCGGTCTCCGCGCTCGTGTTCCACCATCCCGCCGCGAAGTACTTCAAGGCCGACTGACGCGAGGGACATCCGACACGCAACGAGCCCGAGCCGGTGATCCGGCTCGGGCCCGGTAGCGAGGCACGAGGAGTCGGACTAGAACTTGATCTCGATCCGTACCGTCGGGACGCCGAGCGCCCGCTCATTGGCCTTCACCCAGACCGTCAGGCCCGAGTCGCTGATGTAATAGGCGTCCAGCTGAAGGATGTCCGAGAGGGTGCCCTTGACCTTGACGGGCATCCGGAACGTCCCGCTGAAGCTGAACTTGAGGTCGCTACCGTCGATCGTAACGACGCCGTTCTTGATGTACCCCAGCGGCGCTACACCTGCGAAGGCCGGCGAGAGGTCGGCTTCGCCGAAGAATGTCCCGGTCATGATGACGAACTCACCCGCGTCCACCAGGTTGTCGCCCTGGACCACCACCGAGAACGCCCCACTGAGCGTACCCTTGCCGGTGGCCAGGCTCAGATCGTCGGCTCCCGTGGCGTTCACCGCGCACTTCGTGGCCGTCGGAGCGACCAGCAACACCCACGACGGGCAGAGCGGGCTTCCGAGCTTCGCCCAGCCGGAAAGCTGAGCGACCGCGGTCCGCCGGCCACCCGGGACAGGACTCGTCACGAAGTTGCCATCGGCGTCTCTGAGGTACATGTCCTCGGTGACTTCGTAGAGAACCACATCCGCCAGCGCATTCGTATCGGCCCAATACTGCGACAGATCCCACTGCGACTCCGTTTTGGTTCTGTCCTTCCCCGCCAGGGCGGGCGCGGGCTCGACCACCAGGGCGAACAGCAGAAACATCAGCCCCAGCAGGCCCCACGTTCCAGCGTTTCTCCAACTCACAGTCGTTGTCATGATCTCTCTCCTCGTGCCTCGTTCCGCTACGTCTTCAATTCCATCTGGACGCCAGTAAGTGCAAGCAGGGGACCAAGCCCGCGCCATCCTAAGCTGCGGATTCCATTGAGATAATCCGGTGGATTTGTGGAAGGGTGAATTCTAAGTGGGTGATTTCTTTGCGAATTCTCCGGAAATAGGGCCAGAACTCACCAGACCCATACGTGTCGGGTACTTACCGAGCGAGGGGGCGAGTAATCGATTTGATTCTAGGAGCTTACCGGTCGAAGCGTGGCGAAGCGGGCAGCTACAGGCCCGAGATCAGGCGTCCGGGTCGTCCTCGACCGACGCGCCGGGCTTGGCAGGGAGCTTCACCGTGAAGGTGGAGCCGACCCCGAGCTCGCTCTGGACGCCGATCGTTCCGCCGTGGCTCTCCACGATCCCCAGGCTCACGGACAGTCCGAGACCGGTCCCGCTGACCTCGGGCTTGGTCGTGAAGAACGGCTCGAAGATACGGCCGAGGTGCTCCGGCGCGATGCCGGTGCCGGTGTCCGCCACCTCGACCCGCACCATGCCGCCGCTGAACGACGACCGGAGCGTCAGGGAGCCGCCCCGCTCTTGCATGACGTAGACGGCGTTGTTGATGAGGTTCAGGAACACCTGCTTGATGCGCGGCACGTCGACCTCGACCGGCGGCAGGCCCTCGGCGTATTCCTCGTGCAGCGTGATCGAGTCGAAGGCGCCCTGGCGGCGCACCATTACCAGCGTCTGCTCCAGGACTTGATTGAGGTCGGTGACCTGGGGAACGAACTCGCGCTGGCGGCTGAAGTGCAGGAGGTCGCGCACGATGTCGCGCGCGCGCCCGGCCTCTTCCTGGATCAGGTCGAGCTCTTCGCGCATCGGCTGACCGTGCGGCACCTGCTCGGCGAGGTACGATGCGAAGCCGAGCACGCTGGTCAGCGGATTGTTGATCTCGTGAGCGATGTTGGCGGCGAGCTCGCCGATGGCCGCGAGCTTCGTGGACTGGATGAGCTGGGCCTGCGTGCGCTGGAGCTCGGCGTACTGCTGCTTCACGCCCTCGTAGAGACGCGAGTTCTCGCTCGCGACCGCCGCCTGGAGCGCGATGCCCTCCGCGAGCCGGAGCTCGTCCGGTGTAACGCGGTGCTGCTCCTTCAGCCAGACGATCACGAAGCCGCCAATGTTCTCGCCCTTCCACCGCATCGGCTGGATGAGCAATGACTTGTGCGGGATAAGCCGGCCTAGTGGCCGGTCGAACCGCGGGTCGGCCTGGCTGTCCGGGGAGCAGATTGGCTCGGCCACGCGGCGCCACTCGGCGGCGGCCGGGTTCAGCGCCCGTAGATTTTCGCCGTCGAGCGCCTGCAGCAGGTCCTTGGGAACGCGATAGCCGACGATCGGCAGGAAGCGGCCGTCCTCGCTCTGGAGCCAGGCGCCGCCGGTGTCGGCGCCGAGGGCGCGCACCATCGCCCGGGTCGTCCGTCTCAAGACCTCGGTCAGCTCGAGCGTCGAGCTGGCGTCGTGGCTGACGGCCAGCAGCGTCTCGGTGTGCCGCAGCCGTTCCTGCGTCTGCTCGTAGAGCCTGGCGTTGCGAATCGCCGCCGACGCCGACGTCGCGAGCGCCTCGCCCAGCGCCTGCTCCTCCGGCGTGAACTCGTGACGCGGCCGGTAGAGGATCGTGAGGACGCCCACCAGCTCGCTCTCGAGGAAGAGCGGGAGCCCCAGGTAGGACACGAGCTGTTCGCCCTCGAGCCACTCCGTGTACTTGACACGCGGCTGCGCCGCGATGTCGCTGTACGACACCGGCTTCTGATGCTTGACGATCCAGCCGAGGTATCCGTCGCCGTCCTCGACGCCGTGCTCCTCGACCTCCATGGGCGCCCGGGTGACGCCGGCCTGGGCGTGGAGGCGGAAGACGCCCGGGGCTTCGTCCCGGATGAGGATCCGGGCCACGTCGGCGCCGAACCGGCTGCGCACGAGCTCGGCGAGCCGGTGGAGCACCTCGGAGACCTGGAGCGTCTCGGTGAGCAGGCGCCCCGACTCCACGAGGCTCTCCTGCTCGGCGGCGCGGCGCATCACGCCCTCGTAGAGCCGCGCGTTCTCGACGGCGATCGCGACCTGGTCCGCCACGATCTTCAGCAGCTGCTCCTCGTCGGCCTTCGCGCCCGGCGGCAGCACGTGGCGCGCGATCATCACGCCGAGCTGCCGGCCGCGCACGTTGAGGGGCAGCGTCCACTCGACCTCGGTCCAGTCGTCGGCCGTCGCGGCGCCGGTGCCGGCCAGGACACTGCGCGGCTGCGCGCCCGCCTCGCTGTTGACCGTGACGTTGACGCCGGGCGGCTCGCTCAGCTCGACGCGGAGGCTGGACGTCCCGATCGACTGCGCGAGGCCCCCCAGCAGCTTCTCGAGCATCCCCGCCACCCCCATCTCGGAGGTGATGTCCTGCAGCGAGCGGTGCAGGTCCTCGAGCTGCGAGGCCCGCCGCACGAAGTGCTGGTTCAGCCGCTTGAGCTCTTCGACCTGGTTGAGCAGGCGGTAGACGAGCCGCTGGTTGAGCTCGCGGAGATAGACGCCCTCGTCGCGGCCTTCGACCCGCTCGCGCTTGCCACCCAGGAACTCGGCCACCTGGCGTGGGAAGGCGTCGACGTCGATGGGCTTCTGGATGTAGCCGTCGCAGCCGGCCACGAGGGTCCGCTGGCGATCGCCTTGCATCGCATACGCCGTCACCGCGATGACCGGCGTCGCGGCGAGGTTCGGGAACGATTTCAGGATCGCGACGATCTCGTACCCGTCCACGCCCGGCAGGTTGATGTCGAGCAGGATCAGCGCCGGCTCTTCGCGAATCGCGGCCTCGATCCCGGTCAGGCCGTCCTCGGCGTCCACGATCGCGTAGCCGGCCGCCTCCAGGACCGCCCGCACGAGCATACGGTTCTCGCGGTTGTCCTCGATGTAGAGGATCTTCACCTTCTGATCGGCTGGCCGTCCCGGCATTCGACCTTTTCTCCTAGATCAAGGGTAGCGTGAAATGGAACGTAGACCCCTGATTCTCGCGACTCTCGGCCCAGACCCGGCCGCCGTGCAGCTCCACGAACTTTTTGCTGATGGCGAGCCCGAGCCCGGTGCCCCCGGCCCCGCGGGCGACCGGGTTGTCGAGCTGCTGGAAGGGCTCGAACAGGCGCGCCAGGTCGTCCTCACGGATGCCGACGCCGGTGTCGGCGACGCTCACCCGCACCGCCTCCTGCTCGGCCACGACGCTGACTAGCACCCGGCCCTGCGTGGTGAACTTCACCGCGTTGGATAAAAGGTTCAGGAGGATCTGCTTGACCTTCGTGCGGTCGGCCGCGAGCGGCGGCAGCTCGAGCGGCACGTTCTTCTCGAGCTTCAGCTGCTTGCCGCGGGCGAGTGGCATCGACGACTCGAGGCATTCGTCGATCAGCTCGTGCAGGTCGATCTCCTCGGAGATCATCTCGAGCTTGCCGGCCTCGATGCGCGAGAAGTCGAGGATCCCGTTGATGAGCTGGAGCAGGTGGCTGCCGCTGTTGTGGACCGAGCGGATATACGTCTCCTGCCGCTCGGTCAGCTCGCCGTCGAGCCGGTTCAGCAGCACCTTCGAGAAGCCGATGATCGAATTGAGCGGCGTCCGGAGCTCGTGGGACATGCTGGCCAGGAACTGGGACTTGAGCCGGCTTGCCTGCATCAGCTGGGCGTTCGAGCCCGAGAGCTCCTCGTACAGCCGCGCGTTCTCGAGCGAGATCGCCACCTGGTTGGCCAGGACGGCGAGCACCTCGAGCTCCTGCTCGTCGAAGATGTCGCCGGAGAGCTTCTCGCCGACCAGGAGGATGCCGGTGAGCTTGCCCTCGATCTTCAGCGGCACGATCAACGCCGCCTTGATCTCGTCGAGCTCGCTCTCGGCCGCCTCGAAGTAGGCGGAGATCTCGGGGTTCAGCTTGACCTCTTCCTTGACCAGCACGCGCCCGGTCTGGTTCAGCCACAGCACGATCGGGCTGTCGACCGCGATCGCGTTGGCCCCGGCGCCCTCCCCGGCGGTCGCGTCCTCCCGAAAGACCGCGAACGCGCTGCGCTGCGGGTCGTAGATCATCAGCACGCAGTGCGTGAGGGGCACGCCGCGGACGAGCCCGTGGACGAGCGTCTCCATGAGCCGCCCGAAGTCGAGGATCGCGCCCATCCGCTTGCTCAAGTCCAGGAGTGTCTCGTAGCAGCCGCGCCGGCGGCGGAACATGAGCCGCTCGATGCGCTCTTCCAGCCGCTGGCCGAGCGGGCTCACCAGCAGCGTCATCACGAAGCCCAGCGGCAGGATGATCCAGAGCGGGTTGACCTGATCCCAGTCGGCGTACTGCTCGGCCATGGCCAGGGCGGAAGTGAGCACGCCCCACAGCAACAGGTAGATCGCGGACTTCTTGACCGCCACGTTCACGTCGAAGAGGCGGTAGCGGACGATCGACGTGCCCAGCATCAGGGCGAAGATCATGTTCGCCGGAATGCCCATCGGGTACACGAGGTCCGTGGCCGGGACGAAGCGCACCAGGATGAACCGCGCGAAGTCGATGACACCCCCGATGAGGCTGACGAGCGTACCGAGCAGGATCAGGGTCGCGCGGTTGCGCCGGAAGCTCGACTCGACGTCCTTGTACACCCCGACCAGGTGCATGAGACCGTAGATCAGGAAGAAGTTCCAGTAGATGAAGAACGGCGTGTACAGGATGCCGGTGGCCGGCGCCCAGCCCCAGTAGGTCGTCTTCACCCCGCTCATGAAGAACGCCGTGCCGCTCAGGTTGATGATGCTGAAGACGATCGCCAGCGCGTACGCGGCGGCCAGCGAGCGGCGATGGCGCGTCGTGCTCTCGAGGAAGATCAGGACGAAGTGATAGTAGAAGACGGGGAGGACGATGACCCCGCTGTGAATGACGACTTCCCAGAACACCGCGGTCGCCTCGTCCGGCGAGCGCCGCAGCATGAAGACGCCGAAGTTCCATGCCGCCATGCCGCCCACGAAGTAGGCGAACAGGCGGTTCAGGCGGCTCTCCGGGTTGCGGAACAGCGTGATCCCGGCGAGGGAGACGTTCAGGAGCAGCGCGAAGAGCGGGAGGAGGTTATGAAGGGTCAAGCGTGTCTCCCCCCGGCGCCCTCGAGCGGGAGATGGATCCGGTCCTTCCGACGCTGCTCCGCGATCTCGTCCTTCAGGATGCCGAAGACGAACATGTCCCAGCACTGGCCGTCCTGAAATCCTGCCTTCCGGAGGACGCCCTCCTGCCGGAAGCCGTTGCGCCGGAGCGAGTTGGCGCTCAAACGGTTGTACTCGTACACCTTGGCTTCGATGCGCCGGAGCCCCAGCACATCGACCCCATAGTACGAGATGAGCTTGCCCGCCTCCACGCCAAACCCGCGGCGAATCGCCCGCCGATCGGTCAGCATGACCTCGAGGAACGCGTAGCCTTCCAGGAGGTGGATGTCGAAGAGCCTCGCCACGCCGATCGGGCGGTCCCATCCGAGATTGGCTTCGATGATCAGCACGACCTGCGTGGTGTCGGTGAGGCAGGCGTCGTAGAACGAGGGATCCTTGTCGTAGACGTGCTTGTAGGTGTTCAGGAACTGGCTGCCGACCATGCGCTCGGTGACCGGATCCTCCGCCCACTCCGAGAGATGCTCGAGGTCGGCGGGGCGCATCGTCCGGAGGTAGACCCGCGTGCCCTGGGAGACCACCCCCGCGCGGCGCGTCCTCCCGTCGGCCAGGTTCGACGACACAGACGGTTCGTTCACGGCGATCATTCCCCCAGCCGTCCTGCGTTAGTCGAAGCTGATCTCGACCCGCACCGTCGCGTCGCCGAGCGCGCGCTCGTCCGGGCGCACCGGGATCGGTGTGCCGTGGTCGCTCTCATACACGGCGATGTGGTTGAACTTGAACGGCCGCCGGAACTTGCCGGTAAACGAGGCCGGGGTGCGGTCCAGCGGGAAGCCCGGCAACGCCGCGACGAGCGTAAAGGCGGCGCCCGGCAGGATGTCGATGATCAGGCCCTCGGGGTCGGCCGCCGCGATGTCCCCGGCAAACGTCCCGTACATGATTACGAACTCGGCCGCGTCGGCCAGGTTGGTCGCGTTCGTGTTGACAACCACCCAGAACTCACCGCTGATGCTGCCAGTGAGGTTGCTGAGGTCGATCTGACTTCTGCCGATCGCCACCACCGTGCAGCGCCGAGCCAGCCGAATGCCGAGCGGCTCGAGCGCCAACTTCGCATACTCCAGCAGATCTTCTTGGCAGAGCGGCGTTCCTCGCTCCACCTTCCCTTCGAGCGCGGACTCGGCGATGCTGAAGCCGCCGGTAATCGTCGCGTGCTCGGTCAGCTCGTACAGAACCGCGTTCGTGTGCAGGGAGCCGCCGGGATGACCGGCCTCGCTGGTCCCGAACGTCGAGACGAGCGCCGCGAGCAGCACCAGGAGCGAACCGGCACGTCTCGTCATGACATCGCACTCCTTGTCAGTGGCCGCATGATCCGGGGTGGATCCCCGGCCCTCCCCTCGCGCACGTGTCGCGCGCTCATCGCGCCCGGCACCACGCGAGGTGACTCAGGTCCGACAGGAAGGTGTCACGAGCCTCGAGGACTTCGAACCCGGCGCGCCCGAGCGCGTCGTGGAATTCGGCGGTGCTGAGGTAGCGGTGCTCGCAGTCGCGGAAGCGCTCGAAGAGCGCCGTCGGCAAGAGCCAGCGCAGGGCGCGCACGGCGGCGCCGAGCCCCTTGGCGGCCCACAGCTCACGGAACGTCCGGATCACGCTCGCCGGCCGCCCGTAGGTCAGGAACACGGCGTGCCCGCCCGCCCGGAGCGCGCTCCGGCAACCCTCCAGCAGCGCCGCGGGTTGGGGATGCCAGTAGAGCGTGTGCATGCTCACCAGCACGTCGAAGTTCCCCGCGCCCGGCACGGGATCCCGCGAGATGTCGAGGTGCTGAAAGGTCATGGTCGCGCGACGTTCTGCGGTCTTCTCACGCGCGATCTCGACCAGATGCCGGACGCCGTCGATCCCGACGACCGAGTACCCCTCGCGGGCGAGCCGGATGCTGACGTTGCCGATCCCGCACGCGACGTCGAGCACGCGGATGGAGCGGGGCGTGGCCTCGGCGGAGACCGAGCGGCCGACGAACCCCACGACCTCCTCGACCATCGCCTCGTAGGCAGGAAAGCGCCTGACGATGGCGTCGTACGTGACGCCATACGTGACGGCGATCATGTGCTCCATCGCATCCCGAACCGGCATTCGAGCCCCCGCCTTCTCCTTCGGCGCGCCCGCGGCGACGCCGGTGAGAGGCTGCGATGAGTACGGCGCGTCCTGGTCCACTTAGATACCGGTCCTCTTCCTCGCCCACACCAGGAGGCTGGCGCCCGTGAGAAACGTCCGGCGCATCTCCAGCACCGTGAACCCCGCCCGCCGGACGTGCGCCGAGAACGCGTCTTCGGTCCAGTAGTGCGGCCCGATCCGAATGCGGACCGCCTCGAAGATCGAGTTGGGCAGTACCCACAGAAGACAGTGGAGCGCGGCCCGCCACCCGTCGCGCCGAGCGACTTCTCGCAGCGTCGACCAGCATCCGACCAGCCGCGTGTGGTTCACGAACACGGCATGGCCGCCGGGCTTGAGCACCCGGTAGGCCTCCTGCAGCAACTTTTCGGGCGCCGGGTGCACGTACAGGGAGTGGATGTTGACGACCTGGTCGAAGGCGCCGTCGCGGAACGTGTTGCCCCGAGTCAGGTCGCCGTGTCGGAACCCGAGATTCGACAGGTGACGCGCCCGGCGCTTTTCTTTCGCGACTTCGACCAGCGCGCCGTAGGAATCGAGCCCGGTGACGGTGAATCCGGCCTCGGCGAGCGCGCACGTGAAGTTGCCGGGCCCGCACGCGACCTCCAGCACCTGGACGTCGCGACGGTCGCCGCACGACGGCGAACCCGCCTCGACCAGCTGCCGGACCTCGGTCTGGAGTCGCTGGTAGGGCGTGAAGCGTTCGTAGACGTAGTCGTAGACGACACCGTAGGCGACCGAGAGCATCCGGTCCAATCCCCAACGGATCGCGCCGACCGCCGAGCCCATGGTAATCCTCGTACCCCGCGTGTGCGCCGCGGGCGCCATCGACGACACGATGCGCGCCTCCTAGGCTTTGCTCGCGAGGACCTTGTCGACCGCCCCGCGAAGCTCTGACGGCGTGAAGGGCTTCAAGAGGATATAGTCGAATCCGAGGCGGGTCGCCTCGTTGATGATATCCGGCGTGCCGTGCGCCGTCATGAGCATGCACGCCATGCGGGGGCGAGCGTGGCGTGCTTGTGCCAGCACGTCGAACCCGTTCATCCCGGGCATCTTGTAGTCGACCACCAGCAAGTCGAACGGCTCCTTACGAACCAGGTCCACAGCCGTCTCGCCTCGGTTCGCCGCCTTGATCGAGTAGCCGAGAGCCTGGAGCACGTTCACGCAGAGAATGACGACAGGGCCGGCGTCGTCGACGACCAGGATCTTCGGTTTCACCGAATCGATCACAGGCCCTCCATCGAAGGTTGAACGGCGGCGCTGGCCGCCGGCACGGACCGCAAGTCGAGGTGGTGGCTGATCTGCTCCAGGCGCGCCAGCGGGATCGTGCTGAAGGCGTCGGCGGCCCTCGGCTCGAACTGCGTGCCGGAGCCGCGCAGGATTTCGTCCATCGCCGTCGGCAGCGGTCGCTTGCTCCGATAGGGGCGGTCGGACGTCATCGCGTCGAACGCGTCGGCCACCGTCACGACGCGGGCGATGAGGGGGATGTCGTCGCCCTTGAGGCCGTCCGGATAGCCTTTGCCGTCGTAGCGTTCGTGGTGATGACGCACCGCTTTAGCCTCGCACGACAGAAACCGCAGTGGCTTCAGAATCTTGTCGCCGACCACCGGATGCGTGCGGATCAGCTCGAACTCTTCTTCGGTCAGCTGTCGCGGCTTGCGGAGGATGTTGTCCATGATGGCGAGCTTGCCGAGGTCGTGCAGCATCCCGGCGCGGCTCATCAGGACCACCTCGGCGGGCGGCACGCCCATGACCATGGCGAGCTCGCCGGAATAGAGCGACACGCGCGCCGAGTGGCCCTTGAGGTACGGATCCTTGGACTCCAGCGCAATGACGAACGACGAGATGGTGTCGATCAGGTTCTTTTCGAGGTTCTCGCGCAGGAGGATCTTCTGGAGCGCGACCGCGGTGGTCTGCGCGTAACCGAGCAAGAGCGCCTTCTCGTCGGGCAGGAAGGCGCCGTTCTCGCCGCCCCGGCCCATGCAGAGGATCCCCATCGCGTCGCCGACCCCGGGCACCAGCGCGGCGAGAGCTTCGAAGTTGTGCTCTCGCTTCGTCAACGTGAACGTCTCCTGGCCGCCGGTCTTGACGACGGCGCCGAACGAGGCCTGCAGCAGCGTCACGATCTGGCCGACGAGGCCGGGCTCGCCCCTGCGGCTGGCATTGAACTGGCCGGCCTGGTCTCGCAGCAGCATGACCGCGCCGTCGCAGCGGAGGCTCTGCATCGTCTGCTCGAGAACCTTTTCGACGAAGACGCTCGGTTCGAGCCCCTGCAGCGCGATCTCGCCGATGCGCGAGAGCACTTCGACACCGGTCTGGCGCCGCGACAGCTCCTCCGTCAGTCCCGCGGGATAGTTGACGTTCCCGTTGCCGTCGGCCCGATCCCGCCGCAGGCGCGTGATGAGATCACGCACCTCGGTGACCGAGAACGGCTTCGGCAGGTAGTCGTACGCGCCGTGGCGCAGCCCGAACACCGCCGAGTTGACGGACGGCACGCCGGTGATCAGCACGACCGGCGTCCCCGGCTGCTTGCCCTTGACGGCGCGGAGCAGGTCGAGGCCGCTCAGACCCGGCATCTTGATGTCGGACACCACGAGGTCGAACGGATCGTCGCCCAGCTGATCGAGCGCCTGCTCCGCGGTCCCCGCGGTCGTGACCTGGCACTGGTTCGAGGAGAACGCCGAGGCGAGGAAGCGGAGCACCGAGGCGTTGTCGTCGACCAAGAGTACGCGCAGGCTCTCGATGGCCGCACCGCCCTTGGTTTCCGTCTGTGAATCAGTCTTGGTCGTCACAAGCGCCCTCTACTTTGTCGCGCCGAGCTGGCTGAGGAACTCCAGCCATTGCCGGGACAGCCCATCCTTCGGGAAGCTGAGCGACTCGAGCACCGGGTGGTCGTCGTTGACCTGAGGCGCGGCCGGCTTCGCCGGCGCGACCGGTACCGCCGCCGCAACCGGCGCAGCGGGCGCAGCCGGCAGAGCGGGCGTGACCTGCACGATGGGCTCCTCGATCGCCGGCGCCACCGACGCGGGCGGGGCCGGAGTCTCGATGCTGCCCTTGCTCGCCTGCGCGAAGAAGTAGGGGCGGCCGGCCGGCGCCTGCGGCTTCGCCCACACGGGGTGAGCGGGGGCCGGCGCCGGAACGATTGGCTCGGGTTCGACCGAGGCCTCGATGCGGACGGACGGCTCGGGGCTCACGGCTTCGAGGGCGGACTCGATCGTCATCGTCTCCACAACCAGCTCGCTCACAGGCTCTGGCACGCGCGCCGGCGCGACCTCGGCGTGGACGGTGACCGTCTCGGCCTCGGTGCCGATGACGAAGGCCGGTCGTACGATTTCTTCCATCACGGCCTCGATCACGGAATGGGACGCACCGTTGAGCGGAGCTTCGAGCACGAACGGAAGCGCGGCCGGAGCGGGCGCGCTGGTCACGATCTCGACCGGCGGCTCCACCATCACTGGCGGCTCGACCTTCACCGGAGCCTCGACCTCGACGGGCTGCTCCACCATCACCGGCGGCTCCACGTTCGTGGGTGGCTCAGCGGGAGCCGCAGCGGCGAACTGGAGAACCAGCGGCTCACGAACTGGCGGGGCCGCGACCGGCGCGACCACCGGTGGCGCCGCGGGAACCTGAGCGACGGGCGCCGTGATCGGCGCCGGGACCACCGGCGTGACCGGAGAGGCGGCTTGCATGATCAGCGGAGCGAGCGACGCAACGAGGGGCGCGGCCGCCGCCATCACCGGTGCGGCAGCTGCGACCACCGGCACGGCAGCCGCGACGACCGGCGCAGCGGGCGCGGGAGACGGCGCGACGGCCTCGGCGGCGAGGACCCCTGGCGTCGACTTGCGGAGTCGCTCGACGAGATCGAAGTAGACGGCGGACGCGCCGTTCATCTCGAAGTGACGGAACTCGAGGCAGTCGATCTCGACGACGCTGAGCTGCTTGATCCTTCTCAGGAACGAGTCGGTGATCCGCTCGACGATGAACAGGATCCGCGGTGGTCTGGCGGCGGAGAGCTGCGCCATCGGATATAGGCGACGAATGGTGTCGGGGTACTCGAGACACCAGGAGTAGGCATCCATGACCCGGATGAGGAGGCCTTCGTCAGCGGTGAAGTCGAGGGCGATCAGCACGAGCGATCCCCTGGTGTCGAGCCCGACGAGGTCGATAGCCGCCTGGCCCAGCAGCAAGCGCGAGTCCACGATCTGCAGGCCGGGCTCGATGCCCTCGACATTCTCGGCCACCAGCTTCTCCAAGTCGCCGATGTCCTTGACTTCGAGCTTCCGAAACGTGGGTCTCATCGTTATCTCCCCTGGCCTCTCGGCTGCGAGCCTCGCTCCTGAACACAGCAAACGCGGGACCAAGGGTATGCACAGGAATAAATATAAGCGGAATATGGAGATTTTCGATTTCCGGCTCGGCGCTCGAATGGCTGATTAGTTGCCAAGATTTCTTCGGTCTAGCGAGAGGCATTCCGGAAAGCATTTACTTTCATACACTTGGGGTTTTCCGGAAGCCAGGATCGCGCGTGGCGAAGAACTCACCACTGGCGATGGACTGGTCGGGAAGGTCACTCCTCCATCAGCTTCTTACGGAGGGTCTGACGGGATATCCCAAGGATTTTCGCGGCTTTGCTCTTGTTCGACTCCACGCGTTGCATGATCTGGCCGATGTAGGCACGCTCGACCTCGGCGAGCGTTCGGGGCTCCTCGCCGGACGACTCGGTGACAACCTGTTGCCGGACTTGGGTGGCAAACTGCACCGGCAGGTGCTGGGGCTCGATGGTTTCCGTGCTGCCGAGAATGACCAGACGCTCGATCAGGTTCCGGAGCTCCCTGACGTTCCCGGGCCAGTGATAGCCGGCCATCATCCGCTCCGCGTCCGGTGTGAAGCCCTTGATGGACTTGTGGAAGCGCGTGTTCGCGTCGAGGACGAAGTGGCGGGCCAGCGGGAGCACGTCGTCCCGCCGTTCGCGGAGCGGCGGGATGTGGATCGGGATCACGTTGAGCCGGTAGAACAGGTCCTCGCGGAACTGGCCGTCCTTCACGCGCGCCTCGAGCGGGCGGTTGGTCGCGGCGATGATCCGGAGGTCCACCTTGATGTCGCGCGTCCCGCCGACGCGCCTGAGGACACGCTCCTGCAGGACGCGGAGGAACTTCGCCTGGCTGTTGAGCGACATCTCGCTGACCTCGTCGAGGAACAGCGTACCGCGGTCGGCCAGCTCCATCAGGCCCTTCTTCGCGGCCTTGGCGTCGGTGAACGCCCCCTTCTCGTGGCCGAACAGCTCGCTCTCGAACAGCGTCTCGGTGATGGCGGCGCAGTTGACTTCCATGAACGGGAAATCGCGGCGTGCGCTCTCGTAGTGCAGCCCGCGCGCGACCAGCTCTTTGCCGGTGCCGCTCTCGCCGTGGATCAGGATCGTCGCCGCCTCGCTTCGCGCGAGCTTGCCGATCAGCTCACGCAGGCGGCGCGTGCCGTCGGAGTCGCCGATGAGCTGGTCGACCCGGTATTCCTTTTCCTGAAGCCGATGCAGGCGCTGGATCTCACGGCGGGCCCGAACCTCTTCGAGCGCCCGGGCCACCGCGAGCTTGAGCTTGTCGAGGTGCTCGAAGGGCTTCTCGAGATAGTCGGTGGCGCCGGACTTCATCGCCTCTACCGCGCTCTGGATCTGGCCGAACCCGGTGATGATGATGACCGCGGTCTCCGGGTGCTTGCCCCTGAGGGCTCGGAGCACCTCGATGCCATCCATGTCAGGAAGCCTCAGGTCGAGGAGGACCAGATCGGGGCTCACCTCGTCGGCCGTCTGGAGCCCGTCTTTGCCGGTGCCGACGCCGTGGACCTCGATCTGATCGCCTGCCAGCACGCGCGAACAGAGCGTGCGGATGTTCCGTTCGTCGTCCACGACTAGGATATTGTCCATATTGGCTAAAGTAGCTGATCCGCAGGGTACTTCGTCCAATTTCTTACCACCTGGAAGCGCCCCTGTCAGTCGTGTCCAAGCGCCGTCAGACCCCCACCGCAGGGACCGCCGGGTTTCCGGTTACTTCGTTACCAGCGATCGGGGATTTCAGTGGTGGCAGGTGACGCAGTCGAGCGGGGCCTTGGCTCCGCGCGTCGCGTTCTGCTCACGGTGGCACTCGATGCACCAGCCCATCGTGAGAGCCCGAGACGACGGTTTGAATCCGACTAGGACCTGCAGATCGTGGAGCAATGCCGGTCCGGTGTCGGCCCCGACGACGCGCATGCGCTCGATGGGGCCGTGGCAGGTCTGGCACGCGATGGGAAAGCGCACGTGCGGCGCGTGAGGGAAGAACGTGAACTCCGGCATCTTGAAGACGCGGACCCACGGGATCGGCTGGCCGCGCCGCGCGAAGTCGTGGAGCTTGGCGATCTCTGGATTGTCCTGGGCGCCGATGATCTTGTGGCAGCCCATGCATCGCTCGACCGAGGGAAGCCCCGCGTACTCGGAGCGCCGCGCATCGGCGTGGCAGTACTGGCACGCGATCTGGAACGAGCCGGCGTGGATCACGTGGCTGAAGAAGATCGGCTGACGCGGCGCGCGCGGCGCCGTGACCAGCGGCTGCGTCATCTCGGGGCGGAACGGCGGCGAGGCGATCTCGCGCAGATGCAGGACGACCTGGCGAGCTTGCGCGTCGCTGAGAAATCCAGAGAACGGCGGCATCGTGGGCGCGAGCCCTTCGGCGGCTCCTCCCCGCAGCACGATCGAGAGCAGGAACTCATCGGGGAGCGCGTTCATGAGCCGGCCGTCGGTCAGATCCGCTGGCTTCGTCGCGAACCCGGCGGCCGAGGCGCCGTCGCCGCGTCCCCGCTCGCCGTGGCACACGGCGCAGTGGCGGGCGTAGAGCGCGCGCCCGGCATCGAGATCGCGGACGGCCGCCGCCGCGGGCGGCGCGGGCGGAAAGCGCGGGGCGACGGCGATCCAGACGACGCCGCTCGAGAGGATCAGCGCGACGGCGAGCGCGTGGAGGGTAGGGCGCCCTCTCACGTTATTCCTTGATCAGCTGCTCCCGGCGCCGGAGGTAGCCGTGACGAACCGCGCTGTACATGTCGATGACGCTCTCCTCGAATCCCTGGAACAGCTCGAGGTTCAACGCCCGGTCGTTGACCGTGTCTCCGATCTTCATGCTGAGACGGACCCAGAGGAACGGCAGCACATACGAGAGCGGATCCATGACGCCGTCGACGGCCTTGCCGATCCCGTCGCGCACGGTCAGCGGCTCCATGAACGGCAGGATGAGATAGGGCCCGGGCCCCACGCCCCAGACGCCGAGGGTTTGTCCGAAGTCCTCTCGACTCTTCTCGATCCCCCAGTACTTCGCCGCGTCGAACAGCCCGCCGATGCCGGCCGTGCTGTTGATCAGGAAGCGCGAGATCTCGCGGCCGGCGCCGCCAAATTTCCCCTGGAGCAGGCTGTTGACGGCCCGCGGCACGAAGCTGATGTTATCGAAGCCGTTCGCGATCAGGATTTGGAACGGTTCGGGCATGATCACGTTGTAGACCTGCGCGACCGGCTTCAGCGCGTAGCGGTCCAGCTTCCGGTTCAACTCGAACATCGTCTCGTTGAACCGCTCCCAGGGGTCGAACTCCTCCTCCGGCTCGTTCACGCTGGTGGTGTCGACCTTGTCCTGGGGCGAGCGCTGGGTCTGCGCGAGCATGAGCTGATCGCCGCCCTCGCCCATGTCGTGACTGAGGGACGGCAGGGTGGAGTCGATCTCGGGAGCGTCCTCGGGCGTCTTCGCGTCGGCCGCCGCGACCACCGGCTCGGCCGGCGTGGGCTCCGGCTCGACGGCCTCCGGCGGAGTGAGCGACTGGGAGACGGTGAGAAACGGGGCATCCGATCGGAAAGCGGCCGAGAGAGTGCCGCACCCACCGAGCGCAACCGCCGCGACCCCGACGATGAAGAACCGACGCACGAAGAGCCTATTCCCCCCGATCAGATCGTATCTCCGACGCCGCGGATGCGCTCGCGAGTCACCACACTATATAGCGAGATTGGGGCGACGCAATCGACAGAATTTGCCGGGGGCGAGCCCGCTCGAAGTTTTTCGCCGTCCGTATTGTGTCGGACGCCGCTCCTGGCGTATGGTGGTCAAGCGTGATCACCACCGAGCGCCCTGACGATCCTTCCCACTGAGGAGACGATGTGAGCCGCAGCCGACCCCGCGAATTCTTCTGTGGTGTCGTTTCCGAGTCCGTGCAGATCCGCCTTCGCCGCCCGGGCGGCTTCGGACGCCCCCAGGGCTATTTCGTGCAGTGCAACCAGACCGATTGCCAGTACGTCGACGAGAACAAGCCGCCCTGCCCGCTGACGACGGCGCTGTTCGCCGACGAGATCAAGGCGGCCGACGAAGCGCGCGCTCAGCGAGCCGAGTAGGCTCAGCGCGGTCGGAGCACCACCGTCGTGAGGGTCCCCAGGTACTGCCGGGCGACCCGCAGCACGTCGGACGGCGTCACCGCCTCGACGGCCCGCCGATAGCGCTCGGGATAGTCGGCCCCGACTCCTTCGATCTCGTAGAAGGCCAGGTACCACGCTCGGCGCTCGTTCGTCCGTCGGTCCATCGCGTAGCGACCGAGCAGATAGCCCTTGGCCCGGTCGAGCTCGTCGGCGCCGACCAGATCCTGGCGAACCCGCTCGACCTCGCGGAGAAGCGCCTCTTCCGCCCTGGTCGCGTTCTCGGGCGCGGTCCCCAGGTAGAGGACGATCGCGCCCGGGTCGACCACCGGATCGTAGTAGGCGGCGGCCGTGTAGGCGAGACCGCGCTTGTCCCTCAGCTCGACGAAGAGGCGTCCCGCCATGCCGCCGCCGAGGACGGTCGACAGAACCTTGACCGCGGCGCCGTCGGGATGGCCGAGGGGCGGCGCGAGGGCGCCGACCAGGATCTGCGTTTGCTGAGCCGGCTGCTCGAAGACCCGGCGTTCGCCGCTGTTCCCCGGCGCCGACCGCACCGGTTCCGTGACGGGCGCGCCGCGCGGCAGCGCGCCGAATAGTCGGCGCGCTTCGGCGCGGACCGCGGCCGCCGAGACCTGCCCGCTCACCGCGAGTGTCATCCGCTCCGGCTGGTAGAACCGCCGATACCACGCGACGAGGGCGGCGTGGTCGATGCCCGCCAGGGACTCCGGCGTGCCGAGCCCAGGGATCGCATATGGGTGCGCGCCGTAGAGCGCCGCGTAGAACTCGTCGAACGCGCGCGCCGGGGCGTTGTCGCGGCGCTTCTGGATCCGGCCCACGAGCCAGTCACGCTCGCCGTCGACTTCTCCGGGGGAGAGCTTCGGCTCGAGCGCCAGCTCGGCGGTGAACCCGAGCAGCTCGCGCCAGAAGCGCGCCAGCGCCGTGGCGCTGATCTCGGAGTCGTCCACGTCGCCCTTCGCGCTGAGCTTGCCGCCAAGGCCCGCGATCGCCTCCGCGAGCTCCGACCCGCTGCGCCGGGCGGTGCCGCGGACCATGACCGCGTGCACGAAGTTCGAGATCCCGGCGTTGGTCGGATCCTCCCACCGCGTGCCCATCTTGACGAGCAGCGACACGGCAACCACCGGCGCGATCGGATTTTCGCGCACCAGGACCGTGAAGCCGTTGTCGAGGCGCTCGCGGGTCTCCTGTGCCGCGGCCGGCGCGGCCAGGAGGCCGGCGATCAGCAGCGCGAGGACGACCGGGGTCATCGTGACGGTGCCCCCGGGACGAACCGCACGCGCGCGTAGTCCTCGTCGCGGAAATACTTTCTGGCCACCGCCTGGATCTGAGCGGCAGTGATCCCCCGGAGCCGCGAGAGATAGGCGAGCTCGTTGTCCAGAGTCCAGGTCGTCTCCGCTTGCCCGTAGGTCTTCGCCAGCCCCTCGGCGGTCTCGATGTCGAAGGCGTAGCTGGACTCCGCGGTGATCAGCGCGCGCTGGCGCTCGGCCTCGGTCACGCCATCTGCGCGCACCTTACGGATCACGTCGAGGATCGCCGCTTCCGCGCGGTCGAGGTCCGCCGGCTCCAGGCGCGCCGTCACGGTGACGAGCCCGGCCTTCTCGAAGGCCCCGTAGCCGGCCTCGATCGTCGCGACCAGACGCAGCTGCTCGCGGACCGTCTGGTTCAGACGGGAGGTCGGCGAGTCGCCGAGGATGGACGTGAGCAGGTCGACGGCATAGACGTCCTCGTTGGCCAGCGGAGCGGTCCTCCAGGCCAGCCCCAGGTACGCCTGCTTCTCGGCGCGGCTCACGTCGACGCGTCGCGCGGGGCCGAGCGTGGGGACGGGCGGCGTCTCGCCGCGCGAGGGGGCCGCGGCCTGGATACGCCCGAAGGCCGCCTCCACCAGCTGCCGCACCTGCGCGGGGGCGGCGGCGCCGACGACGACCAGCACCATGTTCTTCGGCACGAAATGCTTCCGGTAGAACTGCCGGAGCTGATCGCGGTCGAGCTTCTGGATGAACTCCCGGCGGCCGAGCAGCGCGCGCCCGTACGGGTGCGGCGAGTAGGCCACTTCGTAGAGGCGCCGGAGCAGGAACTTTTCGGGGTCGTCCTCGATGAGGTTCATCTCCTCGAAGACGACCTTCTTCTCGCTCTCGATCTCCTCGGGCGGAAAGCTCGCGTTGACCGCAAGATCGGCCAGGAGCTCGACACCCGCGCGCAGGTGTCGGGTCGGGACGACGAAGTCGTAGTGCGTCGTGTCGTACGAGGTGAACGCGTTGCTGGTGCCGCCGAAGCCCTCGATCAGCGTGTCGATGGAGCCCGGCGGCCGGGTCGGCGTCCCCTTGAAGAGCATGTGCTCGATGTAGTGCGCGAGGCCGAGCTCCTCGGCCGCCTCGTCGCGGCCGCCCATGCGCATCCAGAGCTGGAGCGCCACGACCTCGCTGGCCCGCTGCTCCTGCACGATCAGCACGACGCCGTTCGGGAGCACCTCGCGCATCGGCGTCGCCGTGGCGGCCGGGCGCATCGCGCCCGCGGTCGCGCAGCCGGCGAGCAGCAGGATCGCGGCGAGCCCGAGCGCGGCGCGCGCCACGGGCCTCACGCTAGCGGACACCGTTCAGCGCGTAGTCGAAGATATCGAAGTTTCTCAGGTCGCGCGTGCGCGCCAGGCGTTGCCGGTGGGCGTCGTCGAGGGGGCGGTTGATCACGAACGGCACCGTCTCCTCCGACACGCCGCCGTGCGAGCGGAGCGGCTCCTCGAGCAGCGAGAGGTCGTGCTCCTCGGGGGATTTGCCGAGGACGGTGTGCGCCTCGCCGATGACGATCAGGTCGCCGACCCGATCGCGCGGCAGCTCGAACCGCGCGCAGCCGGTCGCGTTGTCGTACACCTCCGCGATCCCCGGGGTCGACGCCAGGCGCGCCGCGATCGCGGGCCCGCGCGACGGCTCGTCGAGATAGACGGTGGCGAAGGAGCCGAGCGCACCGTGATGGACGACGTAGGGGTCGGTGATGGGCAGGATCACGCGGGCCCGGCCCGGCCCGAGGAGCCCGTCGACGATCGGGCGCAGGTACACGACGTTCGGCGTGCCGTCCGGATGGGACTTGGCGTTCATGCCGTGGTCGGCGGTGATGCCGAGCACCGCGCCGGCGCGGTCGAAGGCGTCGAAGTAGCGGTCGAGCATCGCGTAGAAGTCGGTCGCGGCCGGCGTGCCGGGCGCGTGCTTGTGCTGGACGTAGTCGGTCAGCGACAGGTAGAGCGCGTCGGGTCGCTCGCGCCGCAGCAGCTCGAGCCCCGCGGCCAGCACGTATTCGGAGAGCTCGGCGCTGTACACGGCGGGCACCGCCATCGGGACGAGGTCAGTGGCGCGCTCGATACCGTGCTCGGCCTTCGTCGTCTGGTCCGCCTTCTCGGACGAGAAGCAGATGCCCTGCATCGCGTGGCCGAGCAGGCGGCGGAGCTTGTCCTTGGCGGTGACGACCGCCGGCCGCGCGCCGGCGCGCGAGAGCGCGGCCAGCAGCGTCTCGCAGCGCAGGAACTTCGGGTCGTTCATCATCACTTCCTGGCCGGTGGCGGGGTCGTAGAAGTAGTTGCCCGAGATCCCGTGGACCGCCGGCGACACGCCGGTCACGATGGAGAGGTTGTTGGGATTCGTGAAGCTCGGCACGACGGCGCGCGCGAGCCGGTAGACGCCCTCTCGCCGGAAGCGCGCGACGGCGGGCGTCGCGCCCGCGGCGATTCCCCGCTCGAAGTACTCCGGCTCGCTCCCGTCGATGCACACGACGACGACCGGACGGTCGGGGACGCGGTAGTGGCGGCCGTTGACGGAGATCGCGGCGGCGGATCCCATGCGACTCACCGATACTACGGCGCGGCGCTCACGGTGAAAAGCGTTTTCGGCTCACGAGCGGAGCGGCGCCGAGCTCGCCGCGACCGCGGCGGCGCGACGGCGGATCACGCGTCGGCTCCAGTCCACGACCCTGATCCCGAGCAGCACGAGGAGCGCACCCGCATACCAGTAGGGATCGGTCACGCCCACCTTCGCCAGCCAGAGATAGTGGAGCACCGCGCAGACGGCGGCGACGTACGCCAGACGATGCAGGCGCGTCCACGTCCGCGCGCCGAGACGCCGGATCATGCCGGTGGTCGAGGTGGCGGCGAGCGGGATCAGCGAGAGGAGCGCCAGCATCCCCAGCGTGATGTACGGGCGCTTGACGATGTCGGCGCCCATCCGGGGCCAGTCGAAGAAGAAGTCGAGCACGATCCACACCGAGAAGTGCAGGCACACGTACGCGAAGGCGAAGAGCCCGAGCAGCCGCCGCAGCGCGATGGGCCACGAGAGTCCGAACACGATGCGGAACGGCGTCATCGCGAGCGACGCCAGCAAGATCCGGAGCGTCCAGTCGCCGAGCGTGTTGGTGATGACGCTGATCGGGTTGGCGCCGAGGTCGTCGGTCCACGCGCGGTAGCCGAGGAGCAGCAGCGGAGCCAGACCGCCGGCCCAGACCCCGACCTTGAGCGCGACTCGTGTCCGGCGCGTCACCGGCCTAGTAGAACTTTTTGAGATCCATGCCGGTGTAGAGCGACGCGACCTGGTCGGCGTAGCCGTTGAACGGCAGGGTCGGGCGGCGGCGGAACTCGCCGATGCGCCGCTCGTCGGCCTGGCTCCAGCGCGGATGGCTGACCGCGGGGTTGACGTTCGAGTAGAAGCCGTACTCCTGGGACGCGGCCTTCTCCCAGGAAGTCTTCGGCTGCTCGGTGACCAGACGGATGCGCACGATCGACTTGGCGCTCTTGAACCCGTACTTCCACGGCACCACGACGCGCACGGGCGCGCCGTTTTGATTCGGCAGCACCTGGCCGTACATGCCCACGGTGAGCAGCGTCAGCGGGTGCAGCGCCTCGTCCAGGCGAAGCCCCTCGACGTACGGCCAGTCGAGCGACGAGAAGCCGAAGAACCCGGGCTTCTGGGCCGGGAACTGATTGGAGTCGAGGAGCGTCGTGAACTCGACGAACTTCGCCTGGCCGGCCGGCTCGACACGCTTGAGCAGCGGAGCCAGGGGGAAGCCGATCCACGGGACCACCATCGACCACGCTTCGACGCACCGGAGCGAGTACACGCGCTCCTCGAGCGGGAACAGCTTGATCAGCTCGTCGATGTCGAAGGTCTTCGGCTTGTGCACGAGGCCGTCGACCTGCACCGACCACGGACGCGGGCGCAGCGTGTGCGCCAGACGCGAGGGATCGTCCTTGTTGACGCCGAACTCGTAGAAGTTGTTGTAGGTCGTCGCGTGGTCGATCTTGGTGGCCGCCTCGCTCAGGCTGAACGCGGGATTGCGCTTCGCGGCGAGTGGCTCGCCCTTGGGAGCGGCGGCCTCACCGCCGCCGGGCACCAGCGCGAGCGCGGCCGCGCCGGCCATCAGCTCGCGCCGGCTCAAGTAGAGCTTCGGATCGGTGATCTCGCTCGCGGTGAACCGCGGGGCTCGTCGGATCAGCATGCCGTCTCCTTACCCGGTAGGCCCGTCACCGAGAGTCTCACACCCCGGTGAACTTGTACCCCTGACAGTGGACGGTGAGGATGGATGTGCACGGCAGCGATTAGTCCCGCTCGGCGAGCAGCCGACGAATCATCGCTTCGGTCTCCTCGTAGTCGCCCTCGCCGATGTGCCGGTAGCGGACGACTTGCTTCTTGTCCACCAGGAGAGTCGTCGGCCACGCGCGGACGCCCCATCGCGTCCAGATCCTCATGTCGTTGTCCTGGACGATCGGATAGCGCACGCCGAGTCGCTTCGCGGCGTCCACCACCCGCTCGTAGGACTTCTCCCAGAAGAACTCCGGGCTGTGCACGCCGACGATCGTGAACCCGTCTTTTTCGTAGCGATCGTACCAGCCCCGCAACTGCGGGATCACGTTCTGACAGTTGATTCACCCGTAGGTCCAGAACTCCACCAGCACGACACGACCGCGCAGCCCCGGCATGGCAAGGGGTCCGCTGTTGATCCAGCGCTCTCCCGCGACGTCCGGCGCCGGCGCGCCAATGCGCAGGCTCTGGGCGCCGGCGGGACCGGCCGCGAGGCCGGTCGCCGTCAAGAGCGCCACGACGAAGAGGCGCGCGCACCCGCCCATGGTTAGGGGTTCTTCTCCATCGCCTTGTCGTCCTTCATCTTATCGTCCTTCATCTCGCCGACCTCCTCGGGAAATCTTGGCGCTTGTGGACGCATTCTGAGATCGGCCGACGCGCGAGTCGTCACAAGCGTGTCAAATCTTGGGAGCTT
>QHSI01000074.1 GCA_003221515.1 Candidatus Rokuibacteriota bacterium
CCCGCCGACTTCGTGAGCTTGAGGGCGAGGATGGACACGCCGCCCAGGCGCGCGATCGCGAGGGCGTCGTGCAGCGAGCAGCAGGACTCGTCGGCCATGATCGGCACCGTCACCGCCCGCGCGATCTCGGCCATGCCCGGGAGATCCCAGCGCGGAACCGGTTGCTCGACGAAGTCCAGGCGGTACGGCTCCAGCGCGCGGATCGCCTGAAGCGCGGTGGCGCGATCCCATCCCTGGTTGGCGTCGACGCGCAGCGAGACGTCGGGACCGACCGCCTCGCGCAGGCGGCGCACGCGCTCGACGTCGTGGGCCACCGGATGCGCGGCGGTCTTGATCTTGAAGATGCGATGGCCGAGCGCCACCTTCGCCCGCGCCTCGGCGACCTCGGCGTCGGAGCTCTCCACCGCCAGCGACCACGAGAGCGGCACGCTCTCGCGCACGCGCCCACCGAGCAGGCGGTGCACGGGAACGCCGAGGGCCTTGCCGTTGAGATCCCAGAGCGCCATCTCCACCGCCGCGCGCGCGAAGGGGTTGCCCTGGACTCGCCGCGCCATCTCCTGCCGCAATGGCTCGATTCCGGCGGCGTCGCGGCCCACGAGCCAGGGCGCGATGTAGCGCTCGATCGTCACCGCGACCGATTCGGCCGACTCCTCGCTCCACGTCGGGCCGCCGAGGCACGCGGCCTCGCCCCAGCCGACGAGCCCGTCCGACGTCTCCATGCGCACGAACGCGAAGTTGACCTTCTCGAGGGTCGTGAACGACATCTTGTGCCTGCGCTTGAGGGGGATGTCGGCGAGGATCACCCGGACGTCGGCGATCCGCATCACTTGGCGAATCGGCGGGGGTCGAACGGCGAGAGGTCCATGGACGGCTTGCCGTCGAGCATCCACTCGGAGACGTAGCGGCCAGTGGCGGGTGAGTGCTGGAAGCCGTGGCCACCGAACCCGACGGCCAGGAAGAACCCCTCGACGCCCGACCACCCGATGATCGCGTGGTCGTCAGGCGTCAGCGGGCGCAGCCCCGCCCATCCGCCGGCGATCCGTGCGTCGGCGATCATCGGCAGGCGGTGGACGGCCTTCTGCACGGCGTCCTCGACCTTGCCGGGGTCCATGGAGACGTCGAAGTCCTCGCCGATGTCCTCGACGTCGCCCGGGCTCAGCAGCACCTGCTCCAGCTCTTTCCTGAAGTAGAAGCCGCTCGAGACGTCCGTCGTGAGCGGCACCGGCCCTGGGATCGCCGGAAACGGCTCGGTGAAGAAGATGTGGCGGCGTCTCGGATGAACGGGCAGCTCGACCCCGGCGAGCCGGGCGATGCGCGCGGCCGACGGCCCGGCGGCGTTGACGACACGCGGCGCGGCGATCGCGCCGTCCGAGGTCGTCACGCCGGTCACCCGGCCGCCGGCTCGCTCGATCGACGTGACCCGGACGCCCTCGACGATCTTCGCCCCGAGCTCGCGGGCGCGCCGCGCGAAGCCGGCGGTGACCTCGGCGGGGCCGGCGAGGCCGTCACCCGGCCCCCACACCGCGGCGATCAGGTCGTTCACCCGGAGCGCGGGCACGAGCGTGCGCGCATCGTCGGGCGTGATCACGCGCACGTCGGCACCGAGCCTCCGCTGGAGCGCGATGCGCTCCTCGAACCCGGGCAGATGCTTCGGCTCGGAGATCAGGAACAGATAGCCGATCTTCTTGTAGCCCGGGTCGACGCCGAACTCGTCGCTGAAGCGCTCGAAGACCTTGATCGACTCCAGCGAGAAGCGGATCTCCGCCTCGATCGGGAACTGGACGCGGATGCCACCGGCCGCCTTGCTCGTCGTGCCCGAGCCGACCGTCTCGCGCTCGACGACGACGACGTCGCGGAGCCCGCGCCGCGCAAGGTGGTACGCGACGCTGCAGCCCACGACACCGCCACCGATGATCACCACGCTGGCCGTTTTCGGCGTGTCCATCGAATCTCCACGCTAGCGAAACGCCTGATTGTATCGCGACTTTGCTCGTCCAATGCGCGTGCGCCCCCTGCCCAGCGTGGCCGGGTCGCTCAAACAGGTCCAGATGCGAGGCGGCGCCCGAAGCGCTGCGCGCGAGGCGTACTTCGAGTACGTCGAGCGCGCAGCCGAGGGCGCCAACGAAGCAGATGGGCCTGTTTCAGCGACCCGCCTGCAAGCGTTTGATTAGCTCGCCATCCGCTGGAGGAAACTCGAGCTCCGTGAGTTGCTCCGGCGCGACCCACGCCATCGTCTGCGACTCTCGCGGCGCGATCGTGCCGGCCTCGAGCCGGCAGCGATAGAAGGCGATCACCACGACGCGCTCCGGATACTCCCAGCGGACCGTGTCCACCAGCGCGCCCACGGCGAAGGTCGCCGACAGCTCTTCGGTCAGCTCGCGCCGGAGCGCCGCCTCCGGCGATTCGCCCGCCTCGCGCTTGCCCCCGGGAAACTCCCAGAGCCCCGCGAGATGCGACCCGCGCCGTCGCCTGGTGACGAGGTAGCGGCCGGCCTCGTCCTGGATGAGGGCGGCGGAGACGTCGACGACCGGCAGCGTCACGACGAGGCCCTGAAGGGAAAGCAGGCGCAGAACGACCGCATCGGGCACGTGGCGCAGCGGGGCTTGCGGGCCGTGCACCACGTCGCGCCGAAGTCCATGAGCGCCTGATTGAAGTCGTAGCCTCGCCCCGGCGGCACGAGCGACGCGGCGAGATCCCAGAACGTCTTGTCGCCGCGTACGCGCGCGAGACGGCGCCGGCCCAGGAACACCCGACCCAGGACCCGACGCACGTTCGTGTCGAGGACCGCGGTGTCGCGCCCGTACGCGAACGAGAGGATCGCGCCGGCGGTGTAGCGCCCGACGCCGGGCAGCCGCCGCAGCGCCTCCTCGCGATCGGGCAGGCGGCCGCCGTAGCGAGCGACGGTCTCGCACGCGATCGCGTGGAGGCGAATGGGCCGGACGTTGTAGCCCAGGGGGTACCAGAGGCGACGCACGTCCGCGACGGGCGCGGCCGCCAGACGCTTCACCGTCGGAAAGCGACGGAGGAACTCGCGGTACTTCGGGACGACGCGGTCCACCTGAGTCTGCTGGAGCATGATCTCCGACACGAGCACCCGGTACGGATGCCGCGTCCGGCGCCACGGAAGGTCGCGGCCGTGCTTCGCGTACCACGCGAGAAGACGTCGTTGGAAGCGCTCGACGGTCGCGCGCGGCGGCGGTCGCACGGCGCGCAGTCTAGCACGGGGCCCGCGATGTAGAATGACGGCATGGCCAATCGCCTGCCGCTCCACGATCGTCATCTCGCCGCGGGCGCCCGGTTCGAGAGCGTCGGGGAGTGGGAGCTGTCGTTCGCGTACGGCCAGCCGGCCGAGGAGTACCGCGCCGCGCGCAATGCCGTCGGGCTCGTCGATCGTGGCCACTGGGGCGTCCTCGAGCTCACCGGCCGCGATCGCGCGACGTTCCTGCACGCTCTGCTCAGCAACGAGATCAAGGCGTTGGCGCCCGGGCAGGGGTGCGCGGCGACGCTGCTCGACGTTCACGGCAAGGTGCAGGTCGTCGTCTCCGTCTGGGTCGCCGACGATCGCATCTTCGTCGTGACGCCGCCGTCGATGGCCCAGAAGACCGCCGAGGCGCTCGATCACTACCTGTTCTCGGAGAAGGTGGCGATCCGCGACCTCTCCGACGAGACCGCGTTGCTCGTGCTCGTCGGACCCAAGGCCCACGAGACGGCTGAGCGAGTGACCGGCGCGCGGCCCGGCGAAGCGGCGTGGTCCCACGTCACGGGCAAGCTCGGCGACGCGGCCGTACGCCTCGTGAGCGGGGGCCGGGAGACCGGCGAGGCCGAGGTGTGGATCGACGGCCCTTCGAGCGAGGCGCCGCGCCTCTGGGATGCGCTCGTCGCCGCCGGCGCCAGGCCCATCGGCCGGGCGGCCTTCGAGTCGCTTCGGATCGAGGCGGGAACGCCCGTGCTCGGCCGCGACGTCGACGAGTCCGTCCTGCTCCCGGAGATTCCGTTCGCAAGCCTCGTCTCCCAGACCAAGGGGTGCTATCCGGGCCAGGAGGTCGTGGTCCGCATCCGCGATCGCGGCCACGTCAACCGGATGCTGGTGGGGTTGCTGGTCGACGCGACCGCGTCGGACGGCGCTCGGGCTCCATCGGATGGAGCCGAGGTCCTGGCCGAGTCCGCCGGCGTCGGCCGGGTCACCAGCTCGACCTGGTCGTTCGGCCTCGAGCGGCCGATCGCTCTCGCGTTCGTGCGTCGCCAGCACGCCGCGGCCGGCAGCCGCGTCGAGGTGCGCGTCGGTGAACGGACGCTTCCGGCCAGCGTGAGCGAGCTACCGTTCATTAGGTAGTCGCCATGGGGGAAAATCGCCTGGCCCGCGAGACCAGCCCGTACCTGCTCCAGCACGCCCACAATCCCGTGGACTGGTACCCGTGGGGCGAGGAGGCCTTCACCCGGGCGAAGACCGAGGACAAGCCGGTGCTCCTGTCCGTCGGCTACTCCGCGTGCCACTGGTGCCACGTGATGGAGCACGAGTCGTTCGAGAGCAAGGAAATCGCCGAAGTGATGAACCGGCACTTCGTGAACATCAAGGTCGACCGCGAGGAGCGCCCCGATGTCGACCAGATCTACATGCAGGCGGTCCAGTCGCTGACGGGCCACGGCGGCTGGCCGATGACCGTGTTCCTCACGCCGGAAGGCGTGCCGTTCTATGGCGGCACCTACTTCCCGCCGGTCGACCGGCACGGGCTACCGGGGTTCCCACGGCTGCTCGCGGCGATCGCGGACGCCTGGACGACGCGCCGGGGCGAGGTGCTCGAGTCGTCGCAGAAGATCGCGGCCTCGCTCGCCCAGACGGAGCGGCTGCGGGCCGCCACCGAGCTGCTCACGCCGGGCGTCCTGGGCGAGGCGTTCCAGGCGATCTCGTCGCAGTTCGATGACGGCGACGGCGGCCTCGGCGGCGCGCCGAAGTTCCCGCAGCCCATGATCTGGGAGTTCGTCCTGCGCTACTGGAAGCGGACGCAGAACGCGCGCGCGCGCCAGATGGCCCACACCACGCTGACCATGATGGCGCGCGGCGGCATGTACGATCAGGTCGGTGGCGGCTTCCACCGCTATTCGGTCGACGCGCACTGGCTCGTGCCTCACTTCGAGAAGATGCTCTACGACAACGGCCAGCTCGCCTCGCTCTACCTGCACGGCTGGCTCGCGCTCGGCGATCCCGAGTGTCGGCGCGTGTGCGAGGAAACGCTCGACTACATCCTGCGCGAGATGACCGACGCGGCCGGCGGCTTCTACTCGGCGCAGGACGCGGATTCCGAGGGCCACGAGGGCAAGTTCTTCGTCTGGTCGGAGCAAGAGCTGCGCGAGGTCCTCGGCGCCGACGCCGAACGCGCGGGCCAGTACTGGGGCGTGGATCGCGGGACGAACTTCGAGGGCCAGAACATCCTCTACCTCGCGGGCGCGCCTGACGCCGAGCGAATCGCGCCGATCAGGACGAAGCTCTACGAGGCGCGGGCGCGTCGCGTCCATCCCCTGCGCGACGACAAGGTGCTGGCGTCGTGGAACGGCCTCGCGTGCCGGGCGTTCGCCGAGGCCGGGCGCGCGCTCGGCCGGCCCGACTACGTCGCCGCCGCCGTCAAGAACGCGGCGTTCGTGCTGGAGGCGATGCGCGCCGACGGCCGGCTGCTCCGCACCTGGAAGGGCGGCCGGGCCAAGCTCAAGGGCTACCTCGAGGACTACGCGATGGTCGCGGCGGCGCTGATCGAGGTGTACGAAGCGACATTCGAGCGCCGGTGGCTCGACGAGGCGCGCGGCCTGGCCGACGAGATGATCCGGCTCTTCTGGGACGAGCGGCTCGAAGGCTTGTACGACACCGGTAGCGATCACGAACAGCTCATCGTGCGGCCGCGCAACCTGTTCGACAACGCCGTGCCGTGCGGGACGTCGGTGGCCGCCGAGACGCTGTTCCGCCTGGCGGTGCTCACCGGCGAGTCACGGTACGAAGCCATCGCCGCGAAGGCGCTGCGGCCGATGGCGGATCTGATGGCCCGCCACGCGAGCGGCTTCGGGCGATTCCTCTGCGCGCTCGACTTCCACCTCGGGCCGGTGGTCGAGATCGCGCTGGTCGCGTCGGCGGCCGGTGACGGCCTCGGGCCGCTGGTCAGCGAGGTCTTCGGCCGCTATATGCCGAACCGTGTCGTGGCCGGGATGGTCGCGGGCCAGGCCGCGCACGCCGCCGGGATTCCTCTCCTCGCGGGCCGGGAGGCGGTCGGCGGAAAGCCGACGGCCTACGTCTGCCGCAACTACGCGTGCGATCTGCCGGTCACCGATCGAGCCGGGCTGGCGCGCCAGCTCGATCAGGCCTGAGCCCTGCGCGCCACGGCTCTGTTCGCGTGCGCCTTCTTGTTGTCGAGCGCCGCGCCGGCCTCCGCCCAGCTCGACTCGATCCTCAAGGAGATGGACACCCTGACGCGGCCGGGAGCCGCGACGCCGGGCGGCGTGAAGGTCGGCGCCGCGCTCAAGCAGGCGCTCCAGGTCGGAACCGAGAACGCGGTGAGACTGACCGGGAAGACTGACGGCTACTTCACGAACAAGGCGATCAAGATCCTGATGCCGGAGCGCCTCCGCACGGTCGAGCGCGGCCTGCGCACCGCCGGCTACGGGTCCGAGGTGGACAAGCTCGTGCTCAGCATGAACCGCGCCGCCGAGCGCGCGGCCCCGACGGCCAAGAAGTTCTTCTGGGACGCGATCGGCGAGATGACGATCGACGACGCCCAGCGGATCCTGAACGGTACGCCGACCGCCGCGACCGACTACTTCAAGGGCAAGACGTCCCCTTCGCTGCGCATCGCCTTCCGGCCGATCGTGGAGAAGGCGATGAACGAGGTCGGGACGGTGCGGCAGTACAACGAGCTGCTCGGTCAGGCGAAGGCCATCCCGTTCCTCAAGACCGAAGACTACGAGCTCGATCGCTACGTCGTCGGCAAGGCCCTCGACGGCCTCTACTACGTGGTCGGCGAGGAGGAGCGCAAGATCAGGAGCGATCCCTCCGCCCGGGTGTCCGATCTGCTCAAAGAGGTCTTCGGGAAGTAGCGCGCCCGCGCCGCGTCAGCCAACAGCCGAAGACGACCGCCGCGGCGGGCAGCCAGATCCACACGAGCTCGCTCGACATGACCTCCAGGCCACGATGACCGAGGAACGCGCCGATCCCGATCGGCGAGACGACGATCGGGCGCCAGGGGAAGAAGTACCGCGCGTTCGAGAACGGCGCGAAGAACGCGATCCCGAAACCGCCAGAGGTCATCGCGTCGAGGAGCCCGTGCGACGCCGTCGCCACGAAGAAGAAGGCCCACAGCCGGAGCGCGCTGCTGCCGGCGTCAAGTCGTCGGCGCGCCGCGACCGCCGTCGCCACCAACGCGAGCCCGGCGGCGAAGGGGAGGGAGTGGGACAGGCCCCGATGACCGAGCACGTGGCCATACGGGAGTCCGAGGGCGAACGCGATGACGTCGAGGTCGGGCAGCACCGCGCACAGCGCGCCGAGCCCCCAGACGGGGAGCCGCGGCGGGGGGATCATCGCCGCGCCGATCGCGGTGGCCGCGACCGCGTGCGAGAGGACCGTGGGCATTCACTTCACTCCCACACGGACGCGGTAGCTGACGTGCCGGGGAAGGCCGGTATCGCCGAGGATCCGCGCCGTCGCGATGCGGCTGGTTCCGCCACATCTGCGAAGGCCGTTGATCGGCGCTAGCCTCCGGCACCGCCGGTGTCGCGTTGCGGCGCCGTGAGCGTCGTGCCGCCGTCGACCACGAGCACGTGGCCGGTGATGTAGCGCGCGAAGTCCGAGAGGAGAAACCGCACGGCGTGGCCGATGTCCCACCCGGTGCCC
>QHSI01000183.1 GCA_003221515.1 Candidatus Rokuibacteriota bacterium
GACGTCTGCCCGTTTGAGGGGGGTTCACCAAGTTGCGTTTGGGGCGCGAGCGGCGTATACACGGGCCGCGGATGAAGCTTCGACTACGTGCCCTGGCCCTTGGCGGCGGACAACGCCGTCCCCGACTGCTTGAAGGAGTGTATCGCGATGTCTGGCAGGTCGTCGTCAGACGACGGCTAGCCCGAATGCCGATGGCCGACCAGCCGACGACCTTGGCTGAGATCGCCGAGCGCCGCGATCGCGAGGTCGGGCCGCTCGGCACCGTCGGGCCGGCGGGCCCGGACGGCGAAGCCCGCGTGCGCCGACGCCTCGCAAGCGGAGTGGCGCGATTGGTCACGAGGGCCACCGTGATAGCGCGCCGATTCATCGCGCTCAACGGCACGGCGCCGCGACGCCTGGCGTCGCTCTCATGCGCACGGTGGGGCGCGTTCCGGACTGTGTGCCTCGATCTTCTGCCTGCCCGCCGCTCAGCATTCAGGAGCGGACGCGCTATGCCGAGGTCGGTGCTCGTGCTCAACCTCGGCTTGGCACGAATCCGCGCTCCGGCGAGGTCTACGACGTGATCGCGACCCGGACCCTCTTTCATCCGAATCGCGCCGAGCCGACACGCTCAGAGCCGGTCGCCCTCACTCTGCCGCCACCGCCAGCGTTGGCCCTACATGGCGTAGTGATCAACGGCGACACAAGCCTGGCCTACCTTGAGGACGTCGCCACGAAGCAGATCTTTGGCTACAAGGCCGGGGACAAGTTGGCTGGCGGTCAGGTTGAACGCATCGAGCCGGATCGAGTGGTGATCATGCGGGCAGACGGTCCAATCGAGGTCCGGCTGCACCGATCAAAGGAGCCTCAGCCGGTCGTGCCGGCGCCTCAAGAGGATTCGCCCAGACGATCTCGCGGACGGCAAGAGTAATCCGCCAAGCCTCCCCGCGTTCGTCAGCGAGAACAAGATGACATCGTGGCGAACCCTGTCCTTCGCCAAAATTCAGTCCGGCGGGAAGTGGTTGATCTGGCTGGGCTGATCCAGAGAAAATTCCGGCTCGATGGTCACCCTCCTGCTCCAGCTGCTTCGCCTCCTGCCCTTTCTTTGCGGCGGCCACCGCCAGCTATCACCGGGCTCGCACGCATCTCGCGCTCGACAAGGATGCGCCGGACGTCAGGCCCGTCGAGCTCCCCGAGGCAGGCAGGATCGTGGAAATTCCCGAAGTCGGTGGCTTGCATCACCGCTACGTCCGCCAGGCGGCGTAGTCTAGCAGCGGCGGTCCTCACTCCACCGAACACGCGTCACAGGTCCAGCTCCGCCGCCCAGCCTGCCCGCTCCCCGTCTTCCGTGGAGACTCCCTTGTGACCGCGCAAGGCCGACGGTCTAACGATGCCGGTCGCCCTACCTCCAACCAGGCTCGGGGTCTTGGACCTGTGGACGGATTGACGCATCTCGGTGCTCCTGAGCGAGTCGATGAGGTTTTGGCGAGGGACAGGGCAAGCCAGGCCTCAAGAAGGTTCATCGCTACAGCGTTGAATTCAAATTGACGGCGGTAAAGCTCAGCCACATGGCAGGGGTCGAGGTTCAGACGGTGGCCAACGCCGTCGACGTCCATCCCTTCATGCTGTCGCGCTGGCGAAAGGAAGTGCGCGACGGCGTGCTCAAGGGGCGGGCGAGGCGCGTGGAGGTACCGTTACGATCGGCACGGGAGATCAAGCAACTGCAGGCCCTCAAGCGCGAACACGCGATCCTCAAGGAAGAGCATGAGCTTTTAAAAAAAGCCATCCGGTTCTCTTCCGAACGAAGACGGAGGTCTTCGCGTTCATCGGCGAGCAACGGGCAGGCTTCACCCTGAGGCGGATGTGCGCGCTTTACCAGGTGACCCGCTCGGGCTACTACGCGTGGCGGCGGCGGGGCGACAGTGCGCGCCGGCGCCAGGACCGGCTGTTACTCGACGCGATCCGGGCGGCCTTCGACCGGAGCCGACGGACCTATTCCATGAAGAGCGACACGGTCCATGGCGTCACCTTCGCGCGCGACGTCGAGCTCGCGCACGTGCTGCGGAGCTACATCCCGTACTACAACAGCGTACGGTTACATTCGGGGATCGGCTATGCTTCACCGGTCAACTATGAGGCGCGAGCGCAGTGAACCAACCGCGTATCTACAAAATCGAGGGAACATCCGTCTGATCCTAGCCCGAGCATAAAACGGCGAGCACTTCCGAAGGATCATTAGAACGCGGTTGAAGCGGTGGTCTGGCTCAAGTTCGCAGGCGTGTTCGTGACGATTATCGCGGCGCTCGCCAGGGCGAATCCTCGCCCGACTCCGGGAGAGCCGCAGGTCCTCTACATCGTGTTGGCGGTAGCGATCGTTGGTGGCCTAGTTTCGGTCGTCCTGCTCGTGAAGGTCCTCGACCGAAGGTTCCGGCAGCGCAGGTCTCGTCGGCGGCGCCGCCGAGACCGAATATCCAGGTTCAGGTTCTGAACCGAAGAAGCCGAGCACGCGCGGGAGCCTCGAACGCCACTCTTTCATCTCGCCCCCCTCCCGGGTGTAACGGCCGGCACAGGCCTCGAGCGCGCCGAACCCGGTCGCTACGACACCCGTGACGACAAGCAGCGGAAGCGACGAGCCGATGGCGAACAGGCCGGGTAACGCCCACCCACAGGAGCTGCGAAGGGCCAGTGACA
>QHSI01000184.1 GCA_003221515.1 Candidatus Rokuibacteriota bacterium
CAAGCAGCTCCGCCCCGTGGGCGAGTGGAACCAGTCGAGGGTGATCTTCCGCGGCAACCACGGCGAGCACTGGCTGAACGGCGCGAAGATCGTGGAATTCGAGCTCGGCACGGCGCGCATGGACTCGGCGCTCGCCGCGAGCAAGTACCACGCCATCCCCGGCTTCGCGGAGCGGCGCAAGGGGCACATCGTCTTGCAGGATCACGGCGACGAGGTCTATTTCCGCAGCATCAAAGTGAGGGTGCTATGAAACGCCGCAAATTCCTGAAGACCGCCTCCGCCGCCGGGCTCGGACTCATTGCTCCGCGGCGGCTGTCGTCCTTCGTGTCCCGGCCGAGCGAGCAGGTCGTCGTAGCAGTCATGGGCCTGAACGGCCGCGGCACGGTGCTGGGACGGGCGTTCGCGCACACACCCAACGGCGCAGTGGCGTACCTGTGCGACGTGGACGCGCAAGTGCTGGCCAAAGCGGTCGCCAAGGTCGGCGAAGGCCAGGCGAAATCCCCCAAAGGGCTCGGCGATTTCCGCCGGGCGCTCGACGACAAGAGCGTGGACGCGCTCGTCATCGCGGCGCCCGACCACTGGCACACGCCGGCCGCGCTCCTCGCCATGCAGGCCGGGAAGCACGTCTACGTCGAGAAGCCGTGCGGGCACAACGCGCGCGAAGGCGAGCTGCTCGTCGAGGCGCAGCGCAAGCACCAGCGCGTGGTGCAGATGGGGACGCAGCAGCGCTCCGCGCCGCGCTCCATCGAGGTCGTGCAGGCAATTAAGGAAGGGGCGATCGGTCAGCCCTACCTGGCGCGCGCCTGGTACGCCAACACCCGCGCCACGATTGGACGCGGCAAGCCCGCGCCCGTGCCGGCGAACCTCGATTACGAGCTGTGGCAGGGCCCGGCACCCCACACCCCGTACCGCGACAACGTCATCCACTACAACTGGCACTGGTTCCGGCGCTGGGGCACGGGCGAGATCTGTAACAACGGCACGCACGAGATCGACGTCGCTCGCTGGGCCCTGGGCGTGGACTACCCGATCCGCGTCACCTCGGTCGGGGGCCGCTATCACTTCGACGACGACTGGGAGTTCCCCGACACCCAGGAAGCCTGCTTCGAGTTCGCGGGCGGGAAGACCATCATCTGGCAGGGCCAAAGCTGCAACGGGCTGACCACGTATGGTCGCGAGCGCGGCACCGCCATCCTCGGCACGACCGGCAGCGTCGTCATGGATCGCGACGGCTACACCGTGTACGACTTGAAGGGCAAAGTCGTGAAGCAATCCCTCGCCGCGCAGCCGGGGGACGGCCTCAATACGCATGCCGACGACGACATGACCGTCCTGCACATCGCGAACTTCGTCGACGCGATCCGCACCAGCGCCGCGCTCCATCAGCCGATCGCGGAGGGCGCGAAGAGCGTGCTGTTGGGCCACCTCGGCAACATCGCCCAGAGCACGGGCCGCGCGCTGCGCACCGATCCCCAATCCGGCCGCATCACAGGCGATGAGGAAGCGATGAGGCTGTGGCGGCGGGAGTACGCTCCGGGCTGGACACCAGTCGTGTGACTACGATCGCCCGCCACGTGACGCGGCTGCTTCACGAGGACCGGTTTTTCGATCCCGACCCGGCGATCCGACGCGGCGCGCGGGCGCTGTACGAGGAAACATGCCGGCTGCCCATCATCGCGCCGCACGGGCACGTCGATCCGCAGATCCTGGCGGAGAACGCGCCCTTCCCCGAGCCGACATCCCTGATCGTTCAGCCCGACCACTACATCCTGCGGCTGCTGTATGCGCGCGGGATCCCGCTCGAGCGGTTGCTCGAGGGCGATCCGCGCAAGGTATGGCAGCTGTTCGCCGAGCACTATTTCCTGTTTCACGGCACGCCCACCGGCGCCTGGCTCGATCACGAGCTGCACGAGGTGTTCGGGATCGCAGAGCGCCTGACGGGAGAAACGGCCGGCCGGGCCTACGACACGATCGTGGAGAAGCTCGCCAGCCCGGAGTTCCGGCCGCGGGTGCTGTTCGAGCGGTTCAACATTGAGGTGCTCGCCACCACCGACCAGGCCAGCGACCCGCTCGATCACCACCGTGCGATCCGGGAGTCGGGGTGGCAGGGAAGAGTGATTCCGTGCTTCCGGCCCGACGCGGTTTTCAAGATCGCGGCGCGCGACTGGCCGGTGCAGCTCGACGCGCTGGGCCGCGAGCACGGCGCACCGCTCGTCGACTACGGCGAATTCGTTCACGCCCTCGAGGATCGCCGCCTCGTTTTCAAGCGCA
>QHSI01000185.1 GCA_003221515.1 Candidatus Rokuibacteriota bacterium
CTCTACTTCGACGTCTCGGAGCCCGAGCTGCTGCGTCGGCTCACCGGACGGCGCGTGTGCCGCGCGTGTGGACACACGTATCACCTGACGTCGAGCCCGCCCAAGCGCGCCGGAGTCTGCGACGCGTGTGGCGGCGAGCTCCACCAGCGGGTGGATGACAGCGAGGCGACCGTGCGCACCCGCCTCGAGGTCTACCGGAAGCAGACGGCGCCGCTGCTCGATTACTACCGTGAGCGAAACGTATTGACCACGGTGTCCGGCGAGGGCTCGATCGAGGAGATCCGCGACGCGATCCGGGCCGCCGTGGGAGCCGCGCGGTGATCGTGCTCAAGTCGGCGCGCGAGATCGCGCTCATGCGGCGGGCCGGCCACGTCCTGGCCGGGGTGATGGAGCGGCTCCGCACGTTCGTTCGCGCGGGGATGTCGACGCTCGAGATCGACGAGGACGTCGAGGCGTTCATCCACCGCGCGGGCGCGGCGACCGCGTTCAAGGGCTATCGCGGGTTCCCGGCGACGGCGTGCATCTCGATCAACGAAGAGGTCGTGCACGGGATCCCGTCGCCGCGGCGCAAGATCCGCGAGGGTGACATCGTCGGGCTGGACCTCGGTTGTATCGTCGAAGGGTACTATGCCGACTGCGCGTTCACGCTGCCGATCGGCGCGGTACCGGCGCGGGTCCAGCAGCTCCTCGACGTGACCCGCGAGAGCCTGGACCGGGCCATCCAGGAGTGCCGGCCCGGGCGGCGACTCTCCGACGTGTCGCACGCGGTCCAGTCGCACGTCGAGGCGCACGGGTTCTCGGTGGTCCGCGCCTTCGTCGGTCACGGGATCGGGCGGGCCCTGCACGAGGAGCCGCAGATCCCGAACTTCGGCGATCCGGGCCGGGGTCCGCAGCTGCGAGCCGGCATGGTGCTGGCGATCGAGCCGATGGTGACGATGGGGAGCTGGGAGGTCAGAATCCTGGACGACGGATGGACGGCGGTCACGCAGGACGGGAGCCTGGCGGCGCATTTCGAGCACACCGTGGCGGTGACCGAGAACGGCCCCGAGGTGCTGACGAGCCTGGCGGGCGCGCCGGCGACGTCCACGACGGGCGCGGGTCAAGGACCATGACGCCCAAGGAAGACGCGATCGAGGTGGAGGGCACGGTGGTCGAGCCGCTGCCCAATGCGATGTTCCGGGTGGAGCTCGAGAACGGACACAAGGTGCTCGCGCACGTCAGCGGGAAGATGCGGATGAACTTCATCCGCATCCTGCCGGGCGACCGCGTGAAGGTCGAGCTGTCGCCGTACGACCTCACGCGGGGGCGCATCACCTATCGCTTCAAGTAGGGCGGAGACGAGGAAAGAGGACGATGAAAGTTCGGCCGTCGATCAAGGTTCGCTGCGAGCATTGCAAGATCGTGAAACGTCGCGGCGTGACGCGGATCATTTGCCAGAACCCGCGCCACAAGGCGCGACAGGGCTGAGGGGACGGAGGCATCTATGGCGCGAGTGGCGGGAGTGGATCTGCCCCGGGAGAAGCGGGGCGAAGTCGCGGTCACGTACATCTACGGTCTCGGGCGCAGCACGGCGCGGCGCATCCTGCTCCGGGCCACCGTCGATCCCAGCAAGCGGGTGAAGGCGTGGACGGAGGAGGAAGTGGCCCGGATCCGCGAGATCATCGAGCGCGAGTTCAAGGTCGAGGGTGACCTGCGCCGCGACGTGTCGATGAACGTCAAGCGGCTCATGGACATCGGGACGTACCGCGGCATCCGGCACCGGCGCGGATTGCCGGTGCGGGGACAGCGCACGCACACCAACGCCCGCACCCGGAAGGGTCCGAAGCGTGGCGTGCAGGTGAAGAAGAAGACGACGGCGGCGCCGTCGGCGCCCACCCCGGCCGCGGCCGCGGCACCGAAGAAGGCGGGAGCATAGGCATGGCCGAAGAGAGCAAGCCAGCACCACGGAAGAAGGGCGGCAAGCGGCGCGAGCGGCGCGAGGTGCGCACCGGCATCGCCCACATCCAGGCGACGTTCAACAACACGATCGTCACGCTCACCGATCGGAACGGGAACGTCGTGTCCTGGTCGAGCGCCGGCAGCGCCGGGTTCAAGGGCTCGCGCAAGAGCACGCCCTTCGCGGCGCAGACCGCCTCCGAGCTGGCGGCCCGCAAGGCGATGGAGTACGGCCTCAAGCAGATCGAGGTCTTCGTCCGCGGGCCCGGCGCCGGGCGCGAGGCGGCGATTCGCTCGCTGCAG
>QHSI01000181.1 GCA_003221515.1 Candidatus Rokuibacteriota bacterium
TGACGTAGTCGCCCACGCTCACGTAGCGTTGCCCCACCACGCCGGCGAACGGCGCCCGCACGGTGGTGCGCTCCAGCCGGATGCGCTGCAGGTCGTACTCCGCCTGGGCACTGCGGGCCGTCGCCTCGGCGCGCTCCAAATCGGCGGCCGACGACGCGTTCTGCTTCGCCAGCTCCTTGGTGCGGGCCAGAGCCTGCTGCGCGAGGTCGCGCTGCGCCTCGAGCTGGTCCACTTGGGCCTTGAGCTGAGCGTCATCTACCTTGAAGAGGGGTGTCGCCTGCTCGACTTCCTGACCCTCGCGGACGAGGAATTCGACGATGCGCCCGTCCACTTCGGGCCGCAGGTCGATCGACTGCACCGCTTCGATCTGGCCGGTGGCGGTGATCTCGTCGCGCACCGTGTCGAGGCGGGCGACGGCCACCTCCACGGGCAGCCCCATCGGCCCCCCGCCACCACCGAACCCGCCGGGCCCACCGGCCCGGCCCTTCTTGCACGCGCCGGCGGCCAGTGTCACACCGGCGAGCATCACATACCACGCACCACGCATCGTGTCTCTCAGCCTCACTGCTGGTCCCGTTCTGGAAAGAGGCGCTTGCCAAGGATGTTCTCGAGCCCCGCCAGCGCCAGGCGGGTCGCGTAGCGCGCCTGCACGAGCGCAGCCTCCGCATCGTCGAGCGCGGTCTGGGCCACGAGCAGGTCGAGGATCGCCGTCGCACCGGCGGCGTAGCGGCTCTGCTGCACGCGAAAGTTCTCGCGCGCCACGGTCAACGCCTCGGCGGCCAACTGCGCGCTGGCGCGCGCGGTGGCGTAGCCATCGTACGCCGCCGTCACGTCGTGCTGCACGGCGCGGTCCATGTCCTCCCGAATCGCCCGCGCCACGTCGTGGTTCACGCGCGCCTGCGACAGTGCGATTTCCCGCTGCGCATTGTCCCACAGCGGGAACGAGACGGCCAGGGTGAGCGCGGACACGCCGAGGCGCGCGGGCGCGAACCGGTTGTCGAAGCCGATGCGGCTCCACGACACTGTTGCCCGCGGCAAATAGGTACCCAGCCGAGCGCGGAAGGCGGCCGCAGCTGCCCGCTCGTTGGCCGCCGCTTGCCGGTAGCGCGGGCCCTGAGCCGCGGCCTGGGTGATCGCGTCCGCCAGCTTGAGGGGCAGTTCGGGCGCCGGCGCGGTATCGAGTTGCGCGGCGTCCACCGGTCCCGCCGCTCCCACACGCCGCCCCAGCTCGAGCCGCGCGACGCGCAGCGCCGACTGCTGCTGCAACAGACCCACCCTCGCTTGGGTCAACTCGAGCCGCAGCTGCAGCGAATCGGTCTGGACGGCCGCTCCGGTCGTGACCCGCGCGCGGGCGACCGCTAGCTGTTCCTGGGCGCGCCGCACGCGCTCGCCGGCCACGCGCGCCAACTCCCGGTCGGCCAGCACCGCGTAGTAGTCCGACTCCGTGAGGAGGGCCGACGCGAAGCGGGCCTGCAGCTCCCCGGCGTGGGCCCCGTCCAACGCCGCCGCCGACCGGGCGAGCTCG
The DNA here is from genome assembly GCA_003221515.1 of Candidatus Rokuibacteriota bacterium. Taxonomy (GTDB): domain Bacteria; phylum Methylomirabilota; class Methylomirabilia; order Rokubacteriales; family CSP1-6; genus AR31. Next base: position 1,526 of record QHSI01000181.1, read on the forward strand.
GCGACCTTCTGACCACCAGTGAAAACGTCGTAGCTCAGAGTCGCCTGCGCCTGTACGGAGTATTGCTCGGGCTTCAGGGTGGCGAAGTTGAAGAACGCGGGGGTGTTGCGCGTCGCGGTCGTGCTGAGACTCACCGCGGGCAGGATGAACACCGAGAAGGCACTGCGCCGCGCCCACACGGCGTTGTCCACCTGCCCGACCGCCGCGACGTAGTCCGGGTCGAGCCCCGTGGCCCGATGGAGCGCCTCGGACAACGTGACGGTCGGGACCGAATCGGGAACGCTCGCCGTCACCTGGAGCTGGAGTTGGAGCGCCGCGAGCAAGGCCAGCATCAGTCGGCCTCGACGGGTTGGCCAGCTTGCAGACCACGTGGCTGTCGCGCGGTCTGCAGGCGATCGAGCAGCAGGTAGG
>QHSI01000182.1 GCA_003221515.1 Candidatus Rokuibacteriota bacterium
GACGTGCTCCGCGGTGCCGGCGCGCCCGACGCCCAGCAGCCGTTCTTCTGTTTCGGGCGTCGCGACGCGGGTGAGGGCCCGGACCTTGGCGTACGAGAGCTCGCCGCGCGCGAGGGCGCGGGCCAGGCGGGGCAGGGTGCCGAGCGCCCGGGCGACGCGCACCTTCTCGCGTGCGTCGCCGGGGTCGAGGCCGACGCGCCAGCTCAACCAGTGGGCGCAAGAGGTGAAGCCATTGCTCCAGCCCTGGCGCGCGTCGAACTCTCGGATCAGATCCAGAAGGCGCGCGGTGGCGGCTTCGAGGTGCGCCGAGAGCTCGGCGATCTCGTCGCCGAGCCGATCGAGCGCGGCAGTCGAGCGGGCGGGCGTGAGCACGTCTGCGGTGAGCATGTTCATGGCGAGTCACCTCCTGCTGAGGCGACTCTACACCGCGATTTCGGAGGCAGCCGTCAGGCGCGCCACGCTACGATCGGGACGCAATCGACATTTTCGCGACGAGGTGAGGCATCCGCGCCGCTTGACTTCTCTGGGCGACGCTGAGGCGACCTACAGTTGTCGCGGTACGCTCTTCGTTGTATAGAGAGTTCGCCCGGCGCGGGGAGGGATAGCAATGACAGACGATCAGACGCGGAGCGTGGTGGACGCCGATGGTCACGTCCTCGAGCCGGCCGACACCTGGCTCAAGTACCTCGATCCGACCTACCGTGACCGCGCGATCCGCATCGTTCGGGATGAGAACGACTTCGAGGTGCTGCTGATCGACGGCCAGCCGCTCAAGACGCTCCGCGGCCAGCTCGGTGCGCTCGGCGGGATCACTATGGACACCGCCCGGCTCCTGACCCGCGGTCAGATCACCTACGCGGAGGGTAGCCCGCCCGGGGCGTACGATCCTGCCGCTCGGCTGCGCGTGCTGGACGCCGAGGGCATCGACGCCGTCCTTCTCTATCCGACCATCGGGATCTGCTGGGAAGGTCACGTCACCGAAGGCGCCCTCGCGACCGCGTACACGCGCGCCTACAATCGCTGGCTGGCCGAGTTCTGCCGCGCCGATCCCAAGCGGCTCTATCCGGTGGCGCACATCTCGCTGCTCGACCCGGAGGGCGCGGTGGAGGAGACGAACCGCGCGCGCCGTGACGGCTGCGTGGGGATCTACCTCTCGCCGGACCTCGCCGCCCGCGGCGGACGCCACTTCGACGACCCTGTCTTCGCGCGGTTCTGGGAGACGGCGCAGGATCTCGAGATGCCTGTTGGCTTCCATGTGGTCGTGCGCGACCGGCAGTGGTTCCGGCAGTGGCAGCGGCGCGACCCGTCGGACGGCCTCTTCAGCATCGTCTTCCTGGCCATCGACGTGATGGCCGCGTTCACCCAGATGCTGAGCGCGGGGATGTTCGAGCGCTATCCGCGCCTGCGCTGCGTCGTGCTCGAGGCCGGATCGAACTGGATCGCCGCCTGGCTCGATCGCCTCGACCACAAGTACCGCGTGCTCGCGCACCAGACGCCCATCCGGATGGAGCCGAGCGCGTACTTCTACCGGCAGTGCTTGATCTCGGCCGACCCCGACGAGTCGGTCACCGCCCAGTTGATCGAGCACCTCGGAGCCGACTACTTCGTCTGGGCGTCGGACTATCCGCATATCGATGCTTCGCTCGGCGTGGTGCGCGAGCTCAAACAGCGGCTCGCGCCCCTGTCGGAAGAGGCGCGCCGAAAGGTCCTCGGCCTGAACGCGCGGCGATTCTACCGGCTCGCGTAGGACCCGACACCATCACTCGCCTCGTTGCCGCAGCGCTTTCCGGCGTGTTGCAGTATTTCGCCACCGGCCTCGACCCCTGGTGGTGGGCTGCGTGGCTCGCGCCCATTCCTTTGCTGCTCGCCGCCTTCCGTGCTTCGACCCGCGAAGCGTGGATGCTCGCGATCGTCGCTGGGCTGATCGGCGGCGCGAGCACGGCAAGCTATTACGGGATGTTCATCGGGCCCATCGGCTCGGCTCTCGTCATGCTGGTCCGCGGGCTCATCTCGGGCGTCGTCGTTGCTCGCACACGCGCCGTGGTTCTGGGATCGCGGCATTGGCTCATGGTCTTCGTCTATCCGGCGTTGTTGGCTGCTTTCGACACGGTCATCGCGACGGTCTCGGGCGACGGCACGATCGGCAGTCTGGCCTACAGCCAGATGGCGGCCTTGCCGGTCATTCAGATCGCTGCGCTGGC
>QHSI01000075.1 GCA_003221515.1 Candidatus Rokuibacteriota bacterium
AGGACGACCTCGGCGTCGGGCACCTTGCCCCGGATGAAATCGACCTGCGCCTTGACCACCGCCATGTTGCGGTGGGTGCCGCCCTGCAGGATGAACTTGCGGCCGGCGGCCCGGAGGTTCTGGAGCTGGCCCGCGTAGATCCAGACGTTGACCGGCAGCACCGCCGCCAGCGCCGCCATGATCTCCTCGGCCGACCAGCCCTTGCGCTGCTGGTTGACGATGTCCGACTGCAGGAATACGCCGCAGCCCATCGTGAGGCTCGGCATCGCCTTGGCCTCGAACGCGCGGTCGGCGTAGGACTCGAGTTTGATGTTGTAGCGCTCGGCCACGCCCTGCAGGAACGCGCCGTTACCCGACGAGCACTGCGAGTTGAGCCGGAAGTCGGCGACGGTCCCCTGCCGTAGGATCATGATCTTGACGTCGGTGCCGCCCACGTCGCAGATGACGTCGGCGTCGGGATAGAAGTGGAGCGCGGCGGTCGCGTGGGCGACCGTCTCGACCACGCCCATGTCGGCGCCCAGGACGTCCTTCAAGAGATCCTTGCCGTAGCCGGTGAGCGCGAGCGCGCCCACGTCGGTGAACCCGGCCTCGCGCACTTGATGGAACAGCGACTGGGCGTCCTCGATCGGATTGCCCTTGCTGAGGGCGTAGCATGAGAACAGGAGCTCGCGATCCTCGGAGAGCACGACCGCCTTGGCGGTCGTCGAGCCGAAGTCGCAGCCGAGGAGAATGGTGCCCACGTGCTGAGCGCGCGTGTCGGCGCCGCCGCAGGTCGGCGCGGGCTTCACGTACTCGCTCACGAACGTGGCCAGGTCGCCGGCGCCGGCGATCAAACCCCGAGCGCCCTCCTTGGCCTTCGCTTCGTGCTGACCTTCCTCGACCCACCATTTCAGCTTGTCGCGCCCCTGGTAGACGCCGATCTCGGGCTTCTCGCCCCCGCCGATCTCGATGCAGCCGAGACAGGCGTAGTAGAGCGCCTCGGCAGGGATGTTGATGAGCGACGCGGGCTCGCGGCCGCCCAGATCGAGCTTCCGCTGAGACCAGAGCTTGGCGAGGTGATGACGCCACGCCTCCTGCAGCCCCTTGAAGAAGAGATTGGGGCCGCCGAGCAGCAGCACTTCGGGCGCCGGCGTGTTGCCCTTGGTCAGCGTGGCCAGGTTCTGGTAGACGACGGCCTCGAACAGGCTGGCGATGATCTCCTCGACCGGCACCCCGGTCTTCACCAGGGTGTTGGCGTCGGTCTCGGCGAAGATGCCGCACTTGCTCGAGGATTGCATGTAGACCTGCTTGGAGCGCCCCGTCCCGGTGGCGGTGAAGAAGATCGTCTTCATGTCCTCGCCGCCGATCTCCGAGACGAAGCGCACGTCCGGATGCTGGCGCTCGACGCAGGCGGCGACCGCGACGACCTCCTGGATGAGCTTGGCGCCGACCTGCGGGGCGATGAAGCCCGCGCCGGAGCCGGTGAAGAAGACGCGGTCGGTGCCGGGCGTAAGGCCAGCCTCGGTCTCCATCCGGGCCAGGAACTCGAGGACCTTCTCGGCCTGGCGGGTGTTGTGTCGCTGATAGTCCTGCCAGCCGACCTTGCCGTCCTCCATCACCACCGCCTTGACGGTGGTCGAGCCCACATCGACGCCGACTAACCTGGGGGGGAGCGAGCGCCGCTCCTCCCCCAGACCCCCCCACCGGGTCGCCGGCTTGTCTGACCCTGGGGCTTCCGAGTCGGAGTTGCGCGGGCGAAGCCCGCGCTCGGAGCGCCCGGTCTCGTCCGGCACGGGACAGCTCATCGCCGGCCCATCTTCTTGGCGACGTGGAGGACGAGCTTGGCGGCGGTGCCGGCGGCGGCGCCGTCGTGCGGGATCCGGTAGGTCGCCTTGCGCATCTCGGGATGCGCGTGCAGATAGGCGCGCACCTCGTCCACGGTCAGGCCGGTGCGGGTCAGGACGTCGTCGAACTCGCGCTGGGCGCGCTTCTTGGCCTCGGTCAGGATCATCTGGCAGCGCGACAGCGCGTGGACCTCGGCGTCGCCCTTGATCTCGAGCGGTGCGTAGAGGATCTCGGGGAATTTTCCGAGCACGCCGGCCATGGCCCCGATCGACATCGTGTTCGGCATGCAGGAGTACGGCGACAGCTCGCAGATCATGTGGGCCTTCTTCTTCTGGTACGCCCAGATCGACTTGCCCACCAGCATGTCGCCCTCGCCGCCGTCGAGGTTCCGGTGGAAGTAGGGCGCCGCCAGCCGGCGGAGCTCGAACTGGCTGGGGATCTCGTGCGGCAGGTTGCCCATCGCGCGGCGGAGCCGGTTGACGGTGAGGCGATAGATGCCCTGGGCCAGCCGGCCGAGGCCGAGCTTGAGCCGGGCGCCCTTCTCGACGCCGCTATAGTCCTCGAACCGCTGCAGGCCGAGCCGCAGCAGGTAGTCCATCCAGATCGTGATCGCGGCCGGGTACACCTCGGCGCCCTCGGCCTCGAGCCAGCGGTGGATGTTGTAGTTGGGGTCGCCCTCGACCGTCTGGAGATAGAACTCGCCGGTAATTTTTACCTTGGGCTTCACGCGCAGCCGGTCCACCTCGATCTCGGCGAACTTCCGGCGCACCTCGCGCATCGCCCGGGCGAAGTACGGCGTGGTGAGATGCCACAGGACCGACTTCTTCGGCGTCATCGCCGGTCGGTGGCGGAAGACCTCGTAGAGGTACTCGACGCTCTCCTTCACGACCGCCTCGGTCTGGCCCGGCAGCACCTCGTACGGCCGCACCTGATACTCCAGGTCCTGGATGAGGTCGGTGCAGAAAATACCCCACAGGCAGCCGAGGGTCATGCCCAGATTGAGGTCGAGGCCGTCGCCCATGTTCTGGTCCAGGTTGTCCTGCGCCATCAGGAACATGCGGAACGCGCCGAGGCCGCTGTTGCGGAGCGCGAGCTCGTAGCTCTGGTGATACTGCCCGAAGCGGCAGGCGCCGCAAGAGCCCGCCGTCAGGTAGATGAACTTCTTACTCACGTCCTCGGCGCTGGTCTGCTTCGCTTCCTTTTTGAGGAAGTTGACGAGATTGCCGGTGGTGAAGCTGGTCGGGCAGCACTGCCCGATGTCGGCGACCTCGCGGCCGGTGAGCAGATCGTCCTTCGTGGCCACCGGCAGGATCTGAGCCTTGTACCCGCTGCCCTCCAGCACGGCTTGTAAAATCCGCTCGATGCGCCAGTGCAGGCCGCGGAACAAGATCGTCACCGAATCCCGCTCGGCGCGAGTGAAGGGCTTGGGAGTGTAGGCGCGATAGTGGTCAGTCGCGACTGTGGCCATTGCGTCCCCCCTTGACGTACCGATCCAGCCAAGCCTCGAGGAGCTGCACGGTGGCGAAACCCGGTAGACGTCGAATAGTCTCGTCCACCTTTCGGACGGCGGCAACACCTTCTGCATCGGAGAAAAGGTAGCCGGCCATGAACCGCAGCTCGCTCCGCGGCTGAACGCCGCTGCCGACCGGTCCCCAGAAACGGTCCACCAGCACGCGCGCGACCCGCGCGACCACCGGGCGCCGGAGCCTGATCTCCGCCTGCCGGTAATAGAAGAAGAAGTGGCGCGACTCGTCGTGCTGGATACGCTCGAGCATCTCCGCCAGCACCGGATGCGACGTGAGCGCCGCCAGCCGGCGGTAGCCCATGAGCGTGGTCAGCTCGTTGATCGCGCCCCACGTCATGTGCACGGCGCAGAAGTCCGCCCACAGGCGGGACACGAACGCGGTCCCCCTGGCCTCCAACCACTGGGCGGGGTTCTCGTGGCCGTGGGGTTTCGGGCGCGACCCGATCGGATGACCGGCCGCGGCCAGGAAGCGCTCGAGGGCGAGCCCGTGGAAGGTTTCCTCGTTGACCCAGCACGCCAGGAACGCCGCCACGTCGGGCTCGTTGATCGCGCGGGTCGCCAGCAGTGAGCGGAGATAGACGATCGTGTGGCTCTCGATGTCCTGCATGAAGCGCATCGTCCGGATGGCTTCCGACGACAGGGGATACCGCGGGACCGCCGCCCAATCGATCGCCGACAGATCGAGCGCGCCGGCGCGCAGCAAGTACGTATCCAGGTTGAAATCGTCCATCGTCCGCGATGCCATCACCAGTCTCTACGTCCGGTCATGGTCCTCTGGATCGGCGACCCGTCTCAGCCTGCCTTCGTGAGCCTCGTCCTCAGATTGTCGACCTGCTGATTGAACGGTACGCCCGAACGATCGGTCATGGGCGTCTTGTCGGCCAGCCCGGTGTGGAGCTCGACGAACAGCGGCCCCTCGTCGGTCAGCATCGACGGCAAACGGCGCGTGAAGTCATCGAGCTCGGCGACCGCATACGCCGTGCGATAGCCCGCGCCCTTGGCCATCGTCACGAAGTCCACGCTGAGCCCCCCCGGGATCTCTTGCGCGCCCGAGGTGTGGTAGACGCCGTTCTTGAACAGAAGATGCGTCAGATTGCGGGGCGCAGCACCGGCGATCGTCGCGAGGGAGCCGAGCTGCATCAGGAGCGACCCGTCGCCGTCGAAGACGATCACCCTCCGCTTCGGCGTCGCGAGGGCCAGGCCGAGCCCCAGTGACGACGCGCCGCCCATGAAGCCCACGCAGCCGATCGAGAGATCGTCCGGAGCGAGCGTGCGCCAGGCCGGCGAGGTGGTCATGGTCGGCACGCAGATGGCATCGCCGCGGGCGGCGGCGATCGCCCGCAGCACGTCCTCGGGCTTCATGGCCATCAGCTCGTCTCCAGGCCGACCAGCACCGCCGTCGGGCCGCGACGCTCGCGGCTCAGACGGAAGTACTCGGGGATGAAGTGGACGTCGTCCGGTCCCTCCATGATCGCGTGCGGGACGCCGAAGGTGTTCAGCAGGGGCGAGCAGAAGCGCACCATCGAGTGGCGCGACTCGCGCGGCTCGCGGTCCCGCTCGCGCGAGAGGAGCCCGATCAGGTAGAACATCGGGATTTTCCCGTCCATCGAGACGCCGCGCAATGTGTTCACCGAGGCATAGAGCCCCGCGTGCTGGATCATGAGCATGCAGGGCTCGCCGCCGATCCAAAGCCCGGCGCCGATCGCGTTGGCCTCGTCTTCGGTCGCGCACGTCACCACGCGGAGCGGGCGCTCCTTGTCGAGCGCGGCGAGCACCGTCTTCTGATGCGTGTCGGGAACGGACAGGATCCAGCCGAGCGGGTCGCGCGTGCTGCCCCCGCGCGCCTCGCGGAAGGTGTCCTTGAGCGTGTCGATGATCAACGGCGCAGGAATCGATTCCGGCATCCCGGCATCCCGTGAGAAGATCGACTTATCCTACGTCAATCGGCGCGCGAAGAAAGGACTTCTATGCTCAAGGGACTCCTGGTCACCGTCGTGCTCGTCCTGGCCGTCGTCACTGTCGCCGGCGCCGCCGGTCCGGAGCTCAAGAGCGACGAACAGAAGACGCTCTACGCCCTGGGGTTCGTGATCAGCCAGAATCTGGCCTCGTTCGCCTTGAGCCCCGCCGACCTCGAGGTGGTCCTGGCCGGCGTCAGCGACGGCGTGCTCAAGAAGGACTCTAAGGTCGACGTCCAGACGTACGGCCCGAAGATCCCGGCGCTCCAGACCGCGCGGGCCAGTGCCGCGGCGACGGTCGAGAAGAAGGCCGGGCAGGCCTTCCTCGACAAGGCCGCCGCCGAGAAGGGGGCGACGCGGACCACCTCCGGCATGATCATCACGACCGTCAAGGCGGGCGACGGCGCCTCGCCCAAAGCCACCGACCGGGTCAAGGTGCACTACCAGGGCGCGCTCACCGACGGCACGGTCTTCGACAGCTCCGTGAAGCGCAACGAGCCCCTGACGCTCGCGCTGACCAGCGTCATCAAGTGCTGGACCGAAGGTGTCCCGATGATGAAGGTGGGGGGCAAGAGCAAGCTCGTGTGCCCGTCGGACATCGCGTACGGCGATCAGGGCCGGCCGCCCATCATCAAGCCCGGCGCCACGCTGGTGTTCGAGATCGAGCTGCTCGAGATCGTCAAGTAGCGACCACTCAAGCCTGGGCGATTCCCCCGCGGAGCGCGCCGGGCGTCAGATCGCGCCCGCGCCAGCCGGCGGGCCCTGAGAACGACGGTGAACGCGTCCGGCAACCGCTCGCACCTTGCGCGGGGCCGCGAGCCACATCGCGCCGGCGGAGACCACGCAGGCGCCCACCGCGAGCCAGAACGCGAGCACGTAGCTGCCCGTGCGGTCGTGCAGGGCGCCGGCGACCCACGGGCCGATCGCGCCGCCGACGATCGACGCCAGGCTGAGCGTGCCGAAGATCGTCCCGTAGTGCTTGCCCTGGAACAGCTCGGCCGGGATCGCGCCGAAGACCGAGGCCAGGCCGTAGCCGAACACGCCCTGCGCGAAGACCATCGAGTACAGCAGGAGGGGCGTCGGATGCTGGCGCATCGCGAGCAGCAACAGATAGCTGAGCGCGAACCCGACGCAGGAGAGCGTCCACACCCACTCGCGGCCGATCCGGTCCGAGAGGTGTCCCAGACCGATCTGGCCGGCGATGCCGGTGAAGCCGACGAGGCCGAGCGCGCCGGCGGCCACCGCGGGCGCGAAGCCGATCTCCGTGAGGTACTTCGTCTGGTGCACCTGGACCGCGTACCACGCGAAGAGACCGCCGGCGAACCCGACGGCGACCCACCAGAAGCGCGCGGTGCGCATGGCGAGCGCCAGCGTCCAGTCCGTGGACGCCCACGCAGGATCGACGACGTTCGCCGCGTGTGCGCCGGCCCGTATCGTCGCCGCGGGCGCCGGATCGCCGTCGGGCAGGAGTCCCATGTCCTCCGGGCGACGGCGGGCGAGCAAGTTCAACGGCGCCAGTGTCACGACGACGAGACCGGCCATCGCCAGGCACGCCGCGCGCCATCCGGCGCCGGCGATCAGCCGCTGGAGCCACGGCAGGATGATGACGGCGCCGACGCCCGCGCCCGAGAACGCGACCCCGATCGCGAGCCCGCGGCGCCGCACGAACCAGTTGGGGAGGAACAGGGCGTGGCCCGTGTAGCCGAGGCACACGGTGCCGCCGCCGACGAGCACGCCGAGCGTCAAGTAGAGATGCCAGGGCGCCGTGACCAGCGGCGCCAGGCCGAGGCCGGCGCCCGCGAGCGCCACGCCGAGGAGCATCACCGCGCGCGGGCCACGCCGGTCCATCATCCGGCCGAGGATGGGGCCGAGGATCGCCGAAACCAGAAAGCCGAACGAGAACGCGCCGGCGGTCAGCCCGCGCCGCCAGCCGAACTCGTCGAGGATCGGCGGGAAGAAGAGCGAGAACGCGGTGCGCGCGTTGACGCCGACGCCCATCGTGACGAACGCGATCGCGACGATGGACCAGCCGTAGAAGAACCGCGGCGCGCCGGGAATTGATCGGGCCATGAGGTGTCGAGCGAGGTGATTCTACTGTATGATCGCGCTCTACCGTCCCAAGGAGGCGCGCCATGCTGGGCGACGTCGTAGAGCTGACCGTCGTCGTGCGAGACCTGGACGCGGCGATCGAACGGTTCACGGGCCTGTTTGGCCTCAAGGTGCACCATCGTGCGGAGTCCAAGGAGTTCGGCTTCAAGAACGCGATCCTGCCGACCGGGATCGGCCACATCGAGCTGCTGCAGCCGACCGAACCCGACAAGGCGGTCGGCCGCTTCCTGGCCAAGCACGGTGAGGGCGTCTATCTCGTGGGCTTCGAGTGCCAGGACGTTCCGGGCAGCGTCGAGCGGTTGAAGAAGGCCGGTGTCCGCGTCGACGGGCGCCGGGCCGACGTCGCCTGGATCCACCCTCAGGAGACCCACGGCCTTTTCGTCGAGCTGCGCAAGCGCGAGAAGTACAGCTAGCCGATGCAGACCTTCCACTTCGAGCTGGGCGAGCTGCCTCCGGAAGCGGAGGCCCTGCGTGCGCAGGTGCGCGAGTTCCTGCGCCGGGAGCTCGGCGACGCGCCACCGGTGCAGCGCGCACACTCGTGGGGCGGCTTCGACCGCGAGTTCAGCCGCAAGATGGGCGCGCGCGGCTGGATCGCGATGACGTGGCCCAAGCGCTACGGCGGCCACGAGCGCAGCGCGCTCGAGCGCTACGTCGTGCTCGAGGAGATGCTGGCCGCCGGCGCGCCGGTGTCGGCGCACTGGATCGCCGACCGCCAGTCCGGGCCGCTGCTCCTGCGCTTCGGCACCGAGGCGCAGCGCCAGAAATTCCTGCCGGCCATCGCGCGTGGCGAGCTCTCGTTCGCGATCGGCATGAGCGAGCCCGACGCGGGTTCGGACCTGGCGTCGCTCCGCACGCGCGCCGAGCGGGTCGACGGTGGTTATCGAGTCAACGGCACCAAGGTGTGGACGAGCAACGCGCACCTGGCCGACTACATGATCGCCACGTTCCGGACGCACCACGACCCGGCCAAGAAGCACGACGGGCTCTCGCAATTCCTCGTCGACACGAAACTCCAGGGCATCACGATGAGCCCGATCATCGATCTGGCGGGCTCGCACCACTTCAACATGGTCGTCTTCGAGGACGTCTTCGTGCCCGAGGACATGCGGGTGGGCGAGGAGGGCGCGGGCTGGAAGCAGGTGACCACCGAGCTCGCCTTCGAACGGAGTGGGCCGGAGCGCTACCTGTCGAGCTTCGCGCTGGTGCTCGAGCTGATCCGCCACGCCGCCAAGGATCCAGGGGAGCGCGCCGCCGCGGTCGTCGGCCGGCTCGTCGCGCATCTGGCCACGCTGCGCCAGATGTCGCTGTCGGTCGCCGTCATGCTGCAGGCCGGCGAGAACCCGAACCTCGAGGCGGCGGTGGTCAAGGACGTCGGCACCACGTTCGAGCAGGAGATCCCCGAGATCGTTCACGCGCTGCTCGGTGTCGAGCCCACCATCGACTCGGGCAGCGACCTCAAGCAGGTGCTAGGCTTTCTCGTGCAGCGCGCGCCGTCGTTCTCGCTCCGCGGCGGCACGCGCGAGATCCTGCGCGGCATCATCGCGCGCGGGCTGGGCCTGCGATGAACGAGCTGCGGACGATCCTCGGCGACGTCGTCACGCGTCTGTTCACGGACCGCGTGACCAAGGACCTCATCGAGGCCGCGGAGCAGGGCCAGTGGCCGGAGCCCTTGTGGCGGGCGGTCGAGGAGAACGGCCTGACCCTGCCGGTCGTTCCGGAATCGAAGGGCGGCGCCGGCGGGACGTGGGCCGACGCCTATATAGTGATGCGCGCC
>QHSI01000076.1 GCA_003221515.1 Candidatus Rokuibacteriota bacterium
CAAAGAATCTGAGCGAGAGGCGGCGCTACGCCCCCAGGTACGCGCGCCGCACGTGGTCGTCGGCCAGCAGGTCGCGGGCGGCGCCCGCCAGCACGATGCGGCCCGTCTCCATCACGTAGGCGCGGTCGGCCATGCGGAGCGCGGCGTAGGCGTTCTGCTCGACCATGAGCACGGTGGTCCCGCGCCGCCGGATGTCGGCGATGATGGCGAACGTCGACTCCACGATGGTCGGGGCCAGGCCGAGCGAAGGCTCGTCGAACAGGATGAGCCGTGGGCGAGCCATCAGCGCGCGGGCGATGGCGAGCATCTGCTGCTCGCCGCCCGAGAGCGTCCCGGCCATCTGCCGCCGGCGCTCGGTGAGGATCGGGAAGTGCGTGCACACCTGCTCGACGTCGGCGGCGATCGCGCTGCGATCGCGACGCACGTACGCCCCCATCGCCAGGTTCTCTTCGACGGTCAGGTAGGGGAACACGCGCCGCCCCTCGGGGCAGTGGGCGATGCCGGCCTTGAGGATCTCCGCCGGCGCGGCACCGTGGATTTTGCGGCCGTCGAACACGATGCGCCCGCGAGACGGCGACAGAAGTCCGGAGATCGCGCGCAGCGTGGATGTCTTCCCGGCGCCGTTGGCGCCGATCAGGCACACGAGCTCGCCCGGCGCCACGACGAGATCGAGCCCGCGCAGCGCGACGACGTGGCCGTAACCTGCGTGGAGATCCTCGAGCCGCAGGAGCGCCTCAGGCCGCGCCACGCGGGGCCCCGAGGTACGCGCGGATCACGTCCGGGTGCGCCTGGATCTCTCCCGGCGTGCCCTCGGCGATCACCCGGCCGTGGTTCAGCACGATCACGGTGTCGGAAATGCCCATGACCATGCGCATGTCGTGCTCGACCAGCAAGATCGTCACGCCCTGCTCGCGCACTTGTCTGATGAGACCGCTCACCACAGTTTTCTCGGCGCCCGTCATGCCAGCACCTGGCTCGTCGAGCAGCAGCACTCGGGGCCGCGCGGCCAGCGCCAGGGCCAGCTCCACCAGACGCTGCTCGCCGTAGGGCAGGGTGCTGGCCATCTCGTCTCGGCGGTGGCCGAGGCCGACGAACCCGATGATCTCTTCCACGTCTGTGTGCAGGGAAGACTCCTCGAGGACGAGCCATCGCCGGCGGACGAGGACATCGAGAAAGCCGGCGGTTGAGCTCAAGTGGAGGCCGGTCAGGACGTTGTCCGCGACACTCAGCGAGGGAAAGACGCTCGTCCGCTGGAACGTACGCACGACCCCGCGCCGCGCGATGGCCGAGGGCCGGAGCCCCGTGAGCGCCGCGCCGTCATAGTTGATCCGCCCGGCGGTGGGCTGGAGATACCCGGTGATGGCGTTGAACGCGGTCGTCTTGCCGGCGCCGTTCGGGCCGATGATGCTCGTGATCGATCCCGGCCGCACCGTGAACGACACGCCGTCCAGGGCCGTCACGCCGCCGAAGCTCACCGCGAGATCGCTGACGGCCAGCGTCATTGGAGCGGGGTCCGTGAGGTCGGAGCGGATCGAGGGTGGCCTGAGAAAGACGCCACAATTTGAGGCACGATGCCGCGCGGCAAGAAGAACACGAGCAGGACGAGAAGCGAACCGTACGCGAGCATCTGCCACTGCCAGGACGCGGCCAGGCGCAACGCCTCGGGCAGCGCCGTGAACAGGACCGCGCCCACCAGTGGACCGGCGAGCGTGCCCTTGCCGCCCGCGACGACCATGATCACCATCGTCACCGTGTAGGTGAACAGGAAGACTTCGGGGCTGACGAAGCGCGTGTAGTGCGCGTAGAGGCTTCCGCCAAGCCCGGCCATCGCGGCGCTCACCACCGCCGCCAGCACCAGATAGTGCGTCACGTCCACGCCGATCGACTCGGCCAGCGGCTCGTTCTCGCGGAGCGCCACGAAGGCGCGGCCGATCCGCGAGCGGACGAGCCGACGGCACACGGCGTACGAGAGCGCGACCGCCGCGAGGACGAGATAGTAGTAGGCGGCCTTGGTTCGCAACGACCATGGGCCGAGGTCGGGCGCCGGCACGCCGGGAAGCCCCAGCGGCCCGTTCGTCAGCTCGATCCAGTTGACGCTCACCAGCGAGATCACGCCCGCGAAGCTGATCGTGACCAGCACGAAGTAGGCGCCGCGAAGCTTCAGCGCCAGGCGCCCGATGATCCAGCCGGCCGCGGCGGCCAGCGCGATCGCGGCAGCCAGCGCCGGCCAGAAGGACCACTCGCGCTTCAGCGTGAGCAGCGCCGAGGTGTAGGCGCCGATGCCGAAGAACGCCGCGTGGCCGAGCGAGAGTTGGCCGGCGTAGCCGAGCAGCAGGTTCAGCGAGAGCGCGAGCACGCCGAAGATGCCCGCCATGATCACCACGTGCAGGTAGTACGGGTCGGCGAGCCAGAACGGCAGCGTCACCATGGCTGCCGCCAGGAGCCCGCGGCCGAGCGCCGTCATCCGATGCGTTCTTGCCGCGCGAAGAGACCGGAGGGGCGGAGGACCAGCACCATAATGATGATCACGAAGCCAACGGCGTCACGATAGCCCGACGAGATGTAGCCGGCGCCGAGCTCCTCGGCGATGCCGAGCAGCAGCCCGCCGACCGTCGCGCCCGTCAAGTTGCCGAGCCCGCCCAGGATCACGACCGAGAAGGCCTTGAGCGACGCGAGGTCGCCCATCGACGGGTATGCGAGGAAGACGGGGCCGAGCAGCGCGCCGGCCGCCGAGGCCAGCGCCGAGCCGAACGCGAAGGTGGCCGCGTGAACGCGCCCGATCGACACGCCCATCAGCGCCGCGGTGTCGCGGTCCTGGAACGTCGCCCGCATCGCGCGGCCGAGCTTCGTCTGGTGAATCAACAGCCACGAGCTGGCGATGAGGCCGACCGCCAGGACCAGGACGATCACTCGCAGCGGCGCGATCGCCACGGGGCCCATCACCAGTGGCGCGGTCGGGAACGGGTGGGGGATCGACTTCGCCACGCCGCCCCACACGAGCAATTCACCGTTCTGCATCGCGATCCACACGCCGATCATCACGAGCATCGTGGTGTCGATCGACTCGTTGCGGAGCGGCCGCAGCAGCGTGACCTCGCAGAGCCAGCCGAGCGCCGCGCCGGCGACGATCGCCGCCAGGATCCCCACGATGAAGTTGACGCCGGCCAGCGTCAGCGCGGCGAACGCCACGTACGCGCCCAGCGTGTAGAACTCGCCGTGGGCGAAGTTCACCACGTTCATGAGGCCGAAGATGAGGGTGAGCCCGATGCCCAGCAGGGCGTACGTCCCGCCGAGCACCAGGCCGTTCACCAGGTGCTGGAGCAGCTGGTCCATTCGAGACCGCGGCGCGCTACTTCTTCGCGAGGAAGTCGGGCAGCGCCACCTTGCCGTCGCGGATCTGGACCACGAAGATGCTGGGCTTGCTCTGGCCGCTCTCCTTGCCGGCGGGCCCGTCCTTTTCGAACTTGATCGGGCCGTTGACGCCCATCAAGCTCACCTTCCAGAGCGCGTCACGAATCGCGGCGGCCTCGTCCTTGCCGGCGACCTTGATCGCCTCGGCGATCGTGGCGATCCCGTCGTGGCCGCGGAACCCCTCGGTGAGCCCCTCGAACGGGTGGCCGCGCTTGGCCCACTCGTCGACGAAGGCCTTGGCGAGCTTTCCGTCGGGCATCGCTTCCGGGAACCAGGGCATGAAGAACACGATGTGGTAGCTGCCCTCGGCGGCGGCGCCCGCCTGCTTGATGAGCTGGGTCGGCGACGAGCTGCCGCCGGTCGTGACGATCTTGCGGCCGAGGCGCTGCTCCTGCGCCTGTTTCATCACCAGCGTGATCTGCTCGACCGCGGTGGTGAGGAAGAGCGTGTCGCCGCCGGTCGCCTTGATCTTGGTGAGCTGGGCGTTCATGTCGGTCGCGGACTGGTCCATGAACTCCTTGGCGCCGACGGCGGCGCCCTTCTTCTGCAGCATGTCGCCGAACGCGCTGATGGCGCCACGGCCCCAATCGGTGTTGACGGCCAGGAAGTCCACGCGCTTGACGCCGAGCTTGTCGACGTACTGCTCGAGGCCGAGCGCTTCCATCTCTGACGGCGGGCTGATGCGGAAGATCCACGGGTTGCCGCGCTTCGTGATCGACGCCGCGCTCGAGGTCTCGACCACCATCGGCACGCCGTACTCCTCGAGCTTCGGCATCGCGGCCAGCGTCATCGAGCTGCCCCAGGCGCCCATGATCACCGGCACCTTGTCGCGGACGATCAGCTTCTCGGCCGCGCTCGCCGCCTCCTTCGGGTCGGACTTGTTGTCCTCGATGAGCAGATCGACCTTGCGGCCCGCGATCCCGCCCCTGGCGTTGATCCAGTCGCGCGCGATCTCGGCGCCCATGCGGATGTAGTTGCCGGACGCCGCGACGGGCCCGGAGAGCGGCTGGATCACGCCGATCTTCAGGGGCGCCTGCGATGCTCCGGGCACCGTGAGCGCGGCGAGCGCGACCAGGACGAGAGCTACCAGGACGATCGAGCGTTTGCCCATCGAGAGCCTCCTGCGAGATCAGAGATGTGGCAGCGAGAATAGCGCACGATTCGAGGACCGGGAAGCGCTTGTGTGCAAGCTTGCTCAGGCCCGTGCGGTAGATCCTTGCTGTTGCCGCCGGCTCCAAAACGTCACCGAAAGCCCTCCGGTGGTCGAGCGACCGCTTGTAGCACGCCGCCCCGTTGCCCACATTGTCCGATGTCGGAGCTCGGATGAACGGCGAGGATGTAGCCCGAGCGGTTCGACCGACCGCGCGACGGCGAGCAGTGCACTGCCAACAACTGCCCCGAGCAGGATCTTCGCCGCCGTGCGCATTGAGCCCGTTAGTGATCGTTGGACCGTTGCTGCCGCAGTACCTCGTACACCGCGAGCGCCACGCTCGTCGAGAGATTGAGTGACCGAACGCGCGGCGACAGGATCGGCATCGTGACGAGCCGATCACCATATCGCTCACGAAGCTCGGTCGGCAGCCCGCTGGTTTCGCGCCCGAAGACGAGCACGACGCCATTCGATGCTCCGAGGGGTGCGTCCCAGTAGTGTCGCGTCGCCTGTGTCGAGAAGAAGTATGGCGCGCCGAGCTTCGGCAGCTCGCTCTCGAACGCCTCCCAGCTCGGCCACACGCGCAGGTCGAGGTGCTCCCAATAGTCGAGGCCAGCGCGCTTCACTTCACGTTCGTCGAGCGAAAAGCCGAGCGGCTCGATGAGATGCAGTGTGGCGCCGGTCGCGAGGCACGTGCGGCCAGCGTTCCCCGTATTCCAGTGAATCTCCGGATGCACGAGTACGACGTGTGTTCCCAATTGTCTGGTGTTCCTCGCGTGGTGGCTAGCCTATCGCACTGATGAAAGTCCAGCGTCAGAGCCTCGTGCAGGGCCGCAAGCTGGCGCTTGAGCACGACGGCTCTGCGGCCACCGCACTGGATTGCATCGTAGAAAGTCGCGGAGCCTCACGTCAATTCAAAAGGCTAACGTCTTGGCGATGAGCGGCCGCCGCCCATTGCGGCCCGCGCCGACAATGAGCCGTTCATGCGGCGATCCGCTCCATCGCCTGGTTGGGCAGCGGTGGGCGCAGGACCCTGCGGCGCCTACGCATACGTGGGCGACCAACGTTGCTGAACCTGCCTACCGAGGGCCGGATAGACAATGAGACGGCGAAAGCCGACTGCCATTACTCGACAACGCGATCTGCCTGTGTGAGCAGCGACGGGGGAATAGCGAGCCCGAGCG
This sequence comes from Candidatus Rokuibacteriota bacterium, assembly GCA_003221515.1. GTDB lineage: Bacteria > Methylomirabilota > Methylomirabilia > Rokubacteriales > CSP1-6 > AR31. The sequence continues at coordinate 5,746 of QHSI01000076.1, forward strand.
CTTTCGCCGTCTTGAGATTGATCGCCGATTCGAACTTAGTGGGCTGCTCGACCGGCAGATCACCGGGCTTCGCGCCTTTGAGGATCCGATCGACGTATACCGCCGTCCGTCTGTACCGCTCGACGGGATCCCCAGCGTACGAGATGAGCCCGCCGGCTTCGACGTTCTGGCCGGCGCCGACCATGAGCGGAAGTCGGTGGCTGGCGGCGAGCTCGATACTTCCCGTCTGAAACGCCTGGTGCTGACCCAGGATCCATAGTGCGGCATCCGCGCGCCACGCGAGCATTTGCTTGAACGTCTCGGGCAGGTTCCCGATCGCCGTCACGGGGAAAAAGCGAGTCTCGATCTTCAGCACGGGGGCGGCGCGCTCCACGTCCCGGAGCTGCGGCACGGTGACCGGATCATCGGGATTGAACATCGCGGCGATCCGCCTCGCCCCTGGCACGAGTTCTTTCAGGAGGGCCAGACGTTTGGAGGCAAGCTCGGCCACCACGTTCGAGATGCCGGTGACGTTGCCGCCCGGCCGAGCCAGATTGGAAACGAAGCCACTCCCGATGGGATCTCCCACGGAGGTCATGACGATCGGAATCTGCTTGGTCGCCTGGATGGCCGCGCGTGCTCCCGGAGTGTTCAGGGTCACGATGACGTCTGGTCGAGCCGCCACGAGCTCTGCGGCGAGCGCTGGAAGACGATCCAGCTTACCGTCGGCCGATCGCAACAGTATTCGCAGATTCAAGCCTTCCTGGTAACCGAGCAGACGCAACGTTTCGAGGAAGGTCGGGTACCCCGCCTGTTGTTCCAAACGCTGCGGCGTCAAGACGCCTACTGTCTGGACGGCTTGCCGCGCCGGCTGTGCGTTGACAGCGAGCGGCGCAGCGTGAAGCAGGAAGGCGAGGATGGCGGTGAGTTTGATGACTGTCGGCCTCATAGCCCATTTTCCCCTGGGGCCTCATCATGTGGCGCACGCTTTCTCTGCCAACGCCCACGGCGACCCCTCCTCCACCGCCTCACCGCAAAGAACACGAATGGGGGAAAGATCGGGGCGCCAATCGCGAATGTCGCGAGTTCATTCCCGAGTGCGCCACGAGCAAGGCCGAGACACGAGTGCGGCACCGCTGGTCGCAAACCTCGCTGCTTTCGGCTTGTACTTGCCTTCGCTCTTGGTTTTTTCCGGCGGCCCCGCCGGTTCCACGGCGCTCCTGCTGGCCTCGTCGGGATCACTTCTAGCGGTTGCGGGCGCGGCCCTGGTCCTCAGATCCCGGGCCGAACTCGGTCCGGCCTGGAGCTTCGTGCCCAAGGCAGATCAGGGCACGGGGCTTGTCACAACCGGCCTCTATCGCCTCGTGCGCCACCCCATCTACCTCGGCCTCGCACTGCTCGCCATGGGCGAAGCGCTCGCCTTCGGCAGTTGGCCTGCCCTCATGATCGTGCTGTCCGGGATTGTCCCGACCTTCGTCTGGCGCGCCCGCGCGGAGGAGAAACTGCTCAGCCGCACATTTGGCGAGCGCTACGCCTTCTACCGACAGCGAACCAAGATGATCATCCCGTACCTTCTCTAGACCCTGCCCACGAACGTGTAGGGCCACGTCAGGAATTCCTGCGTCAGGGGATCCGTGAACATTCTGCTCCGCCGTGCGACTTGCGCGCCCTTCCCGCATCGCGGTGTATAGTCGCTAGCCTGGACGAGCGATGGGCGCTAAATTCTTCGGCGCGGCGGTGAAGCGACGCGAAGACCCGCGATTCCTGCGGGGCGAGGGGCGCTTCGTCGACGACGTGACGCTGCCGGGTCTGCTCCACGCCGCGTTCCTCCGCTCGCCTCACGCTCACGCGCGCATCGCGCGCATCCACACGACCGCGGCCGCC
>QHSI01000050.1 GCA_003221515.1 Candidatus Rokuibacteriota bacterium
GCCCCGGCCCAGCAGCCCGCAGCCCAACAATCGCTATACGTACGAGATCTCTCTTCGTATGACGATGCGAAAGCCTGGCGGGGTGTGCGGGTGGCGGACGGTCACAGATTGGCAATTGGAAGGCGAGGTCAGCGGCCACTTCCAGGAGGGTGGCGTTGCGGAGTTCACCGTAAAGCAGAAGCGTGATGATGTGTTGTCCTTCAGAGCGTGGAATGTGAATCGAGAGGATCCGTGCGCTTCGGGTTCCGGCTTCGGCTCTGGCGACTGCTCGGCCGTTGGCAACGGACTCCTCTACAAAGCGTTGGCGGCCGAGACCAGAACCACATACGAGCTTGCACGGAACATCAAGCCGAGCCGTCGACCGCCGTCCTTCAATGCCGCCAGATTCGCTGTCACCGTCGCGACCTACTGCCAAGAACGAGAGAAGGGCAGCGGTGGCGGGTCGTGGCCCACCGCTTGGGCACTGTCTTGCGAGAACGAGATCTTGTCCGGCAAGCTGCGGGAGGTCACCGCGTGGAACGCGTGTACCCAGGCGCGATTCTCTGGAGCGGATACTGGCACGGCGAAACAAGCAAAACCGGCCCCATGTTCGTTTACGGGTGAGCGGTTTGACCGCACGAGACGAACCGAATGAAGATAGCCGCTGGCCCGTGTTCGCGCCGTACTGGGTACGGCGCTGGCGCTCCCTGTAGGCTCGGCCGAGCCCGTATCCGGTACACGTCACGGGCGGGCTGGAGTGCGCGCCACAGCGCGCCCCATTCAGGCGGTAAGCGGATGCTGAGCGGTTCGTCCTGGTGCACAGCCTGGGCGGCGTGAACGCGAGCGCCGTCTACGCCGAGCCCGAGGGCACGTCCGGTGCCGCGTCCGGCAAGCGCCTGGACGGTGTCTCGCGGCGGCCCGCGCGGGACGCCATGATGGCCGACGCGCTCGCGGGGAAGATCGGCGCGTGCGTGACGATGACCCCGGATCGCGGCTCGCGCGAGGTGTTCCGGGGCGGCGTGGGGCCCGCAGGAGGTGTCGTTCGCTCCTGCGTCTCAAGCCTGCGCAACAGTAGTCCGGGCGGGGGGGCGGGGGTGGGTAGGCCCCTCCGCGGTCCGTGTAGTCAGGGTTGTCCCGAGGGAAAGTTCTTAGAAGAGGACGCTGCGGGATGCGGCTACCGGACCGCGGAGGGGCCTACCCACCCCCGCGCCCCCGCCCCGGACTACTTAATAGCGACAGCTTTGACCTGGCGGAAGTCAGTAAGCCCGCTGATGGTCTTGAGCACGCCATCCTGGACGAGCGTGGTCATCCCTTCGGTCTTCGCGTGCGCCAGCATCTCGGCGACGCGCGACTTGGACTGGATGAGCCGCTTCATCTCGTCGGTCGCGATGAGCAGCTCGTGGATGGCGGCCCGGCCGCGGTAGCCGGTCTTGCCGCACGAGCCGCAGCCCTTGCCGCGGTAGAGCACGAACGCCTCGTCGTATTTGTGGCGCTCGGCCAGCGCGGCCTCGCCGAACGCCTGCGCGAGCTCGTCGTACTCGGCGCGGTCGGGATGGTACTCCGTCTTGCAGTCCTTGCAGATGCGCTTGACGAGCCGCTGCGCCATGATCCCCAGCAGCGCGTCGGCGAAGTTGAACGGATCGAGGCCCATGTCGAGCAGACGGATGACCGTCTCCACCGAGCTGTTGGTGTGGAGGGTGCTGAACACCAGGTGGCCGGTCAGCGAGGCCTCGATGCCGGTCGCGGCCGTCTCCGCATCGCGCATCTCGCCGACCATGATCACGTCCGGGTCGGCCCGGAGGAAGGCGCGCATCGCGGCGGCGAAGTCGAAGCCGATCTTCGGCATCACCTGCACCTGGCGCAGGCCGTACTGCGTGATCTCGACCGGGTCCTCCGCGGTCCAGATCTTGCGCTCGGGCTTGTTGATGTGGCCGAGGAGCGAGTGTAGCGTCGTGGTCTTGCCCGATCCGGTCGGCCCCACGCAGAGGATGAGCCCGTACGGCTTCTCGGCGACCCGCTTGATCTCGTGCAGGTTGCGGTCCGTCATGCCGAGCTTGTCGAGGGCGATCAGCTCGTTGGCGGCCAGGATCCGCATGACCACGTCCTCGTTCTGGTTCGCGGTCGGGATCGTGGCGACGCGCAGCTCGATCTCGCGGTCGGAGAGCTTGAATTTGATCTTGCCGTCCTGGGGCTTGCGCCGCTCGGCGATGTCGAGCTGCGCCATGATCTTGACGCGCGCCACGATGGCGCGCCGGTAGGCGCCGGGGATCTTCTGGTACTCCGAGCACTCGCCGTCGATCCGGTACCGGATCACGGTGTCCTTCTGGGTGCCGTAGGGCTCGATGTGGATGTCGGACGCGCGCGCCTTGTAGGCGTCGACGATGATCTGGTTGGCGAGCCGGATGACCGCGCTGTCGTTCTCGTCGAGCTCGCCCAGGCCCAGGTCGAACGTCTCGGTGACGTCTTCGGCCCGCAGATCGCCGAGGATCGTGCCGATCGAGTCCTTCGCGGTCGACTCGCCGCCGGCCTGGCCGAGGAAGAGCAGGATGTCCTGCCGCAGCCCGACCGCCCACTTGATCTTCCGGTTCTTCAGCGCCTGGCTGACGCTGTCCACCCGCTGCAGGTCTTGCGGGTTGTCGATGACGACCAGGACGCCGTCGTCCTCGCGGCGGAGCGGCATCCAGACGTTACGCCGCAGGTACTCGATCCGCAGATCCTTCATGAGATCAGGCGGCGGGATGATCCGCTCGTCGTACTCGACGAACGGGCACCGGTAGAACTGGCTCAGCGAGACGCCCAGCTCGTTCTTCGGGACCTTGTACTGCTCGATCAAGATCGACTCCACGTCGGTCTGGCAGCGCCGCGCCTCGGAGATCGCCGAGTTCAGCTCGTCTTGCGAGACCCGGTGCTGCGCCAGCAGGTAGTCGAACTTGGTCTTGGGCCGGTTCTGGCTCTGGAGCAGCTGGGTCTGATTGTTGAACGCGATGCCGAGCGTCTTGGCCATCCGCGAGACGCCGGTCTCGTCGTCCTTGGTGAACCGGGCGCCCTTCTTCTTGTTCAGGAGCTGGATCACGCCGATCGCCCGGCCCTCGTGGAGCACGGGCATGGCCAGGATCTGCTTCGTCCGGAAGCCCGTCTTCTTGTCCCACGAGCTGTCGAAGCTCAGGGTCGGCGAGATCATCATCAGCTCGGCCCGGTCGTAGGCGTTGGCGATGTTCACGATCTTGCCGGTGGCCGCGACGAAGCCGGCGATGCTCTTCTCGTTGACCGGAACCCGGATTTCCTTGACGGTGTCGAGCGCGAGGAACTTCGAGTAGAGCTCTTGCTTGCCCGGATCGACCGCGTAGAGCGTCATCCGGTCGGCGTCGAGAAGGCCCAGGATCTCGCCCTGGAGCTCGATGAAGAGGCTGTCGATGCTCTTGGCCGCGTGGATCCGGTCCACGAGCTGGACGAGCTTCTGCTCGTAGGCGAGACGCTGCTGTAGAACGACGACTGACTCTGCCTGAGCCACGGTTCCTCCGGTAGTAGCCAACCTAATCATCCTAGCAGAGGAGGGGTCGGCCGACGTAGCATGGCGCATGGTTTCCATGCCGAGGCGCGCCGACGTGATCGTGGTGGGCGGTGGTGCGAACGGGGCCAGCACCGCATATCACCTTGCCGCTCGCGGAGTTAGACGCGTCCTGCTGCTCGAGCGGCGACATCTCGGCGCCGGCGCGACCGGAAAATCGGGCTCCCTGGTACGGATGCATTACACCAACGAGGCCGAGTCCCGGCTGGCGTTCGAAAGCCTCAAGATTTTTCGCGAATTCCGCACTATCGTCGGCGGCGACTGCGGCTTCGAGCCGATCGGTTTCTTGCAGATGGTCGCTCCGGGATTCGAGGCGGCGCTCGAGCGCAACGTGGCACGGCAGCAGCGCCTCGGGATCGGCACTCAGGTCGTGAGTCGGGACCGCGTGCGCGATCTGCTGCCGGGCAGCCGCGTCGACGACATCGGCGCCGCCGCGTGGGAACCCGACTCGGGTTTCGCCGATCCGAACGCGACGACCTTCGCCTTCGCGGCGGCGGCACGGCGGCTGGGCGCCACGATCGAGACCGGGTGCGAGGTCACGCAGGTCGTCACCGAGCGCGGGCGCGTCGTCGGGGTCGAGACCCCGCGCGGGCGCATCGACACCGACGCGGTCGTCCTCGTGCCGGGCGCGTGGGCGTCGCCGCTGCTGAAGCCGCTCGCCCTCGACTTCGGCCTTCAGCCCCATCGGATCCAGATCACGATCTTCCGCTGGCCGGCCGGCTTCGACACGCGCCACTGCGTCGTCATCGACGCCACTCGCCACTCGTGGTTCCGGCCCGAGGGCACGGCCGCGACGCTGATCGGCGTCGAGCTCGGTGTCGGCCACGCCGATCCCAACACGTACGACGAGGGCGTCGATCCGGAGTTCGTCGCGACCTGCCGCGAGGCGTTGAGCGCGCGCCTGCCGGTCTTCGCCGACGCGACCATGCGCGGCGGCTGGGCGGGGATGATCATGATGAGCCCCGACGGCCGGCCGATCATCGACCAGATCCCGTCGGTCGCGGGACTCTACTGCATGCTCGGCGACTCGGGCACCTCGTTCAAGACGTCGCCGGCGATCGGCAAGTGCCTGGCCGAGTGGATCGTGGACGGCAAACCGAAAACCGTCGACCTCACGCCGTTCCGCTCGACCCGCTTCGCCGAGGGCAAGCCGTGGCTGGACGCGGACAACTACGGGCTCGACCGGCTGACGATCTCCCGCTGAGCTCTCAGCGGCCGAGCGCCGCCAGCATCTCCTCCACGCGGGTCAGCTTGACCCGCGGCCGCCCCTGGGCCCGCCCGCGCTGCACCTCGATCTCGTTGAGCTTGAGCCAGTCGGCGTAGGAGACGACGCGCGGCTGGCGCTCGCGGATCAACGCTTCGGCCGCGGCGGCGGTGGCCTGCGGCGGCTCGAGCACGACGCCGGGCTCCAGGTCCTCGAACATGAGCTCGACGGTCTCGGCCGCGTCGGGCTTGTTGGTGCCGATGACGCCCGACGGGCCGCGCTTGATCCACCCGGCGGTGTAGAGCCCGCGGAGGGGCTGCCGCGTGGCCGGATCGAGCACACGGCCCTTGGCGTTCAGGATCACCCCGCCCTTTTCGTCGAAGGGCACGCCGGGCACGGGCACGCCGCGATAGCCAACCGAGCGGAACACGAGCCCGACGGGAATTTCCTCCACGCGGCCGGTCGCGCGCGCCTGCAGGGCGCCGGTGGACGAGGCCTGGAGCTCGTTCTTCACCAGGCGCATCGCGGCCACGTGGCCGGCGCCGTCGTCGATCAGCGCCTGCGGCGACACGAGGAAGCGCAGGAAGAGCTGGCGCGATTTCCCGGAGGGCTGCCGCCGCGCGTATTCCTGGAGGATCTCGACCTTCCTCAGCGTGGCTCGGTCCTGACTGCGCTCGACTTCGGCGCGGCTCAGCGGGTCGAGCTCGACTTCCTCCGGGATCGCGATCGCGTCGGCGTCGGCCAGCTCGCCGAGCTCCTTGACCTCGGGATTGGTGAACGCCGCCTGCGCCGGCCCGCGGCGCCCGAGCAGGTACACCACCTTCACGCGGCTCTTGCGCAGCGCCTCCAGCGCGTAGTCGGCGATGTCGGTGGTCGCCAGCTCTTCCGGCGTCCGGCACAGGATGCGCACGACGTCGACCGCGACGTTGCCGACGCCAACGACCGCCACGCGCTCCGGCGAGAGGTCGAACGAGCAGTCCCGGTAGTCCGGATGACCGTTGTACCAGGCCACGAACTCGGTGGCCGGATGGCTCCCGCTCAGGTCCTCGCCCGGAATCCCCATCCGGCGGTCGGTCTGCGCGCCGGTGCAGAACACGATCTGGTGGTAGTGCGCCTGGAGGTCAGCGACCGTCACGTCCTTGCCGATCTCGACGCCGCCGAAGAACCGGAAGCGGGGGCTGGCGGCGATCTTGTCGAACGCGTTGGTGACGAACTTGATCTTCTGGTGATCGGGCGCCACGCCGAGGCGCACCAGGCCGTAGGGCGTCGGGAGCCGATCGAACAGGTCCACCTCGACGACCACCTTCGGGTTCTTCAAGAGTGGATCGGCTGTGTAGTACCCGGTGGGGCCGGCGCCGATGATCGCGACGCGGAGCGGCTGCGCTGCGGTTCCCGGTGCGGTCGTCAATGGCGGTCTCTCCCTTCGCCCGCGAGGTCGATGCGATTGGCCGTCCGAGCGAGCAGCGCGCGGGCGCACGCGTGGGGCGTCAGCTCGCGACGGGTCACCCGATCCAGCAGCGTCGCGCCTTCGGTGCCCGTCGCGTCGAAGGGCTCGAGGACGGTCTCGGCCACCAGGTCCTGCGCGATCTTCAGCACGCGCGCGGTCACGATTCGCCGGCGACGCCGCTCGAGCTCGCCGCTGGTCTTGAGGAACGCCATGTGGCCGTCGAGCGCGTCGGCGATCGCCTCGATCCCTTCGTCGCGCGCGGCCGACGCCGCCAGGACCGGGGGTACCCACGCCGCTTCCGGCGTCGGCAGCAGCGTGAGCATCGCGCGCAGCTCGGCCACCGTCCGGTCGGCGCCCTCGCGATCGGCTTTGTTGACCACGTGCACGTCGGCGATTTCCAGCACGCCGGCCTTGAGCGCCTGGACGTCGTCGCCCAGCCCCGGCACGGAGACGACCAGCACCGTGTGGGCCAGACGCATGACGTCGACCTCGTCTTGCCCGACACCGACGGTCTCGACGAGGACGAGATTCCGCCCGGCCGCGTCCATGAGGTCGACGGCGTCGGCCGCCGCGCGAGACAGGCCGCCCAGGGCGCCGCGCGTCGCCATCGAACGGATGAAGACGCCGGGATCGAGGGCGAGGTCGTTCATGCGGATGCGATCGCCGAGGATGGCGCCGCCCGAGAACGGCGACGACGGGTCGACGGCGACGATGCCGACGGTACGCCCGCGAGCCCGCGCCACCAGCGCCAGCGCGCGAGCCAGCGTGCTCTTGCCGCTACCGGGAGCGCCGGTGAGGCCGACGACCTGGGCCCGCCCGGTGTTCGGAAACATGCGGGCGGAGAGCGCCTCCGCCCGAGGCCCGCCGGACTCCACCCAGGTGAGACCGCGCCCGAGGGCGCGGATCGACCCTTCCGAGATCTGCGTCGCGAGCGTCTTGACGTCCGGGATCACCACGTCGGCCATGGTCTGTCGCCATATTACGCGACCGCCGCGGGTTCAGCCCGTATCCGAGCGCCGGCCGGAGGCGCGTCGACGCAACATCGAGGAGCGCCCCGGCTTCGCCGGCCCTTCGCGGCCCCAACAACTAAACGGCCGCCCCGCGGGCGCCGCGGGTTGACTGCGGCAGGTCCAGGTGAAGCTCGCGACAACGCTTGCGGAGCGTGTTGCGATTGAGCCCGAGCAGCCGAGCCGCGCGGAGCTGGTTACCCCCGGTCAGCGACAGGACGTGCCCGAGTAGCGGGCGCTCGAGCAGCTCGAGCGCGTCACGATAGAGCCGCCCGGGCTTTGCCGTCGAGAGTCGG
>QHSI01000134.1 GCA_003221515.1 Candidatus Rokuibacteriota bacterium
TAGTCGCCGGAGACTAAGGAGACACCCGCATGGCCCAAGTGATGATGAAGGAACTCAACAAGAAATACGACGAGGTGCACGCGGTCAAGGACGTGAACCTCCACGTCCGCGACAAGGAGTTCGTCGTCCTGGTCGGGCCCTCCGGGTGCGGCAAGTCGACGACGCTGCGGATGGTCGCTGGGCTGGAGGAGATCACGGCTGGCGAGATCACGATCGGCGATCGGGTCGTCAACGACTTGCCGCCGAAGGACCGCGACATCGCCATGGTCTTCCAGAATTACGCGCTCTACCCGCACATGACCGTCTACGACAACATGGCATTCGGGCTCAAGATGCGGAAGTTCCCCAAGCCCGAGATCGCCAAGCGAGTGCAGGAGGCGGCCGAGATCCTCGGGATCCAGGAGCTGCTCAAGCGGAAGCCACGCCAGCTCTCCGGCGGCCAGCGTCAGCGCGTCGCGGTCGGCCGCGCGATCGTGCGCCACCCGCAGGTGTTCCTGTTCGACGAGCCGCTCTCGAACCTGGACGCGAAGCTGCGCGTGCAGATGCGCGTCGAGCTGAAGCGGCTGCACGACCGGCTCGAGACGACCGCCATCTACGTCACGCATGACCAGGTCGAGGCGATGACGCTCGGCGACCGCGTCGTCGTCATGAAGGACGGGTGGATCCAGCAGGTCGGCGAGCCGCTCGAGCTCTACAGCAAGCCCGCCAACCGGTTCGTCGCCGGGTTCATCGGCTCGCCGGCGATGAACTTCATGGACGTGTCGGTGGCCGAGGCGAACGGCGCGCTCTGGGCGGAGACTCCCGGGCTGCGCGTGAAGGCCCCGGCGTCCATCGCCGGCCGTCTCGGCGCCTACAAGGGCCAGCGGGTCACGCTGGGCATCCGCCCCGAGGACCTGCACGTCGCGACCGGGAGCGACTCGGCCGACTACTGCGTCGAGGCGGTGGTGGAGGTCGTCGAGCCGCTCGGATCCGAGATCCTGCTCGACGTCAAGGTCGCCCAGTCCGTCATCGTCGCGCGCGTCGATCCCACCGTGCGCGCGAAGCTGCACGACAAGCTCCGGCTGGCGCTCCTTCCGGAGCAGCTCCGCTTCTTCGACAACAAGACCGAGCTCGCGATCTAGTCCCTCGGTGGCGGCGGCGAGGTCGGCGGGGCGCACCCGGGACATCCGGCTCGCGTACCTGCTCCTCGCCCCGACGCTGCTCCTGCTCCTGACGACGCTCGCCTACCCGATCGGGTGGGAGATCTGGACGAGCTTCACCGACCTCTCACCGCTCAAGGATGGCTCGGCCGAGTTCGTCGGGCTCACCAACTACGGTCGACTTCTTGGCGACCCCGAGTTCTGGCGGGCCGCGCTCGTGACCGTCGTCTACGCGATCATCACCAGCGTGGCGAAGCTCGCGCTCGGGCTCGGCTTCGCGCTTCTGCTGGCCCGGCCGTTCCGCGGCCGGGCCCTCGTCTTCCTGGCGATTTTCATCCCCTGGGCCTACCCCGCCGGCGTGAGCGTGATCGGCTGGTATTGGACCCTGAGCCCGCCGACGACCACCGCCTACGCGCCGGCCATGGGCCACTTGAAGCACCTGGTCGACGGCACCCTCGGCACCGGAGCCTGGGCGTTCACCAGTATCATCCTGTTCAACATCTGGCGCGGGAGCTCCTTCATCGGGGTCCTGCTCCTGGCCGGCATCAACGCAATCCCGCCCGAGCTGTTCGAGTGCGCGCTCCTGGAATCGAAGAGTCGGTGGCGACGCTTCCGTCTGGTGACGGTGCCGCTGCTCAGGCCGTTCCTCGCGCTTGCAGTGTTCCTCTCGCTGACGGGTGCCTTCGCCGACCTCGCCAACGTCTGGATGCTCACCGCGGGCCGGATCGTCTTCCCCGTCATCGGCACGCACGCGTACTTCCTCGCCGTCAAGGCGGGACAGTATGGACCGGCCTCGGCCCTGGCGCTGACGCTGGTCCCGTTCCTGCTCACGATCCTCCTCGTGCTGTTCCGGCTGTTCGACCCTCCGCGGCGAGAGGCCACGTGAGCCCGCGACCCTGGTGGGCGAAGCTCGGCCACGGGAGCCTGATCCTCGTCGCTACGGTCTACTGCCTGTTCCCGATCTATTTCATGCTGGTGCAGTCGTTGAAGACCCCCGAGGAGGACGTCTTCGGCAATCCGTTCATCGTCGTGAACCCAACCCTGGAAAACTTCCAGGAGCTGTTCGAGCGCGAGGGCGAGGTCCGGGGCTTCGTGGGGAGGGCGTTGCGCCGCTCCTATCCGTTTCTGGATTGGCTGGTGAACACGCTCGTCGTCTTTGCCGGGTCGGTCACGGCGACGGTCGTGGCGAGCATCGCCGCGGGCTACGCGCTCGGCCGGCTGCGTCCGCCCGGCTTCCAGTGGTGGCGGCGCGCGATCTTCGCCACGTATATCGTCCCGCAGACCATCCTGTTCATCCCGCTCTACCAGGTCGTGAGCGCGCTCGGTCTGGACGACAACCTGCTGGCGCTTCTCCTCATCTACCCGACCATGGCCTTGCCCTTTTGCGTGTGGATGCTCTCGGGCTATTTCCAGCAGCTGCCGCGCGAGGTCGAGGACGCGGCCCTGATCGAGGGGGCGAGCCGCGCCGGCGCCTTCTTCCGCATCGTGCTGCCGATGAGCCGACCGGTGCTGGTCGCCGCGGGAATCTTCACGCTCGGGATCGTCGCCAGCGACTTCATGATCGCCTCCGTCTTCCTGCTGACCCCGCACAATCAGACGATCACGGCCGGACTCGGCACCTTTGACGTGGCGCTCGACGAGCTGGCCGCGGTGGCCGGCGTCAATCTGTTGGCGATCCCGGTCGTCACCATCTCCGCCGTCTTCGCCAGGGGCTTCGTGCGCGGCCTCACCGCCTCGATGGTCGAGGGCGCCTGACCGCTCTTCTTCGGTACCGGACTCAGCGATCCGGTGCGATGCGGATGATCCGGTGAAGCGCCGTCTCCGGGACGTAGAGGGCACCGGTGGCGTCGAGCACGATGCCGCCGGGATCGCCGAGCTCGCTGGCCACCACGCTGACCCCCCCGGTCGGAGAAATGCGGAAGATCTGACGAATCTGGTAACCGGCGCAGACGAAGACGCTGCCGTCGGGGCCGGTCGTCAGGTTGGTGCGATGGTAGTGACCCGCCGGGAGTCTGACGACGAGACGGAGCACCCCGTCGGCTCCGAGCTTCAACACCTCGCCGACGGAGCTCAGGAACACGAGCTCGTCGCCAGGCGTCGCGGTCACACCGATCAGTCGCCAGAGAGGCTCGCGATCAGGACGAGCGGCCTCCCGTTGCGGGAAGATCGGGACGAGCAGATCGGCTCGCCGCGGGAGCGGCCGTTCCTCGGCCGGGTCGATGCGGAAGACCAGCGGGCCACGATAGGCCTCGTCGACGAGCCAGCTGAGCGAGGGAGGCAGGGGCGTCTCCGAGCGAAGATGGGTCTCCGCGCTCGCATAGTCCACGAAGACGAGACGACCTTGACCGTCGAGCGAAAACGCGGTCCCGCCGAGGAGGTGGTTCAGCCCGACGACAACCGCCTGGAGGCGCTGGTCGCCTCCCAGGCGATAAATGCGGTTGCCGTTCTCCTCTCCGAGGAAGAGATCCCCTCGCCGGTCGACCGCGAGACTCCCGAACACCGTCTTGCGCGCCTCGCCGGCGAAGGGGATCACGACACGCGGCACCCGAGTCGCGTCGATCGGCCGGGCCCCGCGGAGATCCAGGCGATAGATCTCACCGGCCGCGTCTCCGAACCACCCAGGGCTCAGCACGACGAGTCGGCCGCCGGAATCGAACGCGAGCTGGATCGGACGGGGAACTCCGGTGGCGACCACTTCGACTCGGAACCCCGGCGCCACATCGACGCTTCCCGCTGGTCGAGGATTCAACGCGACGATCCCCGTCAGCGTGAGCAACATCGTCGAGGTGACGACGGCGTCGGGCCATGTCAGCCTTGACATTCTCGAACCGCCTCTGTTAGCGTGCGCGTGGCTCGGGGCGTTCGCGGGCGTCGGCTGGGCGGCGCGGAGGGTCAGAGCGCCGGCTCGGTTCGCGGCGGACAACTCACATCTTCTCCTGGAGAGCACACCGATGATCATCAAGGCGTTGATAGTTGCGCTGGCCAGCCTACTCGTCGTCGGTTCCGCGATTCTTCCGGCGGATGCTCAGGATCAAAAGGCCCCGGAGGCGAAGGGGCTCAAGGTCCGGGGGCTGGTCACGTCGCTCGGCGGATTCGCCGCGACGGTCAACGAGCCGCTTTTCGTCACCGGCGGGACCGTGGAGCTGGAGCCCGGCGGGCAGACCGGCCGGCAGCAGTTCCGCGTCCCGACCTTCATATTCGTCATCGAGGGCCAGCTCATCACGGACTATCAAGATGGTCCCGTCGGCATCAAGGGCGCGCAGTACCACGCGGCGGGACAGTCCTTCATGGACAACGGCGGATGGTGGCACAACCACACGAACCGCTCGGACAAGCCCGTCAGGTACCTGATGCTCCACCTCGGCTATCCCGGTCGTCCCGATCCGATTCTGAAGGCAGACAAAGAGGACTGAGCGTCTCGGCGCTCGAGGCCCCAGAGGCTCTACTTCCCGACGCCCCCGGTGATCCCCTGGATGAACCGGTCCAGGAAAAAGTTGTAGAGGATCGCCACCGGTAGCCCCACCATCAGGGCCGCCGCCATCAGCGAGCCCCAGTAGTACACGTCGCCGCGGATCAGCTCCGTGGGCACGCCAACCGTCACCGGCTTCTGGTCGCCTGGCGCGACGAAGGCCAGCCCGTAGAGAAAGTCTTGCATCGAGAGCGTGAAGGCAAAGATCACGGCCGTCAGGATCCCGGGGACGCTCACCGGGAGCACGATCCGCAGGAGCGCGCCGAGGTAGCCGCAGCCATCGACGCGGGCGGCCTCCTCCATCTCCATCGGCACGGTCTTGAAAAATCCCATCAGCAGCCAAGTGCAAAATGGGATCGTGATCGTCGGATACACCAGCACGAGCGCCCACCAGCTGTCCTGCAGCCCGACCATTGACACCACCCGCGCCAGCGGAATGAAGAGGATGATGCCCGGGACCAGATAGGTCATGAACACCGCGATGCCGAGGTTCTCGGACCCGGGGATGCGGAGCCGGGCCAGCGCGTAGCCGGCCGGCACCGCGATGACCAGGGTGATGACGGCGACCCACGCCGCGATCATCATCGTGTTGACGATCCAGGCGCCGTAGTTCGTGCTGTAGAAGAGGTAGGAGAAATTCTTCCACGTTGGCGCCATGTGGAACCACAGCGGGAACTGGTCCATCCGGTAGAGGTCGGGATCCTGCTTGAAGGCCGTGAGGGCCATCCAGTAGATCGGGAAGATGGCGACGACGACATAGGGCGTGATCGCCCCGTAGATCCAGAGATGGCGGCGGATCTCCTTCTGGCGCTGCGTGCGCGGAGCGGCAGCCATCGGTCAGTACTCTCGGCGCTTCAAGTTTCTGAGCATCAGGATCATCAGGGGGAGCAGCAACGGGAAAAGGAACAGCGCGATCGCCGCCCCTCTGCCGAGCGCACCGGCCTGGATCCCGACCTGATAGGCGAGCACGGGAAGGATCTTCGTGGCGTTCGCCGGGCCCCCCTGGGTCAGGAGGTACACGACGCCCAGATCGGATAGCGTGAACACCGTATCGAAGAGGAGGCCGATCAACAGAATGGGCGCGATCATGGGAACCACGACGTGACGGAAGCGCTGAAAGAAGTTGGTGCCGTCGACACGGGCGGCGTCGAGGATCTCGGTGGGCACCGACGTGAACCCGGCGAGGAGCACGATGGCCGAGAACGGGAAGTTGCGCCACACGTTCACCATGATGCACGCCAGCAGCGCCAGATGGGGCTCGCCCAGCCACACCGGCCAGCCGGCGGAACCGTAGGTCCCGATGACCCCGATGCGGCTCAGGAACCAGTTGATGACACTGAACTGAGAGTCGTACATCCACTTCCAGCCGAGCACGCTGATGCTGATGGGGAGCGTGAACGGGATCACCACGAGGCCGCGGATGAACTTCCTTCCCCAGAAGGGCTGGAGCAGGAGAAACGCGAGGCTGGTGCCGAGCAGGCCCTTGAAGACGGCGGCCACCACGGTGAACCCGATGCTGTTGCGGAGCGCGATGTAGAAGACGTCGCTCTCGAACGCCGCGCGAAAGTTCTCCAGCCCCACGAAGCTCGCCGTCGTGTCGGCGACCGACGCATCGCTCAACGCCAGAAAGAGCGAGAACAGGAACGGAGCTCCCACGAGGAGCAGGACGTAGAGGACAGCGGGCGCGAGCAAGAGGTAGCCGAAGGCGAGTCGCCGGGACGTCTGGCTCGAGAACCACCGGCGAGGACGCGCCCGAACAACGATCGAGACGGCAGCGGCCCGGGGGCTTGCCGCCTCCGGGCCGCCGCGCGACGAGCTAGCGGTCATGCCTGCTTGTACTTGGCGTAGATCCTACGGTACTCGCCCGCTCCCCACTTGATCGCGTCTTCCATTGCCATGCCGCGGCAGAACTTCGTGATCATGTCGGGGAAGACGAACGTGTTCACGATCTCCTGGATCGGGGTGGTCGACGGTCCCGGTTGGCCGTAGAACGCGACGATCTTCGGGAAGTCCTGGAGGATCTGCAGCTTGGGGTCGGTCCCGATCACCGGCATGGGCTTCTTGTAGCGATCGTTGAGGTACGGCATGTTGTAGCCCCGGCTCTGCGTCATTCCCTCGAGATCGTTGTCGATGAGGTACGCCAGCCATTCCTTTGCCGCTTGCTGGTTCTTGGAGAACTTCCACACCATCCAGACGTTCGGCGCCGCGCAGCTCACCCGCTTGCCCGGCAGCCCCTGGGGCTCGAGGCCGAGGAACGTGTTGGCGAACACCGGAGGATTGGTGTCCTCGGTCGTGCGGTACGCCGAGATGGCGTCGTGGACCCAGCAGGCGATACCCGAGGCCAGGTAACGGTTGTCGGACGCGTCGTCCCAGGAGAAGACTTCCGGCGTCATGCCTTCCTCGAAGAGCGCCTTGGCGAACTTGAGAAACTCGCGGAGCTCCTTGGAGTCGATCGTGGGCTGGTCACCCGAGGGCGTCGCCTCGGTGCCCCCGAAGCTCCAGAACATCGAGCGCCAGAAGAGGTTCGCGTCGGCGCACTGGGACAGCGCGATGCCCGTGGGATGCCCCTTGGGCTTGAGCGTGCGGGCGGCCACCCGCGCCAGCTCCCACGTGTCGGGATATTTTAGATTATTGGCGTCGAAAAGATCCTTCCGATAGAGCATCGGCGCCAGGATGTAGAAGATCGGCAGGCCGTACCAGCGACCTTCCACCTCGACGAGCGACCGCGCCGCGGGAATCCAGCCGCCGTACTTCTTGGCCGCCGCATCGGCGATGTCAGTGAGATCGACGAGGTTCTTGTAGTAAAGCCGGGTCAGGATGGACGAGCCGTTGTAGATGATGTCGTGGCCGGCGCCGGCGGCGAACTCGGCCGCCATGCGCGCCGGAATGTCGAGATGCGGAATGTGGTCGACCCGTACCTTGACGCCATTCTTTTCGCCCCACTCCTTGGCGAACTTGTCGTACCAGGCGTCGTACGCGGGGATGAAATGGCTCCACTGGAGAATGCGAAGCGTCGTCCCCTTGATCTGCGCCGGAGCCTGACGCGCTTCGAGCATCGTTAGCAACGAACCGCCCGCAACGCCGGCGCCGGCGGCCGTGAGGAATTTTCTGCGGTTGACGGTCGAGGGCCCAGTTCGCACTGGCTGCGGATCGTTCATCGTGAGCCTCCTTGGGCTATCCTTGGCGCCGGTCCGGCGGGCAAACAACCCACGTAAAGAATTAGCTTCTTTATGCTTTCTCGCCGCCCGTTGTCAAGTGGTCAGGTGCTATCCTCGCCGCCATGCGCCGCCCGGTCGCCGCGCTCGTGATCGTGCTCGCGGCGGTCGGCGTCCTCACGGGCGGCCTGGCGTGGCTGCTCGACACCCCCAAGGTACCGCTGGGCGCGCCTCGTGCCGAGCGCCTGTATCTGGGCCTTTGCGCCACCTGCCATGGCTCCGACGGGCGCGGCTCGTGGCGTGCCGCGCTCTTCCTGGTCCGTCCCGGGAACCTCGCCGACGGCGAGCGGCTCGGCCGTCGCTCCGATCAGTACCTCGTCGACATCATCAAGCACGGGGGCGCGCCGATCGGGAGGCCGGGCATGCCCGCCTTCGGCTCGACGATCAGCGACGCGGAGATCGAGGAGCTGGCGCGCTATATCCGCGGTCTCGCCGGCAAGCGTTGAGTTACGGGAGCCGCTCGATACGGAGGAGAATGAGCCGATCGTCACGCTGCCGCACGGCGAGCTTGACGCGATCCCCCTCCTTCGGCGCGAGGGGGTCCAGCAGCGCCGGCTCGGCAGAGACAGCCATCAGCTCCATGGCGCCCATCCCGAGCCCCGCAACGGGCTCGTGGCGCACGACGATCAGATCAGGCGTGGGCCGCGCGACGAGAACGCCGCGCACCTCGTACGCGGCCGGCCGGAGGACCGTACCCCAGATGCCGACCGCGAAGGCGGCGAGGAGCACGACGAACAGGAGAGCGACGAACGCGCGTGACGCGAGGATTTCAGTACGAGCGATCCTTCTCCCAATCGAACGTCCGGGCCTCGGCATCGGGCCGGAGATCTTCGCCCGTCAGTATCCACTTGCCGCCGCATCCTTCGCGCGCGAAGCCGGCCGCCGTCTTGGGCGCGGAACCAACGGACACGAGCATCACGAAGATGCCGACTATTCCGCCGAGACCGCAGAGCGCGGCCTTGCCCGGGACGTAGAAGACGTTGGCGACGCCTGCGCCGATGTTGTAGGCCGCATTTTCGGCGGCGTGACTCTCCTGTTTCATTTCAATCGGCTGACCCGGCGGGGGTGGGGCCGGCTGCTGTGCGTTCGCCAGGGGCGCGAGCGGGCCGGTGAGGAGCATCACGAGTGATACCGCCAGGGCCAGCATCCGGATTCCGGTTTTCATCGCATGTTCCTCCTACCCATTGTCCGCCCACGATGGGGCGCCCACCCGACACAGTCCTAGAAATGACTATAGCAAACGACGCGCGGAAACTCGACAAACGCTATAATCGGCGGCACATTCACGGTCAGGAGGCCCGCAACCAATGAAGCTCGTGCGCTTCTCCACGAATGGTCAAGCCCCGCGCCTCGGTGCGCTGCAGGGCGATCGGATCGCCGACCTTCAGGCGAGCGTCGCGGCGACTTTGACGCGTCGCGGCGTGAGCCGGGCCGCGGAGATCGCCGCGGCCCTGGTTCCGCACAGCACCCGGGCGTTCATGGAAGGGGGCCCAGCGGCGGAGGAAGCGATCGCCGGGATCAAGGAGTGGGTGACGGTTCCCGCGTCCTCGGCGCGCCTGCACGCGCCGATCGACGACCCGGGGAAGTTCATCTGCATCGGGCTCAACTACCGCGACCACGCGGAGGAAGCCAATCAGCCGATCCCGAAGGAGCCGCCGATCTTCGCGAAGTGGTCGAACGCGATCCTCGATCCGGGCGAGCCGATCCTGCGACCCCGCGGCTCCAGCATGCTCGACTGGGAGGTCGAGCTCGGCGTCGTGATCGGGCGCACCGCGCGCTTCGTGCCGAAGGAGCGGGCGCTCGACTACGTCTGGGGCTACACGATCATCAACGACGTGAGCGCCCGCGACTTCCAGTTCATCGGGAGCCAGTGGATGGCCGGCAAGATCCCCGAGACGTTCGCGCCGGTCGGCCCGTACATCGCCGACCGAACCGAGATTCCGGATCCGCACGTCCTCGAGCTCAAGCTGTGGGTCAACGGCAAGCAGATGCAGAGCGGCAACACCAAGACGTTCATCTTCGACGTCCGCTATCTCGTGAGCTACCTCTCCAATCTGATCACGCTCTCCCCTGGCGACCTCATCGCGACCGGTACTCCGCCCGGCGTGGGTTTCGCGAGGAAGCCGCCGGTCTTCCTGCAGCCCGGCGACACGTGCCGACTGGAGATCACCGGCCTCGGGCAGATCGAGAACGGGGTGAAGGAAGCGTGATCGACCGCGAGCCGCCCATGCTCGACGTGATCGCTCCGCTGGTCATCCCCAACACGACCAAGATCGTGCTGGTCTCGCTCGACGGGCTCGGCGGGCTCCCCCGCCCTGAGACCGGGCGCTCGGAGCTCGAAACCGCGCGCCTGCCCAATCTCTCGCAGCTGGCGAGCGAGGCGGCGTGCGGGCTCATCCGTCACGTCGCGCCCGGGATTACCCCTGGTAGCGGCCCCGGGCACCTCGGGCTCTTCGGCTACGATCCGCTTCGCTTCCAGGTCGGGCGGGGCGTCCTGGAGGCGCTCGGCATCGAGTTCGACCTGCGCCCGGGCGACATCGCCGCGCGCGGGAACTTCTGCACGGTGGATCGCGCGGGCCGCATCACCGACCGCCGGGCCGGCCGGATCTCGACGGACCTCTGCGTGCGCCTGACGGAGCGGCTGCGCACGATCCGTCTGCCCGGGGTCGAGGTGCTCGTCGAGCCCGTGAAGGAGCATCGCTTCGTCCTCGTCCTCCGCGCGCGCGGCCGCGCCGGCGCCGCAAAGCTGTCGGCACAGCTCTCCGAGAGCGATCCGCAGCTGCTCGACAAGCCGCCGCTCACCATCAAGGCCCTCCACCCGAAAGCGAAAGCCACCGCCGCCCTCGTCAACAAGTTCGTCGCCGAGGCTCGCCGGCTGCTCGCCGACGCGACGCCCGCGAACATGGTCCTCGTGCGGGGCTTCGACCAGTCGCCGCAGCTTCCGCGGTTCCCCGAGGTCTACGGGCTCCGAAGCGCGGCGATTGCGGCCTACCCGATGTACCGCGGGCTCGCGAGGGTGGTGGGGATGGAGGTCCTCAAGACCGGCAGCACGTTCGCGGAGGAGCTCGCGACGCTGCGTGACCACTGGGACGCGTACGACTTCTTCTTCGTCCACTACAAGGACACCGACAAGGCGGGCGAGGACGGCGACTTCGACGCGAAGGTCGACGCGCTCGAGCGCCTGGACCGGGCAATCCCCGAGATCCGCGCCCTGAAGCCCGACGTCCTCATCGTCTCGGGCGATCACGCGACCCCCTCGATCCTGGCCGCGCACGGCTGGCAACCGGTCCCGGTTCTGGTGTGGAGCCGTTACTGCGGCGCCGACGTCGTGACGGCCTTCACCGAGCGCGCCTGCGGCGCCGGCAGCCTCGGCGTGATACCCGCCCAGCACCTCATGCCGCTGGTGATGGCCAACGCTCTGCGCCTGACCAAGTTCGGAGCCTGACGCGACAAATCGCTTGCCTCGCGCCTGAGCCCGTTCATACTCCGAAGTAAGGTATGGACGAGACCGGGCGACTGATCGAATCCGTCAAGCAGCTCCTCGGCGAAGGCAGAGACGAGCGGCTCGCTGACCTCCTGGAAGACGCGCACCCGGCGGACGTCTCCCGGGTCATCCGGGAGCTTCCGCGCGAAGATCAGATCCGTCTCTTCCGTCTTCTCGCGCCGCAGCGGGCGGGCGAGGTGCTCGCCGAGCTCGACGACCCGACGCTGCGCGAGCTCGTCGGAGCTCTGCCCGAGGTCGAAGTCTCGCGCGTCCTTGACCGCATGCCCCCGGAGCACGTCGTCGACGTGGTCGAGGAGCTGCCCAAGGCCCAGGCAGAGGAAATCCTGGAGCTCATGGAGGAGGAGAAGGCCGAGGAGGTCCAGGAGCTCCTCGAGTACAAGGAGGGCACGGCGGGCCGGCTCATGTCGCCCGAGTTCGTCGCGGTCCGGGAAGAGGCCACCGTCGCGCAGGCGATCGAGCACATCCGCAAGGCGGCCCCGGGCGAGGGAGACTTCTACCTCTACGTCGTCGACGATCACGACCACCTCGTGGGCGTCGTTCCCCTTCACCGGCTCCTCGCCGCCGAGGCCGCGACGCCGATCAACGCGATCCGTACCGAGGACGTAGAGAGCGTCAGGGTAGACACGGATCAGGAAGAGGTCGCCCGGGTCGTGCAGCACTACAACCTGATCCAGATCCCCGTGGTGGACGTCAACCGCCGCCTCCTGGGCACGATCGGCGTCGACGACATCATCGACGTCATCCGCGAGGAAGCGACCGAGGACATCCAGCGCCTCGGCGGTGTCGCCGGCGACGAGACCGTGCTCGACTCCCCGAGGGCGGTCTTCCCAAAGCGCAACATCTGGCGGCTGATTAACTTGGGGACGGCCGTGCTGGCCGCCTCTGTCATCGGCCTCTTCGAGTCGTCGATCCAGACCCTCGCGACGCTGGCCGTATTCATGCCGATCGTCGCCTCGATGGGCGGAATCGCGACGACCCAGACCGCCACGGTCGTGGTACGTGGGATCGCGCTGGGTGATATGACCGCGAGCGTGCTGCGCCGCGTGCTCTACAAGGAGCTCTGGCTCGGCGTGGCAACCGGCGCCTTGAACGGGCTCGTGATCGCGGCCATCGCCTACCTTTGGAAGGGGCAGCTACTCCTGTCGCTCATCCTGGGCGTCGCCCTCGTGGCCAATATGATCGTTGCCGCCGTCGTGGGCACGCTGATCCCGATCGCGCTCAAGACCTCTCGGGTCGACCCGGCGATCGCGTCGAGCGTGATCATTACGACGTTCACCGATGTGTTCGGATTCTTTTCGTTTCTTGGGCTGGCCACGCTCTTGATCAGGTTTCTCCTCTGAATTGCCGTCAGGCGAAAAGTCGCTTGTGCAACGATGACACCAGTGGTTAGAATACGCCCAGCACTCGGCTGTGACCGGCCCCTCACACCCAAACTCGAATTTCCGGAGGGCTTTGAGTGGACGCCGCGTTGGAGAAGAGGCAGGTCCAGCGTGCGTACGAGCTGTACGCGCCAGTTTACGACTTCATCTTCGACTGGATTTTCGCGCCCGGGCGGACCGCCGCCGTCAAGCAGCTGGCGATCCAGCGAAGCGATTCGGTGCTCGAGGTGGGCATCGGCACCGGCCTGAACCTTCCCCTGTACCCGTGGTCGTGCCAGCTCACGGGCATCGATCTCATGCAGGAGATGCTCGACAAGGCGGTGGAGCGTGTCCACAACCTTGCCATGCCCAACGTCACGTTGAAGGTCATGGACGCGACGTCCTTGGATTTCGGCGAGAACGAGTTCGACAAGGCGCTGGCGACCTACACGATCTCCGCCGTGCCTGATCCGGTAGCCGTTCTGCGCGAGATGCGCCGCGTCGTGAAGCCCGGCGGCATCATCGTGATCCTGAACCACTTCCGGAGCCAGCGCACGGTCACCGGGTGGGTCGAAGACATGCTCGCGCCGCTCTGCACGCGCCTGGGCTGGAAGTCGAACCTCTCCCTCGAGCCGCTCCTCGAGCGGGTGGCGCTGGTGCCCGAGGCGATCGACTACGTCAACCTGTTCAAGGGTTGGCGCCTCGTGACGTTCGTCAACCGCAAGTAGGCGCGTCACCGCCGCACGCGGCAGGGGCACTCCGTCGGGCCAGGAGCCGGCCGGCCGGCAGATCCTGCCGCTCCTCCTCCTGGCGCTATTAATGGTCGCACCCGTCCTACGAGCGGGTTGGAACGCGGTGCTCGCGACGGCATTCCTGGTCGAATTCCTCGGTCACACTCCCCTGCTCACGGCGATAACCGCCGCGCCAATCCGGGGTCCCCTCGATGCCCCCGGCGTGGAGGCGGACGTTTATATGCACCAGGGCTGGACCGGGGGGGCCCGGCTGGTGCTGGTCCACGGCTTCGCTCCCGACGGCAAGGAGGAGCCGAGGGTTCGGGAAGCTGCAGTTCTCCTCGCCCGGGCCGGCTTCGACGTCGCCGTCCCGACGATCGCGGGGCTCACGCGGGGGCGGCTCGGACCAGAGGATGTCGAGACCGTGGTCGCTACGCTCGCCGGCCACCCGGGGCCGACCGTGGCGATCGGTGTGAGCGTCGGCGCCGGTCCCGCCCTGCTCGCCGCCGCCGACCCGCGTGTCCGCGACCGGGTGAGCACGGTCGTGTCCCTCGGCGGCTACGCGTCGGGGGTAGAGGTCGTGCGGTTCTGGCTGACCGGGGTCTATGGATTCGGGCCCGTTCGAGGCCGGGTCGACCACGATCCAGAGCTCGTGCGAATGTTCGTCCGCGCCAACCGGGATCTTCTCGATCCGCCGTCCCGCGCGCTGCTGGAAACCGGCGAGCCCGAGCAAGCCGCCCGGTTCTCAGCCGCCCTACCCCCGGAGCTCCACCGCCACCTCGACGCGCTCTCGCCGCTGCGAGTGGCGCGCGACGTCCCGGCGCGCCTCGTGCTGATCCACGGCTACCAGGACCGCGCGGTGCCCTACACGGAGAGCCTGCGACTGGCCGCCGCGCGCCCGGAGCGAACCACCCTGGTGCTGGTCGGCATCGTGGAGCACGTGGAAAGCGGACCCAGGGTCGGCTGGCGGCAGGTCGGCGATCTCCTCGCGCTATGGCGCGTGATGTACGGGCTACGCCCTTGAAACGGGCCCCCGGCGAGGCGCTCCGGGCCTTCTCGGCTTTCCATTTTCTTGGTTCCTCGTGCGGGTGCCTGCTAGGCTGCGCCCATGAATAAGCAAATCTGTGCGATCGCCCTGATCCTGCTCTCGACCGCCGCGTGCGCGACGACGACGGCGCCGCGGCCGCAGTTTCCCGACGTCCAGCTGCCGGCGGGGCTCACGTATCAGCCCGATCGCTCCGTCGTGATCGAGTCGCCGTCGGTCAAGGCGGCTCAGCTCGTCTATCGCGGGCGCCTCGAGCCCCAGAGCCTCGGCGACGCGATGCGGGCGCGGCTGGAGTCGAACGGCTGGCGACCGCTGTCGCGGACGAGCGCGGCCGCGGATGGAATGCGGCAGGTCTACGAGAAGGATGGGCACGCGCTCGAGACCCACATCTACGAGGGATGGTGGTTCACGTACGTGACCGTCAGCGCCGCCGAGACGCTTCAGCAAGTGGCGGCCGGGACGGCCACCACTCCGGCGCCCGCGGTCGGCGCGGTCCAGGATCAGGAGCGAGTCACGCGGCCCGCGACGGCGTCGCTCGACGCGTCGGCTACGCCAGCCGCGCCAGGCGTGCGCGATCAGCCAACGCGGAGCGACGCGACGTTCACCGACCGCGTGAAGCACTTCTTCACGAATCTGTTTTCCTGGTAGGGGGCACGGCTGTGGCGAGAGCGCGCCACGCGCGGAATCCGCGCCTTCTCGCCGCTGCCGGCCGCTCGATTCCCCGCTGCTCACTATCCCAGTCGCCCGTCCCGCATGCACGCTATCTACTGACGCTGGAGGCGCACCAGCCGGTCGAGCTCGAACAGTGCGAATGGCTGGTTCGCCGGATCGCTCGCTCACATCCAGGGGTTGCTGGGCCGCGTGGGGCTCCTCGACCGCTCGGCTACAGGCTGAGGCTGCGCCCCTCGCCGGTGCCGGGGCGCTGGATGCCCCAGCCCGAGAGCTTCGTGAGGATCGTGTTGCGGTGGACGCCGAGCAGGCGCGCCGCGCGGCTCACGTTCCAGCCCGCCCCTTCGAGCACGCGCAGGATGTACTGACGCTCGAACTGCTCCATGGCCTCGCGCAACGGCGGGCCGACGTCCTCGCCGAGGCGCGAGCCGGTCTCCGGCATCGCGACGTCCAGCGGCACGTCCTGCAGGTGGATGACGGGGCTCCGTGCCAGCACCACCGCGCGGTGCAGGACGTTCTCCAGCTCGCGGACGTTGCCCGGCCAGTCGTAGCGCGTCAACACGTCGAGGGCGCCCGCCGACACGCCGCGCACCTCGCGATTGCACTCGCGGGCGAGCTTGCGAATCAAGTATTCGACGAGCGCCGGGATGTCCTCGCGGCGCTCGCGCAGCGGCGGCACGTGGATCGGCACCACGTTCAGCCGGTAGTAGAGATCCTCCCGGAACTCGCGCGCCCGCACGGCGTTCCGGAGGTTCACGTTCGTCGCCGCCAGGATCCGCACGTCGACCGAGACCGGCCGCACGCCACCCAGACGCTCGATCTCGCGCTCCTGCAGCGCGCGCAGCAGCTTCGCCTGGAGGTCGAGGCGGAGCGTGCCGATCTCGTCGAGGAACACGGTGCCGCCGTGCGCCAACTCGAAGCGGCCGAGCTTGCGCGCGTGGGCGCCCGTGAACGCGCCCTTCTCGTGACCGAAGAGCTCGGACTCGATCAGCGTGTCCGGGATCGCCGCCACGTTGATGGCGACGAAGGGCTGACCGCGGCGGCCGCTGCGCGCGTGGATCGCCCGCGCGACCAGCTCCTTGCCGGTGCCGCTCTCGCCGGTGATCAGCACCGTGGTCGGGGTCGTCGCGATCTGCGTGACGACCTGATAGATCCGGACCATCTCGGGATGCCGGCCGACCATGCCCTCGAAGGCGCCGGCGCCGCCGCTGCCGTCGGCGGGGGAGCCCGACAGCGCCGAGCGCAGGCCAACGACCTCGCGCTCGAGCGCGCGCTTGTCGATCGCCCGCTGCGCCAGCATCAGGATGTCGTCGACGTCGAACGGCTTGGTCAGGTAGTCGTACGCGCCGCGCTTGAGCGCCTCGACGGCCGTCCGCAGCTCGCGGACCGCCGTCGCGATGACGACGACTGTCGACGGATCCGCCGCCTTGATGCGGGGCAGGACGTCGATCCCGGCCTCGCCGGGCATCCGCTGATCGAGCATCACCAGGTCGATCTCGTGCGTCTTCATGACTTCGAGCGCCTGGGCGCCGTTGCCGGCTTCGAGGACGTCGCAAGTCTCTTCGAGGATCGCGCGCACCGAGGCCCGCACGCCCTCCTCGTCGTCCACGACGAGGACCGTGCCCCGCTGCGCGGCCTTGCCCTCCGCGCCGGTCACGGCCGGCGGCGTTCCATCACGATGTACTGGTTGGCGCCGGCGCCGGCGCCGCTGCCCACGCGATGGACGTAGATCAGCACCGACTCACCCGGCTTGAGCGCACCCAGCGCCTTGTAGAGGAGGGTCGGATCGTCGATCGGCTTGCGGGCGAGCTCGAGGATCACGTCGCCGCGCTTGAGGCCGGCTTTCTCGGCCGCGCTCCCGGGCTGCACGTCGGTGACCAGCAGCCCGCGCGTGACGCCGAGGTCGAGCCGGAGCGCCGCGTCGCCGGTGAGCGCCTCGACGCTCAGACCCCACTCGTCGGCTTCGGGCGCCTCGGCGGCGGCCGTCTCGTCGGAGGGCATCTCGCCGATCTTGACGGTGACGGATACGGGCTTCTTCTCGCGGATCACCGTGAGCTTCAGCGTCTGCCCAGGCTTGACCGCGGCGACCTTCCGTTGGAGGTCGGGTACTTCCTTCACCGGCGCGCCGCCGAGCTCCACCACGACGTCGCCGGCCTTGAGACCGGCCGTCTCCGCGGGGCTGCCTTTCATCACCTCGGCCACCAGGACGCCGCCGCGCTCCTTCACGCCGAAGCTTCCGGAGAGCTGATCGGTCACATCCTGGATGGCGATGCCGAGCCAGCCGCGCACCACGCGGCCGCGCGTGATGAGCTGCTGCATCACGTCGCGCGCCTGGTTGATCGGAATCGAGAAGCCGATGCCCTGCCCGGCGGCGACGATCGCGGTGTTGATCCCGATCACCTTGCCATCGATGTTCAGCAGCGGGCCGCCCGAGTTACCCGGGTTGATCGACGCGTCGGTCTGGATGAAGTTGTCGTACTGGGTCACGCCCACCCTCGTCCTCGCGGTGGCAGAGATGATCCCGACGGTGACGGTGCGATCGAGGCCGAACGGGTTGCCGATCGCGATCGCCCACTGCCCGACGCGGAGATGGTCGGAGTCGCCCAGCTCGGCCGCCGGCAGCGCGGCGGGCGCGTCCACCTTGAGCACGGCGAGGTCGGTCTTGGGATCGCGACCGACGAGGCGCGCCGTGAACTTCCGCTGATCCGAGAGACGCACGATGATGTCCTGAGCGTTCTCGATCACGTGGTTGTTCGTCAAGATGTACCCCTTCGGATCCACCAAGACGCCCGAGCCGGTGGCGCGCGCGTCCTCACGCGGGCGCCGACGGAAGTAGCGCTCGTAGAACTCCTCGCCGAAGAACTCGCGGAACCGCTCGGGCGATTCCTCGGCGGAGCCGGGCGGCCCCTTCTTGGGCACCGCGCTCACGTGCACCACCGCCGGAGTCACGCGATCGGCCACTGCGCTGAACGCCTCTTCCATCGCGCGCAGGATGCCGCGCGGGTCCACCTTGGGCGCCGGGCGCGTCTCGGTCGGGGCGGGACGCTGCTGGGCCCACGCGGGTCCGGCCAGGAGCAGCGCGAAGATGAGGACGACGAGTGTGTTCATCGAGGGCTCTACTCTAACCGGTCGCGCTCTGGCTTAGCCAGAGGAACCAGCGTCAGCTCGAGCACGCGGCGCGTGTTCGGCGTTACCGGGGCCACGGCGCCACGGCGGAGGTTGCCGATCCAGAGGACCGCGCCACTGGACTCCACCAGGGGGACGCGGCCTCGATCCCAGCGCGGCACCTTCGCGTCGATGAGCAGCGTCTTGATTCTCCGCTCACCGCCGCCGAACGGCACCAGGCGCTCGCCGGGTCGGCGAGCCCGAACGACCAGCGGGCCGGCGAGCCCGTCGGCGTCGAACGCTGCACGGTTCGACTCGCGGGGAATCGTGTATTCGGCGGCGGCGAGCAGGTGCGCCTGGAGCGCCAGGCCGATCTCCGGCAGCTCGGTGCGCCCTGGCACCGCGACCGCGCGCGCCGGCAGCGGCGCCGTCGCAGCGAGCGCCAGGCGGACGAGACCGCAGCTCACCTCGATGGTGACACCGCCCAGCCTGAACGGCCGGCGAAGCGCCGGCGTCGCCAGAACCCGACGCAGGCCGCGATGAGCCCAGGCCCTGAGCGGTGCGCGGCTGCCGAGCCGCCCCGCGCCCTGGCGCAGCACCTCGGCGGCGGTCTGGCGCGGAAGCGATCGCAGCGGATCCAGGGGCAGGATCACCGTCGAATCGGCGAACACACCGAGTCGCTCGAGCTCGGCGCCAGCGGCGCGGTCGAGGGCGTCGACCGTGTCGCGCGAGAGCATGGCCACGCGCGCGAGCGCGGCCGCCACCTCGGGGTTGTACGAGTCTGCCAAGAGCGGGAGCAGCTCGTGGCGGATCCGGTTGCGCAGGAACTTCGGATCGCGGTTGGTCGGGTCTTCGACCCACGGGAGCGTGGCCCGGCGAAGCTCGGCCTCGAGGGCAGCACGCCGCACCTCGATCAACGGCCGGATGATTCGCCCGCGCACGGGCGGGATGCCGGCGAGGCCACGGACACCGGCGCCCTGCACCAGGCGCATCAGCACGGTCTCGGCCTGGTCGTCGGCGGTGTGCCCGAGGGCGATCCGCTGGGCGCCGACGCGCGCGGCCCACGTCTCGAGCGCCGCGTGCCGGGCGGTGCGCGCGGCCGCCTCGAGAGATTCGCGCCGATCCACTGTCACGGTCGCGACGTCGACCGGGACGCCGAGGCGCGCCCCCAGCACGCGGACGAAATCTCCGTCGCTCGACGAGTCTGGACGTAGCTGGTGGTCGACGTGCAGCACGTGGAGCCGCAGACGCCACGAGGGCGCGAGCGCGATCAGCAGATGCAGCAGCGCCACCGAGTCGGCGCCGCCCGACACTCCCACCAAGACAGTTTCGCCGCCCGCGAGCATCGCGTGGCGGCGAATAGTCCGCTCCACCCGGGCAAGCAGCGCCACCAGCTCAGCCGCCCTGGAGACCCACCCAGACCTCGCCGTCCTCGAAGTGCTCCTTCTTCCACACGGGCACGGTGCGTTTCAGCGTGTCGATCGCGTGCCGGCACGCCTCGAACGCGTCGCCGCGATGCGCCGCGGAGACCGCGATGAGCACGCTGGCTTCGCCGATCTCGAGCCGCCCGACGCGGTGGAGCATCGCCACCCGCTTGACGCCGGGCCAGCGGGCGCGCAGCCCCGCGCCGATCTCACGCATCTTCACCTCGGCCATCGGCGCGTGCGCCTCGTACTCTAAGAATTTCACCGGGCGGCCGTCGGTCTCGTTGCGGACGACGCCAGAGAAGATGACCATGCCGCCGGCGCCTGGATCGTCGACGATCGCGGCGATTGCGTCGGGCGATAGCGGCTCGGTGACAACCCGATACACGTCGGTGTCGGCCCCGCCGCTCACGGGCGGGAACAGGCAGAGCTCGTCGTCGGCTCGGAGAGGATGATCGGGCGTGACGTAGTCTTGGCCGACGGCGAAGAGGGTGTAGGGGCGGAACCGCGCCAGCTCCGGATGGCGGTCCGCGACCGCGGACCACGCCGACTCGACAGTTCCGCCCTCTGGGAGATCGACTTCGAGCCGCTCGCGCCCCAGCGCCTCACGATACCGGGCGAAAAGACGAACCCGGACGCGCACGGCCGACCCTAACGGGCTAGAAGCGGTGCGACTGGCCGCAGCCGCAGCTCGACTTCACGTTCGGATTCTTGATCGCGAAGCCGGCGCCCATCATGCTGTTGTCGACGAAGTCGATCTCGCTGCCGCTCAGGTACGGGAAGCTGTTCTGGTCGATGTAGACCTTGATGCCCTGAGCGTCGACCACGTTGTCGCCCGGCGCGGCCTGGTCTTCCCAGCCGAGCTCGTACGACATCCCGGAGCAGCCACCGCCCACCACGCGGATCCGGAGCCCCCACTCGGGCTTGCCTTCCTCGAGGCGGAGCTCCGACACCTTCTTCGCAGCCGTTTCAGTCATCGTAACCATGCGCGATCCTCCCGATCTGGCGAGCGTTTCCGGAACTGACTTCAATTGCGATCGTATCACAGGATCGGATGCTCGGGCGTCACAGGATGCCGCCCGAAGGGAGGAGGGTCAGCTCCTCCAGCGAGGCGCCCGGTGGCAGGGAGGCCATCAGCACGACCGCCCGCGCCACGTCCTGGGGCCGCAGCATCCGGCTTCGATCCGGCCCCTGTGGAATCGAGTCCCAGAGCGGCGTATCCACGGCGCCCGGGAATAGCACGCCGACGCGGACGCCGTCCGCGCGCAGCTCTTCCGCGAGGACGCGGCTGAAGCCGACGACTCCGGCCTTCGTCGCCGTGTAGACCGCAGCGCCCGGGATCGGCCGCTGTGCCGCCACCGACGCGATATTGATGATGGTCCCCCGGCGCTGCCGAACCATCAGCGGCAGCACCGCGCGGCAGCACACCATCACCGCGCGCAGGTTCACCGTGAGCATCGTGTCCCAGTCGGTCGGCTTCGTGCCGATGACCGGGCCGAACGCGGCGGTCCCGGCGGCGGTGACGAGCGTGTCGATGCGCCCGAGCTCGGCGTAGGCCTGCTCGACCGTCGCCTCCACCGCGCCGTCGTTGGCCACGTCGGTCGGAATCGCCAGGGCCGAGCCGCCGCTGTCCCGGATCGCCGCCGCGGTGGCCGCCAGCTCCTGGCGCGTTCTCGCGACCAGCACCACGGTCGCGCCCTCGTGGGCGAAGGCCATCGCGACGGCGTGGCCGATCCCGCGGCCGGCGCCGGTGACGATCGCCACCTGTCCGCTCAGCGCGGGCCGCGCGATGCTCATACCTCGAACCCCCGGCTCGACTTGATCAGCTCCATGAACTCGGCCCGCGTCTCGGGCCGTTCGCGGAACGCGCCGAGCATCGCCGACGTGATCGCCCTGGAGTTCTGCTTCTCGACGCCGCGCATCAGCATGCACAGGTGGATCGCCTCCACCACCACCGCGACGCCCCGCGGCTGGAGCGCCTCGTTCAGCGTGTTGGCGATCTGCGTGGTCAGCCGCTCCTGGACTTGCAGGCGCCGGCTGAACATCTCGACCAGGCGTGGGATCTTGGAGAGCCCCACGATCTTCCGCTGGGGCATGTAGGCGACGTGGACCTTGCCGATGAACGGCAGCAGGTGGTGCTCGCAGAGCGAGCTGAAGTCGATGTCCTTCACGATGACCATCTCGTCGTAGTCCTCGACGAACATGGCGTCGTTCAGGACCTCCTTGACGTCCTGCGCGTAGCCCGAGGTGAAGTACCGGAGCGCCTTCTCGACGCGCTCGGGCGTCCGGTCGAGACCCTCGCGCTGTGTGTCCTCGCCCAGCTCCCGCAGCAGCTCTTCGATCAGCCGCGCGATCTTTCCGTTGTCGGCCATCACGACTCCTCACCGCGATATTCGAATCGATTCTTGGCCGTCTCGACGACGGTGACGCGCCGGAGCGTCCCTGACGGGAGGGCCGGCGCCAGCAGGCGCCAGAACGCGTGGGCCAGTCCCTCGCCGGTCGTGACGACCCCGGCCAGCGCCGGCACGCTCTCGAGCGTGTGGTGGTCCACGTGGTCGAGCACGCGCTCGCTCACCGCGCGATCGAGCTGCCCCAGGTCCGCGGCCATCCCGGTGAGCCGGTCGGGACGGCCCGCCACCGTGACCTCGAGATAGTAGTTGTGCCCGTGGGGACGATGGCAGGGTCCGTACAGCGCCGCGTTCGCCTCGGGCGAGAGCGCGGCGTTGGCGAGCCGGTGGCCCGCGCTGAAATGGTAGATGCGCGTCAGCTCAAGCATCCGGGCCCCGGTAGTCCACGAAGAGCGTCGGATCCTCCCAGACGCGCACCTGCCAGAGCCGGTCGGCCCCGAGCTTCGGGACCAGGAGATCCCACACCGCGATGGCGATGTTCTCCGTCGTCGGCACGCGGCCGCGAAACAGCGCGTCGGCATTCAAGTCGGCGTGGTCGAAGCGGTCGACCACGGTCTCGCCGACGATTCGCTTCAGCTCCGCGAGATCGATGACCATGCCCGTCTGCGGATCGATGGGCCCGCGCACTGTGACGTCGAGCGTGTAGTTGTGTCCGTGCGGGACCGTGAGCCGTCCAAAAAAGCGCTCGTTCTCCCCGCGCGGCCATTCGTCCACCCAGTAGCGGTGGGCCGCGGAGAACGCGAACCGGCGAGTACTCGACGCGCGGGGCTCGTCCGTCACGGCAGCGTCTCGAGGAAGCGCCGCGCGACGCGCTCGAGGCCGTACGCCTCGACCCGCCGGGTCGCGGCCCGGCCGAACTCTCGTCTGAGACTTTCGTTCATCAGCAACGTCTCCAGTGCGGTCGCCAGTTCCACGGGGCTTCTCGGGCTCACCAGGAAGCCGGTCCGCCGGTCCTCGACGATCTCGGGCACCGCCGCCGCACGACAGGCAACCACGGGCAGCCCGGCCGCCATCGCCTCGGCGAAGACAAGCCCGAATCCTTCCTGGACGGTCGGAAGGCAGAAGCAGTGGGCGCTGGCATATTCTACCGCGAGCGTCCCGCGGCTGACCTCGCCGAGTAGGAGCGCCGATTCACCCAAGCCGAGGTCGCGATGGACGGCGCGCAGTCGCGCGGACTCCGGCCCCTCCCCGACGATGCGAACCTGGGCGTTCGGGATTCGCTGTCGGAGCAGGGCGACCGCCTGCAGAAGGTCCTCGAGGCGCTTGCGGGGGTACATGCGCGCCACCGAAAGCACGGTGGGACGTGCCGCGGATGCCGTCGCCGCTTCGGCGAAGCGGCGGCGCCACTCGTCGAGGTCGATCGGTTCCGGGACGACCGCCAGCTTGCCTTCCGGAATGCCGTAGGCGTCGCGGGCGACCGACGCCGAGTAGCGGCTCGGCACCACGACCCGGTCGGCGCGCGCGGTGTTGGTTCGCTCCCAGCGCGCCTGCAGAGAGAGCAGCGCGCGGACCCAGCCGCGCTCGTTGCGCAGCTCGTCGGCGATGATCCCCTTGAGCATCACGACGAACGGTCGCCCTCCGCGCCGTCGCGCCCACAGGAAGCCGTCGAGATCCACGCCGACGACGACCTCGCCGTCCGGAGGCGAGAGCGTGGCGTGAGCGTTGTAGAGCCAGCGGTCGAACGTGTGAAAGCCGCTACGCCGCCGGAGGGGCCGGATCGCGACGGTGTGGCCGAGCGCGGTGAGCCCGCGGACGAGGCCGTCGAGCGCGACGTACGTGCCGCTGCCCTCGAGCGGGCTGAGCGGCGTCGACGTCAGGAACTCGAAGCGCACGAGTTGCGAACGCTAGCGCCCCTGGAACTTGGGCGCCCGCTTCTCGAGGAACGCGCGCGTGCCCTCCTTGTAGTCTTCGCTCTCGGTCGCCTCGACCGTCAGCTCCTTGAGCTTCCGCCGCCGCTCGTCGGTGAGCCCGAGCAGGGAGGACTCGATCGTCACCTTGGCGCCGCGCACCGAGAGCGGCGCGTTGTCGGCGACCTTCCGGAGGTAGTCGTAGGTGTAGCGCTCGAGCTCGTCGGCGGGCAGCAGCCGCTGGATGAACCCCATCGCCAACGCCTCGCGGTCGTCCACGGTCCGCGCCGAGTACAGGATGTCCTTCGCGTACGCGGGGCCGACGAGATCCACGAGCTGGCCGACCGAGTCGGCGCCGTAGATGATGCTGAGGCGCGCGGCCGGGATGCCGAACTTCGAGCCTTCGGCGGCGAAGCGCAGATCACACGCCATCGCGACGGCCATCGCCCCGCCCATGCAGAAGCCGAAGATCATGGCCACCGTCGGCTTGGGACACGCGCGGATGGTGGAGTAGGCGAGGCCCGTCTGCGCGTTGTAGTGCATCGCGCTCTCGGTGTCCTTGCGCTGCTCCTTGAACTCGGAGATGTCCGCACCGGACGCGAACGCCACGGTGCCGGCGCCGCGATAGACGATCGCCCGTACCGACTCGTCCTTCGCGAGCCCGTCGGTGACGCGCGCCAGCGCCGTCCACATCGCGAGGCTGATCGCGTTGCGCATGGCCGGCCGGTTGATGACGACCGTCGCGATCGGCCCGTCGTGCTGTACGAGAATATCGGTCATTCGTCTCACCTCGGGCTCCCAAGTGTCGATGGTACGGTACGGAACTCTAGATCAGTCCCTCAACCCGAGCCATTGGCCGCCCTCGACCCGGCGGTAGCCGCGGGCGAACATGCAGCTCCGATAGACCCGCGTGTTGACCGGTGCGCCGACGAAGACACCTCGCTGCGCCTCCTGCCCGCACGCATGACTGTCTCGATTGAAATCCTCGACCGTGGCGCCGGGCTTGGTCCAACGCTTCTCGGCGCATCCGGCGAACGCGATGGCCGCCATCGCGGCAACCATCACGTAGCCACCGTAGCCCATTGTCGGTCCCCCGCCGCGCACCGTCGCCAGGACGCCGTCCCTTTCTAGCCGGCGGGCAGGGTGAGGTCCGCCCGCAATCCGCCGAGGCTGGAGCTCCCGAGCTCGATGGAACCGCTGTAGAGAATCGCCAGGTCGCGTACGATCGCGAGCCCCAGGCCCGTTCCCGGCACATTCTCGTCGAATCGCGCTCCCGGGGCGAGCGCGTGGCCCTGCTTCTCGTGCGGGAGGCCTGGCCCATCGTCCTCGATCGTGATCGTCAGGCGTCCGTCGTGGCGTCGGCTCGTCGCCGCGATGCGGTGCTTGGCCCATTTGCACGCATTGTCCATCAAGTTGCCGAGCATCTCCTCCAGGTCCTGCTGCTCACCCCGGAACACGTGATCGAGGGGAATATCGATCGCGAACTGCAGGTCGCGGTCGATGTAGAGGCGCGCCAGCGTGCGATGGATGGCCGCGACGGATGGCGCGATCGGCACGCGGGCACCGGGCACGTCGAGGGACACGGCGGCGCGAGCCCGAGCCAGGTGATAGTCGATCTGCTGTCGCATGGTGGCGATCTGGCCGCGCATCGCGGCGGAAAGTTGGGAGGCACCGTCCTCGGCGAGCCGATCGACCTCGTTGGCCAGAATGGTCAACGGCGTCTTCAAGCCGTGCGCCAGGGTGCCGGCTTGGGTACGGCCACGGGCGACGATCTCTTCGTTTCGTTGGAGCAGCGCGTTGAGATCTTCCACGAGCGGCTGGGTCTCGGTCGGGAACGGACCCTCGAGCCGCTTGACCCGCCCTTGGCGAATTGCCGCAACGCCGGCGCGGAGACGGTGGAGCGGCTTGAGTCCGACTTGCACCTGGATCGCCACCGCCGCGACCAGCGCGATGGCCAGGACGCCGAGGGAGACGACAAGGGTACGCGTGAACGCCGCGGCCGCCGCGACCAGCTCGGCTTCGTCCGTCGCGGCGGCCACGCGATAGGACCCGGCCGCGTCGGCGAGCGCCACGGTCCTTTCGAGCACGATCAGTCGCTGTCCCTCAGGACCCAAGATCCGGTGGCGATGGACCCCGCCGTCGGGCAACGTGTCGCGTGGCAGGTGGAGCGCGACATCCCACAGCGATCGCGAGCGGAATATCGCCCCGTCCACACCGTCAACCTGCCAGTAGAATCCGGAATACGGCTTGCGGAAGCGCGGGTCACTCGGCTGATGCGTCAAGATGAGGTCACCCGCACCCGGACGCTCCAGAGCGGCGGCGATCTGCTCGAGCTGGATGGCCAGCTCGGTCTCGAGCCGGCGTTCGACGTGGGCACGAAAGAGCGCTGCCAGGACTGCGCCGGCCGCGGCCAGGGCGAGGAAGATCCAGATGACCGCGCCGACGAGCAACCGCAGACGTAGAGAATTGACCGCGATCACCCCGGCTCTTCCAGCCGATAGCCGAGGCCGCGAATTGTCTTGATGATGCTGACCCCGAGCTTTCTCCGGAGCCGCGCGACGAACACCTCGATCGTGTTGGAATCACGGTCGAAGTCCTGGGCGTAGATGTGCTCGATGAGCTCGCTGCGGGAGACGACCTGCCCCTTGCGGTGCATCAGATAGCGGAGCACCCGGTACTCGTGGGCGGAGAGATCGACGGGGGCGCCATTCACCGTCACCTTGCCCGAGCGGGTATCGAGCGTCACGTCTTCACACGTCAGCTCGGTGGTGGCATGTCCGTGAGCGCGACGAATCAGAGCTCGGAGCCGGGCCAGGAGCTCTTCCGTCTGGAACGGTTTCGCGAGATAGTCGTCGGCCCCGGCATCGATGCCCTGCACCTTCTCCGGCCAGCTCCCGCGCGCCGTCAGGATCAAGACGGGCATGGTCCGCCCGGCCGCTCGCCACCGCTTGAGCACCGTGATCCCGTCCATGCGCGGCAGACCGAGATCGAGAACGACCGCATTGTAGGGCTCGGTGTCGCCCAGAAAGTGTCCCTCCTCGCCGTCGCTCGCGCAGTCGACGGCGTCGCCTGCGCGCGCCAGAGTGTCCGCCAGCTGCCGGCTCAGCAGCGGGTCGTCCTCGACGATGAGGATCCGCATCAGTGGGGCCGCTGCCGCCGGGCGGCTTCGACGCCGCTCCCCTTGGCACGGATCAATTGTGCGTTGCGGGCATCGTATTCGAGCTTCAGGATTGCACCGGTCGGCGCCAGGAGCTTGACCTTGTACAGCCACCGGCGACCGTCGTCATCGTCGAGCTCGATTTCGACGGGAGATCCAGTGAACTCCGCCTCTACCCGGTCGAGAATCGCCCGCAGCGACACGATCGCTCCCGCATCGCGCGCAGCCTTGGCACGCGCGTGATCATCATCGGCTCCGGCCGCGACCACGACGGCCAGCACCAGAGTCGGGATGACGACGCTCGAGACGCGGCGGTAGTCCATGCCAGATAATACAGCGGCACCGCCTGAACGGCAGATGAATGGCGGCCTCACGACCCGTTCAGACGCGCGGCACTAAGGTCGCGGGCAGGAACTCAAGGAGGAACCCATGCGATTCAAGCTTCTCGCGCGAGCCGAGCGCAGGGACGGCGCGGTCGGCGGGCCGGTTCCGGGCTCTCGGGGAGCCTCTGCCCGCCTCAACACGGGACTCCCGCCACACCTCGAGGAAGACGTTCGACTCGTGGGGGCGCTGGCTGAGCTGTTCGCCACCGTCGCCGCCGAGCGCCTCCTGAACGACGATCCCTCCGGAAACGCCTCACGCCCGACCCTTCCAGCGATCGCGCTCGCGGCCGGCGCCGC
>QHSI01000051.1 GCA_003221515.1 Candidatus Rokuibacteriota bacterium
CGATTCTGGTCGTCGCGACGATCGCGTTCACTCTGGTCTTCACCTGCGCCGCGCCCTTCGCGGCCTTCGGCGCCGCCGCGGCGCTGACGCTGTCCAGGCGCGATGCGTTGCTCGCCACGGTCGCCCTCTGGCTCGTCGAGCAGGCCGCGGGATACCTGATCGTCGGCTACCCCTGGACGCTGAACAGCGTGGCGTGGGGCCCAGCCATCGGCGTCGCGTCCGTCCTCGGAACTCTGTCCGCTCAATGGACGGTGCGACGTCTGGCTGAAGCGGGAGACCTCGTGCGAGCGCTGGCCGCGATGATCCTGGCGTTCGCCGCGTACGAAGTCGCGATCTTCCTGGTGTCGGTCGCGCTGCTCGGCGGCACGGAGCTGTTCGCGCCGCGGATCGTCGGCCAGGTGCTCGCCACGAACGTCGCGGCGCTGGTCGGGCTCTATGGCCTGAATCGCCTCGGCGAGAGCCTCGGGCTTCGCCGCCGCGCAGAGGCGCCGGTCTCGGCCTGAGCTCGGAGTCGAGCGTGAGCGCCGTGCCCTCCGACCTGCGAGCGGTCGCGACCGTCAGGATCGACAACGAGCGTGTGCGGGTGACCGAGTGGCGCTTCGCGCCGGGCGCCAATACCGGGCTGCACCGGCACGAGCTGGCGTATGTCGTGGTACCGCTCACCACTGGCCGGTTGGCGGCGACGGGGCCTGCCGGCGACACGCTCAACGAGCTGGCCGCCGGCCAGCCGTACTTCCGGCCCGCGGGCGTCGAGCACGACGTTCGCAACGCCAACACCTTCGAGTTCGCGTTCATCGAGATCGAGCTGAAAGCCTAAACTTCTTCACGGAGGTAGTCCGGACCCAAGGGCTGATCCGGGCTAGCCTGCGACTCCCTCCAGCGTCTCCTCGAGGACCGGCGCCAGCTCGGCCACGATCGCCTCGAGCGAGAACACCGCGTCGATCTGTCCGGCCAGCGACGGCCGGGCGGCGAGCGCGACATCTTTGAGATGCCGGCGCTCTCTGACCGCAGCGGCCGACCAGTCGTCCACGAGGGCCAGGGCGCTGGCGCGATCAGTGTCACGCGCGATCACGCGGGCCAGGCGCTCGGAGAACACCAGGCCCTGCAGCGCTTCGAGATTCGCCTTCATGCGCTCGGCGTTCACGACCAGCCCTTCGGCGATCCGCTCGAGCGCGTCGAGCGCGCCGCCGGTGGCGTCGACCAGCTCGGGGATGGTGACGAGCTCGGCCTGCCAGCCGCCGAGCGCCCGCTCGTGCTCGCCGAGCGAGCCCGACAGCAGCGTGGCCATCAGGCCGGGCGCGCGCACCGCGGCGGCCAGGGCCTGGAGGCAGGCCACGGGGTTGCGCTTGTGCGGCATGGCGCTGGAGCCGCCCACGCCCTTCGTCGGCGCCGACTCGAGCATCTCGCCGACCTCGGCCTGTGAGAGCAACGAGACGTCGCGCGCGATCTTTCCGATCGTTTCCGTGACGATCGCCAGCTCGGCCATCACCCGCAGCAGCTCGTCGCGCTGGTCGTGCCACACGCGCGCCTCGTGCAGGTGCAGGCGCATCGCCAGGCCGTTACGCACACCCGCGCGCTTGCCGGCGAGGGCGTCGAGCGTACCGACGGCGCCGCCGAGCTGGATGCACAGCGCCCGCTCGCGCGCCTCGGCGAGGCGAAGCCGGCAGCGATGAAGCGCCGCCGCCCAGCGCGCGATCTTCAGGCCGGCCGTGATCGGCGTGGCCGGCTGCATGAGCGTCCGGCCGAGCATCACGACCCGGGCGTTGCGTCTGGCGTGGCCGGCCAGACGACTCACCGCGGTGCCCAGGACGCTGTCGGCATCGGTCAGACAGGGCTTGAGGCACAAGATCAGCGCGGTGTCGAGCACGTCCTGGCTCGTCGAGCCGTAGTGCACGAAGGCCGCTGCCCGCGCGTCAGCGCGCGCGACATGCTCGGTGAGCGCCTTGACCAGCGGAACGGCCAGCGAGCCCGACCGCTTCGCTTCGGCGGCCAGTGCCTCGGGCTCCAGGCTCAGGTCCGCACAGACCTTGGCGATGACCCGCGCCGCGTCCTGGGGGATGACGCCGACCTCCGCTTCGGCGGCGGCCAGCGCGCGCTCGAAGTCGAGCATGGCCCGCACGAACGCCTGGCCGGAGAACGCCTCGGTGAACATGTCACGTGAGAAGCTTCTGCCGACGAGGCTCACGCGGATCGACGCTCGCGCGTTAGAACTCGATGAAGACCGCTTCGCCCGCTCCCCGCAGCCGGACGTCCCACCGATAGATCGTCGGATCCTTGGAGTCGCGAGCCGCGATCAGCGTGCGCAGCCGGTCGGGATCGCCGATCGCGCGGGCGAGGGGGTCGTCCTTGATCACGTCCAGCGGGGCGAGGAACACGCGCGTGTGCAGTGCCTTCAGGAGCCCACGCGCGAAGATCGCGACGCTGATCTGGGGCGCGTACGTCTCGCCGCCTGGGCCCTTGAAAGGGCCGGGCATGACCGTCTCGATCGCGTAGCGGCCCTCGGGGTCGGTCGAGACGCGACCGTAGCCGTACGGTCTGGAGCCGTCGTCGCCCGAGGGGGATGTGCCGTTCGCGTCGGCCTGCCATGTCTCGAAGAGGGCGTCGAAGATCGGCGCGCCGTTGCCGTCGAACACCTGCCCGGTCAGCGTGATGCGATTGCCGCGACCGGGAAACAGGACGATGCCGCCGTCCTTCCACAGCAGCTCGCGCGCGAAGAACGGGCCGACCGTCTGCGAGGGCGTGGGCTTCGGCACGGTCATACCGCCATCGGCGTGGCGCGCGGCCCGCGCAGCACCATGTCCCAGCGGTAGCCGAGCGCGACGCCCTCGAGGCCCTGCTCGAGGTCGAGCTCGGCGATCAAGAGGTTGCGGCCGGCCTCGGGCACGCTCTGGAAGATCGGATCGATGGCCAGCAGGGGATCGCCCGGGAAGAACATCTGGGTGATGAGCCGCTGCGCGTACGCGTTGCCGAACAGCGAGAAGTGGATGTGCGCCGGCCGCCACCCGAAGGCGTGGTTCTGCCATGGATAGGCGCCGGGCTTGACCGTCACGATCCGGTAGCGACCCTCGTCGTCCGTGAGCACCTGCCCTTTGCCGAGGAAGTTCGGATCCAGCGGCGCCTCGTGGTCGTCCACGGGGTGCGGATATTTCCCGGACGCATTGGCCTGCCACACCTCGATGAGCGACCGTCGCACCGGTCGCCCGTCCTCGTCGAGGAGACGGCCGACGAGTACCATCTTCTCTCCGAGCGGAGCGCTCCGCCCCCAGGTCGTGAGGTCGGCCTCGCTCTCCTTCACGAATTGCTTCGGGAAGACCGGCCCCGTGGTCTCGAGCGGGCTCGGCGCCACTCGCACCAGCGGTTGCGCCGGCGCCCGGAGCCGCGTGCTCTTGTAGTCGGGGTATAGGTACGGCGGGTGGACGTCAGCGTGTGTCGCGGCCATCGGCATCTCCCTCGAGAGAATTCAGCGGCACCGGCAGATTCTACTCCGTCGAGGTCGGGGGTGAAGCTCGCCAGTCAGGCTGAGGACGTATAGAGCCGGAGGCCAGGGAGGTCGCGGAAGTCCGCGTCGTTCAGCGTCCACAGCACCGCATCCCGAGCGATGGCGGACGCCGCGATCGCGAGGTCGCGCTCGCGCTGCCGTGCGCGCGCCACACGGCGATAGAGCCCAGCGGCGATCACTGCCTCGCTCGTGCCGAAGGGAAAGGCAGCGCTCGCCGGAAGAAGCGCCTCCTGATCCTGGAGCTCCGCCTCGTTGCGCGGCCCATGGAGCCACTCGTAGAGGACGAGCGTCGACAGGCCGAGCCGTTCGCCCTGGCTGATCGCGCCGCTGAGCGCCGTGGACGAGTGCCGCCGGCCCGTCAACGCGTCGACGAGGACAGACGTGTCGAGCAGGATCATCGCGGCGGGCGTGCCCACCGGCGCCGCGCGGCCCGGATCTCGCGCAGCTCGGTGTTCACTTCGGCCTGCGGCCGGGTCGGGGGCGCCTTCATGATCCGATCTACGACCGCCAGCAGCCTCTGGCGTTCCTCGTCAGTCAGCTTGTCCGAGCGCGCTTCGTACTCTTTGACAGACTCCCGTACGACCTGGCTCTGCGGACGGCCCAGCCGGGTGGCGAGGCGGCGGATCCGCTCCACTGTCTCGTCGTCGAGCGTGAAGGTGACCTTTACCATACCTTGCCATACTACCATACTGGTATGGCAAGCATCGCCCGGTCCGCGTCGCGCTACCCTTGCGAGCTCCGGGGATCGCGGCCGGAGCGGGTCAGGAGACGATCGAGGTGATTGGCGAAGCGCTGCCGGTCGCTCTGATTGAATGGCGCCGGGCCGCCGAGGATATCGCCGGTGGACCGCAGCTCTTGCAGGAGATTGCGCATGGCCAGGCGCTCGCGCACGTTGTCCTCTGAATAGAGGTCTCCTCGCGGGTCGAGCGCGTGAGCTCCGCGGCCGATCACCTCGGCGGCCAGGGGTATGTCGGCGGTGAT
The DNA here is from genome assembly GCA_003221515.1 of Candidatus Rokuibacteriota bacterium. Classification (GTDB taxonomy): domain Bacteria; phylum Methylomirabilota; class Methylomirabilia; order Rokubacteriales; family CSP1-6; genus AR31. Next base: position 4,481 of record QHSI01000051.1, read on the forward strand.
CACCAGGTCGCCGGGCTGGATCTGCTCGATGATCGATTGGTCGGCGACGTTGAAGCCCTTCGCCACGCGGACGCTCTTGATGAACGGGGATGGCGGCACGCGAAGCAGCGTGTTGGCGACCAGCGTCGTCAGGACCTGCGCCCGCTCGGCGGCCCGGAAGACGATCTGCTTGATGACCAGAGGGCACGCATCGGCATCGACCCAGATCTGCACTCAGCAGATTCTACTCCGTCGGAGTTCCTGTTGACGACGCGCGCGACGACGCTCATCATGCGTCCCGGCCAACGGAGGCCTGCCCTCCGACAAGAACGTATCCTCGCGCTTCAACCGGGCGTTCCGCATCCCATCGCAAGGGTTCTGGAAGCCGTGACCGATCCGCAGCATGGAGGTTGCCGATGGCCGGCTTCGGAGGATTTCGACCCGCGGCGTTCCAGTTCTTGCGAGATCTGGCGCGGAACAACCAGAAGGCCTGGTTCGAGGCCAATCGTGACGTCTATGAGCGGGAGGTGCGGGATCCGATGCGCCTGCTCGTCGAGACCCTCGACGCCAAGCTGGGCTCCATCGCGCCCGAAATCGTCGGCGATCCCAAGCGCTCGATGTTCCGGATCCACCGCGACGTCCGCTTCTCCAAGAACAAGTCTCCCTACAAAACCAACGCCGGAGCCTGGCTCTACCACCGCGATGCCGGGCGCCCGGTGGGCCGCGTGGGCGAGAGCGGGGGAGCGGGATTCTACTTTCACATCGATCCCACCACCTGCTTCATGGCCGGTGGCATCTGGATGCCCACGCGGCCCACGCTCCTGCGCATCCGCGAGGCTATCGCCGCCCAGCCCACCGCTCTGGCGCGGCTCACGAGCGCACCGGGATTCCGCCGGCGATTCGACGGCCTGAACGAGGAGGCGAAGCTCCGCCGGGTTCCTCGGGATTTCCCGCCCGATCACCCCGCAGCCGAGTGGCTAAAGCTCCAGTCGTTCACGGCGCCGGCCTCGATCGAGCCGAGCGTTGTCACGAGCCCGCGCTTAGTCGATCGCCTGTGCCGGGACTTCGAGCTGCTCGTGCCCCTGGTGCGCTGGCTCAATCGCGCGCTCGGCTACCAGCCGGCGAAGGCGCGGCGGTGAGGGATCCGAGTCGGTGTTTGTGATGCGCGATCACCACCCCGCCACGTACGGCAACTTCCTCGCGGTAGTCTCGATCCCTGCCCCAGCTTCCAGCAGCACAGCAGTGGAGTCCCAAGTCCCCCCGACCAGCTGATTCCGCGGTCCGTCAGGAATGGTCGCCTTGATCGTGCGGTCGCCGAAGCGCACCTCTTGCTTCTCGACATCCACCGCGACCGGCGACTGCGGCGCCCGGCTGATCTCGCGCTGCAGCCACTCCAGGTCCGCCTGCGACGCCACCAGACACGGAATCCCCAGCATCAGGCAGTTGCCGAAGAAGATCTCGCCGTAGGAGCCGCCGACGATGGCCGCGATGCCCCAGCGCATCAGCGCCTGAGGCGCGTGCTCACGCGACGACCCACAGCCGAAGTTCTGGCCGACCACCAGCACGGACGCGCCCTTGTACACCGGAGAGTTGAACGGGTGCTCGGGGTTCTGCTTCTTCGCGTCCTCGAAGTGATCTTACGGCGCTTGTAGTCGACGGTGCTCATCGAAGGATCTCCCTCACGTCGGCGACGGCGCCGGTAATAGCGGCGGCGGCGACCATCGCTGGACTCATCAGCAGCGTTCGGCCAGTCGGACTACCCTGGCGACCAATGAAGTTTCGATTGCTGGACGACGCGCTCATCTCGCGGCCCACCAGCTGGTCGGGGTTCATGCCCAGGCACATCGAGCAGCCGGCCTTGCGCCACTGGAAGCCCGCGGCCTGGAAGATCTCGTGCAGGCCTTCGGCCTCCGCGGCCTTCTCCACCTGCTGAGAGCCGGGCACGATCAGCGCGCGCACGCTCTTGGCGACCTTCCCCTTCTTCGCGACCTCGGCGGCGATGCGCAGGTCGGACAGGCGGCCGTTGGTGCAGGAGCCGACGAAGGCCACGTCGATCTTGGCGCCCTTGATCGGCTGGCCGGCCTGGAAGCCCATGTGCGCGAGCGCCTCGCGGAACGTGGGCCGATCGGGCTCGGGCGCCGACTCCGGCGCGGGGATGCGCTGGCTCACGCCGACCGACATGCCCGGGTTGATACCCCACGTCACGACCGGCTCGATCGCGGCGCCGTCGAGACGCGCGACGTCGTCGAACGCGGCGCCGGACTCGGTCGCGATCGATTTCCACCAGGCCGCCGCCTTGTCGAAGGCCGCGCCCGCGGGCGCGTATTGCCGGCCGCGGAGATACTCGATCGTCGTCGTGTCCGGGTTGACGTAGCCGAAGCGTGCGCCACCCTCGATGGACATGTTGCAGACGGTCAGGCGCTCCTCCATCGTCATGCGGTCGATGACCGAGCCGGCGTACTCGTACGCGTAGCCCACGCCGCCCTTCACGCCGAGCTGGTTGATGATCGCGAGGATCACGTCCTTCGCGTAGACGCCCCGCGAGAGCGCGCCCTCGACCCGCACCTGACGCAGCTTCGGCTTGGCCATCGAGAGGCACTGCGTGGCGAGCACGTCGCGCACCTGCGTGGTGCCGATGCCGAAGGCGATGGCGCCGACAGCGCCGTGCGTGGAGGTGTGGCTGTCGCCGCAGGCGATGGTCATGCCCGGCTGGGAGAGGCCGAGCTCGGGGCCGATCACGTGCACGATGCCCTGCTTGCCCGTCGACATGTCGAAGAGTGGCAGGTTGAACTCCTTCATGTTGCGAATCATGTGGACCGCCATCTCCTCCGCCAGGGGATCGGCGTAGGGGCGGGTCTGGTCGGTCGTCGGAATGATGTGATCGAGCGTGCCGAAGGTGCGCTCGGGCATCCGCACCTTGAGCTTGCCGTCCTTCAGCATCTGGAAGGCCTGCGGCGTCGTCACCTCGTGGATCAGGTGCAGGCCGATCAAGAGCTGCGTCTGCCCCGACGGCAGCGTCCGGACCGTATGGGCTTCCCAAACCTTGTCGAGCAGCGTGCGTGCCATGTGGTTCCTCCTCGGCGCGCGTATGCTGCCTCAGGCCTACCGTGTAGTCCAGTGAAACCGGTGTCGACGGTCGACGTGCCGAGCGTCGCTGCGGGCTCGTGCGCCGGCAAGAGGCCGGGCGTTGCGGTCCGGGCTCGGCGGGTGCATCCTTGCCGGGTGGCCGTCGGCCAACACTCTTTCACTGAAGCGCAACACGGAGGCGGAACATGGCATTGCGGATCAATAGCGAAGCACCAAACTTCACCGCCGAGACCACTCAGGGCAAGATCAACTTCCACGAGTGGATCGGCAGCGGATGGGCCATCCTCTTCTCCCACCCGAAAGACTTCACGCCCGTGTGCACGACCGAGCTCGGGTACATGGCGGGTCTGAAGCCCGAGTTCGACAAGCGCAACTGCAAGATCATCGGGCTGAGCGTCGACCCGGTCGCCGACCATCAGCGCTGGTCCAAGGACATCCAGGAGGCGGCGGGCCACGCCGTGACGTACCCGATGATCGGCGATCCCGAGCTGAAGATAGCCATGGCCTACGACATGCTGCCCGAGGGCGCGGGCACGTCCTCGCAGGGCCGGACCCCGGCCGATAACGCGACGGTGCGCTCGGTGTTCATCATCGGCCCCGACAAGAAGATCAAGGCGATGCTGACGTACCCGATGTCCACTGGCCGGAACTTCGACGAGGTGCTGCGGCTCCTCGACTCGTGCCAGCTCACGTCGAAGCACAAGGTGGCCACGCCGGTGAACTGGAAGCAGGGCCAGGACGTCATCATCGTCACGGCCGTCTCGGACGACGAGGCGAAGAAGACGTACCCCGCCGGCTTCAAGACGGTGAAGCCCTACCTGCGTTTCGTCGCCCAGCCGAAGTAACCTCACGAGGACCGCGCCGGTGGCTGCTGCTCGAGCCGCCGGCGCGCCAGCTGCTCACACGAACGCCGCGCCCACACGAACCATGCGTCTCGCCGATCGCGCGGTCGAGCTGGCCGAAGCGCTCCTGCGCGAGGCGCGCGCACAGCAGACGCCCGACGAGCGCGCTCAGGCGCGCAAGCTCGCCCGCATGATGGCCGACCCGTACGGCAAGGAGCTCACCATCGCCCTTGCCGATCAGGCCTTCCGGAGCCACCGCCCCGAGCGCATCGCCGATCAGCTCGCCCATCTGCTCGAGCGATACGGCGTGCCCCAGTACATGGATTGGTGGGAGCGCGTCGCGCTCCTCCTGGGCGGGGCGATGGCGCACTATCTGCCGAGCCTCGTCGTGCCGCCGATCGTGAGCCGGCTGCGCCACGAGACGCAGAACGTGATCCTGCCCGGCGAAGAGGAAGACCTGCGCCGGTACCTCGACGAGCGCCGACGTTCGGGCACGCGGCTGAACCTCAACCAGCTCGGCGAAGCGATTCTCGGCGAGGCCGAAGCGGCGCGTCGCCTGGAGGCGTACCTGGCGCTGCTCGCGCGCGACGACGTCGAGTACATCTCGGTGAAGGTGTCGTCGGTCTTCAGCCAGATCGACCTCGTCGCGTTCCGCGCCACGGTCGCCCGCGTGGCCGAGCGGCTCCGAACGCTCTACGGCGCGGCGGCGCGTCACCACTACCGCCACCCGGACGGGCGCGTCACGCCCAAGTTCATCAACCTGGACATGGAGGAGTATCGCGACCTCGACTTGACCGTGACCGCCTTCCGCGAGGTGCTCGACGAGCCGGAGTTCATGGCGTTGAGCGCCGGTGTCGTGCTCCAGGCGTATCTGCCCGACTCGCACCGCGTGCAGCGCGGGCTCACGGCGTGGGCGCTCGCGCGTCGGGCCCGCGGCGGGGCGCCGATCAAGCTGCGCATCGTCAAGGGCGCGAACCTCGCCATGGAGCGTATCGAGGCCGCGGTGCACGGCTGGCCGCAGGCGCCGTACGAGACGAAGATCGAGGTCGACGCCAACTACAAGCGCATGCTCGAGTACGGCTGCCGGCCCGAGCACGCCGAGGCGGTGCACCTGGGCGTCGCCAGCCATAATCTGTTCGACGTCGCGTATGGCCTCGCGCTACGCGAGGCCCATCACGTCGAGCCGTGGGTGGAGTTCGAGATGCTCGAGGGCATGGCCAACCACCAGGCGCGGGCGGTGCAGGCGCGCGCCGGCGGCTTGCTGCTCTACGCGCCCGTCGTCCGTGCCGAGGACTTCCACAGCGCGATCGCCTATCTCGTCCGGCGCCTGGACGAGAACACCGCCCCCGAGAACTTCCTGCGCCACGTCTTCGATCTCGAGCCGGGCTCTCCGGACTGGATCGCCGAGCGCGATCGGTTCCTGGCCGCGTTCGAGATCACGGCAACCCTGGCGGACGCGCCCCGCCGTGTCCAGGACCGACGCGAGGAATCCGCCGGCGCGCCGACGCGGCACACGCCCGACGCGAAGTTCGAGAACGATCCGGAGACGGACTGGACCCTGGCGGCCAACCGCGCGTGGATCGACGACGTCGTCCAGCGCTGGCGCGAGCGGCCGCCGGACGAGGTCCCGCTCCAGGTCGGCGGCGAATTTCGCGCGGGCGCGAGGACAGGGGAGGGGCGGGACCCGTCGCGGCCGGGGCGCATCGCCTACCGGTCCGCGCTGGGCGGTCAGGCCGATGTCGATCGCGCGCTGACCGTGGCGCGGGCGGCTCAGCCAGCCTGGGGAGCGCTCTCGATCGAGGAGCGCGGCGAACGTCTGGAAGCCTGCGCGTCAGAGCTGACCCGCCGACGCGGCGACCTGATCGGCGCCATGATGCTCGACGGCGCCAAGACGGTGACGGAAGGGGACATCGAGGTCTGCGAGGCGTTGGACTTCGCGCGCTACTACGCCCGCTCGCTGCGCCAGACCGCGAGCGAGCTGACCGATTGCCGCATGAACCCGCTCGGCGTGGTGGTCGTGACGCCGCCGTGGAACTTTCCCCTGTCCATCCCCTCGGGCGGCGTCCTCGCCGCCCTCGCGGCCGGCAATGCCGTCGTGCTCAAGCCCGCGCCCGAGGCGATACTGGTGGGCTGGTGGCTGGTCAACTGTCTGTGGGACGCCGGCATCCCGCGCGAGATCCTCCAGTTCCTGCCGTGCCCCGACGACGAGATCGGCCGCGCGCTGGTGACGGATGCGCGCGTCGGCGCCGTCATCCTCACGGGCTCGGTGGAGACGGCGCGCCTCTTCCTCGGCTGGCGGCCCGATCTCACGCTGTTCGCGGAAACCAGCGGCAAGAACGCGATCGTCGTCACCTCGCTCGCGGATCGGGATCAGGCCATCCGCGATCTCGTGCGCTCGGCGTTCGGCCACAACGGCCAGAAGTGCTCGGCGGCCAGCCTCGCCATCTGCGAGGCCGAGGTGTACGACGCGGCGGACTTCCGTCGTCAGCTCCGCGACGCCGCGGCCAGCCTGGCCGTGGGCGGCGCGTGGGAGACGTCGAGCCGGGTCACGCCGCTCACTCAACCGCCGGGCGCTGCGCTGCGTCGCGCCCTCACCGTCCTCGACGAGGGCGAGGAATGGCTGCTCGAGCCGCGCCCGGCGCCGGACAACCCGCAGCTCTGGTCGCCCGGGATCAAGCTCGGGGTGCGCCCGGGCTCGTTCTTTCACCGCACGGAGTGCTTCGGCCCGGTGCTGGGGCTGATGCGTGCCGACAACCTCGAGCACGCCATCGAGCTCGTGAACGCCCAGCCGTTCGGTCTCACGAGCGGAATCCAGACGCTGGACGATCGCGAGATCGAGCGCTGGGTCGCCGGCATCGACGCCGGCAACCTCTACGTCAACCGGCCGATCACCGGCGCGATCGTGGGCCGCCAGCCGTTCGGCGGCTGGAAGGCCTCATCGGTCGGTCCCGGCGCCAAGGCGGGCGGGCCCAACTACGTGCTGCAGCTCGCGCGCTGGCGGCAGGTGTCGCATCCGGCCAGCGGCGACGAGCCGCTTCCCGAGTCGATGGCCGCGCTGCTCGAGCGATGCGTGGCCGAGCTGCCCGACGACAACGCCCGCGCGCTCGTGCGAGCGGCCGCGGCGAGCTACGCGCGCGCCTGGCGCCGGCACTTCAGCCGCGAGCACGATCCGAGCGCGATCCGCGGCGAGCGCAACGGGTTTCGCTACCGGCCCTGCCGCCACGTGATCGCGCGGGGCAGCGCCACACGGGCTCAGGCCCCTGCGCTGTGTCAGGTGCTTCTCGCGGCATGCGTGGCCGGCGTGCGCCTGACGTTGAGTATGCCGCCGGAGTCGCAACCCTGGCCGTGGCTGACGGAGTGCGGTGGCGTGCAGGTCGTGGTCGAGACCGAGGCCGGGCTCGTGGAGCGCGTGGCGCATCCCGGCGACGCCGAGCGCTTGCGAGTGTGGGAGCCGATCTCCACGGCCGCGCGCGCCGCCGCCAACGGCACGGGTGTCACCGTCATCGACGCCCCGGCCGTCGCCAATGGGCGGCTGGAGCTGCGCTGGTACGTTCGCGAGCAGGCGGTCTCACGCGTGCTGCACCGTTATGGCAGCCTCGTGGAGCCCGTTGGCGCATCCGCTTGACGATGTCCGCTTTCCGATGGAGGATCGCGGTCCATGGCTGAACTTCACGACCTCTCGATCGCCGACGCTTCGGACCTGATCGCGGCGCGCAAGCTCTCGCCGCTGGAGCTGGTCGAGGCGCTGATCCAGCGCGTCGAGCAGTACGACGCCCAGCTGCACGCCTTCATCACGCGGACGTTCGATCTGGCGCGGAAGCAGGCGCGCGAGGCCGAGGCCGAGATCGCGGCGGGCCGGTATCGGGGCGCGCTGCACGGCGTGCCGTTCGCGCTGAAGGACATCTACGACACGAAGGGCATCCTGACGTCTGCGCACTCGCGCGTCTTCATCGACCGGATCCCTCGCGAAGATGCCACGACGACCGCCCGGCTCTACGACGCCGGCGCGGTGCTGCTCGGCAAGCTCGCCACGCACGAGATGGCGCACGCCGGGCCGTCGTTCGATCTGCCGTGGCCGCCGGCGCGCAACCCGTGGAACCCGGCGCACTTCACCGGAGGTTCGTCGTCGGGGTCGGGTGCGGCCGTCGCCGCCGGCATGGTCCCGCTGGCGCTCGGCTCGGACACCGGCGGCTCGATTCGCGGCCCGGCGTCGCTCTGCGGCATCGTCGGGCTCATGCCGACGTTCGGCCTGGTGAGCCGGGCGGGCGTCATCACCAACTCCTACACGTTCGATCACTGCGGGCCGCTCGCGCGCACCGTCGAGGATTGCGCGCTCGCGCTGGAGGCGCTGGCCGGCTACGACCCGAACGACGCGGGCAGCCTGAGCCGGCCCGTCCCGCGCTATCGGCGAGCGCTCGCGGACGATCTGCGCGGGCTCAAGATCGGTGTGCTGCGCTACCACTGGGAGGAGGATCTCCCCGCGTCGGACGACGTGCGCGGAGCGATGGACGCCGCGCTCGACGTCCTGCGTCGCCTCGGCGCCGAGCTCGAGGAATGCCGTGTCAGGCCCCTCGGCAGCTACTTCGACGTGAAGATCATCATCGCCGAGAGCGAGATCTTCAGCGTCCACCAGAAGAACCTCGTCGCCCGTCCCAAGGACTTCGGCGCCGACTTCCGGTCGCGCGCGTTTCCGTCCGTGCTCTTCACCGCCAACGACTATGTCCAGGCCACGCGCGAGCATCGCCGGATGATGGTGGAGATGGAGCCGCTCTTCTCGCGGTTCGACGCGTTCGTGACGGCCGGCATGGGCGAGGCGCCGCGGATCGCCGACTACCGCAGCGTCTCGTTCTGGCAGAAGCCGAGCCTGCTCACCGCGTGGAACGTCACCGGCCAGCCGGTTCTGATGCTGCCGAACGGCTTCGGGCGTAACGGGCTGCCGCTCGGCATGCAGATCCTGGGTCGGCCGTTCGGCGAGGAAACGATCCTGCGCGTCGGGCACGCCTACGAGCGCGCCACCTCGTGGGGCACGCGACGTCCGCAACTGATGCGCGGCGCGGCGGCGCCGGAGGTCGTGGCTCCGCCCGTGCTTTCGGGATCCGTCGATCAGGTCGACGGCGAGACGCGCGACCTCTGCGTGAAGGCCGCGCGCCACGCCGGCCTGCAGCTCGACGACCTGATGCTGGCTCAGCTCCTCGAGGGCGCGTCGTATGCGCTGGCCATGGTGCGCCGCCTCCGGCGCGACCACGACCCACACCACGAGCCGGCGAACGTGTTCAGCTTCCCGCGCTAGCCGGCGTCGCGCCGCGACGGCCGGCTATTTCGTCGCGAAGCAGTAGAACAGGCCGTTGCCGCCGGTGCTCTTGAGATCGTTCTGGCTGCAGCCGCCGTCCGGCCCTCGCGAGGGATGCGACGAGTTCCAGGACTTCGACGCGTCGTCGTCGCGCAGGCCTTGCCGGTCGTGATGCCCGACCATCGCGGCGCCCTGGCCGCTCTTGGTCCAGTTGCCGCAGGTGCGATCCTCACCGGCCGCGAACGCGGTGCCGTCGGGCTGCGAGCCGGTCAGGATGTCGTGCATGTTGGGAGTGTCGCCCCGGCCGTTGACGGTCTCACCCTTCTCGGTCAGCGCCGTCTGCTTGTCGATGTTGTTAGTGCCGTGCAGCTCGGCCACGTCCTTGGCCACGATGATGCCCTTGGCGTTCTGCCAGGGGCCGCTACCGATCCGGTCGCGCGCGTTGGCCGCGCCGGCGCCCTGCGTGCTCAGATAGGCGTGCCAGGTCTTGCTTCCGGCGCCCGCGGTCGCCGCGAGCAAGAGGCAGTGCCGGTCCGCACCGGCGAGACCGCCGAGATCGCCGCCCTTCCCGGAGCCGACGCTGGTGACGAAGAAGGATATCTGGCCCTGCTGCGCCTGACCGCCGGACGATCCGCCGAGCAGGAGCAGCACCAACGATGCCAGGATCGACAGACCGATTCGGTTCATTTTCATCCCTCCTGTAAACCTTGGAAGATTCGCCTAGGTCGCTCGCGGGTCGAGGGCGTCGCGTAGCCGGTCGCCGACCAGGTTGATCGCGAGCACGGTGAGGAGGATCGCGAGCCCCGGGAGCGTGGGGAGCCACCAGGCGACCGTCACGAAGTCGCGTCCGAGCGAGATCATATGACCCCACGTCGGGTATGCGCGCCCCGAGCTCACGCCGAGGAACGAGAGGGCCGCCTCCGCCAGGATCGCCTGCGCCACCTGCAGGGTGGACAGCACCACGATCGACGACACCGTATTGGGCAGGACGTGGCGGACGATGATGCGCAGCCGGCCGACGCCGATCGCGCGCGCCGCCTCGATGAACTCCTTCTCGCGCAGCGCCATCACCTCCGCGCGTACGACGCGCGTGTAGCGCTCCCACCCCGTCAGCCCGAGCACCACGATGATGGTGACCAGGCTCGGCCCCAACGCGGCCACGAAGGCGAGCGCCAACAAGATCTGCGGGAACGACAGGAAGATGTCGACGACGGTGCCGATGGCCGTGTCCACCTTGCCGCCGACGAAGCCACTGACCAGCCCTGCGGTGACGCCGACGAGGAGGCTCACGATGACCGCCGACACGCCGACGAGCAGCGAGATCCGCGCGCCGTGGACGATCCGGCTCAGCACGTCGCGCCCCACCTGATCGGTGCCGAGCAGATACGCGGCGCTGCCGCCAGCTTGCCAGACCGGAGGCGTGAAGCGTCGGAGGAGGCTCTGCTTGGCCGGATCGTGCGGCGCGACCCACGGGGCGGCCAGCGCGACCCCCACGACCACCACCAGGATCAGCGAGCCGGCGAGCGCAGCGGGGTTGAGCGCGAACCGTCGCCAGGCCCGCGAGCGGCTGAAGAGCGGCGCGCTCGGCGTGTAAACGACCGACTCCCGATCGAGCGTGACGGCCATCAGCGAAGCCTGATCGTGGGGTTGAGGTAGACGTAGAGGACGTCGACCAGGAAGTTGACCGTCACGATGATGATCGCGAGCAGGAACACCCCGGCCTGCACGATCGGGAAGTCGAGCTGCACGATCGACCGGACGAGCAGCCGGCCGACGCCCGGCACGGCGAAGACCGTCTCGGTCAGAATCGCGCCGCCCAGGAGAAGACCGAACTGCAAGCCGATGACGGTCACGATCGGCAGCGCCGCGTTGCGGAGCGCGTGGCGGAAGATCACCAGCCATTCGGACAGGCCCTTGGCCCGCGCGGTCCGCACGTAGTCGAGGTTGACGGTCTCCAGCATGCTCGATCGAATGAGTCGCATGAAGAGCGGCGTGGTAAAAGCCGCGAGCGTGACGGACGGCAGCACCATCGACGACCACGTCTCCCAGCCCGAGACGGGCAGGAGCCGCCACTGCACCGCGAAGAGCAGCATGAGCATGATGCCGATCCAGAACACGGGCATGGACTGGCCGAGGAAGACGACGACCGTGGCCGCATGATCGGCGATCGTGTTGCGGCGCACCGCGCCGTAGACGCCGACGGGCAGCGCGACCCCGAGCGCCAGCGCGACGGCCATGGACGTCAGCGCCAGGGTCGTCGGCATACGCTCGACGACGAGACCGAACGCCGGCTCGCGGTGGAAGAACGATTTGCCGAAGTCGCCGCGCACGGCGTTCGCGACGAAGCGAACGAACTGGGTGGGAGCTCCTTCGCCTTCTTGGGGTCGTACGGAAACGGCTTGACCTCCGGGTCGTGCCCGAACGCGGCCGGCTGGACGACCGTGGCCGCATGGTCAGCGATCGTGTTGCGGCGGACCGCGCCGTAGACGCCGACCGGCAGCGCGACCCCGAGCGCCAGCGCGACGGCCATGGACGTCAGGGCCAGGGTCGTCGGCATACGCTCGACGACGAGACCGAACGCCGGCGCGCGATGGAAGAACGACCTGCCGAAGTCGCCGCGCACCGCGTTCGAGACGAAGCGAACGAATTGCGTCGGGACCGGATCGGAGAGCCCGAGCGCATCGCGGAGCTTGACTCGGTCGGCCTCGGGGGCCTCCGGCATGATCAGGGCCACGGGGTCGCCGCTCGCGTGGAGGATCAAGAAGGTGACCAGTGAAACGCCGATGCAGACGACGACGAAGCGAAGCAGGCGCCGGATCAGGAACGCC
>QHSI01000135.1 GCA_003221515.1 Candidatus Rokuibacteriota bacterium
GTATTTCGTCCGAGCCTTCACCGGTCAGCACCACCTTGTACCCGTGCTCCCGCACGAGTCGTGACAGTCGGAACAGCGGTGCGGGGGCGGTCCGTAAGATGGGCGTCTCGGTGTGCCAGATGACGTCGGGGAACTCCCGTCCGATGTCCTCCGTCGAGCACTGGACCGCCTGGTGCTCGGTTCCCAGTCGTCTGACCGTCTCGTTCTGAAAGACGCTCTCGTCGAGCTCCGGGTCTTCGAAGGTGATCGAGAAGGTCTTCAGCGGCGTGTCGTTGACCTTCCTGGTGAACGCCGCGACCACCGCTGAATCCAGCCCCCCGCTCAGGTGCGCGGCGACCGGGACGTCGGCGCGCAAGCGCAGCCGGGTTGCATCCAGCAACAGGCCGCGCAGCTGTTCGGCGCACGCCCCCACGTCGGCGTGGCCGTTGGGCTCGATGCCGAACTCGATCTGCCAGTGCCGCCGCACGGCGATGTCTCCCCGTTCCACCGTCAGTGAGTGTCCGGGGGGCAGCTCCAGCACGTCCTGAAAGATGCTGCGCGGCGGCAGGCACCACCAAAACGTGAAGATCTGGCTCAGCGCGACCAGGTCGAGCCGGCGCTCGACACCTGGATGCATCAGGAGCGACTTGATTTCCGAGCCGAAGACGAAGGTCCGAGCCGTCCGGGCGTAGAACAACGGCCGGATTCCCAGCCGGTCGCGCGAGAGGAACAGCCTCCGCTTCCGCGCATCCCAGATGGCAAACGCCCACTGGCCGTTGAAGTGCCGTACGCAGTCCTCGCCGGCTTCGGCGTACATGTGCAGGATGACCTCGGTGTCCGAGGTCGTGGCGAATACGTGGCCTTTGCGCGCGAGCGTCTCGCGCAGCTCGACGTGGTTGAAAATCTCCCCGTTGAAGGTGATCCACAGGCTGCCGTCGGCGTTCTTCATGGGCTGGTGGCCGGAGGAGAGGTCGACGATGCTCAAGCGCGCATGAGCCAGGCCAACGGCGGCGTCGGCGTACACCCCGTTGTCGTCCGGGCCGCGATGCCTGAGCACCTGGATCATGCCGCGCAGCAGACTCGCCTCGGCCGGCGCACCGTCCAGATTCAGGATTCCTGCTATGCCGCACATTTTTTATCGATAGGACGACGATTGCGGACGACCGCGGCCGACCCGCGCGACCCTCGCACCCTCAGCCGAGCATATTCATCTTCGCATGTTCGCGCAGGGTTCTAGCCCCACAATCGCGGATTCCGGAAGCCGTCGGCCCGACCAGGAATTCCGGCCGGTTAGGGGGCGTTCCGAAGGGGACTACCGCTACGTCCTCGGGAGGTTTTGAAGGGCAGTGCGGAGGGAGCCGCCGGCCGTGGCGAGGGCGCGCAACGCCTCGACGGCGGTGAGGCCGCTGCGGGCCATCACGATCGCGAGGCGCACGTTCCGACGCGACGCGTTCAGCGCCGCGCGCGCGCGAGGGCGCGAGACGCCACCGAGCTCGGCGACGAGCCGCAGCGCTCGCTCGCGAAGCTTCGCGGAGCGGGGCTGCAGGTCGACCATGCGGTTGCCGTAGACCCGCCCGAGTCCTGTCATGCTCGCGGTCGTCAAGGTGTTCAAGACGAGCTTGGTCGCGGTGCCGGCCTTGAGGCGCGTGGAGCCGGCCAGCACCTCGGGACCTGTCGCCGGCGAGATCCGGACCTGCGGCTTCCGTGGGCCCGAGCCTGAACTGCGTCCGAGGCGCTCGGCGGCCGCCGGGCCGGCGTTGCACGCGACGAGGACGGTGGCGGCGCCGCGCTGGCGCGACGCCGCGAGCGCCGCGAGTACGAACGGGGTCACGCCGCTCGCGGAGACGCCGACGACGACGTCACCGGCGCGGACCCGGGCGCGCACCGCCCGCCGCGCGGCGCGCGCGTCGTCCTCGGCGCCCTCGCGCGAGCGGAACACGGAGCCGCGCCCGCCGGCGATGATCGCCTGCACGAGACGGGGCGGCGTGCCGAAGGTCGGAGGGCACTCGGCCGCCTCCAGCACGCCGAGGCGGCCGCTGGTGCCGGCGCCCACGAAGAACAAACGGCCGCCGCGCCGGAGAGACGCGACGATCAGCTGCACCGCGTCGGCGATCTGGCGCGCCACGCGCGCCACCGCCAGGACCGCGCGGCGGTCCTCGCGGTTCATCAGCGTCGCGATCTCCCGCGGCGTCATCCGATCGAGCGCATGGCTCCTTGGATTCGCGCGCTCGGTGCCGAGGCGCGCGTAGCGGATTCGTCTCGTCGCCACGCCCGCATGCTACTACTATCGAACGCGTACTATCGAACGCGATGCCTTCCGTCGAATCGGGTCTCGAGGTGCTCGTCCGTCGGCGGCCGGCGCTCATGCGCGGCCGGCGGATCGGCCTGCTCGCGCACCAGGCGTCGGTCGACCGTCGTCTGGCGCACGCGGCCGACCTCCTGGGCGATTTGCGTGGGGTAAAGCTCGCGGCGCTCCTGGCGCCGGAGCACGGACTGTGGGGCGCCCCGCAGGATCACGCGCGGGTGGCCGGCACGCGCGACGCGGCGACCGGACTGCCGGTGTGGAGCCTCTACGGCGAGCGACGCGAACCGACCGTCGCGATGCTCCGCGGACTCGACGTGCTCGTCGTCGACCTGCAGGACGTCGGCTCTCGCTACTACACCTACAACTGGACGATGGCCCTCGCCATGCGCGTGTGCGCGAGCGTGGGCGTGCGGGTCGTCGTGCTCGATCGGCCAAACCCGCTCGGTGGCGTCGTCGTCGAGGGCAACGTGGGCGATCCGGCGTTCGCGTCCTTCGTCGGCCTCTACCCGCTCGCCGTGCGACACGGGATGACGATCGGCGAGCTCGCGAGCTACCTGAACCGCGAGCACGCGATCGGCGCCGATCTCACGGTCGTCCCGATGACGGGTTGGCGGCGCTGGATGCTCTGGGAGGACACGGGGCTTCCGTGGGTGGCGCCCTCTCCCAACATGCCGACGCCCGACACCGCGCGCGTCTATCCCGGCGGCTGCCTCATCGAAGCCACGAACCTCTCGGAGGGCCGCGGCACGACGCGGCCGTTCGAGTGGATCGGCGCGCCCTATCTCGACGCGCACCGGTACGCGGCCGCGCTCGAGCGACTGCGGTTACCGGGCGTGCGGTTTCGTCCCGCGCGCTTTCTCCCCACGTTCCAGAAGTGGGCGGGCCGGCTCTGCGGGGGGGTGCAGGTGCACGTGACCGACCGGGCGCGCTTCAAGCCGTTCCTGACGGGGCTCGCGGAGATCGCCGTCGCGCGCCGACTGGCGCCGCGGCAGTTCGCGTGGCGTCGACCGCCCTACGAGTTCGAGAAGCGTCTGCTGCCGATCGACATCCTGTGCGGCACCGACGGAGTCCGAAAGGCGATCGAGGGTCGGCGGCCGCTTTCAGCGATCGAGCGCGCCTGGCGGCGCGAGCTCGAGCGCTGGAAGCGGCGACGACAGACCTATCTGCGGTACCGCTAGCCTCCGAACAGATTCGAGAAGAAGCTCTTCACGCTGTGGCCGAAGTCCACCGTGCCGTCGCGCACGCTTTCCCAGGCGCTCTTGGCCTTCGGCTCGGCGGCCTTGCCCGATTCCTTGAGCTTCGCGCCCGAGTACTTCGCGCCCTCGACCACGGTGTTGCCGATGCCCTTGGCCGTTTCTTCGACGCCCTCACCGACCTTGCCGGCGCCGATCTTCTTGGCGCCGGTGTCGACCTGCTGTGTCGCGGACTTCACCTTCGAATCGTCGGCGGCGAACGCGGGCACCGCCCAGACGGCGAGCATGACGCACGCGAGTACGGTCACGAGCACTTTCATACTCCACCTCCTGATACCCATCGTATCAGGCGCACGCGGGTGCGCTACCCGGCGTAGCCCTTGGACCGCATGCAGCCCGCGTAAGCTTCCTTGTACCGCTCGTCGTGCTTCTTGTTCTCGTTGAGGCCGTAGAGCGTGCCGCCGCCGGCGCCCACGAGGCCGCCGATCGCCGCGCCCTTGCCGGCGCCCTTGCCACCACCGGCCATGGCGCCACCGGCGGCACCGACCGCGGCGCCGACCACGGCGCCGATCGTGGCGTCCTTCACGACCTCGGTCGTCTTGTTCTGGTCGCCGGCCTGCCCGGCGGCGTACCGGTTACACGCGTTGATGACGTCCTGAGTCGGGACTGCCGGAGTCGCCGGCGCCTGCGCCACGCGAGGGGCGGGCGCCGCGGACGGGGCCGTGGCGACCCGATTCGGTGCCGCCGGCCGACTCGCCGGCGACGTAGCCGCCTTCTGCTCCGCCGCGTCCTGGCTCGTGCCCGACCAGTTCGCGACGACCAGCCCCGTGATGAGCGCCGTCGCCATGACGAGGACCAGGCCCAATGCCGTCACCTTCCAGGGATTCCACTTGTCCATCACTTGCCTCCTTTGCTACTGCCATGAGCCGCAATGCCGCCGGAGTTGTTCGACGCTCCGAAGGCGTGACCGTTGCCGTTGCTCTCCTTCGCGTTGGTGGAAAGGTTGTACTTGCTGACCACCTGCCCGAGGTTCTTCTCCTGCACGAGCCCTTGCGCCTGCATGCTCTTGAAGACCTCGCCCCATCCCTTGCCGCTCTGCTTCTTCGCCGCGATCTCGTCCAGGGTGAGCGGCGTGGACGTCGAGCCGCTCTGCGCCTGGAACAGCGCCGAGGCGACCTTCTGGTTCCCGATCGAGAGCTTGTCGAACGCTCCGGTCGTGGTCGAGGCCGGCTTTTGCGCGTAGACGACCGACCCGGTCGCGAGTCCGAGTGCGACGATCCCGATGACGCTCGACGCGATGCCAACACGCGCCATCGTGTCCCTCCTACTTTCCCTTCTGGGTGACGGTGGGCAGCAGGTCGACGCTGTGCTCGGTCTGCGCGATGATCTCGCCCGCCGTCGCGCGGTCGCGGAAGATCCACCCGTGCTTCACGGACACGCGCATGCGCGTCGTCCGCGCGGTCAGGCGCTCGAGCTCGATGTCGACCGCTCGGTCGCCGGCCTGCGCCACGAAATGCCGGCCGTCCGGCGCGGCCTCGTCGGTCTGGACCTTGATGTCCATGCGCTTGAGCGCCGACAGCGTCGCGCGGCGCATGTCGTCGGACGACATCGTGAACGTGCGGTACGCGACCGAGTCCAGCGTGTACGACGTGCCGGTGCCGCCGGCGACTCCAGCTCCGGCTCCGAACGCCGACAACCCGACGGCCGCGCATCCTTGAGTCGCGAGCAGGATTCCGCCGGAGAGAGCCAGGACCTTCAACCCGTGGCTGGGCATGGCGGTGCCCTCCTTCTGACACATATAGATTGCAGGCGCCATGCCAGCGCCCGGCCCGCGTGAACCTACGATTTTTTACATGGTTCCGATGCGCACGGCGCGTCACATCCCTCGCCTGGCGTCAGCCCCCTGACAGTGCCGTCGCCCGCTCCGTAAGGTCTGCTGGCCCGTGGGTGACGCGCCCTATAATCGCGTTGTGGCCGACTTCCAAGACCTCGTCGGCGAGCGGCTCGTGTTCGGGCTCCGCGGACCCAAGCTCACCGACGAAGACATCCGCCTCTTCCGCGAGACCCGCGCCGGCGGGCTCATCCTCTATCGGAGGAACTTCGAGACCCCCGAGCAGCACCTTCACCTGCTGACCGAGCTCGAGTCCGCGCTGGGCCGACGGCTCCTCGTCGCCACCGATCACGAGGGCGGCCGCATCGTGATGCTGGGTCGCGCCACGACGATCTTCCCCGACAACCTGGCCGCCGGCACGGCGGGCGAAGAGGCGTTCGCGTACCGCCAGGGCCTCTTCGAGGCGCGCGAGCTGCGCCGTCTCGGCGTGGACGTGAACTTCGCTCCGGTACTCGACGTCCTCACGGACCGGTACAGCCCCAACATCGGGATCCGCTCGTACGGCAAGGATCCTCACGTGGTCACGCGCTACGGCATCGCGCGGATCAAGGGCATGCAGCAGGGCGGCGTCTCGGCGTGCGCCAAGCATTTCCCGGGCAAGGGCCACTCGCCTCTCGACGCTCACCTGCGCCTGCCCACCATCGACTCGAGCTGGGACGAGATGCGCGCGACGCATCTCCCGCCCTTCGTGGCGGCCGTCGCCGAAGGCGTCGACTGTTTGATGACGAGCCATCCGGTCTATCCGAATCTCGACCCGGCGCGGATCCCGGCGACGTTCTCGCGGCGCATCGTCCACGATCACCTGCGCGTGGAGATGGGATTCTCCGGCGTGATCGTCTCGGACGATCTCGAGATGGGAGCGATCGGCGAGGCGTGCCCGATCGGTGAGGCCGTGGTGAAGACGGCAGCCGCCGGCCACGATCTCCTGCTCGTGTGTCACACCGAGCCGGCGCAGCGTGCCGCGGCGGCGGCGCTGCTCGACGCGTGTCGGTCCGGTGCGCTCGCGCGGCGCGAGCACGACGCGGCCGTCGAGCGCGTGCGCCGCCTCCGCGCGCGCCGGCCGACCCGGTTCGAGGGCGGCGCGCCCGCGACGGAGCCCGACGCGGGGCCGCTGGCGCGCGCGATCGCGACGCGCGCGGTCACCGTCGTGGCGCCCGGGCGACCCGACCTCCGGCGCGCGCTCAACGGGCGCGTCGCCGTCGTCTTCCCGCGCTTCTCGGATCTGGCGCCGCGGATCACGATCGAGCCGGAGATCGCGGCCGAGACCGTCTACGTCGCCGACGCGTTCGCGCCGGCAGGGGTCGTGCCCGAGACTCGATTGGTTGGGATCGAGCCGACGGACGACGAGATCGCGCGCGCGGCCGAGCTGGCGTCGGCGTGCGACGCGACCGTCCTGTTCCTGTTCGACGCCCACCTCTACGCGTCGAACGCCCGACTGCTCGCCGAGCTCCAGACGCGGGCGCGCGCGCTCGCCGTCGTACTGCTCCGCGATCCGTACGACGCGGCGCTGCTGGCGCCCGAGGTGCTCGGCATCACCGCGTTCGGCTTCCGGAAGTGCCAGCTCGACGCGGTGATCGCTCGCCTGCTCCACGCGTGACGGGGCCGGGCGCGCGGCCCGGCGAGATCCTCGCGATCGACTGGGGCGCCACCCCGGCCAAGCGCCAGCTGTGCCGCGCGGTGCTGCGTCGCGGGAGCTACGTGGTGGCCCCGCCGCGCCCGGTCGAGGACGTCGGCGCGCTCGAGCTGGCGCCGGACGCGCTCGTCGCCTTCGACTGCCCCATCGGCCTTCCCGACGTCTACGCGGCGAAGGCCGGGCTTCCCTCGTTTCGCGCCGCGCTGCGCACGTTCGGCGCGGGACGATTCGATCGCTTCTACGACTTCGCGGGTGCCCCCGCCGAGATCGCGATCGAGCGTCCGTTTTATCCGCGGCGCGGGATCAAGGGCACCACGCGGGACCATCTGCGGGCCGCGCTCGGCGACGCGGCGTTCATGCCGCGCGCGTGCGACCGGCAGGCGGGGGCGGGACCGATCTTTTGGCTGGTCGGCCCTCGGCAGGTCGGACGATCCGCGGCGTGCGTGTGGCGTGAGATCCTCACGCCGAGGCTCGACCGGCTGGCGCTCTGGCCG
This sequence comes from Candidatus Rokuibacteriota bacterium, assembly GCA_003221515.1. GTDB lineage: Bacteria > Methylomirabilota > Methylomirabilia > Rokubacteriales > CSP1-6 > AR31. The sequence goes on from QHSI01000135.1 coordinate 7,496, forward strand.
TTCGACGGGACGCTCGCGGAGCTGATCGGCGCCGGCCGCCCGATCGTGGCGGAGATGTACCCGGCGTTCCTGCTCCGGACGCTGTCGGTCACGGTCACCCGCAAGTCGGACGGGGCCGCGCGCGCCGCCTGCGGGCGAGCGATCCTCCGCCGCCTCGACGCCGATCCCCGGCTCGACCTCGGCGCCGTCCGCGCGCTTCTCCGCGGCGGCTTCGGGGCGTCGCGCGCGGGCGAGGATCCCTTCGACGCGACGACCGCGTGCATCGCGCTGGCCAGGCTCGTCCTCGACGGGGCCGTGCCGGAAGCGCCCGACGCCGCGCGCGCCGTGGAAGGCTGGATCCTCGGACTCGCTTCGTCCTAACGGCGACCGCCCTCCACGTCACGGGCAGACTCTGAGAGCCCAACGACACCGGCCTCCACGCTCCGAAAGCCCGCAGGACTGAGGACAGGACCGAGGACGAAGAACCCGAAGACCGCAAGGACGGGGACGACGTCGAGTTTCACGCCGCAGGAAGCCTGCGGCGCGGCGCTAAGGTCTGGAGCTCAGCGGGGAACCGTGACGGGTGGCGCCGGCGGAGGAGGTGGGCTCCCCTCCGCCAGGCTGTGTAGAGAACCGAATCTCGCCTCGAGCCCGGGCACAATCCGCAAAGCTCCGAGTCTCGCAGCCTGGCGGAGGGGAGCCCACCTCCTCCGCCGGCGCCACCCGCCCCAGAGCGAGCTAGAGCTTCTTGCCGCCGCGCTCCGCAACGGTGGCTTCGAAGCTCTTTTTGCGCATGCGCTCGAGCAGCGCCGCATAGGACTCCGACTGGATGATCCGATCGAACTGGCTGCGATAGGTCGAGACGAAGCTCACACCGTCGATCTGGAGGTCGTAGATACGCCAGCGACCCTCCCGGAGGTGCAGGCGATAGTCGAGCGCGATCTCGGTGCGCCGCTGAGTCTGCACCTTCGACCGCACCGTGGCGAAGCCCGCGTCGATGGCCTCGCCCGGATAGGAGATGTTCTCACCCGCATACGCCTCGACCCGGTTCACGTACGAGCGCTCGAGCAGGTCGGTGAAGAGCGCAACGAACTCGGCGCGTTCCTCGGGGGAGCGGGCCGCCCAGTGGCGGGACAGCGTGCGTCGAGTCACCTCCTCGAAATCGAAGAGGTCCCGCGCGACCTTCCGGATCTCCATCCGCCGATCGGCCTGCTGCTTGGCCGGCGCGGTGGACGCGTCATCTACATCCTGGAGGAGTGCGATCACGCGAGTGACCGCGGTCTCCACGGTATCTCGCGGCCCCATCGCAGGCGCCGCGACCGCGCCAGCCATCATGATCCATGCGGCAAGTGCCTTGCCCATTGCGAGATCCTCCGGCCCTCAAGCCGAGCATCCGCCATGCCAGCGCTGAATAGACGGAAAGCTCGTCATTTCAAACCCCTCCGAAACACCCGAGGGGCCCATAATGGACAGAGTGGCAATCCTGTTCGCGCTTCGACACGACGGCACAGGACGCCGGGAACGTCCGAGCACAAGATGACCCCCCGTTCGGGGGGCCTCAATCAGTGATACACCGGAGGCGGCAGCCGGGAAAGCACGTTTCGATCCGGACAGCTAGGCCACCGGCCGCGGCTCCCGTGTACGTGGGGGCCGATGTCGGCGGGACCTGGATCCGCATCGCGACCATACGCGGCGGACGCGTCGCGACCGAAACGATCCGCGCCGACCGAGACCTGAGAAAGCTCGCCGCGCGCCTGCAACCGGTGTGGCGCCGCCACGGGTGGAGCCGCCGTCGCGTCGAGGTGCTGGTCGTGGCCTCGCGCGGGCTCTGGACCGCGCGCGAGCGTCGAACGCTTGCGAGGAGCCTCCGGGAGCTCGCCCGCCGCGTCGAGGTAATCTCCGACGCCCAGGCCGCGCTGCTCGGCGCGATCGGGAATCGCCCGGGCGTGCTCGTGCTGTCGGGCACCGGATCGATCCTGGTCGGCTACGATGGCGACGGCCGCTGGGCGCGTGCCGGAGGCCTGGGACCGCTCGTTGGCGACGAAGGCTCTGGCTTCTGGCTGGGGCGCGAATGGCTCCGGTCGAGGGCGCAGCACGGGAGCTTGTCCAGCACGCTCCGGCTGGTTCACGCCGCGGATCCGATCGCGGCGATCGCCGCGCTGGCGCCAACCGTCCTGGCGCGCGCGCGACGCGGCGACCTGGTCGCACGCCGCCTCGTGAGAGACGGCCAGCGCCACCTGGCGGCGAGCATTCGCCAGGTCGCCCGCGGGCTCGCGCTCCGCGCCCCGATCGACGCGAGCTGGGCGGGCAGCGTGCTCGGCAATCGATGGTTCCGCACGGGCGTGATGCGCGCGACAGCCCGCGCCGGCCTGCGGGCTCGGTGGCACGCGCCCGCCGAGGCGCCGGTCGCGGCAGCGGCCCGGCTGGCCGAGACGCTGGCGCGCCGTGGTGCGGGCCGCTGGCTGTCGCGAGGCCGGGGCCCCGCGAGCCGAGGCTCGGATACACACCGATGACTCCGCGGAGGCTCGTGATCACCGTATGTCCCCGCGAGCGCGGCATCGTGGTGCTGCCGATCGTGCGCGGGAAGAGGGCGGTCCGGCTCGACGCGGTGGCGATCCTGCGCCGTCTCGAAGAGCTCGTGGCCGAGCGGGGCCTCGCCGATCGGGTGAGGCTCCGCGAGGGGTGCGCCGGCGGCTGCTCGGGGCCGGGGCCCAACGTGTCCGTCGAGATCTTCCCGATGCCTCGCCCCGGCGAGCGGCCCGACCACGTCGCGGTCGGCTGGAAGACGTACGTCTACTCGATCGGGTCTCTCGAGTGCCTGGCGACGGTCATCGACGAAAACCTCGGCCGGGTCCGGCGGTGAGCCGGCTCAGAGCCAGCCGGAGCGCTTGAACTTGTAATAGAGGAACCCGCAGGCGCCGAGCATGAGCCCCATCACCAGCGGGTAGCCCAGGTGCCACTCGAGCTCGGGCATGAACTTGAAATTCATGCCGTAGACGCCCGCGATCATCGTCGGCACCGCGAAGATCGCCGCCCAGCCCGCCAGCCGCTTCATCGCCTCGTTCTGCGAGACCGAGATCAGCGACAGGTTCGCCTCGAGGGCGGTCGTCAGGAGCTCGCGCAGGGTGTCGATCATCTCGTTGATCCGGATCACGTGGTCGTAGACGTCCCGGAAGTAGGGGCGCACGTCCTCGGGGATCAGCGTCATGTCGGTGCGGACGAGGCGGTTGCACATGTCGACCAGCGGCGCGATCGCCCGCTTCACCTCGAGCAGGTCGCGCTTGAGCTGGTAGATGCGCTCGGTCGTGGCGCGGTCGAAGGACTTGCCGAAGATCTCGCCCTCGAGCGCCTCGAGCTTGTCCTCGAACGCGTCGAGGACCGGGAAGTACTGGTCGACAACGAAGTCCATCAGCGAGTAGAGGACGAAGCCCGGGCCGCGCGCCAGGAGCGGCGGGCTCGCCTCGCAGCGCGAGCGCACCTCGACGTACGGCAGCGACGGCCCGTGCCGGACCGAGACGACGTACGCGGGCCCGACGAAGAGGTGAGTTTCGCCGAAGTCGATGCCGCCGGACTCGCGGTCGAGGTGGGCGGTGCGCAGCACCACGAACAGCGACTCGCCGTAGCGCTCCAGCTTGGGCCGCTGGTGGGCGCGCGCGGCGTCCTCGATGGCGAGGTCGTGGAGCCCGAACTCCCCCTGGACCTCGGCGAGCAGCGATGCGTCGGGCTCGTGGAGGCCGATCCACACGAACCGGTCGGACAGCTTGAGCACCTCGCTGATGTCGGCGATGGCGACCTCGCCGACCCGACGGCCTCCCGCGTACGCGACGCTGTTGACCACGGCGCTCATGCCCGACCCTCCCCGGCCAGCGTAGCGCGCCGGGCGAGCACGAGGTACGCCAGGGGCCCGGTGAGCGCGGCCACGACGCCGGCGATGGTATTGGTCCACCCCGCGGTCGCGATCGAGCCGACGCAGAAGAGCGTGGGGAACACGACGACGGCGATCGCGCCCCCGTAGCCTCCGGGGACCTGCCACGGCCGGTTCATCTCGGGGGCGGTGACCCGCAGCCGGATGAACGCGGCGAGCTCGACGAGGAGGCTGATCGAGTAGAGCCACACGTCGAGGACGATCAGCTCCTTGAACGAGAAGACGGCGAACGCCGCGTACAGCGCGGCGGAGACGACGACCGCCGTCCACGGCGTGCCGGAGCGCGGATCGACCGCGCCGAGCCACGCCGGCATCGCTCGGGCGCGCGCCAGCACGTAGGGCAGCCGCGAGTTCGTCAGCAAGAGCGACGAGAAGAGCCCGGCGGTGCTCACGACCGCGCCCGCCGCCACCGCGTGGCCGAGCCAGTCGCCGCCGACCGCCCGCGCGACCGTGGGCAGCGATCCCGTCGTCCACTGGCTCCACTCGAGCACGCCGGTCGCCAGCGACGCGCCCATCGGTAGCAGATACGCGGCCGCGAGCACGGGCAGCGCCACGAACGACGCCACGCGGAACGCGCGCTCGGGCGCGCGGGTCTCACCGAGCACCGTCGTCGGCGTGTCCCAGCCCGCGTAGTTCCACATGAGCACCGCGAGGCCGAAGCCGAGGGCCTCGAGACCCTGGCCCTCGGGCGCCAGCGGCTCCCACGGGGCGATGCGCGGCCCGGTGAGCGCGACCACGGTCAGCGCCGCGACCGGCAGGAGGGTCAGGACCGCGAGCGCCACCGTGACGTGGCCCGTGGGACGGACGCCGAGCAGGTTGAGGCCGGTCAGCGCGACGATGAAGGTGACGACCAGCAACCAACGCTCGGCCGAGGTCATCCCCGGCCGCCAGAAGCGCAGGTACTCCACGAACAGCGCCGGGTAGACCGCGACGTCGACGAAGCCGTCGATCCAGCTCCACCAGCCGACCATGAACGCCCAGCGCGGCCCGAAGGCCCGGCGCGTCCACGTCACGTAGCCGCCCTCCTCGGGCATGGCCCCCGCGAGCTCCGCCATCACGAGCGCGACCGGCAGGCTCCAGAAGAGCGGGGTCAGTATCAGCAAGATCAGCGTCATGCCCGGGCCGAGGGTGGGAACGGTGTCCTCGATTCCGTAGGGCCCGCCGCTGACGCAGAAGAACGTGATCGCCGCGAGCGGGACGACCCCGAGCCCGCGCTTGAGGCCGGACGTCAGGTCACTTCCCCTGTGCCGCGGCGATCAGCCGTGGAAGCTCCGAGAGCCACTCCGGGAAGGGCTGCTCGGCATCGACGGTGATCTCGAGCTTGCCGCTCGGCAAACGGCGGACGCGGCCGGGCCGGGCCGTCCCGAGCGGAATCACCAGCGCCTCGCGGTGGACGCCGAGCGCGTCGGTCACCTCGAAGATCGCGTCGATCTCCTTCATCGTCACGACCTCAAGCATCGACGCCGACCTCGACCGCGCACTCCTTGATCTGCCGCCACGTCTCGTCGTCGATCGGGACGCCGCCGTCGCGGCGCTCGCGCGACGTGCGCGCCTCGGGCTCGCCCGGGATCAGGATCTCCTCGGCGCCGGCGGCCAGCGGCGCCGAGCGCACGAAGCCGAAGAGGGCGCCGACCTGCGCATGGAAGTCGGCGGCGGGCAGGAACCGCCCGGGGTCGATGCAGAGCATCAGGACGCCGTTGGCCACCGGGCCCTTGCCCTCGCGCGCGGCGCCCGTGCCCGAGAGGATGCCGCCGAGGATCTCGACGGCGAGCGCCAGGCCGTAGCCCTTGTGCTGGCCCGCGGTGATCAGCGAGCCCGGCGGGTCCGTGTAGTACTCGCGAGGATCGGTCGAGGGCTGGCCGCGGCCGTCGAGCATGATGCCGGGCGCGACCTTCTCGCCGCGGTTGAACTTCACCTTCAGCTTGCCCTCGGCGACGACGCTGGTCGCGAAGTCGTGCGACATCGCCACGGAGCCGTTCGGTCCCGGGATCGCGACCGCGTGCGGGTTGGTGCCGAGCCGCCGAGCCGCGCCGCCCCACGGCGCCACGTTCAGCGCGGTGGGCGCGTTCACCCACAGCATCCCGAGCAGCCCCTGGGCCGCCGCCATCTCGGCGTAGTCCGCGAGCCGCCCCACGTGGTTCGTCTGTTTGAGCGTGACCGCCGACAGCCCCTGCGCGCGGGCCTTGTCGATCGCGAGCGTGATCCCGCGCCGGGCCACGACCTGGCCGAATCCCTTGTCGCCGTCGATCTGCGCGATGGTGGGCGTTTCCGACTCGATCGTGATCGACGGGTTCGGGTTCACCTCGCCCGCCTTGATCGCGCGGACGTAGTGGGGAATGCGGATCACACCGTGCGAGTCGTGACCGCGCAGGTTGGCGCGCACCAGCAGGGTCGCGATCCACGTCGCGTCCTCCCGCGGCGTTTTCCAGCCGGCGAAGATGTCCCGCGTGATCCGTTCGAGCGTCTCGGCGGCGACCATTCGCATCGGTTCGTCCTCCCCTTCCGGTGTCGACCGCCTGCTAGACTAATGGACCGATTGCGCGAAGGCGAGCCCCAAAGACGCGCGGGGCTCGAACGAAGGAGACCGCATGCCCGTACCCGATCAGGCGCTCCTCGCCGGCCTCACCGTCCTGGACTTCACGCGCGTGCTCGCCGGCCCGTACTGCACGCGCCTCCTCGCCGATCTCGGCGCGCGGGTCATCAAGGTCGAGCGGCCGGGCGAGGGCGACGAGACGCGACGCGGCTACGTGCAGGTCGAGGACGGCCGCACCGACCAGGCGACGTACTTCATCCGGGTCAACGCCGGCAAGGAGAGCGTCGCGATCGACCTGTCACATCCGAAGGGGCGCGCGGTGGTGCTGGACCTGGCGCGTCACGCCGACGTCGCCGTCGAGAACTTCGTGCCGGGCGTCGTCGCGAAGCTCGGCTGCGACCACCCGGCGCTCTCGGCCGTGAAGCCGGATCTCGTGTACTGCTCGATCTCGGGCTTCGGCCAGACCGGGCCGCTGCGCCAGCAGCCGGCGTTCGCCCACATCATCAATGCGATCTCCGGCATGATGCACCTCGAGCAGGGTGCCGACCCGGCGCCGCGCGTCGCCTACATCCAGGCGGCGGACGTGCTGGCCGGCTCGCACGCGTTCGGCGCCATCATGGCCGCGCTCTGGCGCCGGGGGCACACCGGCCAGGGCGCCTATCTGGACGTGTCGATGCTCGAGTGTCTCGTGGCGGCCGAGGACATCACGTACGGCGCCCTGATGAACGGCGGTGTCGAGTACCGCGGCCCGCGACCGGGGATGATCGTCCACGGCATCGGCGGCCGCTACCTGGCGCTGCAGACCGTCGGCGCCCCGCAACTCTGGGCGCGGCTGGCCGCCCTGATGGAGCGGCCCGAGCTCGCCGACGACCCTCGATTCGCGACGCCAGCGGGGCGTCGCGAGAACTGGCTCGAGCTGCAAGCGCTCATCTGCGCCTGGGTCGAGAAGAAGTTCGACAGCGTCGACGCGGCGGTGAGCGCGCTGACGGCGGCGCGCGTTCCCGCGGTGCCGGTCCTGTCACCCCTCGAGGTCGTGGCTCACCCGCACCTGGCCGAGCGTCACGGGTTTCCCTCGATCGACCACCCGACGCGGCGCGCGGTGCGGGTCACCGCGACGCCGTTCCACGTCGACGGCCGACCACTGGCGCCCCGTGGCGCCGCGCCCTATCGCGTCGGCGAGCACACCCGCGACGTCCTGACCGAGGTGCTGGGTTACTCGCCGGAGCGCATCGAGGAGCTACGGAAGCTCGGCGCCGTCGAGACGGTCTGACGGCGGGGGCGAGCCGCCGAGCGCGCGCTCCGCGGCCGCCTCGCCAGACCTGACGCAATCCGCGATCCCGACGCCTCGATAGGCGCCGCCGGCCAGATGGAGGCCGGGCAGCGCCGCGGCGCAGCGCTCGATGGCTTCCACGCGGCCGAGGTGCCCCACGTGGTACTGCGGCATCGCCTTCGGCCAGCGGTGGACACGCGTGAGGAGCGGCTCGGCGGTGACGCCGAGCGCCTGGCGCAGCTCCTCGCGGGCGGTGGCGATCAGCGTCGCGTCGTCGGAATCGAGCGCGCCCTCGTTCAGCGCACCGCCGACGAAGCACCGCAGCAGCACCCGGCCCGCCGGCGCGCGGCCCGGATACTTCACGCTCGAGAACGTGCACGCGAGCACAGTGCGCCCCTCGCTGCGCGGCACCACGAAGCCGAAGCCGTCGAGCGCGTGCGGGACGTCACCGCGCCGATAGCCGACGCTGATCGTCGCCGACGAGGCGTAGGCGATCTCGCCGAGCAGTGCGGCGAGCGCTGGATCGACGTACCGCAACAGGCGGCCGGCCGCGTGCGCTTCGGTCGTGACGATGACGCGATCGGCCTCGAGCGCCGTGCCGTCGTCGGTCGTGACACGCCAGCCCTGGCCTGCTCGCTCGATCCCGCGCCCGCGTTGCCCGAGACGAACCGCGCCCGGCGGAAGCCGTGACGCCAGCCTCAGCACCATCTCGCCCATGCCGTCCTTGAACGTCACGAACAGACTCCAGCGCCCCCCGCGCGTTCCGCCTCGACGCGCCCTGCGGCTCGCCCGCCAGAGCCCGAGGATCAGCGAGCGCTCACGCCGCTCCAGCTCGAGGAACCGCGGCATCGTCGCCGCCAGCGAGAGATCGTCCGGATCGGCGGTGTAGATCCCGGCCACCAGCGGCTGCGCCACGCGCTCGAGCGCCTGCGCGCCGAGGCGCCGCCGCACGAACGCGCCGAGGCTCTCGTCGTCGACGACCGAACGCGGCCGGACGAGGTCGAGCGCCATGCGCAGCTTGCCGCCCCAGGAGAAGAGATCCGACGAGAGAAAGGGGCCGAGCTTCGTCGGCGCCAGGAGCTGGAACCCGTCGGGCAGCGGATGGAGGCGACCGTGGCGCCAGACGAAGACCTTGCGGAATCGATCGTCGGTCCGCACCAGGCGGTCCGCGACGCCGAGCCGGCGGCAGAGCCCGAGCGCCCACGGCTTCTCCGAAAGGAACGAATCGGGGCCCGCCTCGATCAGGCACCCGTCGGCGCGCTCGGTCGCGATCGTGCCGCCGAGGCGGTCGCGCGCTTCGACCACGGTGAGGTCGATGGCCAGGGACCGCTCCCGCGCCAGCTCGACGGCGCGATGGGCCGCGGCGAGGCCCGTGATACCGGCGCCGATGACGACGAGCTTCACTAGCCGCCCGCGGCTCGCACGAGCTCGGCGAGCATCTTGACGAACTCCGGATGATCGTTGACGGCGGCGGCGCGGTGGAGCGTGAGCCCCTGCGCGCCCGCGCGCTGGCGCGCCTCGACGTCGAGGTCGTAGAGCACCTCGACGTGATCGACCACGAAGCCGATCGGCACCACCACCGCGTGGCGCTCGCCCTCGGCGGCGAAGCGATCGAGGACGTCGCCGACGTCGGGCTCGAGCCACGGATCGCCCGGGCTCCCGCTCCGGCTCTGATAGGCGATCGACCAGTGCGCATGCTGCAGGCGCGTCGCCACCGCCTGCGCCGCCGCCGTGAGATCGGCGACGTACGGCGACGCGGCGGCCATCGCCACGGGGATGCTGTGCGCGGTGAACACCAGGGGCGTCCGCGCCCGCGCGGCCGCGGGAACCTCGCCGAGCGCCGCCCGCGCACGATCGGCGACCGCCGCGGCGTAGCGTGGCCGCATGGACCACGCCGGCGCGAACGTCACGTCCGGCGCGCTGGCGACCTTCGTCCGCGCCTCGGCGACGTCGTGCACGTAGCGGTCCCACGAGGCTTCGGTGCGAAGCGGCGAGAGGATGACGCCGAGCGCCCGCTGCACGCCCTTGCCCGCCATCTCGGCGAGGGTCTCGTGGACGAACGGATGCCAGTTGCGCATGCCCACGAACACGGGGAGCGCAGGCCCCCAACGGGCGAGGGAATCTTGAAGGCCGCGCGCCTGCGCGGCGGTCAGCTCGTTGAGCGGCGAGCGGCCGCCCGCCATCTGCTCGTAGTGATGCGCGACCTCTTCGAGCCGTGACGCCGGGATGCTGCGGCCGCGCGCGACGATCTCGAGAAACGGCCGGATCTCGTGAGGCGCCGTCGGACCGCCGAACGCGATCAGCAGCACCGCGTCGAGGGCGCTCATCGCCGCGCCGACATCTCGTGCACCATCTCGACCAGCGCCTTCACGTGCTCCACCGGCGTCTGCGGCAGCACGCCATGGCCGAGATTGAAGATGTGGCCGGGCCGGCCACCGGCGCGGCCGAGAATGTCCTTCACCCGCCGGCGGATGTGCGCGGGCTTCGTCAGCAACACCGCGGGGTCGAGGTTGCCCTGCACCGCGACGTCGTGGCCTACCATCGCCCACGCGGTATCGAGATCGACGCGCCAGTCCAGGCCGATCACGTCGCCGCCCGCCGCCCGCATGTGCGGCAGGAGCGACGCGGTGCCGGTGCCGAAGTGGATGACGGGCGTCCCCGGCGTCAGCGCGCGGATCAGCGCCTGCGTGTGCGGCATCACGAAGGCGCGATAGTCGTCGGGCGCCAGCACGCCGACCCACGAGTCGAAGATCTGCACGGCCTCGGCGCCGGCCGCGATCTGGGCGTTGAGGTAGCGCGCGGTTGCCGCGACCAGGATCCCCATGAGGCGGGCCCAGCCCTCGGGCTCCTCGTACATCAGCCGCTTGGTGTGGAGGTAATCACGCGAAGGCCCGCCCTCGACGACGTAGGACGCGACCGTGAACGGCGCGCCCGCGAAGCCGATGAGCGGCACTTTTCCGCCGAGCGCCTGCTTCACTCGCCGCACCGCCTCGAACACGAACGGCACCGCGGCGTCGACGTCGATCGCGTCGAGCCGAGCGACCTGCGCCTCGCTGCGAACGGGACGATGGATGACGGGCCCTTCGCCCTTCGCGAACTCGAGGCCGACACCGAGCGGCTCGACGATCAGAAGGATGTCGGCGAAGAGGATCGCCGCATCGACGCCGAGGCGGTCGACGGGCTGCAGCGTGACTTCGGCCGCCGCCTCCGGGTTCCGGGCAAGCTCGAGGAATCCGTACCGCTCGCGCATCGCCCGATACTCCGGCAGATAGCGGCCGGCCTGCCGCATGAGCCAGATGGGAGTGTACGGCGTCGGCGCCCGGCGCGCGGCGCGCAGCAAGAGTGCATCTGAGGCCGGCACGCCGGCAAGCTTAGCAGAGCGGGTGGCCGATCGGTGCCTCGGCTCGATATGCCGGGCATCTGATGGTCGGCGCTGAAGTAGTCGAGGACCAGCGGAGTGGACAGTATCGCGAACCCTACGAAGATCGATCTGGTCCACCATGTGGTGGTCTCGTTCGGAACAACGTTCGTGACAACCGCGAGGCCCGCAAAGAAGAGGACGCACACTGCGCCTGTGATCAACGTGCTTGGTGGGTGCGTCAGTCGGCGAGCGTGCGAGATTGGCCGAGCCTGGACGCGACTCTTGGTGAGCCAGCCCATGACTAGGGAGATGAGGAGGCTCCATATCGTCCACTGAAGTGCGGTGACCCACCATGACTTGTCGCTCATGGCGTCGGCCCGTCCCGATTGCCGTGGAGCCTCCGACTCGCCTGCTAGGGCTCGACGCTCGCCCGCACCTACAACTGCCGCGAGGCGGCGTAGCCCCGGCCGATCATCACCAGCGCGAAGGCGTGGAAGCCCACGCTGACCCAGTGCTGGATCAGCAGGAAGATCACGCCGTCGAGGGCATACAGCACCATGCCAGCGATGAACGCCCAGCCGCGCCCCTTGGTCGCCTGGTAGCCGAAGAACGCGAAGAGCCCGATCACGGCCAGGCTCACGAGGCCGGCGGTCACGTCCGCCGACGGCCCGGACCGGTGCGAGAGCTCCTGGACCACCTGCGTGACGCCGAGACCGAGGATGAAGCGCCACTGCGCGCCGGTGAGCGCGACCACGCAATTGATCAGCGAGAGCGCGGCCACCCAGTAGAACCACTGGGCGCCGTTGCGCCGCTGGGACTCCAGCGCCTTGCGCGCTTCGTCGATGGTGCCGGCGCCCACGCCGGCCGGACTTGCCGGCAAGGGCGCGGCGTTGGCGCCGCGAGGGCGCGCCGCGCTCGGCGCGGCGACGGGTGCGCGATCGTACATGGAAACCGGCTTGGGCTGAGGAGGACGACTGAACGGACTCGGGCCGCCGACGCTCGCTCCAACGCCGGGTCTGCTATTGGTGGCCTCGCTCGCCATGGTGGCCTCCCTGTCACTCCGCCCGTGTCAATTTGTGCGAGCTCCCCGTTTCTCGGAAGCCCAACGGGCGTCTGGGAGAGGTAGGGGCAATGTCCGTGCCAGGGCGCCTTACGCTCGGCCGGTCACGGCAGACTCAGCGCGAGCAGCTCGGCGGGAAGGTTGGCGCCGCCGACAGGGACGACGATGTACTGCTTGCCATCCGCGAAGTAGGTCATCAGCGCGCCCGTCGCGTTCTCCGGAAGCGCGATCTTCGTGATCAGCTCGCCGCTCGCCTTGTCGAAGGCCAGCAGCGCGGGATCGTCGCTGACGAGCCGCGGAACGAGGACCCAGGGACGGTCGGTGGCCGGCCGCGGCGGCCCCGCCGACCCCGCCTGCGCGACGAAGAGCAACGTTCGCGTCACGAGCGGAAAGCTCCGGCGGTTCCAGCCGAGCCTTCCGAGCTGGAGCGGCTCGAGCAGCGGATGGCGCCGCGGCCCTTCGCCGACTGGCATCACCCACGCGTGCTCACCGGAGTTCAGATCGATGGCGGTGAGGCGACCGAACGGAGGCTTGAGCAGCGGCAAGCCTTGGGGTCCCGTCAGACGCTGCGAGCGCCCGACGTACCGATCGCTGATCGAGCTCCCGGCAGGCGGAGCACTCAGGCTGACGACGTTGGGAGACGTGACCGACGTCACGTACAGCCGTCCGGTGTCGGGATCGAAGGCCGCACCCGCCCAGCTCGCGCCGCCGCCGATCCCTGGGACGAGCACCGTCCCTCGCTCGCTGGGCGGCGTGAACAACGGGCCGTAGTCGTACTGGCCGAGGATCGCGAGCGCCTCGGCGCGAAGCTCCGGCGTGAAGTCGATGACGTCGGCCGTCGCAATTCCCTGGCGCTCGAACGGCGGGGGCTTCGTCGGGAAGGGCTGGCTCGTGGCCGTCTTCTCTCCCGCGATCGCGGACTGCGGCACTGGACGATCCTCGATGGGCCAGACCGGTTGGCCCGTCGCGCGATCGAACACGTAGACGAACCCTTGCTTGGTGACCTGCGCCACGGCGCGAACCCGCCGGCCGTCCACCGTGATGTCGACGAGATTCGGCGCGGCCGGGAGGTCGTAGTCCCAGAGCCCGTGGCGAACGAGCTGGAAGTGCCACACGCGCCGGCCGGTGGCCGCCTCGAGGCAGACGAGGCTCTCGGCGAACAGGTTGCTGCCGGGACGCTCGCCGCCGTAGTAGTCGTTCGCCGCCGGGCTGAACGGCAGATAGACGTAACCGAGCTCCTCGTCGGCGCTCATGACCGTCCACACGTTCACGCCGCCGACCGTGTCCGCGGAGCCGTTGTGCCACGTGTCGTAGCCAAAGTCGCCGGCGCGGGGAATGGAGTGGAAGGTCCAACGCAGCGCGCCGGAGCGCACGTCGAATGCCCGGACGTGGCCGGGCGGCATGTCGGCGCGCATCGGCCAGCCCTGGATCGAAGAGCCGACGATCACGAGGTCGCGGACGACGAGAGGCGGGGACGTGACCGAGTACCAGCGACGGTCGACCGGCCGCCCCAGGCCCTCGACGAGGTCGACGCGTCCGTGCTGGCCAAAGCTCGCGTTGGGCGTCCCGGTCCGCGCGTCGAGCGAGAGCAGATAGCCATTCCCCGTCCCGACGAAGAGTCGCGCGCCGCTGGCGTCAGCCCAGTGGGCGACGCCGCGATGCACGTAGCCGAAGTTGGCTGGCGTGCCGTGGATCCAGATCTTGGGGTCGTGGACCCATAGCGTCCGGCCGGTTCTCGCGTCGATGGCGGCGACCTGGCTCGCCGACGTGCTGACGTACAGGACGCCACCCACCATCACTGGCGTCGCCTCGTTGGCCCAGGTCCGCATTTCCGGCCGCGAGGCCATCAGCTCGCGATCGGGCGACACCCAGCGCCAGACGATGCGGAGCTGCTTGACGTTGTCGCGGGTGATCTGGTCGAGCGAAGAGTAGTGGGCGTTCGCGTGCGTGCCGCCGTATGTCGGCCACTCGCCGCGCGCCGGCACCGGCGACGCCCCGCGGGCGATCAGCGCCCAGCCGGTCGCCCCGACTGTCACGACCGCGATGAGCGATGCGACGGCACGCGCCCGGTGGTCGATGATCATGCCGGCGGCCTACCCCGATGGGCCAGCTCTCAACGCTTCTCGCCGGCCACGACGTAGGCCCAGAGCGCGTCGATCTCGTCGGCGCCGAACAGCCCGCCCAACGGAGGCATGGCGTTCTTGCCCCTCATCAGCACGTTGACGAAGCGGGGTTTCTCGTCCGACGGGAACTTCCGAAGGTCGAAGGCGCTCTGCGGATCGACCATGCGTGGGCCGTGGCAGGGCGCGCAGTTCCGCGCGAAAAGGGCCGCTCCCCGGCTGATCTGCTCCGGCTCGAAGCGACCGTCCGTTCCCTGGGCGGCGACGCTCGCGCCGTAGAGCGCGAGCGCGCCGCCGAGCCACCGGATTCGTCTTCTCAGTCCAGCAGCGCGAACGTCCACACCGATCCGCCCTGCGGAATATTGCCGAGCTTCTGGCGATTCACGATCTCTCCCAGTCCGCCGAGGCCGGAGAGCACCGTGACGTACTGCTTGCCGTTGAGGGTCCAGGTGATCGGCTGCGCGTTGATGCCCGAGCCCGTCTTGAATTGCCAGAGGAGCTTGCCGGTGTCGGCGTCGATGGCCAGGAACTCGCCGGTCATCTTGCCGGTGAACAGGAGCCCGCCGCCGGTCGCCAGCATCGCGCCCCAGTGGGGGAAGTCCGGCAGCGGCATCCGCCAACGCGGCTGCGCGGTCATCGGATCGAGCGCGTTGACGTGTCCGACCGGCAGGTCCGCCGGACGATTCTCCGGATCCTTGGCCTCCATGAACATGTAGCGCTGTCCGGCTTTGAACGGCTCGACGGGAAGCAGGCGATACATGCGCGCCGCGTGCATCGTGTTGGCGTAGAGGAGACCCGTGTTGGGATTGAAGGCGGCGTGCGGCCAGTTCTTCGCGCCGCGGGTCCCGGGCCACTTCTCGATCCACTCACCCGCCCGCACCTTCTGCCCGAGCTCCGACTCGACGGGCCGCCCGGTGTTCATGTCGACGTGCGTCGCCCAGGTGACCTTTTCGAATGGCTTGGCCGATAGCAGCTTGCCGGTCGCGCGATCGAGCACGTACAGGAAGCCGTTGCGGTTGAGCTGCATCACCACCTTACGGTTCTGGCCGTCGACCTTGACGTCGCCGAGGATCAGCTCCCAGCACGCGTCGTAGTCGTACGGGTCGTTCGGCGTCGCCTGATAGTGCCAGACGAGCTCACCCGTCTTGGGCCGGATCGCCAGGATCGAGGCGACGTAGAGGTTGTCGCCGGGCCGAGGCTCCGGATTCCACGGTCCGGCATTGCCGGTGCCCCAGTACACGAGGTCGAGCGCGGGATCGTAGGAACCGGTGATCCAGGTCGAAGCGCCGCCGTGCTTGTACGCGTCGCCGGGGCCCCAGGTATCACCCCCGGGCTCGCCGGGCGCCGCCGTCGTGTAGCGCCGCCACAGGTGCCGGCCAGTGTCCGGGTCCCAGCCGTCGATGAAGCCGCGAATACCGTACTCGGCGCCGGAGATTCCGGTGAGCAGAACGCCGTTGGCCACCAGTGGGGCCACGGTCATCGAATAGCCTTCGGTCCAGTCGGCGGCCTTCGACTTCCAGAGCTGCTTGCCGGTCTTCTGATCGAGCGCGACCACGAATGCGTCCAACGTGGTGCGGAACACCTTGCCGTTGTAGAGGGCCGGGCCCTTGTTCGACACGCCGCAGCACACCACCCGCGGCGTCTCGGGCAACCAGTCGACCTCCGTACGCCAGATCTGCTGGCCGGTGGCGACGTCGATGGCGACCGTCCATCTGGCGTTGGTGACGTACATCACGCCGTTGTACACGAGCGGTTGCGCCTGCTCACCCCAGCGGTTGTCGAGCGACAGGTTCCATACCGGCACCAGACGCTTCACCGTCCCCTTGTTGATCTGGTCGAGCGCACTGTAGCGATTCAGGTGGTAGCCCATCCCGTAGGTCAGCACGTTGTCCGTGTTCTTGCCGTCGTTCCGGAGGTCGTCCAGGGTTTGCGCCGATACCCCGCCGGCGCAGGTGACGAAGAGCAGGAACCCGAGACTCCACAGGTAGCGCGTCATGATGGCTCCTCCTGGGTGCGTTGTGCGCCGCGGCTCGGCCGTCGGGCGCCGATATTAGCTCCAATCTGAAATCCGTGACCGGAGAAAACTACATCCAGTCGTAGCGCGTGATCGGAGCGCCGGGATCAGGCGAGTCGCGGGAGCACGCCCTCGGCGAATCGGCGCATCGAGGCGAGGATCCGGTCGTGCGGGACGCGCGAGCCGACGTTCATCCAGACGCAGAGCTTCGTGGCGCCGATGGCCTCGCGCAAGTCCAGCAGTCGGTCGGTGACCGACTCGGGCGTGCCGTAAATGGTGTACTCGCGGACGACCTCGTCGAAGCTCATGCGGCGGAGCCGCTCGCCGACCGCGCGGCGCGGCCCGGCCAGCAGCGCGTCGCCGACCGAGCGGTAGAAGTGCATGGCGCTGGCCTCGGTGTCTTCACGCGCCTTCCGCTCGGTGTCGGCGACGTAGACCGGTACGATCACGCCGACCTCGCCGCGGCCGGGATGGCCGGCCTCCCGCCAGCCGGCGTGATAGCCGCCGACGTATCGCTTGAGCTCGCTGATACTCGACGTCCGCACCGCGAGGAAGACCGGCAACCCCATCCGCCCGACCGCGGGGTACGTCTCCTCGGTCACCGCCGCGACGCGAAGCGGCGGGTGCGGCTTCTGGTAGGGCTTGGGCACCGCGCACACGTCGTGGAACTGGAAGTACTTGCCCTGGTGCGTGAACCGATCCTCCCGCCACGCCTTGAGGATGACCTCGAGCGTTTCGTTGAACCGCGCCTGGCTCTCCTCGAGCGGGATGTTGAAGCCGGCGTACTGGCTCGGGAGCCCGCTTCGCCCCACGCCGAAGTCGAGCCGTCCCTTGCTCAGGTGATCGAGCGTCGCCACGTCCTCGGCCAGGCGCAGAGGATGGCTCAGGGGTAGGATCTGGACGGCGAGGCCGATCCTCACGCGCTTGGTGCGCGCGGCGATCGCCGCGCCGACGACGAGGGGCGAGGACAGGACGGAGCGCTCCTTCTGGAAGTGCAGCTCGGCGAGCCACACGGCGTCGTAACCGAGCTCCTCCGCCGCGGTCACCTGCGCGAGCGAGTCGTCGAAGGCCTGCCCCTCGCTGGCCCCGGGGCGCCATTCGAATTCGGTGAAGAACCCGATCTCCACGACGGCTTCGCGAGCGGTCGCGGGACGCGGCGGCTAGGAGGCCGGCGCGTTGCCCTCGGCCGGTGCCTTCGTGGTGCGCCCGAACGTTTTCTGGATCAGCTCACGCGCGCGTGACGGGTCGACGCCGTTCGCCTGCTGGCAGGGCGTCGTCTCCGCCAGCACGCGCTCGGGATCCTCCCAGAGACGGAACGTCTTGTACCGGTCCTCGAACTCGATCCCGAGCCCGCGCGCGAAGACGGAGAGGTAGTGCTCGATGGCGAGCGCGCCCTCCGCCTCGAAGCCGCAGATGAGTCGCTGGCATCCGTGGTAGACCGTCGCGAGGATTTCGGCGCCCCCGGCCCGGGCCCGGCCGATCTCGTCGCGGATCAGCGCGTCCCACACGTCCTGGCCGAGCTGCGCCTGCACGTCGACGGTGCAGAGCCGCCCGAACCGCGGCTCCGCCTCGACCTCGACGTAGCGGAGGCCGGGCACCGCCTCGAGCAGGCGGCGGGCCGCGGCGCCCTCGCGCCGGCGAGGCTCGCTCTGCGAGTGATAGTGGAGCGCGACGGACGCGTCGACCCGGTGCGTGAAGTCGAGCGCCGGAAGCCGATCGGCCAGGAATTCCGTGGCGTGGCGCACCGGGAACGGCCACGGGAATTTCTGGATCTCGTCGTAGAAGTACATGCACGACGGGCACCACATCACGACCTCTTCGGGCTGGTAGCGCTGGAACAGCTCGACGGTGCGCTTGTTCATGCCGTCGGAGGCCGCGGTGTCGCCGTTGCGGTGATGCACGATGCCGCAGCAGTAGGTCGGGCCACCGACGGCCACGTAGTCGAGCTCGAGCCGGTCGAAGATGGCGGTGACGGTGCGGACCATGTGCGAGGTGCGCAGGACATTGCAGCCCAGGTAGAGGACGATCCGGTGAGGCTGCGGCTCCTTCTCGGGCGCCGCCAGGCGCCACGTGCGCTCTTCGGGAAGCGTGGTGAGGTCCTGCGTCAGCGTGATCTCACCGAAGTGCTTGCGGTAGTCGTAGCCCATCTCACGCTCCCTGGCGCCGTTGCCGCTCGAGCTGTCGGAGATCGGCGCGCTTCACCTTGCCCGTCGTGGTCACGGGCAACGCCTCGATGAATTCTATCTCACGTGGATACTCGTGCGCCGACAAACGCGTGCGCACGTGGGCCTGGAGCTCGCGCGCCAGGACGAGCGTGCCGGGGACCCCGTCGCGGAGCTGGACGAACGCCTTGACCACCTCGCCGCGCACGGGATCGGGCGCGCCGACGGCGGCGGCGAGCGCGACGGCCGGGTGGCCCTGCAGGCAGTCCTCGATCTCGCTCGGGCCGATGCGGTAGCCGCCGCTCGAGATCACGTCGTCCTTGCGCCCGACGAACCAGAAGTAGCCGTCGCCGTCCTTGCGCGCCAGGTCGCCGGTGAGCGCCCAGTCGCCGACGAACTTGTCGCGCGTCGCCCGCTCGTCGTTCCAGTACCGGAGAAACATCACCGGATCGGGGCGGCGCACCGCCACCTCGCCGACCTCACCGTCGGGCACGGGACGCCCGGCGTCATCCAGCACGTCGACCACGTGGCCCGGAACCGGGCGCCCCATCGAGCCCGGCTTCACCGGCATCAGCAGGGAGCAGTTGCCGAGCACCAGGTTGACCTCGGTCTGGCCGAAGCCCTCGTTCGGCGTGACGCCGAGCGCCTCGCGCGCCCAGCGGATCACCTCCTCGCCGACCGCCTCGCCGCCCGTGAACATCGAGCGCAGCTCGAGGTTCCAGCGCCCGCGCGGGTCGCCGACCGCGCGCATCATCTTGAGCATGGTCGGCACCAGGAACGTGTTGCGGACGCGATGGCGCGCCAGCACGTCGAACGCGCGCTCGGCGTCGAACTTCTTCGGCCGGTGCGCGATCACGGTCACGCCGTAGTGCCAGCTCGGGAGCAGCACGTCGAGGAGCCCGCCGGCCCACGCCCAGTCCGCCGGGCTCCAGTGGCGGTCCCCGGGCTTCGGGAAGTACTCGTGATAGAACTCGATCGACGGCAGGTGGCCCAGCAGCACGCGATGCGCGTGTAACGCGCCCTTCGGCGGCCCCGTGGTGCCCGACGTATAGATGAGGAGCGCGGGGTCCTCCGCCGCCGTCGCAACGGGCTCGAGCGAGTCGGAAACGCCGTCGATGGCCTTCGCGTATTCCACCACGCCGTCGGCGTCGGCGCGGTCCACGCAGACGACGCCGACCAGCGCCGGACGCCCCTTGGCGACGGCCAGCACTCGCTCGAGGTTTTCGCCGTCGGTGACGACGACCTTCGCGCCGGCGTCCCGCAGCCGGTACTCGAGCGCGTCCGGGCCGAAGAGCGTCGACAGCGGCAGCGCCACGGCGCCGAGCTTGTAGGCGGCCAGGTGCGCGACCGCCGTCTCCGGGCGCTGCGGCAGCACGATCCCGACGCGGTCGCCCCGCGCGACGCCGAGCGTCGTCAGTGCGCGCGCGAACTGATTCGAGCGCGCGCGAAACTCCGCGAAGGTGTGCTCGCTGACGCACCCGGCGTCGTCCTCGTAGACGAGCGCCACTCGCGAGCGGTCGGTCGCGTGACGGTCGCAAACGTCGACGGCGATGTTGTAGGCGCTCGGGATCGGCCAGCGGAAGCGGGCGTAGACATCCGCGTAGCTCTCGCCCCGGGGCAGCAGCGTGTCCGTCATGGCCCGGTAGCCTACCACCCCCGGGCACGAGGCCGCGATCGGGCCCGCAAATGGTAATCTGCCCTTCCGTGGCGTCACGTCCCGTCTTCTCTTCCCGCGCGGTCACGGCCCTCTTCCTCGAGCGCCAGCACCTCGCGCGACCGCGCGCGGCCCGGCTGACGCCGCGGCGCCTGTGTCGCTTCGTCGAGGACGTCGGCGGGCTCCAGATGGACTCGATCAACGTCCTCGACCGCGCCCACTATCTGACCGTCTGGAGCCGGTTCGGCCCCTATGACCGTCGGCACCTCGACGGGCTCGTCTACCGCCGCCGCCTGCTCTTCGAGTACTGGGCGCACGCCGCGTGCCTCGTGCCGACGGCGGCGCTGCCGTGGTGGCGGCGCGCCATGCTCGACTACCGCGGCCGCAACACCGGCTGGTCGAGCTGGCTGCGCCGGAACGCGAAGGTGGTGAGCCGGGTGCGGGAGGCGGTGACGGCCAACGGGCCGATGGCCAACGCCGACTTCGAGGGGCGGCGGCCGGCCGGCGGCGGCGGCTGGTGGGACTGGAAGCCCGTTCAGCACGCCCTGCACCACCTCTGGATGACCGGCGCGTTCGCCATCCATTCGCGCCGCCACTTCCAGAAGCACTACGATCTGCTAGAGCGCGCGCTGCCCGACGCGCACGCCTGCGAGCCGGTCTCGCGGGAGGAGTTCCAGCGCTGGCACGTCGAGCGGTCGCTGCACGGCATGGGCGCGGCGACCGAGCTCGACCTGGCCTGGTACCTGACGTTCCCGCGGCACCAGGGAACCGCTCGGCGCGCAGCGCTCCGCTCGATGCTCGAGCGCGGCGAGATCACCGAGATCGAGGTGGCAGGTTCGTCGGCCCGGTGGCTGGCGCTGACCCGCGATCTGCCCGCGCTGGCGACCGCCGGGCGGCGTCACGCGCCCTCACGCGGGACGACGCTGCTGGCGCCCTTCGACTCGCTGCTGTGGTATCGCAACCGCGTGACACGCCTGTTCGGCTTCGACTACCGCATCGAGGTCTACACGCCCGGCCCCAAGCGCGTGCACGGCTACTACACGCTGCCGATCCTCCACGACGGCCGCCTGATCGGCCGGGTCGACGCCAAAGCCCATCGCGTCGAGCGGAAGCTGGAGATCCGTCACGTCCACCTCGAGCCGTGGTTCGCGCAAGGGCTGACGCCGCCCTGCGGCTGGGGCAGCGTGGATCGGGACGAGGGGCTGGCCGGCCTCGGCGAGGCGCTGCGATCGCTCGCGGTCTTCGTGGGGGCCGACGCCGTGAAGCTCGTCCGGGTGACCCCGCGCCGGCTGCGGGCGCCGATGGCGCGCGCCATTCCGTCCTAGGCGGGCGAGCGCTTGAAGACTCCGCCGACCCCCTTGCGAACGAACAGGTAGAGGCCGACGATCAGTCCGAGCAGCGCCGTCACTCCGCCCTTCAGCGTCAGGAACTGAAAGCCGTTGACGGTGAACGTCGCCGATACCGAGAATGCCTCGGCGACGTTGCGCATCCCCTGCGACCAGTGATCCTTCGAAACGAGGTAGAGGCTCTCACCCAGGACCGCGCAGGCCAGCGCCACCACGAGCCAGATGATGGGCTGGCACCACAGACGAAACGCTTCCCCCCACTGCGCGGAATCGCCGGGCGACCGCCAGGGCACGAGGTAGAGGGCGAGCGCCAGCAGCGGGAGCCCCGCGAGGAGGGCGAGCCCGACGCGTGGAAGATTCAGCGACCCCGCGGGGATCTGAAGCGTGACCGTGACCGCGGCGATGCGGGTGCAGCTGGGGCAGGCGGTCGACACGACGTAGTGATCGACGACGAGCGCGATGGCCAGCCACAGGCAGAGCGCAACGAGCACAACGCCCATCGGCACGCGCATTCACTACGAAAGTAGACGAACGCGTCGCCCTTCGCAATCCATGAGTGCGAGCTCCGGCTTCCGCCGGGCGAGGTGGGCGGCCGCCCGGAATCCTGCTACCATCCAGCTACCTTAGCTCTACCGAGGCACGGAATGGACAAGGAAGGCACCCAGCTCATCCGCGGGCTCGAAGGCGTCGTCGCCGCCGAGACCGCGCTCTGCGACCTCGACGGCAAGAACGGCCGGCTCGCCTATCGCGGGTACGACATCGAAGATCTGGCCCGGCGCGCGAGCTTCGAGGAGGTCTGCCACCTCCTCTGGTACGGCGAGCTGCCGACGGCGGCGCAGCTCGACAAGACCACACTGGGGCTGATCGCGGCGCGCGACGTTCCGGCCGAGCTGGTCCAGGCGCTCCGCCTCATGCCGAAGGACACGGACCCGATGCGCGTGCTCCAGTCGGTGGTCGCGATGCTGGGGATGCGCGATCCCGACGCGACCGACAACTCGCGCGAGGCCAATTTTCGGAAGGCGGTGCGGCTCACGAGCCAGATCGCGTCGGCGATCTGCGTCCACCATCGCGTCCGCAGCGGGCTCGAGCCCATCCGACCGGCGCCCGACCTCTCGCTGGCCGCGAACTTCCTCTACATGCTCACCGGCAAGCGGCCGAGCGGCGTCGTGGCGAAGGCGTTCGACGCGAGCCTCACGCTCTACGCGGAGCACGAGCTGAACGCGTCCACCTTCACGACGCGGGTCATCGTGTCGACGCAGTCCGACATGCACTCGGCGGTCGCCGGCGGCGTCGGCGCGCTCAAGGGGCCGCTCCACGGCGGCGCCGGCGAGGCGGTGATGCGGACGCTCATGGAGATCGGCGAGGTCGCCAACGTGGACGCCTTCGTCGCGAAGGCGCTCGGCGAGCGGCGGCGGCTCATGGGCATGGGCCACCGCGTGTACAAGGCGGGCGATCCGCGGGCGGCGATCCTCAAGGGCATGGCGGAGGACGCGTGCCGGCAGTCGGGCCAGTTCACGTGGTACGAGATGGCGGTGAAGCTCCACGCCCGCGTCAACGAGGCGAAGAAGCTCATCCCGAACGTCGACTTCTACTCGGCGCCGCTCTTCTACTCGCTCGGGATCCCGGTCGACCTGTTCACGCCGGTCATCGCGGCGGGACGGATCGCGGGCTGGACGGCGAACATCATCGAGCAGCACGAGGACAACCGGTTGATCCGGCCGCGCGGCGACTACATCGGGCCGGCCCGGCGCGCGTTCGTCCCGGTGGACCGCCGTGGGGCGTAGCCTCGCCCGGCAGCTGATCGAGTCGCACCTGGTCACCGGCAAGGCGGTGGCCGGCGAGGAGATCGGCATCACGGTCGACCAGGTGCTCCTGACCGACACCAACGGCATCATGTCCTGGCTCCAGTTCGAGGCGATGGGCCTGACGCGCGCGATGCCGGGCCGGGTCGTGAGCTACGCGGACCATCAGGTCTACCAGGTCGACTCGCGCAACTCCGACGACCATCGCTACATGCAGGCGGTCTCGCGGAAGTACGGCGCGGTCTTCTCCAAGCCCGGCAACGGCATCTGCCATCAGGTGCACATGGAGAGCTTCTCGGTGCCGGGCCAGACGCTGCTCGGCAGCGACAGCCACACGCCGCTCTGCGGCGCGGCGGGCATGCTGGCGATCGGCGCCGGCGGCCTCGACGTGGCGGTGGCGCTCGGCGGCGGCCCGTACTTCTTCACGATGCCGAAGGTCGTCCACGTGCGGCTCACCGGCGCGCTCCAGCCCTGGGTGACCGCTAAGGACGTCATCCTGGAACTGCTTCGCCGCCTGACCGTCAATGGTGGGACCGGCAAGATCTTCGAGTACGGCGGGCCCGGCCTCCGGAGCCTCCAGGCCGCGCAGCGGATGACGATCGCCAACATGGGCGCCGAGCTTGGATTGACGACGAGCATCTTCCCGAGCGACGAGATCACGCGCTCGTTCCTCACGCGTCTGGGCCGCGGCGACGACTGGCGGCCGGCGGCGCCCGACGACGACGCCACGTACGACGACCAGATCGAGCTCGACCTCTCGACGCTGACGCCGCTGGTGGCGCTCCCCGGCTCGCCGGATCGCGTCGTCCCCGTCGAGGAAGTCGCGGGCACCCAGGTCGAGCAGGTGATGGTGGGCTCCTGCACCAACGGCTCGTGGTACGACATGGCGTCGGTGACGGACGTCATCAGGGGCCGTCGCGTGCACCCGTCGGTGTCGTTCGTCCTGTTTCCGGGCAGCCACAAGATCCTCGAGACCATGGCGCGCGAAGGGCTGCTGACCGACCTGCTCGCCGCCGGCGCGACCGTGTCGGAGTCGACGTGCGGCTCATGCGCGGGCATCGGCCACGTGCCGGCGGCCGGCGTGAAGAGCCTCCGCGCCTTCAACCGGAACTTCCCGGGCCGCAGCGGCGTCAAGGACGACGAAGTGTATCTCTGCTCGTCGCTGGTGGCGGCGGCCTCGGCGCTCACCGGCGTCATCACCGACCCGCGCACCCTCGGCGCCCAGGCGGCCACCGCGTTGCTGCCGCGCTTCGCCACCTCGACCGTGGGGTTCGTCGAATCCGACGGCCAGGGCGAGATCCCGCGCGGCCCGAACATCAAGCCTGTGCCGCTCGGCGAGCCGGTGCCGGAGACGCTCGAAGCGCCCGTGGTGATCAAGCTCGGCGACAAGATCTCCACGGACGACATCTCGCCGGCCGGCTCGGCCGTGCTGGTGTTCCGGTCGAACATCCCGGCGATCTCCGAGTTCACGTTCAAGTACGTCGACGGAGAGTTCGCGACGCGCGCGCGGGCGGCCGGGCGGAGCGTCATCGTGGCCGGCGAGCTCTACGGTCAGGGATCGTCGCGCGAGGCGGCGGCGACGGGGCCGATGTACCTCGGCGTCCGCGCGGTCATCGTGAAGTCGTTCGCGCGCATCCACCGGTCGAACCTGATCAACTGGGGCATCGTCCCCCTCGTCTTCGACGACCCGGCGTCGCTCGGCCCGATCGAGCGCGACGACCGGCTGCGCCTGCCCGGCCTGCGCGCGGCGCTGGCGGCCGGCGAGCGGGTGACGGTGGTGAACGAGCGCACGGGAGCCCGCTTCACCGCGTCGTGCGTGCTGACGGCGCGCGAGCGTGACATCCTCCTCGCCGGCGGGCTCCTCGCGCACACACGCGGAGGCCGATCATGAGCCAGCAGAAGATCCGCGCGGTCTACATGCGCGGCGGCACCAGCCGCTGTCTCGTCTTCCACCAGGACGACCTCCCGCCGGCCGGCGCCGCGCGCGACCGGGTGCTCTCGGCGGCGCTCGGCAGCCCCGATTCCTACGGCCGCCAGCTCGACGGCCTCGGCGGCGGCATCTCGTCCCTGTCGAAGGCGTGCATCATTGGCCCGCCGACCCTGCTCGGCGCCGACGTCGACTACACGTTCGCCCAGGTGGACATTCGATCGCCGGTCGTCGACTACCAGGGCAACTGCGGCAACTGCTCGTCGGCGGTCGGCCCCTTCGCGATCGACGAGCGGCTGGTGAAGGCGGCCGACGGCAAGACGATCGTGCGCATCCACAACACCAACACCAAGAAGCTGATCGTGGCCCACGTGCCCGTGCGCGACGGCGACGCCGTCGTCGACGGCGACTTCGAGCTGGCCGGCGTCGCCGGCCGCGGGGCGCGGATCACGCTCGACTTCCTCGAGCCGGGCGGCGCCGGCACCGGCCGGTTGCTGCCGACAGGCAAGGCGCGTGAGCTGATCGAAGGCGTCGAAGCGTCGCTGGTCGACGCCACCAACCCGATGGTCTTCGTGCGCGCCAAGGACCTCGGGCTCACCGGCACCGAGACGCCCCAGGAGATCGACGGCGACCGTGAGCTCTCCTCCCGGCTCGAGGCGATCCGCGTCGAGGCCGGCCAGCGCATGGGCGTCCCGGGCAGCGCCGCGGTCCCGAAGATCGCGATGGTCGCGCCGCCCCTTCCCTTCACGGCGCTCGACGGCGCCCACTACAAGGGCGACGCGGTGGACATCGTCGCGCGCGTGATCTCGATGGGGACCTGCCATCGGGCGTCCCCGCTGACCACCGCGATGTGCCTGGCCGTCGCGGCGCGCATCGACGGCACCGTGGTGCGCGAGTGCGCGGGCGACGCGGCGGGCGACCTGCGCCTGGGCCACCCCTCGGGCATGCTGCCGATCGACGCCGGCGTGAAGCTGCGCGACGGAGCGCCGTGGGCCGAGCGCGTCACCGTCTACCGGACGGCGCGCCGGCTCATGGAAGGCTTCGTCCGCATTCCGTGAGCCGGCTGTACCTGACGACCGCACGCGACGAGATCGCGCGGCGCCGGCCGCTCGTGCCCAAGGGACGCGTGGTCGAGGCGTGGGTCGACCACCACGACGGCAACGCGGTCTGGATCGGCGACGAGACGAAAACGCTGCTCGACGAGGCCGGTGGCGCGTTCAAGGTCGACCTGTCCCTGCCGTCTGAACGCTTGCCCGTGTACTACGGTCCAAAGGTTTGCGATCTCGAGTCGATGCCCCGCGAGGAGTCGCTGAAGGCGCGGGTGCTCTCCGCGCACGGGATCGCCGTGGCCTGGATCACGCTCGACCGCTTCGGTGAGCGCGCGTCCTACGAGCCGCCGTCGCCCACCGATCCGGTCTTCCACCTGCGACGGGTCGGCGGCGGCGCCGGCCACATCTGGCGGCTCTTCCAGACCCGGCGCGAGGCGATCGTCTACATGGCCGAGTCGTTCGGTCCGGACTCCGAGGGCGCCGAGTGGGCCCAGGGCCTCGAGGTGAGCGACTTCGAAGACCTCGTGAGGCGCTTCGCCCGGCCCGAGACCTCTCGGTGACCGCCACGCTCGCGACGGGCGCGCGCCCCGACACGCTGGACGGCTTCTATCGCGCGGTACGCGCCATCGGGCGCTTCTGGCTCTGGTTCTTCTTTCGCTCGGTGGACGTGCGCCACCCCGAGCGCGTGCCCGCCGCCGGGCCCGTGCTCCTCTGCATCAACCACCCCAACAACTTCATCGACTCGCTGCTGGTGGGGGGCGCGCTCCGGCGCAAGGTCCATTACCTGGCCACCGCCGCGCTCTTCCGCAACGCGCTCGTCGCGCGCTTCCTCCGGGCGTGCGGCGCGATCCCCGTCTACCGGCGGCAGGACGACCCGGACAAGATGGACCACAACGCCTCCACGTTCGAGGCGTGCTACAAGGCCTTCGCCGATGGGCGGCTCATCGCGATTTATCCCGAGGGGACGACGCACGCCGAGGTGCGCGTGCAGCGGATCAAGACCGGCGCGGCGCGGCTGGCGCTCGGCTGGGAGGCCGAGCGTCCCGGCGAGCTCCGCCTGATCCCGGTCGGGCTCAACTTCGACGCGCGCAAGTCGTTCCGGGGCCGCGTGCTGGTCTCGTTCGGGTCCCCGGTGCCGGTCACGCCGTACCTCGACGCCTACCGGGCAGATCCCCTGAAAGCGGTCGCGGAGCTGACCAGCGCGATCCAGTGGGGGATGGAGTCGGAGGTCGTCCACGTCGAACGCATCGACGAGAGCCAGCTCGTCCGAGCCGTCCAGGATCTGTACCGCGCCGAGCTGGTCCGCGAGCTGAAGGAAGAGCGTGGCCTCGCCGAGCGCCAGATCGATCTGGTCCGCCTCTCGCGCGCGATCGTGGATTCGACCAGCTACTTCAAGACGCGCGACCCCGAGCGGGTCGAGCGGATCTGGCAGCGCATCCAGAGCTATCGGGCGCTGCTTACCGAGTTCCACGTCAAGGACGAGGCGGTGCGCGCGCGGCTCGAGCGGCGCCGCCCGCGCCAGCGCATCCGGCGCGGCTGGGAGGCGATCGCCGGGTTTCCGTTCTTCGTCTACGGCGCCACGGTGAACTTCCTCCCCTACTGGATCCCGCGCTGGCTGGCGCGCCACATGTCGCGCAAGGAGACCGACTACGCGACGTGGCGGCTCCTGGCGGGGATGGTCGCGTGCCCGCTCTTCTGGGGGCTCGAGACCTGGCTCGTCGCGCGGCTGGCCGGCGGCGTGGCCGCGCTGGTGTTCGCGCTCTCGCTCCCGACCTCCGGCGTGATCGCCTATCGGTACTGGGTCGGGGCCGGCCGCCTGCGGAGCCGGCTGCGCTTCGGCGCCCTCGCCCTCACCCGGGAGCAGGCGGCCCGCCGGCTGATTGCCGAGCGGCAGGAGCTGATCACCGAGCTCGAGCGAGCCAAGAACGACTACCTCACCGCGACCAAGGGGAGCTCCTTTTGAGTGTCCATCTGCTGGAGGAAATGTCCTCGCCGGCGCTCGACGCGCTCGACCGGGCGCGCACCGCCGTCATCCTGACCGTGAGCCCCCTCGAGGAGCACGGACCGCACCTGCCAGTTGGCGTCGACGCGATCACTGCACGCTACTTCGCCGAGACGCTCGGCAAGCGGCTGGCCGGCGCGCGGCCGGACTGGAGCGTGCTGCTGGCCCCCACGCTCCACATCGGCTCCTTCACGTTCCACGCCGCGGGCACCGTGAGCGTGCGGCAGCGCGTCGTGCGCGACACGCTCGTCGACTACGGCGGCTCGCTGGCGCGCGCCGGGTTCCGCTACATCCTGATCGCCAACGGCCACGGCGGGCCCGGCCACCTCACCGCGCTCGAAGAAGCCGCGGCGATCGTCTCGCGACGGCATCGCGTGACGATGGCGTCGTTCACCGGCCATCTCGCCTGGCAGTTCCTGCGCGGCCGCTATCTCGAGAAGATCGGGGCCGCGCTCGGACGGCCGCTCTCCGACGACGAGCGCACGGCGTTCGCCGAGGACGCCCACGGCGGCTGGTGGGAGACCTCGCTGATGCTGCTGCTGCGGCCGGACCTCGTCGACGACTCCTACCGCACGCTGCCGCCGGCGCGGTACTCGCTGGCCGACCGCGTCGTGCCGAACTACCCGCTGCGGAACGGGGGGCGCGGCTACGTCGGCCATCCCGCGCTGGCCGATCGGGCATTTGCGACCGCGGC
Organism: Candidatus Rokuibacteriota bacterium; assembly: GCA_003221515.1. Lineage (GTDB taxonomy): Bacteria > Methylomirabilota > Methylomirabilia > Rokubacteriales > CSP1-6 > AR31. The sequence goes on from QHSI01000135.1 coordinate 36,394, forward strand.
GACCGACGTGCTGATGACGGAGGCCATGGACCTGGTCGAGGGCTTGCTGGACAGGCGCATCCGGCCCGCCGACCGCCGTTCGCCCTTCTTCCCGTTCTTCCGGACGGGCTTCTGGACCGTGGCGCTCGGGGCAACGGCGGGTCTGGCGCTCGGGACCGTCACCTATCTCACCCTGGCCGCCCTCGGGCGCGGGGGTACGCGCCGCAGGCCGTCGCGGGGCTGGGGCCCCGCCGGCCGAGGTGCGCCGACAATTGATCCAGCGGACGGTCGCGGTGCCGATCACCGAGCTTGAAGCCGCGGACGGCGTCGCCTGGCTCCGGCTCAACCGGCCGGAGGCTCTCAACGCGCTGAACCGAGAGCTGACCGCCGCGCTCGAGCAAGAGCTCGAGCGCGTCGCGACGATGGACGAGGTGCGCGTCCTCGTCGTCGCCGGCCGCGGGCGCGCGTTCTGCGCGGGCAACGACATCAAGGAGATGCAGACGGTCACGGGCGACGAGGCCGCGGCGCTCGCCCGGCGGCAGGCGGCGCTCATGCACCGGTTCTCCACCCTGCCTCAAGTCACCGTTGCCGCCGTGGATGGTTGGGCCCTCGGGGGCGGGCTCATGCTGGCGGCCGCCCAGGATCTACGGGTCGCCTCGGACCGCGCAAGGTTCGGGCTCCCGGAGGTCACGCTCGGCTTCAACCCGGGCTACGGCATTGCGCGCCTGTTCGACGTCGTGGCCGGCGGTCACGCGCGCGACCTGCTCCTCACCGGCCGGACGATCCATGCGACCGAAGCGCTGCGGATGGGGCTGGTCAATCGCGTCGTCGCGCCACCGACGCTCGAGGCGAGCGTCGCCACGTTCGCGGCGGAGATCGCGCGCTCGCCGCGCGGCGGTCTGGCGGCGACGAAGGAGATCGTGGCGGCGATTCGCGCCGGGGCGCGCGGCCGCGAGGCCGAGGGCTACGGCGACGCGCTCAGGACGAGCGCCGAGGCGCGCGAGCGGATCCGGGAGTTCGCGAGCCGGCGAAGACGGTAGCTGGCTACTGCCGGCGGCGCAGCATGTCCTGGTCGGCCTCGCGCAGCATATCTTCCGCCGTCTCGGGCGGCGCCTGCGCGTAGACGATCCCGACGTTGCACCGGATCGGGGTGGGGATCCCGCGCTTGACCGAGAGCGTGGTGATCCGCTCGAGGACGCGGTTGACCACCGTATCGGCGTCACCCCCGCCGGCGTCCGGGAGGAACACCACGAACTCGTCGCCCCCATGGCGGCCGATCAGGTCGGTGGTCCGCGTGGCCTCGACGAGGGCGTCGGCCACTGTCCGGAGCACGTCGTCCCCCACGCCGTAGCCGAGGCGGTCGTTGATCGCCCGGAGCTGGACGACGTCGAGGACGAGCAGGAGCGCGCCCGTCTTCCGGCGGCGCGCGACCGCGGCCAGGCGACGGTATTGATCGTGGAACGCGCGGCGGCCCACCAGGCCCGTGACCGGGTCCGGCGCGTACCGGGACAACCGGCGGTCGGTCTCGTACAGGCGCCCGGCGAGCGTCCGGAGCAGCGACACCGCCATCTCGGTCGAGTTCTGGAGCACCTTCAGGAACTCGTTCTGGTGGAGCATGAGGCAGTGCGTGCGCTCGACCGCGACGACCGTGGCCGACCGGGGCTGGTTCCGGAGCACCCCGAGCTCGCCGATGATCTGGCCCTCCCCCAGCTCGCCTACGATCAGCTCCAGCGACGAGTCGGGCGCGACCTCGAGGACGCGGACGCGGCCGGAAAGGATCACGAAGAGGCGATCGGGCGGCTCGTTCTCGCGGACCAGCACCTGACCGGGCGCGAAGCTCTGCTCGGCTGCGCTGTCGAGGAGCAGATCGCGCTGCTCGCTGGTGAGGTGGCGGAAGAGCGGGACGGTGGCCAGGAGGTTCGCGCACCGGCCCCGGTTGTCGGTCGCGCTGCGCACCGGCCCCTGGATGACTGTTGTCGGTTCCGTCGGATCGAAGACCATCAGCGTGCGGGCGAGCCAGGCGCGGACGCGGGCGCGCAGCATCGGCGGGCTGAACGGCTTGGCCAGATAGTCGGTCGACGACGCTTCACCCCGATACACCGCGTCGGACGGGATCGTGCTGTCGGCGAGTACGATGATCGGCAGGTTCCGCCGGCCGAGCCGCTCGCGCAGCGTAACCAGTCCCGCGTCGCCGTCGAGGGCCTCGCGGTCGACGATCGCGATGTCCGGCAGGAGCTCGGCGCCGCGCGCGAGCGCCGCGTTGACGTCGGACTGGCGCAGGAACTGGAGCCCGTCCTCGCCGAGGATCTCCTCGATCTCGTTCTCGTTCGCGCTGATCACCAGCACGCGGCCGCCGGCGATCTGCCGGTGCTGCAGCGCGGACGCTTCGGCCACGTCGAGCGTGACGCTGCCGCTGCCCTGCACGTGCAGCTCGAGCCCTTCCCGGGCCGCGAGCACGTCCAGCGCCTGGCCGCGACTGGCGACCTGGGCGCGCGCCGTGGTCTCCATCTGCTCGAGGATCGCGTCGTCGTGGGCCGGGTCGTGATGGAACAGCACCAGACGCTCCACCCCCGCGGCCAGGGCCACGTCGACGGCGTACTCGATGCTGCTGTGTCCCCAGCCGACCTTGTCGAGATACTCCTCGGCCGTGTACTGCGCGTCGTGGATGACGAGGTTCGCGCCCTTCAAGAACGCGATGTGGCGCTCGTCACCCGGATGCTGGGAGACCCGGCCCGGCGCGCTCCAGAACGGCTCGTGGTCGGTGACGTAGGCGATGCTCGCTCCGTCGCTGGTCATGCGGTAGGCGACGGTCGGCGCGGTGTGGTTCAGGTACTGCGTCTCGACCAGCACCTCGCCCACGCGAAAGAATCCCTCGTCGAGCTCGTTGAAGTGGATGCGCGAGCGCAAGTCGCGCAGCTTCACCGGGAAGTACGCGTACTCCATCTGGCCCGCCATCGCCTCCTCGAGCCCGCGCTGGAAGCCCATTGGCGCGTAGATGTTCAGCTCGGATCCGGGCAGGAACGCCGGGACGAAGAAGGGGAAGCCCTGGATGTGATCCCAGTGCGTGTGGCCGATGAAGAGGTGGAGGCGCATCGGCTGCGGGACGGTCTGCGCCAGGTGCATGCCGAGCTCGCGGGCGCCGGTGCCGCAGTCGAGGATGATCACGGTTCCGTCGGAGGCGCGCACCTCCACGCACGAGGTATTGCCCCCGTAGCGCGCGGTGTGCGGGCCCGGCGCGGCGATCGACCCACGAGTCCCCCAGATGCGAGCGAGCATGGCGACTTGCATCTATCATAGCGCGCACCGGCCGCCGTTTTTCTCTTACAATTCCTGAAGCTGATGGGTGGTCAGGCCGTGTTCTCGGGCGAGCACGAGCAGCTCCGCAAGGCGGTCCGCGCCTTCGTGGAGAAGGAAGTGACGCCGTGCGTCGCGGCCTGGGAGACGGCGGGGCGGATCCCGCGCACGTTCTGGCGCCGCCTCGGCGAGCTCGGGCTCCTGGGGCTCGACTTTCCGGTGGCGTACGGTGGCTCGGGCGGTGATTTCCTGTCGAGCGTCGTGCTCGGCGAGGAGATGGCGCGGTGCCGGTCGGGCGGCGTGGCCTTCAGCGTGCTCGTCCACACCGACATGTCCTCGCCGTGGCTCGTCCGCTACGGCACGGAGGCGCAGAAGCGGCGGTACCTTCCGCGAGTCTTGAGCGGCGAGACGGTCTGCGCGCTCGCCATCACCGAGCCGGGCGCCGGGTCGGACATGGCCGCGCTGGCCACGCGCGCCGAGCGGCGTGGCGATCACTACGTGCTCACGGGCCGCAAGATCTTCATCACCAACGGCGTCCACGGCGACCTCTACTTCGTCGCGGCCCGCACGGGGCCGGCCACGGCCGAGCGCCGCCACGACGGGCTCTCGATGTTCCTGGTCGAGCGCGGGCTTCCCGGATTCGAGGTGAGCCGCACGCTCGACAAGATGGGCATGCGCGCCTCCGACACCGCCGAACTCGCCTTCGACGGCTACGCCGTCCCCGCTGAGAGCCTGCTGGGCGTCGAGGGCCGCGGCTTCCAGCAGCTCGCGGCCGGGCTCCAGCGCGAGCGGACGATGGTGGCGGTGCTGGCGCTCTCGGGCGCCGCCCAGGCGCTCGAGGACACCATCGCGTACCTGCGCGAGCGGCAGGCGTTCGGCGAGCCGCTGGCCGCGCGCCAGGTGCTGCGCCATCGCGTCGCCGAGCTCGCGACCGACCTCGAAGCGGCCCGGCAGCTCGTCTACCACGCCGCGCGGCTCCACGCCGCCGGCGAGGAGTGCGTGCGGGAGGTCTCGATGGCCAAGCTCCTGGCCACCGAGGTCGCGAACCGGGTCGCCTACCACGCGGTGCAGCTGCACGGCGGCTACGGCTACATGCGCGAGTTCCCCGTCGAGGGGTTCTTCCGCGACGTGCGCCTGTGGACGATCGCGTCCGGAACGTCGGAGATCATGCGCGAGATCATTGCCAAGCGGTTGCCCCTCTGATAAACAACTGCCGGTGACCGCTCCGCTGCCGCCGATCCCGACGCACGTGATGGGGAGCCACGGGTTTCCCGGCTGGTTCTGGACCGCGCTCGACAAGATCAAGGCCGGCGACTACGGCCAGACCGACGCGCGGGAGACCTTCGACGACGCGACCCAGCTCGCGATCCGCGACCAGGAGCGGGCGGGCGTCGACGTGATCTGCGACGGCGAGATGCGGCGCTTCTTCTTCGTGCAGACCTTCTACGCGAAGATGGAAGGCCTCGAGCCGATCGAGCCGCTCCGCAAGACCGGCCTCTACGCGTACGACTCGGCGCCGCGCTACCGCCCCCTCCAGCGCGTGAAGGTGCCGCATGGCCTCGGCGTCGTCGAGGAGTTCCGGTATCTGAAGACGCAGACCGATCGGCCCGTGAAGGCCACCTGCCCCGGGCCGGTGACGCTGTCGATCCACGTCCAGCTCCGCCCCGGCGACGTCTACGCCAACGACCGGCTCGCCCTCTGCTGGGACTTCGTGCCCGCCATCAACGCGGAGCTGCGCGCCCTGGTCGAGGCCGGCGCCGACTACATCCAGGTCGACGAGCCGTCGGCCGCCATCGTGCCGGGGCAGATCGGCGAGTACGTGAAGATGTTCAACGCCTGCGTGGAGGGCGTGCGCGCGCGCATCGCCTATCACGTGTGCTTCGGCAATCTCCTGTCGCGGCCGCGTGGCAAGCGGTCGTATCGCTGGATGTTCCCGGCGCTGTTCGACACGAAGTGCCAGCAGTTCGTGTTCGAGTACGCGAATCGCGAGATGGCCGAGATCGAGCACTGGAAGGAGATCGGCGTCGACCGCGACGTGGCCTGCGGCGTCGTCGACGTGAAGTCGTTCTACATGGAGACGCCGGAGGACGTCGCCGAGCGGCTGGCGCTCTGCGCGAAGTACATCCCCGTCGCGCGCCTCTCCGCGGTGCCGGACTGCGGCTTCTTCGCGGTGCCGCGCTGGGTCGCCTTCGAGAAGCTCAAGCGCCTGGTGGCGGGCACGAAGCTCGCGCGCCAGCGGCTGGGCCTCGTATGAAAGCGCGTGATTGGAGGACTCTCACGATGCGGCACCTATCTCAGGCCACCCGCGAACTGCTCCGTGCTCACGGCCCCCGCTACAACAGCCCCCGCTACGACCGCCGACAGATCCTCGGGCTCGCCGGCGCCGCCGCCGCGGCGGCCGCCCTGCGCTTCGACGTCGCCCCGGCGCAGGCACAGGGCGAGCCCGTGAAGCTCGGCGTCGTCGCCATCCGCGCCGGCATCGCGGCCCCGGTCGGCGCCGCCGGGCTGCGTGCCACCGAGTGGTGGGCGGAGCGCGTGAACAAGGCCGGCGGCATCCTCGGGCGTCCCGTCCAGCTCGTCGTCGAGGAGGAGTCGAACCCGAAGGACACCGTCGAGCGCTATCGCAAGCTCGTGCTTCAAGATAAGGTCGAGGCGGTGCTGGGCGGAATCTCCACCGGCGTGACGCTCGCCCTCGGTCCGGTGGCCGAGGACCTCGCCACGCCGTGGCTCTCATGGGACGGCACGACCCAGAAGGGCGTCGAGGAGACGATGCCCAACCCCAAATGGGCCTTCAAGAGCGTCGACAACGAGGTCGAGGCGATCGTGGCCGGCATCCTCACCCCGAAGTACTTCAAGGGCATCAAGACCGTGGCCGGCATCGGCAACGACTACTCCTACGGCCACGACTGCTGGCAGTCGTACCAGGCGGTGCTCAAGCGCTACGTCCCCGACGTGAAGTTCGTGCTCGAGCTCTTCCCCAAGCTCGGCGTCACCGATTTCACGTCGCACATCGCGGCCATCCAGCAGTCGAAGGCCGATCTGCTCATGTGCTCGTTCTGGTCCGGCGACGCGACGATCATCATGAAGCAGGCGGCGGCGGTCGGCCTGTTCAAGACGATGAAGGGCGTCTTCACGACGGCCGGCGGCGTCCACGACTCGCTGAAGAAGGAGTTCACGCCGGAGGGGCTGCTGCTCGGCTACAACACGATGTACTTCGACGATCCCAAGGGCGGCCCGCTCCTCAAGCAGTTCGTCCGCGAGTACAAGGCCAAGCACAACGAGTACCCGCCGTACGAGTGCGACCACGCCTTCTTCAACGCCGAGTCGTACAAGGCGGCGGTCGAGAAGGCGGCGCGGGGCGGCCGGCAGTGGCCCGAGAAGGCGGCGGTGGTCAAGGCGCTCGAGGGCCTCGAGGTCGAGTCACTCTCCGGGCGGCGTAGCTGGCGCGAGGACCACGTCCAGATGTGCAACTTCTACCAGGGGATCACGACGCACAAGAACAGCTACGATTTCGTGACCATCAGCCCGGTCGAGGTCGTGTCCACCAAGCAGGCGATGAAGCCGGCGGGCGCGAAGCTGTTCGACTGGATCAACGGCTGGAAGATCTAGCGGGGCGCGCGCTCACCGCTCCGCCGACCGCCGGATGAGCCAGCACGTCGTCAACGTCCTGCTCAGCGGCGTCTTTCACGCCTCGATCCTCTTCCTGGTCGCCGCCGGTCTTCAAGTAATCTTCGGTGTGCAGAAGATCTTCAACCTCGCCTGCGGATCGTTCTACGCGCTCGGCGCCTATGTCGGCGTCTCCGCCGTCGGCTGGTACACCGCCGCCGGCGGGCCCCCCGCGCTGTTCATCGTCCCGCTGGCCCTGGCGGGGCTGGCGGTCGGTGCCGTCGGCCTGGTGGTCGAGCGCGGCTTGCTCAGCTTCGTCTACGAGCGCGACGAGACGTTCCAGCTCCTGCTGACGTTCGCGGTCGTCCTCATGATGGAGGACGCGATCCGGCTGACGTGGGGCGCCGCGCCGCGCTCGACCGCGGGCCTCTATCTCGTCTACGGACAGACGCACCTGCTCGGCGCGACCGTGCCCGTCTACAACCTGATCGTCATCGCCGCCAGCCTCGCGATCGCCGTCGCGATCGGCTGGCTGCTCACCCGCACCACGTTCGGGCGGATCGTACGCGCCACCGCCGACAACCGCGAGATGGCGGCGGCCCTCGGCGTCGACCTCCGGCGGGTCTACGCCAAGGTGTTCACGCTGGGCACCGCACTCGGCACGCTCGGCGGCGCGCTGGTCATTCCGGCGACGGCGACCATGAGCGAGATGGGCATCGAACTGATCGTCGAGGCGTTCGCGGTGGTGGTGATCGGCGGCCTCGGCTCGATGCGCGGCGCCTTCGTCGGCGCGCTGGTGGTCGGCATCCTCCGCTCGATTGCGATCTCGACCTACCCGGAGCTCGAGATGCTGCTGATCTACCTGATCGTGATCGCGGTGCTGGTGCTGCGGCCGCGTGGGCTCTTCGGCGGAGCCGCGGTGTGACGGGGCGGCTCCTGGTGGCGGCGGCGGCCGCCGCGATTGCCGTGGCGCCGCTCGTCGCCTCGACCTACCACGTGCTGCTCATGCTGCCGTTCATGGCCTACGCCGTCGTCCTGCTCGGGCTGAATTTGTTGTTCGGCTACGCCGGCCTGGTCTCGTTCGGCCACGCGCTGTTCATCGGGATCGGCGCCTACACCGGCGCGTTCCTCACGAGCCACTGCAAGATCCGCTCGCTCGAGGTGATCCTGATCGCGGCGGCGGCCCTCGGCGCCCTCGTGGCGGCGCCGGTCGGCGCGCTCTGCGTGCGCTACGTGAAGATCTACTTCGGCATGCTCACGCTGGCCTTCGGCATGGTGTTCCACACGTTCGTCCTCAAGTTCTACCGGCTCACCGGCGGCGACGAGGGGACGCCGTTCCTGCGCCCGTCGCTCCTCGGGCGGAGCCTCGAGGCGATGCCGAAGATCGACTACCTCGTGGGCCCGTACTATTACTACTCGCTCGCCGTGCTCGTCCTCGCCACGCTCTGCATGTGGCGCATCGTCCACTCGCCGTTCGGCCTGTGCCTGAAGACGATCCGCGACAACCCGGCCAAGGCCGAGACGCTCGGCATCGGCGTCACCCGCTATCGCTTCCACGCCTTCGTGATCTCGGCGGTCTATGCCGCCGTCGGCGGCGCGCTGCTCGGTCCGCCGATCGGCAACGTCGATCCGACGCTCGCCTACTGGACGCACTCGGGGAACATCGTCTTCATGACGCTGCTCGGCGGGTTCACGAGCTTCTTCGGCCCCGTCGTCGGCGCCTTCGTCTTCATCTATCTCCAACATTGGGTGATGTCGGTCGTCCCGTACTGGCGGCTGATCTTCGGCGCCATCCTCGCCGCCATCGTCATCTTCGCGCCGGGCGGGCTCCTGGGACTCCTCGAGCCCCGGCGCGCAGCGGTGCGGCTGTAAACAATGGACGCATCGCGGACATGATCCTGGTCGCCGAGGGGCTCCGGAAGCTCTACGGCGAGTTCTGCGCCCTCGACGGGGTGAGCCTCGGCGTCGCCGCCGGCGAGTTCGTCTCGATCATCGGCCCCAACGGCGCCGGCAAGTCCACGCTGATCAACATCCTGACCGGGCTCACGCCGCCCAGCGCCGGCACGGTGCGCTTCAAGGAGCGGGAGATCCACGGGCTCGGGCCGGTGCGGCTCGCTCGGCTCGGCATGGCCCGCTCGTTCCAGTTGGTCCACATCTTCCCGGACCTCACGGTGCTCGAGACCCTGCAGGCCGCCGTCGTCGCCCGGCTCGGGCGCGGCACCCGACTGTTCGCGTCGCTCGCGCGCGACCGCGACGTGCAGCGCGAGGCGCTCGAGGTCGCCGAGCTGTTTCGCCTGAGCGACAAACTCGGCGCCCTCGCCCGACACCTGCCGCAGGGCGACAAGAAGCTGCTCGACGTCGCGTCGGCGTTCGCGCTGCGGCCCGAGATCATCCTGCTCGACGAGCCGACGTCGGGCGTGAGCACCGCGGACAAGACCGCGGTCATGGAAACGCTGGTGGCGGCGTCCAGGCGCATCGGGCTCCAGGCCATCATCCAGGTCGAGCACGACATGGACATCGTCTTCGCCTACTCCGATCGCATCATCGCCCTCCACCAGGGCAAGGTCCTGGCCGACGGCGCGCCTTCGTCCATCCAGGCGGACCAGCGCGTCATCGACACCGTGATCGGCCGGCGCGCGAGGGCCCGCTGAGGCCGGCGCGCGAGGGCCCGCTGAGCACTCGACGATGCTGAGCGTCCGGGAGATCGACGTCTTCATCCAGGCGAGCCACATCCTGCGAGCGGTCTCGCTCGAGGTCGGCGCGCGCGAGGTCGTCTGCCTCGTCGGCCGGAACGGCGCCGGCAAGTCGACGACGCTCAGGACGATCATGGGCTATCTGCGCCCGCGAGCCGGGCGCGTGGAGCTTCGAGGACAACCGATCCACGGCCGCCGCACCCACGAGATCGCCGCGCTCGGCCTCGGCTGGGCGCCCGAGGACAGCGGGATCTTCACCGACCTGACCGTCGCCGAGAACATCGAGATCGCGACGTGGACACGGCGGGGCGGCCGCCCGGCCGCCGAGCGGCTCGAGCTGGCCTACGGCGTGTTCCCCGTGCTCCGCACGTACATGGCGCGCAAGGGCCCGGAGATGAGCGGCGGCGAGCGCAAGATGCTCTCCATCGCGCGGGCGCTGGCGCTCGACCCGCAGATGCTGCTGCTCGACGAGCCGTTCGAGGGCCTCTCGCCCGCGATCATCCCGGCGGTGAGCGACGGCATCGCCCAGATCACGCGGCTCGGCCACGCCGTCCTGCTCGCCGAGTCCAACATCCACCACGTCCCCGAGTACACGACACGCCTCTACGTCATCGAGCGCGGCGAGATCGTCTTCGCCGGCACGCCCGACGACGCCTGGCGCGACACCACGGTCTTGCGCATAATCGGTGGCACCCGATGACGAAATACCAGAAGGCGGACCATGAAAAGCCCCGTCACGCGTACGAGTGGAGGACCCTCACGATGCAGCGCCTATCTCAGGCCACCCCCGACCCGCTCCGTGCTCACGGCACCCGCGACAACAATCCCGGCTCCAACGCCGCCAGCTGCCGATGACCCTACCTCTAATTCCTAGTGCGGTAATTGGCTCGCACGGAAAACCAGGTTGGTGGTTCGCCGCCGTCAAAGCGTCGGAGGCCGGTGAGTTCGGCCCCGGCGACCTCGAGGAGATGTTCGACGACGCGGCCGACACCGCCATCCGCGACATGGAGACGGCGGGCGTCGACATCATCACCGACGGCGAGGTGCGCCGCCTGGACGGCTACGTCGACTCCTACTACGCGATCATCAAGGGCATCGAGCCGCTGCCGATCCGGCGCAAAGCGGGTCCGTGGGGCTACGACCAGCAGACGCGCTACGAGGCAGTCGGCCGCATCGAGACGCCGCCCGGCGGTCTCGGGATCGTCAAGGAGTTCACGTACCTCAAGACGCGCACGACGCGACACACCAAGGCGACCTGCGCGGGCCCGCTCACGTTCGGCTCGCGGATCCATCCGGGCAAGCTCTACAAAGGTGTCGTCGACGTTGCCGAGCGCTTCGCCGAAGTCATCAACGCAGAGCTCCGCGGACTCGTGACCGCCGGCGCCGACTTCATCCAGCTGGACGAGCCGGCTCGCGGCAACGTCTCCGGTGAGGAGATGGCCCGGCTGTTCAACCTGGCCACCGAGGGCGTCAAGGCGCGGCTCGCGTTCCACATCTGCTTCGGCAACCGCTTCGGCCGCTCGCGCTTCAACCGGACCTACGCGCCGTATTTCCCCGGCGTGCTCAAGGCTCGTGCCGAGCAGTTCGTCCTCGAGTTCACCAGCCGCGAGCTCAGCGAGCTCGATCTGTGGAAGCGCTACGGCGAGGGGCGCGAACTGGGCGCGGGCGTGGTGGACGTGAAGGGGTTCAGCCAGGACACGCCCGAGGACGTAGCCGGACGGATCCGGCGCGTGCTCCAGGTGTGCCCGGCCGAGCGGTTGACCGTGAATCCCGACTGCGGCTTCGGCTGGTCCCCGCGCTACATGTGCAATCAGAAGCTCACGGCCCTCGCGGCGGGCGCGGCGCTCGTGCGCAAGGAGCTCGCCGGCCAGCGCTAGACGCAGGCGTGGTCCAGTCGCGCGCCGCGCAGGCGTTCCATCCCCTGGAGCATGCGCGGCAGGTCCATCGGCTGGTCGAGCTCGTCCCGGAACTCCTGATAGCAGCGCATGACGTTCGGCAGGATGCGCTCGGCGTCGCTCCACGACGCGTACACCCCGAGCTTGATGTCGCCGGCCGCCGCCGACGCCGGCATGCCGGCGTCGAATCGCACCTTCGCCTCGCGTTGCACCAGCGCCAGGTAGTCGCGCATGCGCTTGAGGTCCTGCTTGGTGCCGACGGGCCCGTGGCCCGGCACGATCACGTCCGCGTCGTAGCGCATCAGGCGGTCGGCCGCCTTGATCCAGTTGCCGACGTGGCCCTGGAACGCGAGCGGCGTCACGTAGTGGAACGCGATGTCGCCCGCGAACAGGATGCGCTCCTTCGGCAGATACGCGACGGAATCGCCGACGGTGTGCGCGGCGAAGCCCGGATGCCAGAGCTGGATCTCGCGGTCGCCGTCGTGCAGCACCATGCGGCTCTCGAACGTCACCGTTGGCAGGACCACTTTGAGCTTCGGGAACTCCGCGGCGAATCGCGGCATGAAGCGCCGCAGCATCGACACCGGTGGGAAGCCCGGCGCCAGCGCCTCGCGGCACTTCGCGCTGGCGACGATGGTCGCGGCGCGGAAGAATCGGTTGCCGCCAGTGTGATCGAGGTGGTGGTGCGTGTTGATGAGCCGGGCGACCGGCTTGCGCGTGGTCTTCTTGATCGCCGCGACGAGCCGGCGGGTCATCGACGGCACCATGAGCGCGTCCACCGCCACCGCGGCCTCGGCGCCGACGATCAGCCCCGAGTTTGCCACGCCGGTGTCGCCGCGCGGATCGATGCCCGACGCCTGGACGTACGCGAAGATCCGGGGGCCGATCTCGATCATGCCGCTCTTCCAGCGCGTGGGAACCACGTGACGTGCCATGGCGTCCTCCCGAGAGAGTGCGTCGCACCATAGCACACCGCGCGAATGCCTTGACACTCCCGACGCCGCCAATGCACTCTCGCGCCATGCCCGACGCCGTTCTGCTGCGCACCGAGGGGCTCACCCGCGCGTACGGCAGCCTGATCGCGGTGGCCGGCGTCGACGTCAGCGTCAAGCGCGGTGAGCTGCGCTCGATCATCGGTCCCAATGGCGCCGGCAAGACCACGTTCTTCCGCCTGATCTCCGGCGAGACGGCGCCGAGCTCCGGCCGCATCTGGTTCGACGGCAAGGAAATCACGGGGCTGCCCCAGCACGAGACCGCGCGCCTCGGCATCGCGAAGTCCTACCAGATCACCAACGTCTTCCCGCACCTCTCCGTGCTCGAGAACGTGCGGGTCGCTGTGCAGGGCCACGCGCGGTCCTTCAACTTCTGGTCGCGCTCCGATCGCCTCACCGACGTGCGCGAGCGGGCCGTGAAGATCCTCGAATCGATCGGGCTGGCCGCCAAGCTCGACAGGGTCGCGGCGCATCTCTCGCACGGTGAGAAGCGCCACCTCGAACTCGGCATCGCGCTCGCGTCCGATCCGGCGCTGCTCCTGCTCGACGAGCCCACCGCCGGCATGAGCCCCGAGGAGACCGACGCGACCATGCTGCTGATCCGGGAGCTCGCCACCGGGCGCACGGTCGTGCTCGTGGAGCACAAGATGAAGGTCGTCATGCGGATCTCCGACCGCATCACCGTGCTCCACCAGGGCCAGGTGCTGGCGGAGGGCACGCCGGAAGAGATCCGCACCAACGAGCGCGTCCAGCAGACCTATCTGGGGGCGAGCCGGTGAGCCTGCTAGCGGTCGAAGACATCCACACCTACTACGGTGAAGCGCACATCTTACAAGGCGTGTCGCTGGCGGCCGGCGAGGGCGAAGTCGTGACGCTCATCGGTCGCAACGGCGCCGGCAAGACGACGACGCTGCGCTCGATCATGGGTATCGCGCGGCCCCGTCGCGGTCACGTGCGCCTGCGCGGGGACGACATCACCGCGCTCGATACGCACGCGATCGCGCGCCGCGGGATCGCGTGGGTCCCGGAGGAGCGCCGCGTGCTGCCGAACCTCACGGTGCTGGAGAACCTCCGCCTGGGCATGCTCGGCGGCTCCGGGACGAACGGCGCCACGCTGCTCGAGGAGGTGTTCGGGTATTTCCCGCGGCTTCGTGAGCGGATCGATCACCGCGGCCGGTT
>QHSI01000136.1 GCA_003221515.1 Candidatus Rokuibacteriota bacterium
GTTGATGTCCGACGCACTGTTGGGAGCAGTACTAGGGCTGATCGCAGGTGTGGCGTGGCACGCTGCCTTCCTGCGCGCCGGCGATTCGGGTGGACGCTGCTTGGGCCGTACCGCGCCGTAGAGGGTAACGTTCCGGACAATCAGGTGTCGACGCGGACGGTCGGGCGAGCTTTACTCGCGACAGTAGCCGCGGGCGCCGTTTCCAGCGCGGTCATTCTAGGACTCAACCTTCCGGCGGGGCGGCTAGTCGATACTTGGTCGCGATTCCGGTGGGCTTGGATCATTGCCTTCGCAGCCGGTGTGTTTGCCGCAAGGATCGTAGGTGGGCGCCGTGCTGTCTAACCCCTCGTTGGAGCGAGCGTTAAGCCGAAGGTCGACCATCTCACAGGAGGATGCAATGAAGGCACGTTCACTTGTCGCAGCGGCAAGCATCGGCTTCATGTTTCTGCTTATGCTCGGCATGAACGCAGATGCGGCTGAACTCAAAGTGCTGAGCGCCATTGGGATGCAGTCGTTCCTGGAAGATCTAGGGCCGAAGTTCGAGCGCGCGACCGGACACAAGCTCTCGATCTCGTTCGCCACTGCCGGCGCGGCAGTAAAGCGTGCTCAAGGTGGTGAAGCCGCCGATGTCGTCATCGCTACGCGGCAGGGGGTCGATGGCTTAGTGAAGAACGGCAAAGCCTCTGCGAACAACGTGACTGCGCTTGCTAGCGCCGGCATCAGCGTGGCCATTCGAAAGGGCGCACCCAAGCCCGATATCTCGTCGCCGGACGCCTTGAAACGCACGCTGCTCGCCGCGAAGTCGATCTCCTATGTCGATCCGGCGAGCGGTGGCGCGAGCGGCATCCATTTCACCAAGGTGCTCGATCGCTTGGGGATCGCCAACGAGATGAAATCAAAGACGGTCTTCCCCAACCCCAAAGCTCCCGCCGAGGTTGGAGCCCTGGTTGCAAACGGCGAGGCCGAGATCGGCGTGCACATAATCGTGGAATTGATATCAGTCGCTGGCATCGATATCGTCGGCCCACTGCCAGGCGATCTCCAGAACACCATCGTCTTTGCCGCGGCCGTGATGGCCAGCGCCAAGGACGCGGAGGCGGCGAAGGCGCTGGTTAATTTCCTGCGCACACCTGAGGCGGCGGCGGTGACTAAGGCGAAGGGCATGGAGCCTGCCGCTCCGTGATAGTAACTTCCGTTCGGTCTAACCGCCGGTTGCAGGCGACGCGTATGAAGCCGCGCGCGCCTGAACCGGAACGTTGGGCCGACCAACGGCGTCTTGAGGTTCGTTCATGATTCGTGTTGACGAGGCGATGATGCAGAGGTCCAACGCGTTTCGATGTAGCGTCGCTGTCATTTTGGGCCTGGGTCTCGTCGCTAGTGCCTCTTTCGGCCAGCCCCAGGCACATGTCTTCCCAGGCAATGACTGGGAGCGCATCGAGACGCCAGAAGCTGTCGGATTCTCGTCAGTGCGGCTTCAGGCATTACGGCCATGGCTTCAGGCACTCGACACAACGGCCATGATAGTGGTTGTCGGTGGACGGTCCCTATTTGAGTATGGTGACCTTTCGCACCTCAGCTATCTCGGTTCGGTGCGCAAGAACATCCTTGCAATCCTGTACGGAAGATACGTCGACAATGGAACCATCCAACTGAGCAAGACTTTGCGCGAGATCGGGTTCACTGACGTTGGAGGTTTGACCGACCGGGAACTAGACGCGACGATCGATCACCTCCTCACGGCTCGTTCTGGCGTCTACCATCCGGCTTCGAATGGAGGCGACGCAACCAACAGCGCGCCACCTCGAGGCTCGCAAAGGGCGGGTACGTACTTTCTCTACAACAACTGGGATTTCAACGCCGCGGGCACCGTGTTCGAGAAGCTCACTGGTCGATATGTCTATGACGCACTCGAGGCCGATCTAGTCAAACCGATCGGCATGCAAGACTTTGTGCGCGCACGCCAACAGAAGGGCGGAGACCCGACGCGCTCACAGCACTTGGCGTATCACATGTGGCTGTCCACCCGTGACGTGGCCAGAATCGGGTTACTGATGCTGCGAGACGGAAACTGGGCGGGGCAACAGGTTGTCCCAAGGGAGTGGGCGCGTCGGATCCGGAGCGTTGTCACGCCCTTTCACGAATTGAACCCACCGCTGTGGCGATCCTTGGGAACCGGTAACCGCTGGGCCTACGGTTACCTGTGGTGGGCCTGGGATGCGCCCAAGTCCTCGGGCGCGTTCGTTGGGGCCTACGCCGGAATGGGGTTTGGCGGACAATTCATCACAGTCCTGCCCGAACTCGACTTGGTCATCGCTCACAAGACTGACACCACGCAGCCTTCGCCACACGCCCAGCGACAGAGATCCGTCTCGGGCGCCGAGTACAACGCGATTCTCAGGCTCTTGATTGCTGCGCGATGTCCGGACGGTCAATGCTCGTGAACGAGACTCGGGCGGGCGCGGCCCAACAAGGCCATCGAGCTGACGGCGCTCCGCGCCGCAGCTCATAGCCATCGTTAGACCGCAGCGCCGAATTGCCCGGGAGCCCAATATGGCTCTATTCTGGCTAGAATGCGGTATGGGGTCGTCCTGGCGCCTGAGGCCGCGAAGGCCTTCAGGTCTCTGCCGGCCTACTATCGGGCCGAAGTCCGGGACGCCCTCGAACGGCACTTGCGGAACCAGCCGACCCGGGTAAGCAAGAGCCGGATCAAACGCCTCCGGGGCTTGAGTCAGCCGCAGTATCGTCTTTGGGTCGGGGAAGTGAGGGTGTTTTATGACGTCACGCGGGAAGCTGTCGAGGTCCTCGCGATCGTCACGAAAGCCGAAGCCGCGCGCTGGCTCGCCGAGCATGGGACGCCCAGTGCGCCAAGCGGCCCTGGCTGAGGTAAAGGACGATCTGTCGCGATTTCTGCGCCTGGCGGAGTCCGAAGAAATCGTCATCACGCGGCACGGGAAACCGGCCGGAGTGCTTATCGGCTTCGAGAGCGAGGACGACTGGCTCGACTATCGATTGGAGCACCATCCCGATTTCTTGCGGCGCATAGCAGAGGCGCGCGAGGGGCTCCGGGGTGGACGCGGTGTCAGACTCGAGGATCTGCCGTCCTAACAGGCGGTCTAACAGCAGGCTGGAGCGGTCCGGCTCGACGCCGGCCGCTCAGCCTGAACGTCGTTGGGCGTCACAGGCCACGAGTTCGGTGTGTCATAGGAGAGGGCGAAAATGAAGCCCGTCAATCTCGCGGAGAAGCTCTCAACCTTCACGGAGCACTGGCAGCCGCGAACCGTTGGCGAGTTCAATGGGCACGACCTCATGGTCGTAAAGGTTAAGGGCGCGTTTGTTTGGCACAAGCACGACAGCACGAATCCCCTCGGCCGAGGCCGTCAATGAAGCGCTTCGCGGGGTCCTCAACACGACTAGAGCGGTTCGCGGCAAAGGGGGACTGCCGAACAGGGCGCTGCAGCCGACGAGCCGCGCTCTACCGCGTGCGAAGAAGACCAAGCGAGTCGGCGCGGCTCGCGGCTGACTGCCGACGTTAGCTCCCAATGGAGAGTTCATTGCGACGTCAATCGGTTGTGTCGATGCTTCTGTTGTTGCTGGCTGGATGCAGCCAATCAGACGTACTGCAGAAGTTCGCGTCGCCTGAAGATCAGGCATTAGCCAGAAACTACATTGATCTCCTACGACAGCGGCGGTTCGAGGGCATTGAGAAGGCGGCAGATCCAAGCATCGGAGGGGCGTCTCTTCACGACACGCTAGTGAAAATGGCGGCTCTCATTCCTCCTGGGGAGCCCACGTCGGTCACTCTAGTCGGGGCCCATCGGATGAACACGGTCGACTCCTCCACGGTCAATCTGACCTTCGAGTATGGCTTCTCTGGGAAGTGGTTGGTGACCAACGTCGCAGTGAAAAGGCAAGGTGGCAGCACCACAATCGTGGGTTTCAGCGTCATTCCTCAACGGGCCTCACTCGAGGAGCAGAACAAGTTCACGCTTAGCGGCAAGACTCCGGTTCAGTACTTCGTTCTCACTCTGGCCATCATCCTGCCGCTGCTAACTCTCTGTGTTCTCGTTGTCTGCGTCAGAACCAAGTTGAAGGGCCGAAAATGGCCATGGATTCTGTTCGTCATCTTTGGATTCGGGAAGTTTGTGGTGAACTGGACGACGAGTCAATGGGCTTTTGTACCCCTGTCCTTTCAGCTTTTCAGTGCATCAGCGGTCGCGCCGCCGTACGGCCAGTGGACGTTTGCGATTTCGTTCCCGCTCGGGGCGGTAACCTTCCTGCTGCTTAGGAGGAGGCTCAGTGCCCCTGCGGTTGGAAGCTAACAATCGGTTCCAGCCAACACGCTGGCTCGCATTCGCTCGCCGCGGCTGCTCAGCGCGAGCGCTAGACGCGTACGTGGACCAACTGTAACTCCTTGCCCTTCCCCCACTGCTCTGGGCCATTCCTGAACAGCGATAGCCCCTCGCGATGCAACGGTGGAGTTGAGCCGCCGCGAGGCGAAGCCGAGCGGTCGGCTCGAACGACTTGTTTATACGCCCACGGTTGCCAACCCGAGTCTCGCTTGCTACCAGGCACGCCTTAGCCGAGCTGCTCGGCAAGCGCGACAATGATGCCCTCAGGCCCGCGGATGTAGGCTAGCCGGTACGTGTCCTCGTACTGCATTTCGCCAATGAGCTCGGCTCCGTGGGCGCGCATGCGCGCAACGACAGCGTCGATGTCATCGACGGCGAACATGACGCGACGGATGCCCAGCGTGTTCACCGGCGCGTCCACGGGCCCAAACCTGATCGCGTTGGGCGTGTGGAACTTGTCCAGCTCAATGCCCTGCCCATCGGGAGTCCGCATCATCGCGAGGGTGGCCCGGACATCCTTGAGCCCGATCAGGCTCCCGACCGAAGGCCCTTCGACTGTCGTCTCGCCCTCGAGCTTGAGGCCCAGTTCGATGAAGAACGCCTTGGCGGCTTCGAGATCGTCGACAACGATGAGGACGTTGTTCATCCGTTTAAGCGTCATAGCCTTCCTTCCCTCGCTTCACTGCTGATGCCCGTACTTGCCGCACCTGGCGTATAACACGAAGGCGTTGAGCCGCGGGCGGCGAAGCCGACCGTCGGCTCCAACGGCCTGTTAGGCGGCCGCAAGTTTCGGAGTATACAGTCATGTCGCCCCGCGAAGAATGAGTGGATCAGTTCGACAAGGTCCGACTGCTGAACGCCCTGCTTCGTCTGAACCCCTTCCCGAAAGGTCGGGATGAACCCGAAGAGCTTGCGCATCGCCTTGGGGTGATAGGGCACCAGCGCACGTCCACCCGCACTTGGGCATACATGCAGAATCGGGCCGGCGGGATCGACGAAGCCGATGCCCGGCGGGCAGTACTCTCTGCGGGCCCTCTCAAGCTCCGACAAAAACTCCAACTCCTCGCTCCAGTCGTGCGTCATGAATACGCGAAGAGCATTGTCGACACGCACGCCGGGCCGATTGCTATTAGGCTGGAGATGCCAGGGGCTTTCCCTTCTCCACAACATAGGTGATCAGAACTCTGGACTTAGCGTTGCCCGGCTTACCCCCCGCGTGTGGCGTCTCGGGGGGTATTTGGAAGGCATCGCCTGCTTTGATTGTGCGGGTCGGCTGACCTTGTATGGGAAGCTCGAAGCCGCCTTCCAGGACATAGGCGGATTCGATTCCCGGATGCGTGTGTCGCCCGACCGCCACTCCCGCCTCTATCGTGGCTTCCACCAGTAGCGTCTGATAGCCCGGCGCCGGCCCATCTGTCTGCGACAAAATCTTTCGCGTGACTCCGGCCGTCGCAGCAGGCGGTGGGGCTTGGGCCGCCGCTTCGGTGGCCATGAACTCCGAGGCCGTTGCGCAGATCGCGCATGAGACAATACCCGTGAATGCTCGTCGAGTCAGCATGTCGTCCTCCCCGGTTTCGTTAATACGCATTCCTCGACATCCGATCAAGCGTCTCCGCACCAATCCACGTCTTTGCCGCTATCGTCCACCCTCCTTCTCTGCGCTTGCGTTGCGCAGCGCTTGCCACCCTGCGACCTGCAGCGCTCGCCACGGCGTTCGCTCCCACCCCGTACCCGTCGCACTCGTGGGCGAGTGCTCCATTCCTGACGTGTAGAAGGTTGCCCGGCGAAATAGATCGGTGTAGCTCGGAGAGTATGACATTAACCCTCCAGCTTCTGGGCACGTCAACTTCGCGGTGATCCGCGCCTGACCGCGCGGACGAGCGTCGGCGCGCGGCGCTTGACTTCGGCCGCCGGAGGCGTGATCGTGGCGCTCGGCGGGGGATCGAGATCATGAGGAGTCATCGTACACTCGTCGTCTTCACGGCCGCGGTCTCGATCGCTGTCCTCGTCGCGCTGGCTCCTCCTGCGCGCGCGGCGGAGACGCCACGACGCGGCGGTGTGCTGCTGGCCGCGATCGCCGCCGACGCGCCAAGTCTCGATCCGCACCAGGAGGAGACGTTCGCCACGCTCCACCTCGTGGCGCCGTGCTACAGCACCTTGCTCCAGATCGATCCCTACCAGTACCCCAAGGTCATCGGCGACGTGGCGACCGAGTGGAAGATCGCGGCGGATGGACTCACGTACACGTTCAAGCTCCGGCAGGGGATTCGATTTCACGACGGCTCGCCGTTGACGTCGGCGGACGTCAAGGCCACCTACGAGAAGATCGTGTTTCCGCCGGCGGGGGTCCGCAGCATTCGTAGGAATGCCTATGCGGCGATCACGAGCATCGAGACTCCCGATGCGAACGCCATCGTGTTCAAGCTCAAGCACCCATCGGCATCACTCCTGGTCAACCTGGCCTCGCCGTGGAACGTGATCTATCCGAAGAAATACCTCGACAAGGATCCGAACTACTTCAAGGCGAACGTCGTCGGGTCCGGGCCCTTCAAGTTCAGGGGTCACACGCGCGGATCCACGTTCGAGGGCGAGCGGAACCCCGACTACTTCATCAAGGACCGACCGTATCTCGACGGCTACAAGTTCTTCGTCAGCACCGAGACGTCGGTGCGCGCGGCGGCCCTTCGCTCCGGGCGCGCGTGGATCGAGTTCCGCACCATGCCGCAGTCTGAGGTCGAGACGATCCGGAAGCAGCTCGGCGACAAGGTGGTCGTGCAAGATACGCCGGCCACCGGCATCTTCGGCATCGCGGTGAACCAGACGATCAAGCCCTTCAACGACGAACGCGTCCGTAAGGCGTTGACGCTCGGTCTCGATCGGTATACCGCCAGTCGCGTGCTCTACCCTATCGCGAGCCTCAAGGACGTGGGTGGGCTCATGCGTCCTGCTACGGAGTGGGCGATGTCGGACGCCGAGCTTCTAAAGTTTCCGGGCTTCGGGAAGGACATGGAGAAGAATCGCGCCGAGGCCAAACGCCTCCTGGCCGAGGCCGGGTACCCAAACGGATTCAAAGCGGTGTTGAAAAACCGCAACGTCCGAGTCCCGTACGTGGACTTCGGCGTGTTCGTGATCCAGGAGTGGCGCAAGATCGGCATCGAGGCCGAGCACCGACCCCTCGAGTCGGCGTCCTGGTTCGCGGATGGCCGGGACACCGGCAACTTCGAGCTGATCGTCAGCCCCTCGTTCAACTTCATGGACGACCCTGACCAGTTCCTCGAGCGGTACACCACGGGCGACAGCAACAACTGGGGGCGATTCTCCGATCCGAGGATCGACGACCTCTTCACGCGCCAGGCGAGGGCTCTGGATCCCACCGAACGCAAGAAGCTCATCAACGAGATCGAGAGAATCGTGCTCGGGCACGTGTACTACATCCCGGGCATCTGGTGGGCGCGGAGCGTCGTGCACTGGGCGAAGGTGAAGAACTACGTGGCGCCGCCGAATCACTACTCGAACCAGAAACTCCAGGACGTGTGGCTCAGCGAGGACTGAGAGACAAGCCAGGGCGCCGCTCGCCAACGCCGAGCTCGGGTCGGCCAGATCCCCCGCGCCAGAGATCACAATCACCGCGATGCCGGCGTCGATGTCGCGGATCCGCTTCAATACTTCCACGCCATCTAGCCCTGGCATCCGGAGATCGAGAAGAACCAGATCGGGGCGTTCGCCGCGGCTGGCCGCGAACCCCGCCTCACCGTTTGGCCGTTTCGACGGAACACGGGGTCAGCCGCGTCAGGATCACCTCGACGAGCATCGAAGCGATTCTGGCGTCGTCGTCGATGATGACGACTCGAGGGCGTCGAAGCGCCATTCACCGCGCGGCTGACCCGACCTATCTCGCGGGTCCCATGGGCAGGCGGACGGTGGCGATCGTCCCGCCGTCGCCGCTCTCGAGGTCGAGCCGCCCTCCGTGGCGATGGACGATCCCGTAGGCGACGCTCAGGCCGAGCCCGAGGTGCAAGGGTTCCTTGGTCGTGAAGAATGGTTCCAACGCCCGGCGCCTCGCCTCCTCGGACATGGCCGGGCCGGAGTCGGCGACCGAGCAAAGCACGCTGTCATCGGACGCCCAGGTCCTGACCGCAATGCGCCCGCCGCTCGGGAGCGCCTCGACCGCGTTGAGCAGCAGATTCCTGAGGACTTCCTGTAACCCTGTCGGTTCCCCTGCCACGGCCGGGATGTCGCCCGGCTCAAGCAGGACCTGGATCCCGCCGGCTCCTGCTTCGTCAAGCCAATGGCTTCGGATCATCTCCAGCGCGTTGTGGGCGAGCTGGTTCAGATCGACCGGGACGGTCGGGCCGGCAAGCCGCGCCTCGGTGAACTCCATCAGGCGGCGAATCACGTCGGCGCCGTTTCGCGCCGCCCGCTCGACGGCGTAGAGGTCCCGACGAATCTCCGGAGCGTCCACCTTCCGGTCCAGAAGCTGGAGCCGTCCCAGAGCCACCATCAGGATGTTGTTGAGATGATGGGCCACGCCGGTGGCAAGGTCGCGGCTGGCCCGAAGGCGCTCTGTCTCTACCAGGCGCTGCTGCGACGCCTCGACTGTCTGCAGCGCCCGGTGCAGCTCTTCGTGCAGCCGGCTGTTCTCGAGCGCGACCGCCGCTTGGGCGGCGAACGCTTGCGCCAGCTGGACCTCGCCGTCGTCGAAAGCGCGTCCCGGCCTGTCGCCGATGCCGAGCGCGCCTACCACACTGTCCTTCGCCAGAAGCGGCACCGCCAGCACCGCGCGATACGGGGCCCGCTGGATCGCGGCACGAATCTCGGGAGTCAGCGTCACGCGGGGATCCAAGAGCAGATCAGGGGTGACGACGGCCCGGCGTTCTCGAACCGCGATGCCCGTGACGCCGGTCCCGTGCCGAAAGACCAAGGTCGGGCCAAGTTCCTCGCCCACATCGCCCGACACGGCCAGCGCAACCAGATCCGTCGACGACGGCTCCAGACGAAAGAGGGTGGACACCTTCGCGTCGAAGAGCGTGAAGACGCTGTCCGCGATCCGTCGCGCGACCTCCGCGGGATCGAGCGATTGAGAGACGACGCGGCTTACCTCGGCGAGCCGCTCCGCCACCCCTCTGCGCCGCTCGCTCTCCCTGAACAGGTCTGCGTTCCGGATTGCGACGGCGGCGTGGGCGGCGAAGAGCGACAGGAGCCGCAAGTCGTCCTTGGTGAAGACCCGGTCGGCCGCGGTCGCCACGACCAGGGCACCGACGATCTCCGGGCCCGCGACCAGTGGCACCCCGACCGCCGACTGGTGCCCTTCCTCGCGGAAGCGCTCCCGCTCCCAGCCGGGCACGGTGAAACGGACGTCCGCGAGCACATCCGGTGACCAGACCGCGCGGCCCTGTCGGACCGACAGCCCTGCGACGCCTACGCCCGATGGAAGTCTCTGGCCGATCCATTGCTCCCGCCATCCCGCGCCAGCAGTGGCGACGCAGGCGAGATCGTCCGTCGCGCGGTCTCGCTGGTAGAGGATCGATCGCCGACCCCCGAAGAGTCGGAGCACCGCGCTGACGATCCGGCCCGTTATCTGCTCGGGGTCGTGTCTCCCGCCGAGATCGTGCCCGATCTCGGCGATCTCGCTCATCGCCGCGTCAGCCCGCTTGCGTTCTGTAGCATCGCGCAAGATGACCACCAGAGGACCCCGGGGATCGTTGACGAGCTCGCACACGACATCGTAAGACCCGGCGAACTCGCGCACCAAGGCGCTCAGCGGCTTCCCGAGCACCCCGGCCGCCCCGTGGCCGAGGAGCCTCTCAGCGGTCGGATTGACGGAAAGGACCTTGCCTTCGGTATCGAGCGTGATGACGGCGTCCGCGATCTCGCCGTAGGCTTCCGCGGAAGTTGGCGATGACGGTTCGCCCGGCCCACCCGCGCGGCGACGTCGCCTGCTCGCCGAGGGGCGCGGTGGTCCCCCCGGAGTCGAGCGAGTGGTCGGTTTTCTCGGTTTCACGCGACCCACCTCCCCCGCGTGATCGTTGCCGCTTAGCAGAAACATGAAATCAGAGATTGCACAAGAGTTTCTGTGCCCTCTTGAGCGGGGCGCGCGCTGGCGCTCAGAGCGATGTGTCCAAAAACTCTCTCACGTACCTCACGAGCTCCGCTTGCTGGTTGCCAAAGAAATGATCTGCCCTCGGCGCCATGATCTGCCGCGATCGCCTCGCATCGTTGATCGAGGCGGCGCGGCGCTGCGCCCCCTTCAAGACAGACGGCAGATCGTTCTCGCCGTACAGGTCGAGCACCGGGAATTTCAACTGCCCGAAATCTCCTTCACTCCCCCAGCCGATACTGACCCAGGCGTTGATGGGTGGATCGGGATCGCGGGCCAAGTAGTAATGGGTCATGCGTGAGCCCATGCTGTGCGAGACGACTGCGATCTTCTTGTAACCCTTGGCGCGCAGAAAATTCACCGCGACCTTCAGCCTCTCGCCTGCTTCGCCGAGGAGGGTCGGGCCATACTCTTCCGGTCTGGCCTCCTGGGCCAACACGGGCATCTGCGCCGACAGGGTGGAGTAGCCGTGGTCAGCCAGCGCACCGCGCAGCGTGCCAATCAAGCCCCAATCGGGATGAACCCCGATGCCGTGCACGAGGACAAGCCCGGCTTTCGCATTGGGCGCCTCGGTGTAGATGTTGAGGAACCTGCGCCCGGCTCTTCCCTCCAGGTACACGGGATCGCCCACGACGATGCCCGGGGTGATCTCAGCGGCCCATTTTTGTTCCCGGTCATAGTCGGCTCCATCGGCGTTGTGCACGACGAGCAGCAAGACGACGTGAATGACATAGGCCAGCGCGGCCGGCTTCAGCCGGTGGACCATCAGCGAGAGCCCGCCAATTCGCACCATTAGTGGCGGATGCCGGGGACGCTCATCGGCTTGCCGACGTCGAACGTCGTCAGGTAGAGCTCGAGCTCCGCGTACTCGATGGCGTCGGCGGCGAGCATGTTCATGCCGAGCGGTGTCATGCACCACTGCATGCGCTTGCGCATGTCCCAGACCTCGGTCCGGTCAGTTCGCCACAGCGGGAAGTGCTTGGTCAACCCCGCCGTCGCGTCGCCGAGGAGGCGACCGCCGAGGAACTTGCCGGCGCCCTTTTCCGGCGTGTGGCAGTCGGCACACGCGTGGTTCCGCTCGCCCACACGTCGATAGAACGACGCCTTGCCCCGCGCGAGGGCGGCGCGCGTCTCCTGGCTCGAGGTGTCGATCCGCACCGGCATTCCGTTGGATGCCATCTTCACGAGCATGGTCATGGCCAGGTTGGTCGTGCTCTGGGCAGGCATCTGGGCGCCGGTCTTCTCGGGAGCATGCACAGCGAGCAAATCCTCGATGCTCATCACGCGCCGATAAGCCGCAACGAACTTCGGGAAGCGGGTGGCGACGCCCGTCATCGACTTCTGCGGCCCCCCCTCGTGGCAGTCGGCACAGGCCTTACCAGTCGACCCCTTCGCCGTCCACCCCGCCTGGGCCGCCTCGGCCATCAGTAGCGCGGGGTTGTTCGTGGGATCGAGGTTGTCGCCGAAGCCGACCGGTTTCGCGCGGGTCACGGGATTGCGGTCGGGGTCCTTCTCGGGCGGCAACGGTCCCTTCAGACTCTGCAGAAAGGCGACGAGGTGAACGATCTCTTCGGGAGTGAAGACACCGAACACCCCCCACGGCGGCATCGACGTGTTCGGGAAGACCACGCGCGCATCATAGATCTGTTGATAGAGATAAGCGTCGGGGAGCTTCCGGTCGGCGATGGTCGAGAGATCCGGGCCGACGCTCCCCGCCGGCCAGACGTCGTCTCCCGGAATCAGATGGCAGCCCGTACACGGGGCCTTGGCGCGCGCGAGGAAAAGGGTTCGTCCCTTCTTCACATCGCCGGCGACGCCGCTGGGCATCGCGACGCGCCGAACCGGGGGCTCCGGGCGCGGGTCAGCGTAGGCGTAGGTCCGGAACTCGCCGAAGTCCCGGGTCGTCCAGCCCTTGTAGCGCACAGCCTCGCGCTTGCCGTCCCCCAGGGCCTTGAAGCCGCCTTGCGCCTCGGGAATGGCCCGGCTGCTCCATGCTGGGACGCTCGAGTAATCGGGAGCGTCTCTGGCGCCGGCGGCACAGCCCGCGACCAGAGTGAGCGCGCAGAACCACCGTATCAGCGTCGACCGCGCGACTGTCATCAGGCCCTCCGGGCTACGAGAACGTGACGTCGGCCGTTCCCTCGTATTTGCCGCCTGTCGTGTCCGCGAACGTCACCTTGAGCTGACCGGGATCGGTCGCTCGGAAGGTGAACGCGAAGTTCTTGTCGATGATTTTACCCTGGACGGAATCCTCAGCCGGACCTTCCCGCCATTTTTCCGGAAATCCGGAACGGCCCATGCCACAGGGCGCTGGCGCGAGAATGATCGGCCCGCCTAGAGATTTACCGGGCTCGCTCTGCCCAGAGCCGTGGAAGCGACTGATATTCCTGCCCCTCAGTTCCGGTATCGGGCTTGCTCCGGATTCTTGCCGTGGACGGCGCCGGTCACGCCCGGGTCGGACGGTGGTTACGCGAGGCCCGCAACCTTTCGGGCATGCGGCTCAGTTCCAAGATCTTCCTCGCCTCTGCGCTCGTGATCGTCGTGCTCGCGGGCGTCAGTGCCTTGAGTCTCGGTGCGGTGGGCGGTCTCGTGTCCGTAAACCGAGAGATCACGACCCGCACGATCCCCGCGCTGAGCCTTGCCGCGTCTGCTCGAGATGCGATTCAGCCACTCCTGAGGCTCGAGGCAAGCGCGCTCGTGCTGGGCGACCGGCGCTACACGATGGCGTGGGCGGAGCTGGCGGAGCAGATCGCCGAGGACCTGGAGCGCCTTGCCGAGTATGCGCAGAGCGAGCGGGAGGAGCTGCACCGCCGCGAGGCAAGCGCCGCGTTCGAGGAGTACCGGCGCATCGTCGCCGAGGAGCAAGCGCTCCTCCAGCGCGGCGACCGGGCGCGCGCCCTGCGTTTGACGGACACCGCCGCGAGGGTGCTCTCCGAGCAGGTCCGGGAGAGCCTGAACGGGCTGATGAGGGCGACCCGCGAGCGGGTCCTCGCCGCACAGGCCGAGGCCGCGCGCCTCGAGACACGCACGTGGACCGCGGCGGTGATGGCGCTGGGCGCGTCGGTCGGCCTGGCGCTGCTCGGGGCGGCCATCATCGCTCGGCGGATGACCCACTCCCTCGATCTGCTGTCCTCGGCCACGGCGGAGGTCGCCGCAGGCGCGTTTTGTACGCCGATCGCGGTCGAAAGCCGCGACGAGATCGGGGCGCTCGCACGATCGTTCAACTCGATGGCGACCCAGCTGCGTCACATGGAGGAGACGAAACGGGAGTTCTTCGCGGCCGTCTCCCACGAGTTCCGGTCGCCGCTCACGTCGATCCGTGGCGCCATCGACCTTCTCCACCAGGGCGCTCCCGGCCCGCTCACGGAGAAGCAGGAGCGCCTCACCGACATCATCGGGCGGAGCTCCGAGCGCCTGCTGGGGCTCGCCAATCAGATCCTCGAGATGTCGCGCCTTCGCGCCGGGCTCGTAGAGCTCGATCGAAAACCGCTCGACCTCGCGGTGCTCGTGGACCGCGCGATCGAGGAGCTCCACCCGCAGGCCGCGGAGGCGGGTGTCGCCTTGCAATGCGAGCGCTACGGGAATCACTTCGCGTACCTCGGCGACGAGGAACGGCTCTACCAGCTCGTGGTCAACCTCGGTGCCAATGCGATCCGCTTTACCCCGCGCGGCGGCCGCGTCGTGGTGCGGGCCATCGACGCGAGCCCGGAGCTCGAGCTCCAGGTCGAAGACACGGGCGTGGGCATCCCCGCGGATGCCCTGCCGAACATCTTCGATCCCTACCGGCAGGCCCACCGAGATCGGGGCGGCACCGGTCTGGGCCTGGCGATCGTGCAGGGCGTCGCCAAGGCCCACGGAGGTCGCGTCACCGCGGAGTCACGCGAAGGGAAGGGAAGCCGCTTCACCGTCCTCTTCCCGCGTTCGTAAGCGCTCGCGGCGGCGTGTGCTCAGGAGCGTGTGGTTTGCTTCGTTCGGGAACGGTACTGCGCGGGGACGGCGTCTAGGCGATCGGTCCAGTGCATTCTGGAAGCGCGATGATCTGCCGGCGCTGGATCAGCTAGAACAGGTCCTTGGTGAAGGTGGCCCGCTGGCGCACCGTCCGCTGGGCGTCGCCGCGGACATCGCGCAAGCTCTCATCAAAGAGCTGATGTAGGTTGCCCGCGGCGCCACCGGCGCCTGTCGCGAACGGTCCATCGAGCGGGCGGCGTCACTCGTACCGGAGGGCTTCGATGGGATCGAGGTGCGCCGCCTTGCGCGCCGGGTAGAAGCCGAAAAAGACGCCGATCGCGGCGGCGAAGCCGAAGGCCAGGGCGATGGTCCTCGGTCCTACCAGCGTTCGCCACTCGGCGAGGTGGCTGATCGCGGTGGCGCTCGCCACGCCAACGCCGATGCCGATCACCCCTCCGATCAGGGAGAGCAGCACTGCCTCGACCAGGAACTGCGTCTGGATGTCGCGACGGCGGGCGCCGACCGCCATGCGCACGCCGATCTCGCGGGTGCGCTCGGTCACCGAGACGAGCATGATGTTCATGATGCCAATGCCGCCGACCAGGAGCGAGACGGACGCGATGGCGGCGAGCAGGTAGGTCATGACTCGCGCCGACGCCTCCTCGGTACGCAGGACGTCCTCGAGGCTGCGGATGAAGAAGTCGTCCTGCTGGCCGGGACGGAGCCGGTGCCGCTGCCGGAGCAGCTCCTGGATCTCGGTCTGTGCCTCCGCGATGCGTTGGCCAGGCCGAACCTTGATGGCGATGGTCTCCACCGAGCGCGGGCTCGATCGGCTCACACCGAGGACCTTCTTCTTTGCCGTCGAGATCGGGATCAAGACGACGTCGTCTTGATCCTGGCCCCCGCCACTCTGGCCTTTGCGCTCCAGGAGGCCGATGACGAGGAAGGGAACCTGGCGAATCCGAATGAGCTGGCCCATCGGATCGGTGTCGCCGAACAGCTCACGGACGGTCGTCTGCCCCAGAAGAGCGACCCGGGCGGCGCCGTCCACGTCGTCCGAGGTGATCGGGCGGCCTGCCCGCAGGGACCAGTCGCGGACCTCGAGGTATCCCGGAGTGATTCCCTGGAGCAGAGTGGCCCAGTTCTCCCCGGAGTACAGGATCTGCTCGGTTCCGCGAACCAACGCGGCCACGGCCTGGACGGCATCCACCTCGCGCTCGATCGCGGCCGCGTCGTCCTCGCTGATCGTGCGCCGGCTGCCGCCGCCGAGGCGGACACCGCTTGCGGTCACGCTGCCGGGGCGCACGACGACGACGTTGGACCCCAGACTCCGGATCTGCTCGCTCACGCGGGCTTGAGCCCCGGCGCCGACGGCGATCGTGGCGATGACCGCGGCGACCCCGATGATGAGGCCGAGCATCGTCAAGCCACTGCGAAGCTTGTTGACGCGCACGGCGCGTCCCCCGGTGCGGAGGCTCTGCCAAAGGGTCATGCCACCGTCACGATCAGAGCCGGATCCGCGGCGCCCGGTCCGGGGTGGAAGAAGGGGCACCGGCCGGCGGGTCGGACGCCATCCGTCCCACGACGATCTCCTGGCCTTCGCTCACGCCCTGGAGCACCTCGGTCACCTTGCCATCGGTGACTCCGAGCGTCACCGCGATCGGAGTGGGCCGCCCGTTCCGGCCGAGGACCCACACGCGGCCAGTGACACCCGCGGCCTCGTCCTGAGCAGTATGGCGACCCGCCCCTTGGTCGAATTTCGCGCGCTGCTCCGGGGTCAGGATCTCACGGATGCGCTCGCGCCGGGCTTGCCGGAGCTTCTTCTCCTGCGCCTGGCGCTCGTCCTGCCGCTCGGCGCCGCGCAGGGCGTGGCGCTGGCGGCGGTTTTCGTCGAGGATCGCGTCGAGCCTGGCAACCTGATCCTTCGTCAGCCCGAGGCTCTGGACGAGCCGTTCCCGCGTGCTCTCTCCACTGCCTCGTGTGTCGCCGGTGTCGGCGTCCTGAGCCGCAGCCGCTTCTGGGCGGTCGCCTTCCTGGTCCTCCGCGTCGCCCCGGAACCGCAGCGCGGCGTTCGGGACCTTGAGGACGTTCTCTCGCTGCTCGACGACGAGCCGCACGTTCGCCGTCATGCCCGGCAAGAGCTTGCCGGCGGGGTTCGAGACCGCCACGAGAACCATGTACGTGACCACGTTCTGTACGGTGGACGGCGCCATGCGGATCTCGAAGACGCGTCCTCGGAAGGTGTCACGGGGGAACGCGTCGACGGTGAAGAGCGCCTCGTCGCTGAACTTGACGCGTCCGATGTCGGCTTCCGCGACGCTCGTCTCGACCTGCATGAGGTCGAGGCTCTGGGCGATGGTGAAGAGGGTTGGGGCCTGGAGGCTTGCGGCCACAGTTTGACCGGTGTCGACCGAGCGTGACACGACGACGCCGTTGATGGGCGCCCGGATCCTCGTGTTCTCGAGATCGACCATCGCCTGGTCGAGGGCCGCGCGCTTCTGCGCCACCTGGGCGTGGGCCGTCTGGAGCGCCGCGCCGGCCACCTTGAGCTGGGCCTCGGCGGAGCGAATGGCGGCCTTCAGAGATCGCTCACGGGCCCGGGCTGCGCGGACCTGGGTGACCGAAGAGTCGTAGAGCGCCTGAGCGGTGTCGCGGTCGCTCCGGGGAATCAACTGGCGCTCGAAGAGCGCGACCTTGCGCTGGAGGTCGCGCTCGGCGTCGCTCGCCACGACCTCGGTGCGGGAGGTCTGGGCCTCCGCTTCCGCTAACGTGGCGTGCGCATTCTCCACTTCCGCTCGCGCGCGCTCCACCTGCGCCTGCTGGTTCAGGACGGTCGCCCGGGTCGAGTCGAGGTCGGCTTGCGCCTGCCGCACCTTCGCCTCGTAGATCGCTGGGTCCAGCCGAGCGATGATCTGGCCCTTTCGCACCTTCGAGTTGAAGTTCGCCAGCATTTCTATGATCTGCCCGGAGACCTGGCTTCCGACCTGGACGGTGACGACGGCGTTCAGTGTGCCGTTCGCCGACACATTGACTCGAAGCGGCCCGCGCTCGACCCGTGCCAGGCGGTACCGGGGAGCGTTGGCGCCGCTCTGCATGTGGAGATAGCCCCACACCGCCGCCCCCAGAAGGGCGACGACGATGCTCAGCCAAAGAATACGTTTCACTGCAGCGGGTCGGTGGGAGTTACGCGGCATCGAGCAGCTCCCCACTCGCGAGGAGCAACCCAGCCGCTACCGCTTCCCCGCAGTCCCGCGACAGATGGATGTCGGCCAGCCGGAGGAGCGTGGCTCCCTCGAGGAAGCGCAACAGCTCGGGATCGATGTCGGCATCGAGGCAGCGGTAACGTTCCTCGAACGCAGCGCGTACGGCGCGGACGCCACTTGCCGGACCCGGATTCTGCAGCGCCAGCAGCGTGAGGTGTCCGAGGAAGTTGGCGACGTCGACGGCAGGCTCGGTCATCGCGGCGTCATCGAAGTCGAGCACCGAGAGTCCGTGGTCCCCGGCCAGGACCTGATCATGATAAAAGTCGCGGTGAGCCGGTCGCCATCGCCAGGCCGACCCTCGCTCGCGCCCGGCATCCACCAGGCGCAGGCACTGCATGGCCTGCGCTGCAAGCCGCGGGCACGCTTCGCAGAGCCGCCGTACCCGGTCCTCGAGCGGCGCCAGCTCCGCTTCCAGACTATGCCGGCGTCCGAGGTCTAGCCCGCTCGAATGCAGGGCGCGGATCGCGCCCGCAATCCGCTCGGCCATTGTCGTGTCCCCGGCGAGCAGTGCCGGGGCCACCGGCTCGCCGGGCACCTCGCGCAAGACCAGCAGCTTCAGGGACGGCAGGTAACGCATGGGTTCCGGTACGCGCACGCCCTGCCCACATGCCCGCGCGGCGCTGACCGCCCTCGCGACCTGGTACACCGTCGGCCCGCGCCCGCTGGCGAAAGTCTTGGCATAGAGGCGTTCCCAACGTTGGGTTTCCGGCGGGCCAACCCGAACGATGTAGCGGAGCGTGCAGCGGCGGGCGCGCTTGTGGCGGAGAATCGCGGCCTCCGTGACGACGGCGGGCTCCGCGAAAACGGACCGTCCCAACTCGACGCCCATGAAGACCGGATCGACGAGAATCTCGAGTTGCGGCAGCGCGGTGTCGAGGGGAGCGGAGGGGGCGGCCCACCCGGAGCGGTGCGGCGCTCGATCCCGCTCGAACTCGGTGAGCCGGCGCGCGCCCAGCCTCACCAGCCGTTCGGCCTCGGCGGGCCAGCGTGCGTCGAGGCGCCGGAAGAAGCTGGCGCTCCGCTTGAGGAGCGCGGCGGCCTCGAAGAGCGGGAACTCGCGGCGCAGTTCAGGTCGGCACGCGGCGTACGCGTCGAGAAAAGCGGCCCGCGCCGTCTCGGGAGCATCGGTCGACGCGGGAGCGTTGACGAACAAGTCGGCCACGAACATGCCGACGTCGACCAGAGGGTGGCTCAAGCAGGCCTCGTCGAAGTCCAGGAGGATGGGCCCGCCGTCGGACACGAGCACCTGATCATCGCTGAAGTCGCCGTGCACCGTGACTTCCGCCTCGGGGACTTCTTCGAGCCGCGCCGCGACACGGCCCGCCAGCTGCGCGACTTCGGTGCTGAAGTCTGGGAGCAGGGTTCCGACACCGAGCCCTGCCGCGATCACGGTTTTCGACTCGTCCCCGAGCGAGTGGCGCCGGAGGCGAGGGTCGCGAGTCCCGTGCAGCCGCGACAACACCTCCGCGACATCCGCCATCCAGCCGGCAAACCCTGGGTGGGCCTGGAGATCCCGCAGCCGATGCCCTCGCCCCTCGCCGTGAACCACGAGCCGCAGGTCGGGCAGATACGCGAGCGGACGAGGCGTCGGGAAGCCGGTCTCGAGCAGGGTGCACCCCATCTGGAACAGCAAGGCTCCGCGATCGTCGCCGTGGAGCTTTCCGTAGGCGACGGTGCTCCCGGGTCCCCGGGGTTGGTAACGCAACAGGGCCTTCCGGCCAGGTTTGTACCGGACCACCTCGGCCGAGCCTTCGGCGAAGCCATCTCCGACGAGACCGACCTCGCCGAGGCGGCGGCTCATTTCAACTGCCGAGGCTGCCTGCAGCAGTGCCGGGAGCTTTCGGTCCATCGGGAAGCGTTGCAGAATCGCCTGAAGGTCGGGCAAGTACGCGCCGACGATCCCGGCGAGATGCGGATACCGACGTTCCGTCTCCTCGGCGAGCCTGGCGACCTTGCGCCTCGACCAGACCTGTCGCGCGCGATCCCCGGCGAACATCGCGATATGGGCGAGCGTCTCGAGGCAGCCGGCACGCGAGCTGTCCCGCATCGTCAGCTCGTACTGCACGAGGCAACTCGTGCCTGGCTTGTAGCGAACGTAACACGGTCGGCAGGACTGCACCGCGAGCACGCCGCGCGCGTCCGTCCAGGACCGGGCGAGCATCTCACGCATGGCGGCCCCGTCGAGAGCGAGCCCGAGGGCCGGAAGCGCCGGGTCAAGTGGAGGGAGCGGGATCATGGGTCTGTCACCGGCTGTCGCCACGTGTCCGACTGGGCGAGCTGCCGCTCATAGAGCCGGCGGTACCGACCTCCAAGCGCCATCAAATCTTCGTGACGCCCGCGCTCGACGACGCGACCATCCTCGATCACGAGGATCACGTCCGCGCTGCGGATCGTGGGCAGCCGGTGGGCGATGATGAGCGCCGTGCGTGCGCTCAGCAAGCGGTCCAGCGCACTGAGGACGAGCGCCTCCGCCTCCGCGTCGAGGCCGGTGGTGGGTTCGTCCAGGAGGACGATAGGCGCGGCCTTCACCATGGCGCGCGCGATGGCGAGCCGCTGGCGCTGACCGCCGGAAAGGGTGACGCCGCGCTCGCCAATGACGGTGGCGTAGCCGTTGGGGGTCGCCGCGACGAAGTCGTGGATCCCGGCCGCGCGGGCCGCCGCGACGATTTCCTCCTCGGTCGCCTCCGGCTTCCCGTAGGCGATGTTCTCGCGGATCGTCCCGCCGAAAAGCATGCCGTCCTGAGGGACGACGCTGATCTGGTCGCGTAGCGACTTCAACGTGAACTGGCGCACGTCGTGGCCATCGATGAGGACGCGGCCGCCGGTGGGGTCCCACAGTCGAGGGATGAGGCCGAGCAGTGTGGACTTGCCCTCGCCGCTCGGGCCGACCAGCGCGATCCGTTCACCCGGACGCACGGCAAGGTCGATGCGGCGGACGACAGCGACGCCTGGCGTGTAGGCGAACTCGATGTTGTCGAAGCACACGGCGCCGCGGAACCGCGGGGCCGTGCGGGGACCATCGCTCACCTCGGGCGTCCGGTCCAGCACCTCGCTCACGCGCTCGATGCAGCCGCTGGCCTTGCCGGCCCGCTCGGCGACGCGCGAGATTCGTCGGACCGGCCGGTAGAAGCCCTGCATGTAGGCCAGGAAGACGATCAGGTCACCGGCAGTCAGCCGGCCCGCCATGACCTCGGTCGCGCCGAGCCAAAGCGTGGCGGCGGTGGTCACCGCCAGCGCGAACTCGACGATCCGCTGAAAGCGGGCCTCCAGCCGGGTGATGGTGAGCCCGGAGTCGAAGCTACGCCGGCTCAGCCGGCCGAGACGCTCGTCCTCCTGACGCTCGCGAGCGAACATCTGGACGACGTGGATCCCCGACAGCACCTGAGCCAGGCGGGAGACAAGATCGCTCTCGCGACGCCGCTGCTCCCGGGTGGCCTCCCGGATGCGGCTCGAGTACACGAGGAAGCCCAGAAAGGAGAACGGAACGACCACGAGCGCGAGCAGGGCCAGGCGCCAGCTCATCAGGACCATGACGGTCACGAAGCCCAGCACGACCCCAGCCTCGGCGACGAGCGTGAGGAGGGAGCCGACGAGCAGATCGCGGAGCATGCCAACGTCGCCGGTCAACCGCGTCAGTAGGTCTCCCGTGCGACTCCCACGGTGAAAGCTCAGCGAAAGCCGCTGCACGTGGGCGAACAGGCGTGTGCGGACCCCGAACACGACCTCCTGGGCCACGCGCGAGCTGACCACGTTTTGGTGGTAGTAGAAAACGCCGCGCAGCAGCGCCAGGGCGAGGATGACCCCGGTGGCCGCCAGCAGCACGGAGACGCGGTCGTCGCCGAGCGCGTGGTTGACCCAGGGCCACGGCGTCCGGAGCTCCATGCCGAAGAGCACAGTGTCGAAGATGAACTTGAGCGGCCAGGGTTCTGCCAGGCGGGTGACGGAGTACGCGAGCGAGCACAGCGAAGCGACCAGCAACGGCCGCCAGTGCGGGTAGAGCTCGCGGCGGAAGCGGCGGGAGGCCGCGGCCGCTAGCATGAGGTTCCGGATGTGAGTGCGAACCGGGTGCAGGACCACGCCTACTCCCGTTCACTGGCGACCTGCAGGATCTCGTCCGCACAAGCGACGACCGCGCGCGCGTTGCCCTGCCAGGTGTGGTGTCGCCGCACGTGCTCCCGCGCCGCCCGGCCCAGCGAGGCGGCCAGCGCGGGGCGCGCGACGAGCGCAGTAATGCTGTGTGCCAGCGCTGTCACGTCGCCGGGCGGATACAGCCACCCGGTGGCGCCGTGCTGAACGCACTCGCCGACGGCCCCCACATCCGCGGCCACGACGGGAAGACCGGCCGCCATGTACTCGTAGAGCTTCAGTGGAGAGAAGTAGAAGCGTTCAGCGTGATCGTACGGCGCCACGGCGACCGTCATCGCGGCGAGGTACGCCGGGACGAGCTCGTGGGGCACGGCGCCCGTGAAGAAGGTGGCGTCCGCGATGCCTTCGCTGGCAGCGAGCGCTTCGAGCTGGCCGCGCTGGGGGCCGTCACCGACGAACAGCAGACACGACGTCAGTCCCTGTCGGTGAATCATGGCCGCCGCGCGGACGAGGGTCTTGGTTCCGTGCCATGGCTTGAGCGTCCCCAGGAAGCCGACGACGGGGGTATCGCCGAATCCGAACCTCGTCCGGATCTCGTCCACGGCGCCGCTGGGGGCAGCAAAGCGGGCCACGTCGACGCCGTTCGCGTGGACGCTGATTCGATGCCGGGGAACGCCGAGGCCGACCAGCCAACTCTCGAGCTCCCGGGAGACTGCGATCAGCCGGTCAGCCGATCCGAGAGCGAGACGCTCGAGGCCTCGTGCCGCGTCGGCGAACGCGAGACCTCGGTGGGCAGCGTGCTCGTCGGCCAGGGGCGCATTGACCTCGAGGATCAGCGGCCGGCGCAGCGCCCGGGCGAGGGCGAGCCCGGCGGTACCGAACAGTGAGTACCGTTCGTAGAGCAGGTCCGGCGCGAACTGGTCCAGCTCCGGCAGCACGCGATGCCGCAGGTCCGCCACGTGCAACATCGAGCGGAGGGCCTGCGCCACCGCTTCACCCGCCGCCGGATCAGACCGGAGCATGTCGCAGGTCGACGCCGCGACCGGATCGAGCGGCACCTCGCGCACCGGCACGCTGAAGCCCGGCGGTGCTGCGCCGCCGGCCCGGGAGGCGAAGATCACGATCTGGTGACCGAGGTCTGCGAGCGCCTGGCTCAGGCCTCGGACGTGGATCGACGCCCCCTTCGTGCCGTGGATGGGGACGCCGAAGTCGGTGCAGAGGTAGGCGATCCTCACGACGCGGTGAGCTCCTCGAACAGTGTCCGGAGCTGGGCGACGTTGACCCGGAGGTCGAAGTCCGCCTCGATCCGCGCCCGCGCCGCCTTGGCCAGTGCGCGCGCCCGGTCGGGGTCGTCGAGCACCGCCTGGATCGCGCGGGCCAGGGTCTCGGGATCGCGCTCCGGCACGATGCGGCCCGTAAGACCGTCCTCGACCAGCTCTGGGATGCCGGTAACGGCGGTGGAAATCACCGGAACCCCGAGCGCCATCGCCTCGATCAACACCGTCGGCAGTCCGTCCCGATTGCCATCGTCGGCGACGACGCAGGGGACGACGACGACCGAGGCCCGCGGGTAGAGGTCGAGCAGTGCCTCGCGCGGCATCGGTCCGGCCAGGCTCACCCACCCCTCGAGGCCGAGGTCGTGGATGAGCGCTCGCAGCGCGCCCTCCATGGGCCCCTTGCCCACGATCGCGCATCGGAACGGCACGCCCGTGTCACGCAACGCCGCGCAGGCCCGGACGAGGTCGGTGACCCCCTTTTTCTCCACCAGGCGGCCGACGGCGAGCACGAGCGCGGGTGTCTCGGGCGACGCGTTGAACGCGAATCGCTCGAGATCGATGCCGTTGTAGATGCGGACGATGCGCCCGGTGCCGTCGATCCGCCGGAGGTAGGCGGCATTGTAGTCGCTCACCGTGACGGCGAGGCGCGCCGTCCTCAGCTTGAGCGCCAAGCGCTTGGGGTCGACGGTGTCGGAATAGATGTCCTTGGCGTGCGCCGTGAAGCTGAACGAGAGCCCGGTCAACTCGTGCAGGTAGTACGCGACCGAGGTCGCGCTCGACGCGAAGTGCGCGTGCGCGTGGCCGATTCGTCCCCGACGAATCCGGGGCGCGAGGTAGCTGGCCTGCAGGAATCGTTTCAATGCATGCGCGCTACCACGCGCGAGGACCCGGGCGAGCACGCGCACGTAACGCCCCGGGTCCCACGCGAAGACCTCGCGTTGGGCACGCCAGAATCGGTCGGGCGCGAGCAGCACCGACTCCGGGACGTACGTCACCTCTGCGCGGACGCGCGACACGTCGGCGTGGAATCGCCCGTCGTCGGGTCTCTTCAGCGAGAAGATGTGGACGGTGACGCCCTGTCGCTCGAGCTCCAGCACCTCGTTCAGGATGAACGTCTCCGAGAAGCGGGGGTACATCTTGAGGATGTAAGCGACGGCCAGCGGGGCCATCGTTCAGCCAACGGCTGGCGCGGGAGGCATGAACAAGTCGACGGGCTCGGCGGGCCCGTTCCCGGCCGGCCTCTGTGCGGACGGACCCCGCAGTCCGAGCAGGGCGCCGAGCTCCACGGCGGCCCGCGGAAGCCCGTCCATGGCCAGCGGCCTGATGGCCCCGTTTCCTCCCCCGGAGAGGAGGTCGTTGATCTCCTGCAGCAGGCGCTGGGGCGAAAGCTCCGCCGGGTGGATCATCCGCAGCAGGCCACGGCGGCTCAGGGCCGCGGCGCGCATGAGCTGCTCCCTCCGGGGCGTCACTCGCGGTACGATGATCGCCGGCCGGCCGGCCGACAGGATCTCGCACACCGAGTTGTAGCCGCCCATCGAGACGACGACATCCGCCGCCCCCAGGTAGCTCGGCACGTCGTCCGTGAAGGACAGGAATTGTACCTGTCTGGAGCCGTTCGCCATCAGCTGGAGGTCGTCTCGAACAGCGTCGGGCATCAGCGGTCCGCTGATCAGCAGGGAGTCGAACGCGACCGGCTTGGGCTCGAGGCGCAGGGCGTCGAGCATGGCCCGGAGAAGGTCGTGACCGTCGCCGCCCCCACCGGCCATCACCAGAGCGAGCCTCCCGGTACGAAGACAGAGGCTTCGCCGCACCTCCTCGGCCGTGCGGGTGTTCGGCGGCCGCACGAGGTAGCCCACAAACCGAGTCTTCGCGGCGACGGCAGGGGAGAGCTCATACTCCGAGGTCGGGTCGAAGACGTCCCGCTGGCCGTAGACGAGGATGAGGTCGTAGATGTCTTCGAGCAGCTCATAGGTGCCGTCCTGGCCCCAGGCCGCCCGGACCTCCGACGCCTCGTCGAGAATGTCACGCAGGCCCAGGACGAGCTTTGTTCGGGAAAACGACTCCCGGAGAAAGCGCAGCGTCGGCACGATCTCGCCTTTGAGGCCGGCCGGCGCGTGATCGACGACCAGCGCATGCGGCCGGAAATTACGGGCAGCCGCGGTGATGATGTCGCGGCGCAGGTTGAGGACGTCCTCGAAAGGCGCCTTGATCGCGCGGGGCGCGTACTGTGCTGCGCCGACCTTCACCACCGAGGGGAGCTTGATGTAATCGACCCGTTCGGGCAGCCGGAAGTTGTGGGGAACCGGTGAGCCCGTAACGATGAGCTGGGAGAGCGACGGTGTCTGAGCGGCGAGAAACGTCGCGAGGGTCAGAGTACGGCGGAAGTGCCCGAGGCCGTACGTGTCGTGGCAGTAGAGCATCAGCCGGGGCGGAGTTCCCGAGGACATTGGTGACCTCCCGCCGTCCTAGTTAGCCCCGGCGATGTGCCGGGATCGTCATGTTACAGAGAAATTTTGATCCTCGTCAGTTCGTTTCGAGGCCGCCGAGAGGATTGACAGCCTTGCGCCCGCTGACCGATACTCCTGCCACCTCCTCAACCATGCAAATCGCCCGCGAGGGCGCTCCTGCCTCTGACCGCGCGGAGTTTTGAGCCGACTGGCGTCACTCTTATCAAGATCTATCACGGCGGTCAATCTGAGGAAGAGCGCTTGACACCTCCGATGGGGAGTGCTGTGATCGCCAGCGTTTCGCAGAGGACAGACAAGGCCGGGGGGAAGCCATGATAAAGCTAGGCGGCGTAACCAGGCTCGATCGGCGGGCATTTCTCAGGGTGGCGGGCGCGGCGACCGGAGCCGCCGCCGTCGGCGGGATCCCAGACATCGTCGGGGCGCAGAAGGCCCCGAGCTTTCCGAAGGGGACCAAGCTCAATATCCTGGAGTGGGTGAGCTTCGTGCCGGCCTCCGACGTGGAGTTCAAGCGGCTCGCCGCGGAGTTCGGCAAGCTGTCCGGGGTCGACGTCACCGTCGACCTGATCAACATGAACGACCTCAATCCCCGCATCGCCTCGGCCATCGAGACCAAGTCCGGGCCCGACATCATCATGATGATCTCCAACTGGCCGCATCTCTACGCCGATGGCCTCGCCGACGTGGACGACCTGGCCGAGGAGATCGCCAGTCGCGACGGCGCGTACTACGAGCACAACAAGAAGGTCAGCGTCGTCAACAACCGCTGGAAGGCGGTGCCGCTCTGCTCGGTTCCCGCGACATGGGCGTACCGCGAGGACTGGTTCAAGGAGGCGGGCGCCAGCAAGTTCCCCGATACCTGGGACGAGTGGCGCAAGGTCGGGATCGCGCTCAAGAAAAAGAACCAGCCGATGGGGCAGGCATTCGGCCACAGCCTGGGCGATCCCAACAACTGGGCCTACTCCGTGACCTGGGGCTTCGGAGGATCCGAGATCGACCAGAGCGGCAAGGTCGTCATCAACAGCAAGGAGACGATCGAGGCCGTGAAGTTCACCGTCGCCGTCTGGAAGGACTGCCTCGACGAGGGCGGGCTGGCCTGGGACGACAGCAGCAACAACCGCGCGTACCTGGCCAGCACGATCTCGGCGACGATCAACGGGGCGAGCATCTACTTCGTCGCCAAGCGGCAATTCCCCGATATCGCCAAAGTCACCGGTCACGCCCACATGCCGAAGGGGCCGGGCGGGCGCTTCTACAGTATCGGCGGGCAGGGCCGCGCCGTCATGAAGTACTCCAAGAACCAGCAGGTGGCGAAGGAGTTCCTCCGCTGGTTCATGGACCGGCCGCAGTACGACAAGTGGATGGCGGCGAACGATGGCTACGTCGTCGGCCCGACGCCCTACTGGGAGAAGCATGCCCTCTGGGAGAAGGACCCGAAGCTCGCTCCCTTCAAGGAATCGGTCAAGTACGGGCGCTGGCCCGGCTATCCCGGTCCGCCGACCCGCAAGGCGTCCGAGGCCCTGGTGAAGTACATCCTCGTGGACATGTACGCCCAGGCCATCAAGGGCATGAAGGCCGAGGACGCGGTGAAATGGGCGGAGAGTGAGCTGAAGAAAGCGTACGCGTAGGCCGGGCGCGGTCTAAGGAGCGCCATGGCTGATCAGACCATCGAGCCCATCCTGGCAAAGAGCGCGGCGTCTGGGGCGCCCGCGATTGCCGCTCCCGTCGTGGTGGCGGTCCCGAAGTCTCGACGCCCGCGTGGGCTCGGCCATCTCCTGGAGCAGGAGCACATCCTGGCGGGCGCGCTCCTCGCGCCCACCCTCGTCATCCTGACGCTCTTCATCGCCTACCCGTTCGTCCTCGGTATCTGGCTGGCGGTCAGCGACAAAGTCGTCGGGCGGCCGGGCAACTTCGTCGGGCTGCAGAACTTCTGGGTGAACCTGAACGACACGATCTTCCTCCGCGCGTTTCAGAACACGTTCGTCTACACCTTCATCGCCACGGCCCTCAAGCTGGCGCTGGGGATGGGCGCGGCGCTCCTCCTGAACCAGCACTTCCGGTTCAAGCGGATCGTCCGCGCGGGGATGTTGCTTCCCTGGATCGTTCCGACCGTCCTGAGCACGCTCGCCTGGCAGTGGATGTTCGACGCGACGTTCAGCGTGTTCAACTGGATGCTCCTGAACGTCGGGCTCATCTCGCAGCGAATCCTCTGGCTGGGCGATGGCACCATGGCGATGGGCTGCCTGATTCTGGTCAATGTGTGGCGGGGCATGCCTTTCTTCGCCATCACCCTCCTGGCCGGGCTGCAGACCGTCAACCCCGATCTGCACGAGGCCGCGGAGATCGATGGCGCCAACGCCTGGCAGCGGTACTGGCGGGTGACCCTGCCCCTGATCAAGCCGATCATGCTGGTGGTGGTGCTGTTCTCGATGATCGCGACGTTCGCCGACTTCCAGCTCATCTACGTTCTGACGCGCGGCGGACCCTACAGCAGCACGCATGTGTTCGGGACCTACGCCTACGAGATCGCCATGCGGGCGGCCAAGCTAGGTCAGGGCGCGTCGATCTCGCTCTTCCTATTCCCGTTCCTCCTGATGGTCATCGTGTTTCAGCTCTGGTACATCCGGCGGAGCGACTAACCGATGGCCGCCCCCCGATACGGGAGTCCCCTCAAGCGCGCGGTCACGTTCTACATTCCCCTGACGGTGATGGTCGGGACGACGCTGTTCCCGTTCTACTGGATGGTGATCACCTCCGTCCGGCCCGACGTCGAGCTGTACAACGTGAAGATGAATCCCTTCTTCACGCTCCACCCCACCCTCAACCACTTCTACTACCTGTTCGAGCTGACCATGTTCCCCCGGTGGGCGTGGAACACTCTCTTCATTGCCGTCGTCTCGACCGGAATCTCACTCTTCTGTGGCCTGCTCGCCGGCTATGCCCTGGCCCGCCTGCAGTTCCGCTTGGCGCCGTCCCTCGGGACGGTGATCTTCATCACCTACCTCGTGCCACCGACGCTGCTGTTCATCCCGCTCGGCGACGTCGTCAAGGCGTTCGGGATCGGCGACACGCCGTGGGCCGTGATCCTGACGTATCCGACGTTTCTGATCCCATTCTGCACCTGGCTCTTGATGGGATACTTCAAGACCATTCCGCGGGAGATCGAGGACTGCGCCCGGATCGACGGGGCGAGCCGGCTCCAGGCCATGATCCGCATCAGTTTCCCGCTCGCCGTCCCCGGGATCCTGTCGGCGGGCATCTTCGCCTTCACGCTCTCCTGGAACGAGTTTCTCTACGCGCTCGTCTTCCTTTCGTCGCCTCAGCAGAAGACGATTCCGATCGGCGTGTTCACCGAGCTCGTGCGCGGCGACGTCTTCTACTGGGGCCCGCTCATGGCCGGCGCTCTCCTGGGCTCGATCCCGGTCGCCCTCGTCTACTCGTTCTTCGTCGAGCACTACGTCACCGCTCTCACCGGCGCGGTCAAGGGATAGTCGCCCCACTGCAGTCGCTCCGATCCGACGACGCACACTCCCGTCGGCGGACCACGCCGAGCCGGTGATGTCGACCGCCCCGTTGCGTGAATTCTGGACGACGGCGAATCGCGCGATCAGACGCTACAGCTTTTGTCGGCAGTCGCGGACCGTTAAACGGGGCCGCGGAGCGACTAAACCGGCTGGCGCCGCTCCACCATGCGCTTGACGAGGTTCTCGAGCGCGGTCACGTCGACGGGCTTCTTCAGGACAGCGACGTTGCGCTTCGCGGCGCGAGGGTCGTCGACCACAGGGGAGCCCGTGATGATGACGACGGGCATGTTGGGATTGCGCTCGTGCACGGCCTCGAGGACTTCCCAACCGCTCATGCCGGGCATCAGGAGATCGGTGAGGACGATGTCGTAGTGCCCGCGGTCGAAGAGCGCGAGCGCTTCGGTACCGCAGGCTGCCGGGTCCGGATCGCAGCCAAACGAGGTCACGAGGTCGACCAGCATGTCTCTGACGATCGCGTTGTCGTCGACCAGGAGCACCTTGGTAGCCTGGCTCTCGCCGATCATGACCTCTCGTGATGCGAAGCCGATGCCAGGAGCCGGAATCTGCTAAAAGGCTGTCATACTTGATGCTCCTGGCCTATCCGAAATCCCCTGAAGACGCGCTGGTCATTAACTTACCGGCACAAATCCGGGTCGCTTGACCGGTGGTAATATTCTTCCCATGAGGATCTCATCGGCTCTTCTGGTCCTTCAGGTCGTGGCGTTCGGAGGGACGGCCTGGGCGGGACACCGTTCCGCCGAGGAGGCGCGGCCCCGTATCGAGCATCATCTCCAGCAGGTCGATCTGCTGTCCCAGCACTTCGCGGGCTTGCTCCGACAGAACTGCCAGCGCTTCGATCGACCCGACGAGTGGCGCACGTTTCTGGACGGCGAGCTCGATCGCGCCACGCTGCTCATGGCCCATCTCGAGCAGGCGTGGGTCGAGGCCAAGCACACGGGCGACAAGGACCTGCGGCGCGCCGCGAAGGCGCCGCGCGCGCAAGTCGACCGGGCGCAGCGCCTCGTCACGAAGCTGCAAGCGTGCGCGGGAGACAACGGAACGAGCTTCGATGCGGCGGCGGCCTGGCAGCGCGTCGAGCGAGACGTGCCGCGCCGCCAGGCCGAGATCGCGCTGCCGCAGTAGCCCGCGCTACTGCGGCACGACGAACGTCTCGCCCTTGCTGTTCGTGAACACGCCGATCTGTCCTGGTGGACATGCCCGAC
The DNA here is from genome assembly GCA_003221515.1 of Candidatus Rokuibacteriota bacterium. Lineage (GTDB taxonomy): Bacteria > Methylomirabilota > Methylomirabilia > Rokubacteriales > CSP1-6 > AR31. The sequence goes on from QHSI01000136.1 coordinate 30,233, forward strand.
CCCCTGGAGTAAGGTGCGCGCCATGGCGAAATCACCGTTCGCACTCGATGGGAAGACCGCGATCGTCACCGGTGGCGGCACCGGCATCGGCAAGTCCATCGCGATCGAGTTCGCGCGCGCCGGCGCCGACGTCGCGCTGTGCTCGCGCAAGATCGAGCACCTGGAGCCCGTCGTGAAGGCCATCCGCGACCTCGGCAAGCGGTCGTTCGCGGTGGCCCTCGACGTGCGCCAGGAAGACCAGGTGAAGGCGATGGTCGACCGCGCCGTCCAGGAGTGGGGCCGGCTCGACATCATGGTGAACAACGCCGGCGCCTCGTTCCGCGCCAAGCCCGAGGACATCTCGGTCAACGGGTGGAACACCGTCGTCGGCATCAACCTGACCGGTGCGTTCCTGGGCTGCAAGTGGGCCGGGCGCCAGATGATGCAGCAACAGACGGGCGGCGCTATCGTCAACATCTCGTCGATCGCCGGCGTGTACGGCTCGACGATGATGCCGCACTACGGCGCGGCCAAGTCCGCCGTCATCACGCTCACCCGTGAGCTCGGCACCGCCTGGGGGCGCAAGGGCATCCGGGTGAATTGCATCGCGCCCGGGCCGGTGGAGACCGAGGGCTACCTGGACGTGCTCAAGCAGGCGGGGCCGGACGGCAAGAAGACCTACGACGCGATCGCGGCGCGCGTCGGCATGGGGCGCTGGGGCAAGGTCGAGGAGATCGCGTACCCGTGCGTCTTCCTGGCGTCCGACGCCGCGTCGTGGATGACCGGCGAGACGATCGTGATCGACGGCGGTCCGTCGCCGCGGGAGATGGAAGGGTAGACGGCTCGCGCACCCTCGGGTAGGATTAGCGCTTGCACCGCTCGCGGTGACCGTAGCTCAATTGGTTAGAGCACTGGCCTGTGGAGCCAGGGGTTGTGGGTTCGATTCCCATCGGTCACCCCAACGTCGCGCCCGTAGCTCAGCTGGATAGAGCGTTGGCCTCCGAAGCCAAAGGCCGCAGGTTCGACTCCTGCCGGGCGCACCATTTGGAGACGATGTTCGCGGTCGCGTTCGTGCTTCGCGCGGGTGGGCTGGGCCGTTAGCTCAGTTGGCAGAGCAGCTGACTCTTAATCAGCGGGTCCGGGGTTCGAGTCCCCGACGGCCCACCAATTGAATCGGGGAGTTGCGCGATGCGCGGCTCCCCGATTTGAATTTGGTTCCACATTTTGGTTCCAACTCTGGAACCGAGCGCGCCGATCGCCATGCTGACGGCCTCTGTCACGCGCTCGGTGACGCGATCGAGCAAGTCCGCCCAACGGCGGCCTTTGCTCGGGATCCACTTCGCGTAGTACCGCAGAGTCGTCGAC
>QHSI01000186.1 GCA_003221515.1 Candidatus Rokuibacteriota bacterium
TAGTCCGGAGAAAGATCGCAGGTCCACACCACCGCCTCCGCTCGACCCAAGCCAAGGTCGAGCCGGAGGCGGATGGCTTTCTGCTCGAAAATCGCGCGCGCCTGCGCGGGATCGGCGAGCGCGGTGGCGCCGCCGCTCGCCAGCGTCAGCCAGCCGTTCGAGGTGCCGGCCTGCAGCGTAATCCGGTCGGCGACGAGCGGAACGCCGGCGACGCCGGCCGCCGCCAGCACGCGACCCCAGTTGGGATCGCCGCCGTAGATCGCCGTCTTCACGAGCGTCGAGCGCGCGATCGCGCGACCGACCTCACGCGCGTGCGTTTCGGTGTTTGCCCCGACGATCTGGATCTCGAGCCGCTTGGTCGCGCCTTCGCCGTCCTCGACGATCGCGAGCGCCAGGGTGCGCGCCACCTCCGTCGCCGCCTCCTCGAACAGCTTCCACGTGGCGCCGTCGCGCGAGGGATCGATGCCGGCATGGCCATTCGCGAGAAAGAGCGCGGTGTCGTTGGTGCTGGTGTCGCCATCCACGGAGATTGCGTTGAACGTGCGGTCGACGACGCGCTTCCAGAACGGGCGCAGCGTGCCGGGCTCCGACACGGCGTCCGTGGTGAGCACGGCGAGCAATGTGGCCATATCGGGATGGATCATGCCGGCGCCCTTGGCCATGCCGCCGATGCTGATCGGGCCGCCCGGCGTTTCGAGCCGAACCGCGCAATGCTTGGGGCGCGTGTCCGTCGTCATAATGGCACGTGCGGCGTCGGCACCGGCGGTGGGAGACAGCTTCGCGGCCGCCTCGCGCAGGCCGCGCGCCACTTTTTCCACGGGAAGCGGCACGCCGATGACGCCGGTCGAGAGTACCAACGCTGTCCGTGGTGGCAGCCCGGCTGCCTCTTCGGCGGCACGCGCCATCGCGCGGGCCGCCTCGAGCCCGGCGGCACCGGTGCATGCGTTCGCCACGCGCGCATTCATCGCGACCGCGCGGGTCCGTCCCGGGCGGTCCGCCAGCATTTCGGCGTCGTAGATGACGGGCGCGGCACGCAACGCATTCTTGGTGAAGACGCCAGCGGTCGCGCAGCTCGTCGCGCTGACGAGGAGCGCCACGTCGAGCGCCCCACCGGCTTTGAGACCGGCGTGCGCGGCGGCGGCGGTAAAACCGCCGGGCGATGTCGCGGAGCCGCCCTCTATCGTTGCAATTGCGGAAGACATGGTCGCTTGTGTAACAGTGCTCCGTTTCTTATCATAGCACAACCTTCCAGGGAGGACCCGTTCGATGTCGGATCCGTTCCTCAGTTCCGACGAATACGACGAACGTGCGCACCAGCTCTACAACGAAGGACAATACGACGAAGCCATCGACACACTCCGGGAGGGGCTGAGCCTCTACCCCCACGCCGTCGAGCTGCATGTCGGGATGGGCTACGCGCGGCTCGCGCGCGAGGAGTTCGCCTGGGCGCGCCGCGCGTTTGAAGAAGCGCGCGGGCTCGATCCCGATCACGAAGACACGCTCGCCGGTCTCGGTGAGGTGTTGCTCAAATTCGGCGAGCGCGCGGCCGCGCTCGCGTGTTTCGATCGCGTCCTCGCCCTCGGCTTTCAGGACGATCACGATCTGATGCTGCAGATCGGGCGCGCCCTGTTCCGGGAAGGGGCGCTCGACCACGCGCGCCGCTTCTTCGAGGGTGCGCTCCGCGCCCAGCCGGACTCGGCCGATGCGGCCGCCTGCGTGGGGTACGCCGCGCACCGGCTCGCGGACGAAGGCGGCAGCCTGCACTGGCTGCGCCGCGCGCTGGAGCTGGACCCGGGCCTCGGCGAAGCCCGCATCTACCTCGCCAATCTGCTGTACGACCGCGGCGAATACGAAGCCGCGCTCTTCCATCTCGAGCGGACGGGGCCTGAGGAGCATTACGACGCCCTCGCGATCTGGCGGCTCATCGAGCTGAAGAAAACCGTCTACCGCCTGCCGGACGACGATCCGGAGCTCGTGCCCTGGAACGAACG
>QHSI01000187.1 GCA_003221515.1 Candidatus Rokuibacteriota bacterium
GTCGACCGGGACGCGGGCCAGGTCCTCCGGCGTGGAGATGGGCAGGACGTGCTGAACACCGAGTCGCTGATTGGGGGTATCAATCCAGCCGCCGGTCCCCGGGAAGGAGGCATTCAGGAAGGTCAGGGGCGACACGTACAGGGCATCCCCGGCGGTCTTGATGATCTGTTCCTGCGTCACCTTGTGCTTCTGCAACTGTTCGGGATCGAATTGCACCTGCAACTGCCGCTCCCGCTGGCCCCAGATGGAGACGTTGGCGACGCCGGGAACACCCATCAGGCGCGGCTTGATCGTCCAGCGGGCGAGCACCGACAGCTCGATCAGGGACAGCTTCTTCGAGGACACCCCGATCATCATCGTGCGGCTCGTCGCCGATACCGGATTGAGCATCACCGGCCTCTGCGAGACGTTCGGCAGCAGGTAAGACAGGATCAGACGCTCCTGGACCAGCTGCCGTGCGCGCATCAAGTTGGTGCCGGGCTCGAAGATGAGCTGAACGGACGACATGCCGGTCACTGACTGGGAGCGCATCGCCTTGAGCCACGGCACGCCCGCCAGCAACTCCTCCGTGTTCAGGGTGACCAGGCTTTCCACCTCGGAGGCGGAGAGCCCGAGCGCCTCGGTTTGGATCTCCGCCATCGGCGGCGAGAACTCTGGAAAGACGTCGACCGGCATATCGCGAAGCCGAGTCACGCCGAAGACCATCAGCATCGCGGCAAGGCCAACCACGAGGAATCGAAACTGCAAGCTCGTTCCGACGATCCAGCGCATCATGTGGAGGAGCCCTCCTTGGGGCCGTCATTATCAAGAGGCGGGCTTTCGGGAACAATCGGCGGCATCGCACAGGCGACGTAGGAAGTCGGGCGCGTGGATGTCGGGCTTCGGACTACGAAGCGCCGGCGCGCGTCAGGATCTACGCGGGCTCGGCGAGACGCTGTTTCAGAACGTAGTGAACGAGCTGCGCGGTGCTCCGCATGTCCATCTTCAAGAGGATCCGCGCCCGGTACGTGCTGACGGTCTTGACGCTCAGGGCCAGCGCTGCGGCGATCTGGCCGACGCTCTTGCCGCTGCCGAGCAGGCACAGGACCTGATACTCACGATCCGAGAGACGAACGTGGGGTGCCTGGCCGGTCGCATCGCCGTGGCGCAGGGCGGCCACTAGCTCCTCGGCGGCGGCCGGGCTCAGGTACCGTCGCCCTTGCGCCAGCCTCTGGACGGCGTTGGCCAGCTCCTCTGGCGCGGCCCTCTTGCTGGAGTATCCCGCCGCCCCGGCGCGAAGCGCACGCACCGCGAACTCTTCGTCGGGGTGAACGCTGAGAATGAGGATGGGAAGGTTCGGCCGGAGACGTTTGATCTCCTTCACCATGTCGAGACCATTGCAGTCGGGCAAGTTCACGTCGAGGACCACCACATCCCAGGGTTTCTGGGCGACCAGCCGGCGAACTTCCGCACCGGTCCCCGCCTCACCCAGCGCCGTGATGTTGCAGCGCCGAGCGAGGACAGACCTGAGGCCGGCTCGGACGATCGGATGATCGTCCGCGATGAGGACGCGGATCATCTCCTGCCCTGCGTCTCGCGGATGGATTTCGGCATGCGGGCAGATCCGCTATGCATTTCTCAGGCCACGTGAGCTGTGGCCTGGTCGAGTGTTCTCAAAAATGCGACAGGTCGCGGTGATGCGCGCCGACGCGCGTCCCGGTTGCCTCACCTGTCGGTCGAAACCCTATAAACAGCCGTGAACAATTCCGACGCCCTCTCCCCCAGCACTGTGAAGAGAATTGCCTACGATCGTGATGTCGCGAGGAGGCTGCGTTGGGCCTCGGTCTCAGGCGCCAGCTCCTGACCGAGAGCACTCCCACCAGGCAGCGGCCCCAGTCGCTGCCCTCGGCCGAGTCGCTCACGACTCACGACGTAGATGACCACCACGGCGAAGGCTGTCGCGGCCGTGGCGTGCCCGCTCGGGAAGCCGAGTGCCGACCCATCAGGCCGTGACCGGCCCACAAAGAGCTTGAGGATGTTCTGGAGCAATGGCGCGCCGATCAGAACCCCGCACCAGAGCCACCAGCGGCGCCGCGCCAGCGGCGACAGCCAGAACAGGAGGGCCATTCCCGGGACCAGCACGTCCGCCCTGCCGCCGCGGTTCACCCAGCGTGCCAGATCGGTGGAGAACCCGGTGTCCTTCGCCCCGAACAGCCGGAGGAGGAACGGGTCGCCGGGTAAAGCGCCGGTTGCATAGGCCGCCAGCGCGAGCGCGATGAAGACGCCCAGCGAGATCAGGCACACCAGACGCCAGGGCGCGACGCGCGATCGGCCCGCGGGCGCGCCGCCCTGGCGCCACGCTCGTTCAGTGATCATTTCAGGGTCGCGGCTCAGTCGTCGTCGTCTTTGTGCTTGCTGTCGGTGGGCGCTTGGTCATTTCTTCTTCTCGACTTTCACCAGCTTCATTCCCCCGTCGCTCACCATCCCGATCCCCGGAGCGTAGTACTTGTACTCGGTGGTGAAGCGGCTCAAGGGGCTGGTTTCCTCCACCTTCACGCAGTTCTTGAACTCCCCGGCGGGAGTCTTGACCGTCTCGGTCACGCTGACGATCGTGGCGCGGTCCATCGCGATGTTGGGCGCGACCTCCTGGTAGTATCTCGAGTGCAGGAGCACCCGACCCGGCATCATCAGGCCAAACTTGCTGCCGTTGACACCCGAGAGCCACGACCCGTCATGGTTCGCGATCTTGCCGTCCTTGTACATGTCGACATCTTCTCCGAAATAGAAAACGTCGTTCGTCCGCTTGCTGATCGCGAAGTAGTTCCGGGCGACCTCGACGAGCTTGCCACCCTTGGTCTCTCGCTCCTCGACCACCCGCGTCTCGACACCGTCCACCTTCTTCGTCTCGTTCAAGACGGTGATGATCAGCTGCGCGCCGTGTCCCTCGAGCACGAGCATGTATCCCGGTTCCAGGATGAAGTAGGGATTGCGTCCGACGGAGAGCAGTTCGTCCTTCTCGACAAGGAAGACAGAAGTCCAGTCGCCGGACCTGGCGCAGGCTGCGAACAGTGCTACGCCGATGAGAACGATCACGACCAAGGGCACCGCGAGCCGAAGAGCTCTACGCATACGCATGAGGACCTTCTCCCTTCGTTGATGGTGGAACGATGGACAGGGGGCCGGATGCCCTGTCGTTTGCGGTCGTCTCGGCGGCGTCCGGCGCCCCCGAGCTCCGCATCGGAGACGGAGACGACCTCCAACTGCGTCGAGCGACTCTCGTGACGAGATCCTTCTGGTCCTGGTTGCGCCGGCCCGGGCGCCGTGTCGCCTGCCGCTCGAGCAGTGGCACGCACAACGCGGCGCCGGCCGCGAGCGCGATCGCTGGAAGGGTCGGGCGTGAGGCGTTTCCGGAGGGATCGTCGTTCAGGAGGCGCTCGGCGGCGACGGTGGCGAACAGCTCAGCCAGCGCCCCCACGAGTCGAACGTCTTCCTCGAGGTGTGGCGGGAGTCCCGTGTTGAGGCGGCCCGGCCGGGCAGAGGCTCCCCGAGAGCCCGGAACCGGCCCGCCGACCGCGCCGTCCCTGCGCTCGGCTCGCGCGAGAAGCTTGAATCGCATGGGTTCCTCCTTGAGTTCCTGCCCGCGACCTTAGTGCCGTGCGTCTGAACGGGTCGTGAGGCCGCCATTCATCTGCCGTTCAGGCGGTGCCGCTGTATTATCTGG
>QHSI01000137.1 GCA_003221515.1 Candidatus Rokuibacteriota bacterium
TCACCTCGTACAAGGTGGCGTCGCCGAGGCGATGGTCGCTCGTGAGGATGTGTCCGAGCTCGTCGACGATGAAGCCCCGGCGCGGTGGTGGCTGAACCTCCCGGCGTTGCGAAGGTCTGATGTCGACGACCGCGCGCATCAGGACCGAGATCGCCGCTCTGGCCCAGCGGGGAGATTCAGAGGACCACTCGGGCAGATCGCTACGCGGTGACGACGTCCTGCCGAACCGTCGGGGGCCGGGGAGCAGGGCATCGAGCGCAGCGCCTCCGCCTCGGGAAAGTGCTCCTGGAACGGATGCGACCGTCGGCGTGGGCCCGGGCAGGACCGCCGTCACGCTTTCGCTCGGGGGCGTCGACGGCACCTCAGGCGCCCGCGGTACGACCTCGGCGATGGCCTCACGTGCTGGGGCTGGCGACGGTGCCGTCGGCGACGGCGTGATGCGCGGGTTCTCGCGCCCCGGCGATCCTGGAGGATTCGCGGGCCCGGCGGACTTCGGCGCCACCGTTGCCTCGCTCGGCGGCGCGATTCGCGCCGCGAGCTGTCCGGCGGCTGGCGCTAGCCGCTCTTCGCGCCGCTCGCCCTCGCGCTGAAGGCGCGCTTGCGCCTCGATGGACAGCGGCTCCTCGGGCGCACGAGGCGGCGGCGGTGCCGGCAGTGCGGGTGGGATCTCGGACGAGGGCGGCTCGGGGACGCGAGCGACATTGCGAGGCGCGCGGCTCCAGAAGAACGATGACGTCAAGACCAGCAGGGGGATCGCGACGATCACGCCAGCGGCGATCGTGGCGGGTACGATGACCTTCCGCAGGACGCGGGCGCGGCGCACGAAATCGCGGCCAGAGACAGGGCGAGAGACATCTGGAGGCGACGACGAGAACCCGCGCGAGCGTCCACCACTCGGCTCACGACACCCCGTACAGTCGGGCAACACCACGCGCAGGGGCGCGGCGCAGGGCTCATGATGCTGCCAGTTCTGTGTGCATTCCGGGCAGAAGTGAAAGTGCAGTCCACGTCGTGCTCCCGGCGCCGGAGCCGCGTCCGCGATCGGGAAGCACCAGGGACAACATGCCACGGCGCCCTCCTCACACGCGCCGTCGTGATCCCAGTCGCCCTCGCAGATATTGCAATAATGCGAGTGCAGTCCCGCCGCGGTCGTCACGTGCTCCTCGCTCACCAGCTAGCTCGCTCGACGGAGGCCTTCGAGCGCGGCCTCGTTCCCGGGCCCGAGCTGCAGCGCCCGTTGAAACGCAGCGCGCGCCTGCGCCTTCTGACCGAGCTGGATGTGGCACCAGCCGATGCCTACCTGGAACTCGGCATCGTTCGGCGCTGCCGCGCTCGCACGGGTGAACGCCGCCAGCGCGTCGCGATAGCGGCGGACGTAGTAGAGGCTCCATGCCACCTTCGCTCTCAGCGCCGCCGCTTCCACCGGTTCGTCGCCGAAGAGAGGCCGCGACCTCCGGAGCGCCTTCTCGAGCGTCGGCAGAGCGAGGTCGTATTGGCCCAGCTCGAAGTGGGCCGAGCCCAAACCATTCAGGGCGTCGGCGTAGTCCGGATTGCGATCCAGCGCCGGCCGGAACGCGGCGATCGCGAGGTGATATCGCTGGAGCCGAACCCGACTCCATCCCAGGCCGTCGTACAAGCCTTCCCAGGTAGGCTGGCGACGGAGCGCGCTCTTGAACGTGATGATCGCGCTCTCGAAGTCACCGACGAAGTACTCGGACCAGGCGAGCAGGGCTCGCGCCTGGTCGTGGTTCGGATACAGGATGATGGTTTCGCGCAGAAGGTCTCGCGCCTCGCGGAACTTGCGCGCCTCGAGAAGGGCCCGGCCCTGGTTGAAGGTCGTCTCTGCCCGCATGCTCCTGCGCGCATCCTGGAGGAAGCCCGGAGGTGCCGTCGCGAGAGAGGACGCCGACGCGATCGACGCGGGGCGATCGGCAGCCTCCTCCGCCGCCTCCCACGCGCGCTCGGCCGCGTCCCGCGCGCGGAGCGCCGCGAGGCGCGCGAGGCCATCGGCGTTGGGCTGGGACGAGGTCGCGAGACGCGCTGCCTCTGCGGCGGCCTGCTCGGCCTCGCGGGCCGCGTCGGCCGCGGCGCGGGCCGAGTCCATCGCGGCATCCGCAACTTCGCCGGCGTGCTGGACCTGCGGTCCGGGCCGGACTTCGGCCGCGTGCCGCTCGCCGATTCGTTGGGCCGTCTCCGCCGCCTGCGATGCGAGACGGGCGGCTTCGGCGGCGGCCCGCGCCGCGAGTAACGCCGCGCGTTCCGTGAACGACACGATGTCGCCGGCATCAGGCTCGGATCCCAAGATGCCGGCCGGCGACTGTGCGCGACCATCGCTCACGGCCGGCGGGACCGCTCGGGCGTGCTCCGCGCGTCCGATGCTCCGCGTCCGGTAGGCGTTTGTTCTGACGCCGGTCGCGCGCGGGCTGCCCGCTCCGGCTTCCGAATCCAGCACGCTGTTCAACGAGATTCCTGCGCTCACTCCGCTGCTGTCGGTGGTCGAGCCGACCCCGGCGCTGACACCAGAGCTGCTGACGCCGGCGGTTCCGCTGACGCCGACGCCCGCGGCACTGGCGCCGACCCCGGCGCTGACACCGCTGCTGCCGACGCCAGCTGTTCCGCTGACGCCCACCCCGCCAGCCGAGGCGCCGACCCCGGCGCTGGCGCCCGAGCCGCTGACCCCCGCGGTTCCGCTGACACCGACGCCGCCAGCCGAGGCGCCAACCCCGGCGCTGGCGCCACCGCTGCCGACGCCCGCAGAACCACTGACTCCAGCGGCCCCGGCCGAGGCGCTGCCCCCGGCGCTGACACCGCTACTTCCGGCACTGGTCGCGCCACTCACGCCAGCGGCCCCGGCTGAGGCGCTGCCTCCAGCGCTTGCGCCGCTGCCCCCGGCGCTGGCCGCGCCGCTGACCCCCGCGGCCCCGGCCGAAGCGCTGCCCCCGGAACTGGCGCCGCTACCTCCGGCACTGGCCGCGCCACTGACCCCCGCAGCGCCGGCGCTTGCTCCACCGCTAGCACTAGCCCCGCCACCGCTGACTCCAGCAGCGCCGCTGACACCGACACCGCCAGTGGAGGCGCCCACGCCGGCGCTCGCGCCGCCGCCCCCCGCCGAGGCGCCGACCCCCGCGGCAGAAGCGCCTACTCCCGGCCCTGCTGCGGGCGCACTTCCGGCTCCGAGCATCTGAACCACATCGGGGAGGGGCGAAAGGAGGAGAGTGAGCGCCAAACCGAGAGCGCAGGCACGCGACGAACCAGTCCCGGTAGTCATTTCAGGCTCCTATTTTCAGGCTCCGACTTGGGTCTGAGGTTATGGACCCGACGGTCCCAGCAGTCGGGCTAGGGGACAATGAGGGGATACCTTGAGTCCGAGCAGAGGAAATCCCCAGGGGATAGAATCCAGGTCTCGGAGACCCAGCGATGGAACCAATCGGGCGGCGCCAGTTTCTGACCGGGACCGCGATGCTCGGCGCGCGCGCGCTCCTCCCCTGGCACGAAGCGGAGGCGCAGATGTCGACAGCGAAGCCGCACCGGATCGACGTGCACCATCACCACACGCCGCCCCCTTACCTCGCGGCGATCACGGCCAGGAACATTCCCGGGCCGGTGCGCGACTGGACGCCGGAGAAGTCGATCGCCGACATGGACAGAGCCGGCGTGGCGACGGCCATGACGTCGATCACGACCCCGGCGATGCGCTTCCTGGACGACGCGGATGCCCCCAAATTGGCGCGGGCGTGCAACGACTACACGGCCCGGCTGGTCGCCGACTCCAGGGGCCGTTTCGGCATGTTCGCGGTGATGCCGATGCCTTACGTCGAGGGCACGCTGCGCGAGATCGCGTACGCGCTCGACACGCTCAAGGCTGACGGCATCGCGCTGCTCACGAGCTACAGTGACAAGTGGCTCGGCGACCCGACTTTCACGCCGGTGATGGAGGAGCTCAATCGCCGGCGCGCGATCGTGTACACGCATCCCACGACCGCCAATTGCTGCGGCAACCTCATTCCGGACGTCCCGGAGTCGATCATCGAGTGGGGCACCGACACGACGCGGACGATTGCCAGCCTGGTGTTCAGCGGCGCCGCAGCGCGCTTCCGCGACGTGAAGCTGATCTTCTCCCACGGCGGCGGCACGCTGCCGTTCCTGACGGAGCGCTTCGTGCGCTTGCCGCAGATCAACAAGAGCCTGGCCGCGCGCGTGCCGAACGGCGTGGAGGCCGAGCTCAAGCGCTTCTACTACGACACCGCGCAGGCCGCCCATCCATACGCACTGGCCTCGCTCACCCGGCTGATCCCTGTCTCTCAGATCGTCTTCGGCACGGATTTCCCGTATCGTACGGCGATCGATCACGTGAAGGGGCTGACGGACTACGGATTCAGCGCCAACGACCTGCAAGCGATCGATCGCGACAACGCGGTGCGGCTCATGCCGCGGCTGAAGGCGTAGTCTCGCCTGCGTGATCGACCGCCGTACGTTCCTCGCCGGCGTCTTCCTGGGCTCGCTCGCCGTCCCACGGGGCGCCCGCGCGCAGGCGGACAGGAAGGCCGCGCGCGTCGGGTTCATCTCGAACGCCGTCGGCGCGCTGCCGGACTCCTGGTGGGATGCGTTCGTGGCCGGCCTGCGAGAGCAGGGCTGGGTGGAGCATCAGAACCTCGTTATCGAGCGTCGATACGCCGAGCTCCGGAGGGAGGCGTCCCTCGCGGCGGCTGAGGAGCTCGTCCGCCTCAAGGTCGACGTCATCGTCGTCTCGAACACGCTTTCGGCGCTCGCGGCGAAGCAGACCACCTCGACCGTCCCCATCGTCATGACCGTGCCCGCGGATCCCGTGGCCAACGGCCTCGTGAAGAGCCTGGCGCGACCCGGCGGGAACGTGACCGGGTTGAGCTTCGTCGGCACCGAGCTGGCCGGCAAGCAAGTCGAGCTGCTGAAAGAGGCGGTGCCGGGGCTGGCGAGGATCACGGTGCTCGCGAACCCCAACAACGCGTCTCACCAGCCGCGGACGAAGGAGATCGCGGACGTCGCGAGGGCGCTGAAGCTCAAGAGCGACGTCCTGGAGGCGAGGACGCAGGCGGAAATCAGGCAAGCTTTCGCGACGATGGCGAAGCGCCGTCCAGGCGCGGTCATCGTGCTGGGCGATCCCCTGTTCGTCGTCGAGGCGAGCAACATGGTGCGGTTCGCCGCCGACCATCGGCTGCCCGCGATGTACGGGCTCAAAGAGGTCGTGGTGGCCGGCGGCCTCATGGCCTACGGCGCCAGCTTCACCGACCTGTTCCGCCGCGCCGCGATCTACGTGGACAAGATCCTCAAGGGCGCCCGGCCGGCCGATCTCCCGGTCGAGCAGGCGTCGAAGTTCGAGCTCGTGATCAACGCGAAGACCGCGAAGGCGCTGGGGCTGACGATCCCGCCGTCCCTGCTGGCGCGAGCCGACGAGATCATCCAGTGACGCGCTGCGAGCTCCCCGCCTTCAGCGAGCGCGGACGGTCAGTCGCGGTCGGTGGCGATGACCGGCTTGTAGCCGTGGGACTTTAGAGTTTGGAGCTTGGCGGCTGCCTCGGCGCGGTCCGTGAACGGGCCGATACGCACCCGTAGCAGCAGCTGGCCCCGCAGACCCGTGGGTGCCTTCACCGCGTCGATCGCGAGCGGCAGGCTCTCCTCGAGGAGGCGTGACGCGAGCTCGCCGGCGACCGTGTTCGTGAACGCGCCCATCTGGATCCAGAACGAGCCGGGGGCCGGCCCAGCAGCCGGCGGCACGGCCGGCCCCAGCTCGGGGACCGTGCGCAGAGCGACATCGGTGAGGGGCTCGAGGACCGGCGCCGGGCTTGCGTCGACGCGGGCCGCGGGAGGTTCGACAGCCACCGTCGCGACGGTCGCCGGCATCGCGACCTTCGTCCTCAGCTCGGCGACGAGCTCCGGGTACGACGAGCGCCGCAGCACCCGCTGGAACTGGGCGCGGTAGTTCTGCACGAGCTCGACGCCCTCGATCGACACGTCGTAGACCATCCAGCGGTCGCCCTGCCGGATCATCCGATGCTCGAGCGGGACCTCGCGGCCGTCCCGACTCTCGATGGTGGCGGTGACGGTCGCCCGGTCGCCCTCGATGACCTCATCGATGTAGCGCACGGCCAGCCCGGGGCGCACGGTCGCCCGGGCGGCGATCCGCGAGATGTAGGCGCTCTCGACGAGCTCCTTGAACAGCTGGACGAACTCCTCGCGCTCGGCCGGCGTCCGGATGTCCCAGTCGCGCCCGAGGACGAGCCGTGCGGCCAGACGCGCCTCGAAGCGATCGGCCACGACCGCGCGGATCGCGGTGTGTAAGTCCTCCGGCTTTTCGCGGAGCGTGGGATCCTCGAGCAGGCGATTCACGGTCGTCACGACCGCGGTGAGAGTCTCGGTGGGCGGCCCCGCCCCCGCTTCACCGCTGAAGGCGAGCACCACCGTCAGGACGGCCGCGGGCCACCGAGCCATAGACCTTCATAGCCCGGCCACCTCGCCGGGACAGAGCTTTTTCTTCCCGGCCGAGGTGGGGCGTCGGTCAGGGACGGTCGGGCGAGAACCCTCGGGCGGCGACGATCTTGTAGTCCAGGAGCCGGATCTCGTACGTGCCGCGGACGTAGTCGCTGCCGGCGCCCCACGTCCGGAACCCCTTGGTGAGAATGGGGATGGACACCTGCTTCGCGAGCCCGGGCGGGATCACCGCGCCCTTGATGTCGCGCAGGTGGAAGTCCAGGACGTCGCCGCGCGCGTTCTTGACCACGACCAGGACGCGCAGGTCAGCGATCGTGTCGTTGGTCTTGTTCTGGATGGAGGCGGTGAGGGACGCCAGGGTGCTCCCCTCGGCGAAGAGACCGAACTCCTCGATGACGTTGTTGAAGAAGACCAGGTCCTTGCTGCGGTCGATCTCGCGCAGATCGACCGCCGCCGGCTTCGCCGCCGTGAAGGCGACCGTGGAGGGGGGCAGCTCTCGCAGGAGGTTGACCGGCAGGGCGAAGTTCAGGTTTTGCCCCTTCGCCGACGTGGCCGTCGCGACGCCGACCACGCGCCCCTGGGCGTCGAACACCGGCCCGCCGCTGCTGCCCGGGCTGATCGGCGCCGTGATCTGCAGGAACTTCGTGTTGTTCAGCGTCCGCAGCCCGCCCACGATTCCGGTCGAGACGGTTCCTTCCAGGCCATGGGGATTGCCCAGGACGACGACGTCCTGGCCGACCGACACCGCCTCCGAATCGCCGAGCAAGACGGACGGCGTGGTCGTGAACGAGGTCTGGATGGTCACCAGATCGTGCTTGCGGGAGAAGTTCACGATCTTCAGCGCGGTCCCGCTCTGCCCGCGCCAGCGCAGCAGAACCTTGGCCGCTCCGCCCACGACGTGCGCGTTGGTCACCACCACGCCGTCGCGCGTGATGAAGAATCCGCTGCCGAGCGCCAACGGCTGGTCGTGGTCGTCGACGGCGATCAGCGTCACGACCGAGGGGAGGTTCTCGCGGGCGACGCGCGCGGCCGTCGACTCTTGCGCGTAGGCCGTGCGGTGAAGCCCGAGGGGCAGCAGCGCGGTGAGCGCCAGACCGGCCGCGAGACCGGCGCGCGCGAGCGATGGCGGGCCGTCGACGATCGCTGTTCTCATGTTCGCCCCCTCTGGGCACGGCACGACGTTCTTGACGAAACCGTAGCTAACTTTTTTACACGAAATGCGCAGATCTGACAAGGGTGAGGAACTACCAACTTCCGGAAACTATTGTTCCCCTTGACTCAGCGCCGGCCGGCGCGCTATCAGGGAGGGCATGCAATCCACCGCCCGCGCCTTCGGTCTGGCGGTCGTGGCCGCTCTCCTGCTGGTCGGCTGCGGCAAGCATTACTGGAACAAGCCCGGCGCCGGCGCGGAGGACTTCGCGAAGGACAGCAGCGAGTGCGCGCGGGCCAACGCCATGTACATGAGCACGAACAAGGAGTACGGGATCGTCCTCGAGGACGCCTACAAGAGCTGCCTGAGGATGCGCGGCTGGAACCGCGCCCAGCACCACGAGCCGCCGGCCGACTGGTTCCGCGGGATCGAGACTGAAGATCCGGTCAGGCTCGATGGGCCGGTGCCGGCGGCCGCACCGCGTTCGAGCCAGCCGGCCACTCTGGCCGACGGCGCCGAGCTGATCGGCACCTGGGCGGGGCAGTTGGAGCGGCCGATCCCCGGCGGCCGCCGGTTCTATCCGGCCGTGCTGAAGATCACCGAGGACGGCAGTCGGCTCCGCGGCGAGCTGGACGTCACCGGCAAGAGCCTCGAGGCGGCCGGGCTCGGCGCCGACAACCTGCTCTATCGCCTCGCGCTCCAGAAGCGCTAGCGCGCCGTGCTGACCGAAGACATTCGCGATCGCCGAGCCTGGAAGCGCAGGGATCTGTCGCCACCCGATTGGTTGGTTCCGCTGCCTCAGCGCTGCCTCGATGAGCTGGACGCGGCCGCACGCCAGGTGCGGCACGACCCGTTGCCGCCCGTGCTCCTGGATCCGGCGCAGTTCGCGCTCGGCGCGTGCGCCGAGGTGATGGCGCAGGTGCGCGACACGCTCCGCGCGGGGATCGGGCTGGCGGTGCTGGACCGGGTGCCGGTGGAGCGCTACACGGGCGAGGAGAATCGGGCCCTCGCGTGGCTGCTCGGGAGCTTGCTCGGCCGGCTGGTCGCCCAGAAGTGGGATGGCACCATGATCTACGACGTGCACGACACCGGCCGGGCCCTCGAGTACGGCGTGCGACGCTCGGTGACGAGCCTCGACCTCACGTTCCACACCGACGCGCCGTGGCTCGATCTTCCTCCCGAGCTGGTGGGGCTCTATTGCATCAACCCGGCGCTCGAGGGGGGAGTGAGCCGGTTCGTGAGCCTCTGCAGCGTGCACAACGAGCTCCGCCGTCGGCATCCGGAGCGCCTCGCCCGCCTCTACCGGCCGTTCCCCTGGGATCGTCAGGCCGAGCACGCGCAGGCCGACGGCAAGACGACCCGGCGCCCGATCTTCCGCTACGCCGGCGGCGCCTTCACGGCCGCGTTCAACGAGAAGCTCGTCGCGACCGGCGCGGACCTGGCCGAGAGCCCGCTCGACGACGAAGGGCGCGAGGCCCTGGAGGCCATGCGGACGATCGTCGACTCGCCCGAGCTATGGGTCGAGTTCACCATCGAGCGCGGCCAGGTCCAGTTCATCAACAACCGCCAGTTCGCGCACAGCCGCACCGACTTCAAGGACTCCGCCGAGCCGCAGCTCAAGCGCCACCTGATCCGCCTCTGGACGCGCGAGGAAGGCCGCCGAACGTTTCACGCCTGAGCGCGCTCGTGGACCGCCTCGGCGACGTGTGCGGCCCCGTCGAGCGTGATGACTCGACCGGCGAACAGGATCAGATCGGCGCGCGACCTCAAATGGGCGGAGTTCGCGGGCCCTCATGGTACAACTTGAAAACGGTGGTCGATCTCCACACCTTTTCCATCACGGCGCGCGATCCGGAGGCGGGTGCGTTCGGTATCGCGGTCGCGACGGCGCGGCCCAACGTCGGCGGCCTGGTCCCGTGGGTCTCGGCCCGCGGCGCGATCGCGACGCAGGCGCGCGTCAACACCGAGCTCGGCCGTCAGGGGCAGGCGCTCCTCGCCCAGGGCGTGCCGATCGACGTCGCATTGAGCGCCCTTCTCCGCAAGGACGGCGATCGCGAGATCCGTCAGGTGCACGGCCTCGATGCCGAGCGCGTCTTCGGCCACACCGGCGCCGGGTGCGTGCCGTGGTGCGGCCATCAGGCCGGCGAGGCATTCACGGTCGCGGGCAACATGCTCGTGGGCCCCGAAGTTCTCGCGGCGATGGAGCGCGCGTTCAAGGCGAGCGACGGCGCGCAGCGCGACCTGTCGGATCGCCTCCTCGCGGCCCTCGAAGCGGGACAGGCGGCCGGCGGCGACAAGCGCGGCAAGCAGTCGGCGGCGCTCCTCGTGGCGGCGGGCCGCGACCCGCGCATGTACCACAATCTGCGGGTCGACGACCACGTCGACCCGGTCGCCGAGCTGCGGCGCATCTGGCAGGTCGTCGTCGATCATTCGAAGCAGATCGAAGCGGAGTACGGTCCCGCCGCAGTCCGGCTCTTCGGCCGGGTCAAGCATTGAGACCTCGAGACGCCTCGAGAGGGAGGATCGCGATGATCCGGGCGATTCCGTGGCTCCTCGGGCTGAGCGTGCTGACGTATGGCTGGACGGTCGAAGTCGAAGCCAAGACCTATCGGTGGGTCAACGAGCAGGGCGTCGTCACCTACTCCGATCAGCCGCCGCTCCTGCGGCCGGCCGAAGGCGAGCGCGACGCGCTCATCGCCGAAGCGCTGGAGCTGTCGGGGACGAAGAAGGCCCTGGCATCGGTGCCGGCGCACATCAAGCTGCAGCTCGACCCTCGCCAGACGACGCTCAAGCCGCCCGACAAGGCGCGGGCCACCAAGATCCTCGCCGACGCGTTTCGTCCGGTGGTCCTCTACGGCGCGGTCCGCGACGCGTTCCGGTCGAGCTACGACCCGCAGCGCATGGGCGTCGTCATGGCGCAGCTCCGCTCGCCGCTCTTCAAGAAGATCGCGGCGCTCGAGCTCGCGGCCGGCGAGCCCAGCGCGAAGGCTGATCTCGAGGTCTTCGCCCAGACGCTCGCGCGCGACGTCCCGACTCCGGCGCGCGTGGACCTCGTCCAACGGCAAGAGGCGGTCGTGCGGAGCGCGGCCTTGCAGATGGATATGAGCGTCATCGCCTTCAAGGCGGTGCTGCGGGCGCTCGAGCCGGCGGTGCCGGCCGAGAAGCGCCTCACCACTCGCGAAGTCGAGTTCGCCGAGCA
Source organism: Candidatus Rokuibacteriota bacterium (assembly GCA_003221515.1). Taxonomy (GTDB): domain Bacteria; phylum Methylomirabilota; class Methylomirabilia; order Rokubacteriales; family CSP1-6; genus AR31. Next base: position 10,815 of record QHSI01000137.1, read on the forward strand.
GACGCTGCGGGCGCAGCAGGACGCGCTGACCCGGGGGGCCCTGGTCCGCGCGCTCTACACGTATCGCACGCTGAGCGACGAGGAGCTGGCGACCTACGTGGAGTTCAGCGAGTCGGACGCCGGGCGGTGGTTCGTGGCCGCCCAGCGCAAGGGCTTGCTCGACGCGATGCGGATCGCGATGGACGCGGCGGCGCGCCAGATGACCGCCGCGTTCCCCGCGAAGCGCTGAGCTCCGCGCGGCCCGCGGGCCGCGCCGTCAGCGCGGCTGGCGCTGCTCGAGGAGCTGGATGAAACGGGGATCCTTCCGAAGCCCGGCCAGCGACGGGTCGACCTTCACGTACTCCAGCCGGTCGTAGCCGAGGTCGAGTGCCTTGGCGAGCCACGAGAACGCGGCGTCCTGGTCACCCAAGCGGGAGAAGACGCGCGCCGCCGCGTACGCGGCCTGCGGATCGGCCGGCTTGGCCGCCGCCGCCTGGAGCGCGCCCGAGACCTGGTCCTGCTTTTCCTGCGTGAGCGCCCGGTTCTTGGTGGCGATCTCGAGGTTGCTCTTGGCCGCCGCATTGTCCGGATCGCGCCGGAGGAGCTCTTCGAACTCGCGGGTGGCCTCTTCGTACTGCCCCTGTTTGCTCAGGAGGTTGCCGAGGTTGTTACGGGCGATGTTGTTGCCCGGCTCGAGCTCGAGCACCTTGCGATACGCGGCGGCGGCCTCGTCGACCTTGCCCTGCTTGTCGTACGCGAAGCCGAGGTTCGCGTTGATGACGGCGGACGAAGGGGCCAGCTCCGCCGCCCGCTTCAGCTCGGTGAGCGCTTCGTCGAGCTTGCCTTCACGCAGTAGCGTGACGGCCCGCTCGTTGAGGCGGGTCGCCTCGCCGCTGAGCTTCTTCTCCTGGCCCTCCGCCGCCCCGATCAGGAGCGTGCAGAGGGCCAGGAGGATGAGCGGTGACTTCACTGGATGCGCTCGCGCCAGGAGCGAACCTGCTTCAAGAACGGAGGCGCCGGCACCGGCGTGCTCGGCAGCTGCTGGTTCGTCGTCGCGGTGATGGCCGCCGCCGACGCCGAGCCCAACCCCGTCGGCGGGGTCACGATGACGACCGGCATCGAGGCGATACCCGAGCCGATGGTGATGCCGCGCGCCACCGTCGCATCGGTCGACGTGAGAGCCTGACCGGTGCTGAAGTTCATCGCGGCGTAGCCGGTGTTCACCTGGACCGAGTAGAGCTTGGCCGTCCCACCGCCGCTGGTGCACGTCACGACGGCGGTCGGCGTGAAGCCGGAGAAGAGGACGTCCATGTTGAAGACGTTGGCCGGGGCGAGCACCTTCTCGTTGGTGCCCATCTGGAAGAACCAGCCGGCGGCCGCGCTGGCGCTGGAGCTGGTCACGTTCGCCAGGCTCGACTCCGTCAGCGTGGCGCCGTTCGTCATGGTGGTCGTGTCCTTGATGCCGTAGAACCGGTTCGTCGCGGTGGCGACGGGGTGATTCCGGTCGCCGGTCCCGAAGAAGGCCCAGAGCGCCCCCGTGGTGTCGAGGGCCATCGCCGGCGCGCCATAGATGGCCTGGGCCGGATAGTACTCGCCGACCGCCGGCGGGTTCGTCTGGCCCGAGTCGGCGGCGAAGAGGCGCTTGCCGGACCAGCTGGTGGTCGCGGTGGCCGAGACGTCGAACTTCCACAGCTGACCGCCGACGTCGCCGATGTACACCTTGTCGGTGTATCCGTTGTTGTCGAAGTCGATCGCCGTCGGGTTCGCGGCGAGGCTGAAGCCCATGTACTGCCGGTCATCCGACGCGCCGTCTTTGTAGTACTCCCAGAGCTTCGCGCCGTTGGAGAGGTCGATGGCGAAGAACGCCTTGCCGAGGTCGTTGTTGGTGCCGGTGTCGTAGCCGCCGCCGACGAATGCCGCGAACTTGGCGGTGCCGCCGATGTTCACCTTGCCGATGGCGGGCTCGGACCACGTCTCGCCCATCTTCGAGTCGGTGAAGCTCCACATCCACTGCGGGTTGGTGGTGTCCGTGATATCCAGCGCGTAGTAGTAGTTACCGCCGCGCCGCAGGCCGAAGACGACGATCGTCTTCCAGGTGCTGCCGACCTTGATGTCGACGGCGATGGGGCTGGCGTCGACGTAGTACCGGTGATCCCCCGAGCTCGAGTGGAGATTTTGCAGGCCGGTGAGCAGCTGCGGCGGGATGAAGGCCCAGAGCTCCGCGCCGTCGCTCTCCCGGAACGCGTGGATCATGCCGTCGTTGGCGCCGGCGATCAGGACCTTCGTGCGGCTGGCCTGGGCCGTCTTGAACGACTGGTAGCTCGCGTCGTTCAGCGCCAGGACCGGCGGCGTGACGAGGACCGGCGTCGAGTGGAAGATGTCACCGAGCTTCCAGCTCCGCTCCTCCGACGTGTTGCCGTCCTGGTCCTCGTCGAGGACGTCGAGGCCGCGGACGAAGTCGATGGTCTTGTCGCGGTCGGTGCTGCTCGCGACGCCGAGGAGGCTCTGGCTGATGTTGGAGTTGCTCTTCGTGAACAGCTCTCGGGTCCCGCTGACTAGGGTGTAAATCGTCCGGCTCGAGGCCGCGGCGCCGCTCAGCACCTGGCCGGCCTCCCAAACGAGGGCCGAGCTCAGGGGCACGCCGGTGGCGTCCACCGGCACCAGGCCGCTCGAGTCACGCTGGTAGGCCTTGAGGTAACCCTTCCAGAACGGGCGCGACGCATCGGACTGAAAGGCCGCGAGATAGGCCTTCGTGCTTCCCGTCGTGCTGGTCGTCGGCACCACCGGCGTGGCGAAGGTGAAGGTCGCCTGGATGATCCGGCGGATCGCGTCCTGAAGAGCCTCCTCGAGCTGGGGCTCGCTGTTGGTGTCGTAGAACTGGCCGCCGCCATTCTGGGCCGCCGTGCGGAGGACATCATTGGCGGCGACAACGTTTCCGGGTTCGCTCGCGCTGATCCCGAACCCGACGGTGTGGACGATGACGTTCTGAGTTCCCGTGAACGAGGACGCATGATCCTGCGTGCGGCGATTGGTCGCCTCCGTCCGCACGTCCATGGTGCCGTTCTGAAGCCCGTCCGAGATGAAGATGATGAAGTTCGGCTGGCACTCGCCGATCGAGGCCTGGATCGGGCTCGCGTGGACTTCCCCGTTCCGGAACGCCAGCCCCTTGAAGTACTGGCCGCCATCGTAAAGAAACTCGCCCAGAGGGGTGTACCCGGAAGGCGTGATGTTATCGACGGCCGCCTTCATCGTGGTGACGTTGGTCCCGATCTCCGCGACCATCGTGCCCCCGCCCGCGCCGGGCGAGCTGTTGTTCGTGAACTGCATGACCCCGAACCGAACACCCGCCACGCTGTCGAGCAGATTGTTGATGACGCGCTTGGCGATGCCCATCTTGGCGTTGGGGCAGCTTACGCCCACGCAGCCCGCGTACTGGTAGTTGATATAGTTGCCGACGTAGAGGTTCACCGCGGAGCCGCTGATCGTTCCCGACCAGTACCCGGTCGTGGACAGGGCAGTTTGAGCGCTCGCGCTGTTCACGGCCGAGATGCTGTTGGCGTAACTCAAGTACGTGTGCCAGGAGGGGCTCCGGTAGACCTTTGCGGAGGCGCATGCGGAGTTAAAACTGCTCCCGCAGGTGCTCACGGTGGCATAGGTGGTCGCAGGGGCATAGGACTGCGAGTTGACGTTGTCGCTCATGCTGAGGGAGTTATCCAGCATGATCAACACGTTCGGCTTGATGTTGGCGCCGAAGATGTCGCTGTCGTCGGCGAACGCCGCCGGCGCCGCCAGCAGCATCATGGCGGCGATGAGAGAGACCGCGGTCACTCGGTTCACGGTGTTCATCACGCTCCTCACTGGGCGACCGGGCCGAAGGAGGCCTGGACGTCGACAATCCGCTGGGCGCTTCTCGGGCCGGTGCCCGTGCCGACCAGCGCGTACGTATAGAAAGCAAACCCGCCCGGGTTGTAGCCGGTCCCGGAGCCGATCGAATAGCCGGCCTGGCGGGTGGTGCCAGCGAACTGGATGGTGCCCGTCGGCGTGAAGGCGCCGAGCGTCGGCGGAGCCGGGCTCAGGGCCGTCGCGGTCGGATTGCTGCTGGCCGGCGACATCTGGTCGAGCCCGACGTTGATGGCGGCGTCGGCCGCGTGGAAGCTGCCTTCCGCCCACATGGCGCTGTAGGCGATGTCACCCTCGGTCGCGGACATCCGCACCAGGAAGACACCGGCCACCAGCATCATGATCATGACGAAGATGGCCACCACCGAGACCATGCCGCGCTCGTCGCCGAACGGACGCCACAGTGCACGCATGCTGGAGCCTCCCATCAAGGATTCCGAAGCCTGACGTCGGAGGCCAGGTCGTAAGTTTGCGCCGGCTGGCCGGGCACGTTCTCCCGCGCCGTCAGCTTGATCACGATCCGCGCCACCGCCGCCCGCTGCGTCGTCGTCGCGAAGGCCGGGGCACCGCCGAGCGCCTGGTTGTCGAGGTTGTAAGCGGCCGTCGGCGGATTCGGGATCGGGTTGTTGGCCGCGTCGAAGTACGCGAAGCTCAGCGCCGTGACGCTTTCGGCCAGCACGTTGCCGTTGGCGCATATGTAGGACGCCGCGGTGCCGAGCGGGCCCCGGCCCACCTTCAAGCCGCCGTTGGGGGGGGCTGCGGGGTCGAGACAGAACATGAACACGTTGCTCGAGCCCGAGCCGTCGAGGTCGCCGGCCACCGCCAGCGCGGACTCGCTGCCCGCCTGGATCCGGTTCGAGACGTCGTTCGCGGCATTGTTGTCGAGGTTCTCCGGGAAGTAGCCCGTCATCCGGATCTGCCGCACGATCGTGTCCATCGCGACGCGGCCGTTCTGCTGTACGCCGAGCTTGTGCTGGCTGTTGAGGTACGCCTGGTTGCTCGGTTCGAAGACCTGGAAGACGCCCACGAGGATCAGCAGGAAGATGCTGATGGCGACCATCATCTCGACGAGCGTGAAGCCGTCCTGGTTGCGCAGCTGTGGGTAGCGCATCAGAACATCCTCACGAGAATCGTGCTGAGCGTGACGGTCGTCGGAGCCGGTTGGCCGGGCATCGTGATGGTGACCACCGCCCGGCACGTGGTGGCCGCGGCGGGGCACGCGTTGCCGGCGTTGTCGACCTGGCGGATCTGCACCTGCGCCCGGCCGCCGAACGGCGTCACGGTGCCCCACGCCGTGGTCTCGGCGGTAGTGAACGAGAAGCCGCTCCCGGAGCCCGCCAGCATGTAGCGCCAGCGGCGAGCGATCGCCAGCTCCGGATCGGCCGCCGGCAGCGAGCCCGAGCTGTTCGAGTCGAAGTTGTCGAGGTTGCGAACGCTCGTGAAGGGCACCGAGCCCAGATCCTCGAGGACGTGGTTGGCGCCGTTCGTCGCGAGCGTCAGCCGGCCCGCGTCGGCGATCTGCTTGTACCCCGTCGGGAACATCGTGGCGAGGGTCAGCAGCGCGACGGTCAGGATCATCGCCGCGACCAGGACCTCGACCAGCGTGAAGCCACGATCGTTTTTCATCGTTGTGGTCTTTCTCATGGGCAAGAGACCGGAGCCGTGATCCGGATGCGACCGGACGGGCTCACCACCACGTCGAGGCAGCCGGTTTGGGACGAGTTCTGGACCCGCAGCGTGCCGGAGGCCGTCGCCGCGCCCAGCGAGCTGAACGTGATCGTCGGAGCCTGCACGATGCGCGATCCGTTCTCCAGGCTGTGCCACCCCGACCCATCTCCCCCCGCCATCACCACGACGTTGGCGGAGGCGCATGGGCTCGCGGTTCCGGAGCAGAAGCGCGCCCGGTTGTTGGGATTCGTCTGCGCCTCGACGGTGTGCGAGGTGCCGCGCGTGATCGCGTACTGGCGCGCCTGGTTCAGCTCCACTATGATCGTGCGCGCCGCGCCATTGGTCTCCTGCGCCCGCGTGTAGCTCAGATAGAGCGGGAAGGTGACCGCAGCGACGACCGCGATGACGCCGATCGTGATGACGAGCTCGACGAGCGAGTATCCGGATGCCAAGCCACTGATTCTCCAGAGCTTCATGGTTCCCTCGCGCGTGCTGGGCGTGGATGACATAGGTTTCGCGGCAGTGTAAGTACCCACCGGCGAACTTCAGAGCAATGGAGATGCCACGCCGGCGATGTCTAGGAAACGCGAACTTAGCGAGCCGAGCGCGGACTCAGTGACAAATTGCGATGCGCAACGTGACAAGAATTGGCCAGCCATTCCGGAAAGATAGACGTCGGGCTTGCAGATAGACCGAGCTCGTTCACCAGGTTTTCGCCTCTCCGGGGCCGAGCGCGCGGATCACGTTCGACTCCGCTCGTTGAGGACCGACGTCTCGTGGGATCGGGACGCGGAGCTCGCGCAGGCGCGCGACGGCGACTTCACCACGGCGAAACGTGAGCGCCCGCGATCGGCATCGGCTCCTCCGGCGGGCCGAGTGTATACTAAGCCCCGCTTGACCCTTGGAGAGGTGGCCGAGTCGGCCGAAGGCAGCCGCCTGCTAAGCGGTTACAGAGGCAAAACCTCTGTCCCGGGTTCGAATCCCGGCCTCTCCGCCATTCAACTCGCACACCGTCCGTCTGGACATACCAGCCAGGAGGAGCTGAGCGTGGTTGCGAAACCGGGCACTGGCTTGATGATGGCCGGTGCGATCGTCGCGTTCTCTGGCCTCTGCATCGTTCTGGTCGAGGTGTTGCGTGTGCCCCCCTACGCGGTCCTGCTGGTCGTCGGCGTCGGCATGTTCGTGCTCGGCCTCATCCGTCGATTCAGCCGCGAGGATCGGGACAGAATCTGACCCGCTCGAGGCTCGCCCCGGCGCGCCGGGTGGTGTATCGTAAGGCGCCGTTGCGCCCTTAGCTCAGGTGGACAGAGCGTCGGACTACGAATCCGAAGGCCAGAGGTTCGAATCCTCTAGGGCGCACCACTACTTCTATCCCCAGCGCAGTGACTGACAGAAGGAGGATCCCGTGACATTCATGCGGTGCCTGAGCCTGGTCCTGGTGGTGGCCCTGGTGGCCGTGACGATGCAGCCGACCCCGGCGGAGGCATTGGAGCCGACGACGATCCTCCTGATCGCCGGCGCCGGGGTCGCGGTGATCGCCCTCATCGCGATCCTGATCATCGCCAACGTGTCGGAGAAGCGGCCGCGGACCGCGCAGGTCGTGACGTCGATGGTGGCGCTGCCGATCGGGCCGTTCTCGAACGAGACCACCCCGACGCTCGCGGTGGTCCACGTCGAGGAGCGCCAGAATCCCTAGCGTCGACGCCGAGGCGTTCATGCGCGCCGCGCTCGACGAGGCGCGGCTGGGTCTCGCGGCCGGCGAGGTGCCGGTGGGCGCGGTCGTGGTCCTCGACGGCGCGATCGTCGCGCAGGCCCACAACGCGCCGATCGCGCTCGGCGACCCCACTGCGCACGCCGAGGTGCTGGCGCTGCGCCAGGCGGCGCAGAAGATCGGCAACTATCGGCTCCCCGGCGCCGAGCTGTACGCGACGCTGGAGCCGTGCGCGATGTGCTGCGGCGCGGCCGTCCACGCGCGCGTGGCGCGCGTCGTGTACGGGGCTCTGGATCCGAAGGCCGGCGCGGTCGTGTCGCTCCATCGCCTGCTCGACGACGGCCGCCAGGGCCATCGAGTCGAGGCGGTGGGCGGCGTCCTCGCCGGCGAGTGCGGCGCGCTGCTGCGGGAGTTCTTCGAGACGAAGCGGCGCTGAGCCGCTAGAGCCTCGCCACCGCTGGAATCACCTTCGCACCCATCAGCTCGATCGAGCGCATCGTCGTGGGGTGGTCCATGCGCGATTCCTGAGCCTCTAGGAGCAAGTGGCCGACGCCGAGCTCGCGCCGCACGAGCGCGAAGCGCTCGGCGACCTCGTCCGGGGTGCCGGCGATGATGAAGTGGCCGTCGCGCAGCTCCTCGTAGCTCATCGTCGCCAGCGACCGCGGCCGCGCGCGCAGGGCGAACTGCTGGCCCGCGCGTGAGCGCATTCCGACCGGCGCGAACCACTCGACCGGCGCCCGGAGCGTCGGGCCCATCCGCCAGACGAAATGCTTCCCCGCCTCGACCGCCCTGGCGGTGGTGTCGGCCGTGACGGCGCAGATGAGGAAGCCGAGGTTGTCCGGCGTCACCGTACGTCCCACTTCGGCCGCGCCCTGGCGGTAGTAGTCGAAGAGCTCGCGTGCGATGTCGAACGGCACCAGGAACGGCACGTAGGTGTAGCCCCGGCGTCCGGCCCAGATGGCCGTCTCCGGGCTCGCGGTGCCCGGGATCCAGATCGGCGGGTGCGGCTTCTGGAGCGGCAGGCACCACGGGTTCACGTGGCGGAAGTGGTAGTGGCGCCCCTCCCACCGGAACGGCCCTTCCGCGGTCCAGCATTTCAAGATGAGATCGTGGCACTCCTCGAAGCGCTCGCGGTTGTGCACGGGATTCGTGTTGGCCCACCACGTCTCGACGCCGACCCCGCGCACGAAGCCCGAGAGGACGCGGCCGCCCGAGATCAGATCAGCCATCGCGAGCTGCTCGGCCATCCGCACCGGGTTGTCCTCGATGGGCAGGATGTTGCCGAGCAGCAGGATCTTCGCCCGCTGCGTCGTGCGCGCGAGCACCGCCGCGGTCATGTTGACCCCGACGTTCACGCACGAGGGCGTCGAGTGATGCTCGTTGATCATCAGACCTTCGAAGCCGACCTGATCGGCCAGCTCGTACTCGGTCAGGTAGCGCCGGTAGTTCTCGGCGGCCTTGTTCCGGTCGAAGAACCGGTTCGGGAACTCGAGCCGGAGCGACGGATACTTGTCGCCCTCCGCGTCGGGGAACTCGTGGTGCGGCATCTCGCTGAAGTAGTAGAGCTTCATCGACGCGATTCTCCTCCGAGAAAGTCGAGCACCAGGCGCGCGAAGGCGTCGGGCTGCTCGATCGGCGGCAGGTGGCTGCACTTCTCGAGCACGGTGAGGCGCGCGTTGGGCAGAAGGCGACGATACTGCTCGCCGCACTCGACGGGCACGATCTGATCCTCGCGGCCCCACACGATCAGCGCCGGGTTCGTCACACGCGGCAGGAAGTGCGCCAGCCGGGGATTGTGCATGTACGGCTTCCAGGTGAGGCGGGCGGTCATCTCGCGATTGCGCTCGGCGATCTCGAGCTGCGCCGGTGTCGGCGGAGTGCCGTAGAGCGCGTCCCACTCGGGCACCGTCTTGGGATCGTGGATGGTCTTCGCCAGCAGCTGCGCCGGCGAGTAGAAAAAGATGTCGAGGATCTCGCCCGTCTCCGGTTTGAGGCCGACCGGTGCGACCAGGATCAACCGGTTGATCGCGCCCGGGCTCATCGCCGCCATCTCCGCCGCGGTCCAGCCACCGATCGAGTGGCCCAGCACGTGCGGCCGGCCCAGTCCGGCGGCGTCGATGAACCAGAGGTGGAACCGTGCGAGGTCGTCGATACCGTCCATCCAGTCGGCGTCGCCCGAGCGCCCGAAGCCCGGGTGGGTGGGCGCCCACACCGTGAAGCGCTCGGACACCAGGTCGAGCCAGCGCGTCCAGCCGCGGTTGCCGCCGGCGCCGTGCAGCACCAGCAGCGGGTCGCCCTGGCCGCCGATCCACGTGTGCACCCCGATGCCGCCGACCGTGATCGTCTCCTCGCGTGGTCGCATGCGGCGCATTATGCACCGCGGAATGGCGCTGGTCGACGCCTTGCAAATCGCCCGCGCTTGCGGCATAAGGGGCTCGTGATCCTGCGTGTCCGGTGCCGAGACTGCATCTGTCGCCAACCCGAAGACCGCTGTCGATCGGAGTCGAGCGGGTAACGGCCGGATTCAGGCGAGCAGGCTGTCCGAGCGCCCACGGCCACCGGCCGCGGGCGTTCGTGTTTCAGGGGGGCAACGATGCTGAAGACGATTCAGGAGGACATCCAGGCGGTGAAGCGCAACGATCCGGCCGCCCACGGCTGGCTGGAGATCGTGCTCTGCCACCCGCCGCTGCACGCGATCCTGGTCCATCGGATGGCGCACTGGATCTACACGCGCCTGGGCCTGCGCCTTCTGGCGCGACTCGTTGCCGTCGCCAACCGCTTCTGGACCGGCGTCGAGATCCATCCGGGCGCGCGCATCGGCCGCGGCTTCTTCATCGACCACGGCGCGGGCGTCGTCATCGGGGAGAGCGCGGTGGTCGGCGACTACTGCGTCATGTTCCACAACGTGAGCCTTGGCGGCACCGGCAAGTACAACGGCCAGCGGCATCCGATCGTCGGCAACCACGTGTTCATCGGGACCAACGCGATCCTGCTCGGTCCGATCAGGGTGGGGGACCACGCGAAGGTGGGCGCGAACGCCTTCGTCATCAACCGCGACGTGCCGGCGTACTGCACCGTCGTCGGCACGCCGGCCCGCATCGTGCGCCGCTTCGGCGAGCGGGTCGACGAAGAGCTGCCGCGGACGGTGCCGCCGTCGGGCGCGGTGCCGGTCGAGCTCGAGCTCTAGCGCGCGGCGCGTGCCCGACTACTTCAGGACGGCGGCGGCGATCCGCGAGAGCTGCGCCGCCATCTCGGGCTCGGTCGCGACCGCGTCCAGCCGCACGACCACCCGCGTCGCGCCGGCGTCGAGGAAGCGTCGGATCAGATCGCGGTCGGGCGGCTGGCCGTAGACCGAGATCGTGATCGCGGACGGATCGCGGCCGGCGTCCTTGGCCAGCCGGTCGAGCGTGGCGCGGCTCCCGGCGACTTTCTCCGGCGTGATCCGGTTCGGGAGCCAGCCGTTGCCCCACTCGATCACGCGCTGCAGGACGTTCTTCGCGGCGCCGCCCAGGAGCACCGGCGGATGCGGCTTCTGCGCCGGCTTGGGGAACGACTTCACCGGCGGGAAGTCGTAGTACGTGCCGTGAAACTCGGCCGCCGGCTTCGTCCACAGCTCCTTCATGGCCAGGATCGACTCGCGCGTCTGCGTCCAGCGGTGGTCGAAGTCGCCGCCCATGATCTGGGTCTCTTCGCGCAGCCAGCCGGCGCCGATGCCGAACATGAACCGTCCGCCGCTGAACAGATCGAGCGTCGAGATCTCCTTGGCCAGCAGCAGTGGGTGACGCTCGGGGACGAGCACGATCCCGGTCGCGAGCTTCAGCGTCTTCGTGACCGCGGAGGCGCGCGCGAGCGCCACGAAGGGATCGACGAAGTGCGAGTAGCTCTCGGGGATCACGCCGTCGGGTGAGCCGGCGAAGCGGCTGGTCGAGTGCACGGGGATGAACGGATGCTCCGCGCACCAGAACGACTCGAAGCCGAGCCCCTCGGCGGTCTTCGCCATGAATGCCGGGTCGACCTGGTAGGCGGGCAGCGGAACCGAGATGCCGACGTTCATCGTGACTCTCCTCTATCGTCGCTCGCTCAGCGAAGCGTCTGCCGCAGCGTCGCGGCGATGTGAGAGACCGCGCGGTTGCCGGTCTCGATCAGCTTCCCCATCCCCGCGAAGCCGTGGATCATGCCGCCGTAGCAGACGTAGTCCACGAGGACGCCGGCCTGCTGGAGCTTAGCCGCGTACGCCGCGCCCTCGTCACGCAGTGGATCGAACCCCGCGGTGACGACGAGCGCCGGCGGCAGCCCGGCGTGCGACGACGCGCGCAGCGGCGACACCCGCCAGTCGTTCGCCTGGCCCGCGGCGGCGAGATAGTGCGCGGTGAACCACCGCATGCTCTCGCGGGTGAGCATGTAGCCCTCGGAGAAGTCCTGATACGAGCGCGACTCGGCGGCCACGTCGGTCACCGGATAGACGAGCACCTGGAGCTTGATGATCGGCGCGCCCGCGTCGCGCGCTTGCAGCGCGACGACCGCCGCGAGGTTGCCACCGGCGCTGTCGCCACCAACGGCCAGGCGACTGGCGTCGACCCCGAACTCGCTCGCGTGCGCCACGGTCCAGCGCGTCGCGGCCCACGCGTCGTCTGCGGCGGCCGGGAACTTGTGCTCCGGCGCCAGGCGGTAGTCGACGTTGACGACGGTGACGCCGGCTTCCGCGGTGAGCTGCCGGCACAGGACGTCGTGCGTGTCGAGGTCGCCGATCACCCAGCCGCCGCCGTGGAAGTACATGAGCCCGGGCAGCGCGACCGACGCGGCGACGCCCGCGGGACGGTAGACGCGTAGCGGAATCGGCCCACCCGGGCCGTTCGCGACGAGATTCCTGACGGCGCCGATCTCGGGCGGCGTCGGCGTCGACGCCGGCCGCGTCTCGCGGAAGAGCTGACGGGCGTCCTTGGGCGACAGCGTGTTGTACGCCGGGCGCCCGGACTTGATGACGAGATCGATGACGGCCTGGGCCTGGGGATCGAGAGCCATGGAGTCCTCCTGCTAGAACACGTCGTCGCGGCGGCCGGTCTCGAAGTCGTGGGTGCGCTCGGCGAGGGCCGCGGCGTCGAGCAGCCCTTTGTCGGCCAGCAGTCGCTCGAAGGCGCGCAGCCAGCGCTCGTAGTAGCTCGACGACTCGCCGACGCGCTCCGCGCGCGCGATCTCGTCGATCAGTCGGGCCTGAAACTCGCTCCACCCGAAGCTGGCGTCGTGGCTCATCGCCACGGTCATGCCGAAGATGCGGCCCTGCCACGCCTCGTCGAACACCAGCTCGCCGTTCTTGCGCGGCAGCGCGGCCGGGCCGGCCATGTCGGCGATCTCGCGGCTCGGAACGGCTTCCATCACTCCGCCCCAGCCCCGCGACGGCTTGCGGCGCCCACTTCAGCGCGCGGCGGGCGCACCACCGCCACGCCGATCATCGAGTCACGGGTCACCAGGTCGGCCAGCTCGGTCTCGCTCAGCTGCTCGGTGCCGGCCGGGCGCTCCGGGAGCACCAGGTAGCGCAGCTCGGCGCTCGAGTCCCAGATGCGGATCTCGGTGTTCTCGGGCAGCTCGACCCCGAACTCGCGCAGGACCACGCGCGGCTCCCGCACCGCTCGCGAGCGGTACTCGAACGATTTGTACCAGGTCGGCGGAAGCCCGATGAGCGCGTGCGGGTAGCAGGAGCAGAGCGTGCAGACGACGAGGTTGTGCACGCCGGGCGTGTTCTCGACGACGCGCAGGTCGACGCCGCCGAAGCCGAGCTCCTCGATCGCCTCGGTGCCGTCGGCCAGGAGCCGCTGCTTGTAGGCCGGGTCGACCCAGGCACGGGCGACGACCTTGGCGCCGTTGTGGGGGCCGATGTCCTCTTCGTAGGCGCTGACGATGCGATCGACCGCCTCGCTGGCGACGAGCCGCTTCTCGACCAGCAGCGACTCGAGCGCGCGTACGCGGAGGGACAGGATCGATTCGGGCTCGCGGTGGTGATGGCTCATCAAGGTTCCTTTTCAGCGCTCGGGAGGCGCCGCCTCCAGGTAGCGCTCCCAGAGATCGATGTGGACGGGCGCCCACGACTCGGCCGACACGCCCCACAGCTCGGCGGCGTGAAAGCGGACGCTATAGAGCGGATGGGCCTGGTGCCCGCCGTCGTGGGCGTTGGTGTCGGGGAAGATATAGGACCCGTGCGACCGTGCGATGACGCCGTGCTTGCCGCGCGCGTAGCGTGGCAGCCGCGTGTGGCCGACGGGCGCGTCGTGCCGCGTGACGATGTGATCGCCCGCGTTGAAGCGCGGGGGCGGGCCGGGCTGGCGGAAGTGCGGGCGCTCGGTGAGCGTACGCACCATGCGGGCCTGCAGATCGGGATCGGTGTGCGCCGGCGCCGGGTCGCGCCCCGCGGCCAGGTCGGCCATGCGACGCTCCAGCTCCTCGCGCGTGATCACGCCTTTCTCGACCAGCAACCGCACGTTGCGATCGAGCCAGCGCTCGTAGTAGCTCGAGGCCAGGTAGTCGCCCGGCGCCATCCGCTCGATCGCGTGACGGCTCTCGTCGATGTTGAAGATCCCCTGGACGCCGCAGGCGCGCGTGAGGCCGAGCACCCGGCTCTCCCAGCGCGAGTGGAAGACGGGCTCGTTCGGCTCGGGCTCGACGGGCCCGAATCCGTGCATGCCGCCCATGTCGTGGATGCCGTTCATACTCGTATTGATAGCCTTATAGCAAAAGCCGGGTGAGCTCCTCGGGCTGGCTCAGCATCGGATAGTGGCCGGTGTCCAGCTCGTGCCAGGCGCCCTTCAGCCGCTCGGCGGTGCGCCGCTGGTGCGCCTCGGGCGGGTTCGCGGCGCGGCGACAGCGGATCACGGTCGTCGGCCAACCCTGGTTCCAGAAGTTGCCGAGCTCCACCGGCGCCTCGAGCGCGGCGACCGGATGCGGCGTGTATCGCGCGAGGGCCCAGGCGCGTGTGTCGGGATCGAGATCGGCGAACAGCCGCTTCTCGGCGTCGGCGCGATTGGGGCCGGTCGTGATCGCGGTCGTCTCGTTGGCCGCCACGCGCTTGACGATGTCACCGACCCGCTCGCCAGCCATCAGCGCCAGCGCGTCGACGAAGACGAGCCGCGCGATCCGGTCACGGGCCAGCTCGGCGGCCTTGCAGATCACCATGCCGCCGGAGCTCGTCCCCACCAGGACGACCTGGGTCAGGTCCTCGTAGAACAGGAGCCGCGCGATCTCTTGCGCGTGCGTCGCCACGGTGATGCCGGGCCGCGCCAGGTGGTGGCGCTCCGCGCAGCCGTCCAGCGTCGGCGCGTACACGCTATGACCGGCAGTCCGCAGGCGTTCGATCACGGGTTTCCAGATCCAACCGCCCTGATATGCGCCGTGAACCAGCACATAGGTCGCCATGAGCCAGACTCCTTGATGTAGATGGGGGGCCTCGGCGGGCCCCCCCCCAGCCCCCCCAACGCTCGGAAGCGCCGCGGCGGAGCCGTGGCGCTCCTCGACGGCCCTCCGCGCGGCGCGGCGAGCCGCAGTGTACACGAGGAGCGTCTTGAAATCCCGCCGTCATCCACCTACGCTTCCGCCGTGGCTGTGCCCCTCGTCCCGCTGGACGCCGACGCCCCGTCGATGACCACGGCACCGCTGGTCTTCACCGGCCGCGGCGGCGAGTACTTCCGCATCTGGGTCGTCAACCTCCTGCTGACCGTGATCACGGCCGGCCTCTACTCCGCGTGGACGAAGGTGCGCAAGGCGAAGTACTTCGCCCAGAACACGCGCCTCGATGGGCACGTGTTCGGCTACCACGGCAACCCGAAGGCGATCCTGCGCGGTCGGATCATCGCGCTCGTGCTCCTCGGAGCCTACACGTGGGGGTTCCAGTTCTCGCGGGTCGCCGGGCTCGTGACGCTGATGGTGCTCTGCGCGGCGGGGCCGTGGCTGTTCATGCGATCGCAGCAGTTCAAGCTGGGCAACACGAGCTTTCGCGGGCTGCGCTTCGGCTTCGACGCGCGGGTGGGCGAGGCGTATCGAATCATGCTGCCCATCCTCGTGCTGTGGTTCGCGCCGGCGGTGGTCACGGCGTTGACCGCCGACGAGGGCTGGCAGCTCGGGCTGGTGGGGCTCCTGACGACGCTCGCGATTCCGTGGATGCATCACCGGCTCAAGGCGTATCAGCACGGCCGCGCCGTGTACGGCGACCGGTCGTTCGCGTTCCTGGGGGCGCGGCGGAAGTTCTACGGCGTGTACCTCAAGGGCGCGGGCCTCGTCGTCCTCGCCGTGCTGCTCGGCACCACGGTCGCGTTCGTGATCGCCTGGTTCCGCGGACCCGCCTCCCAGTTCCCCGGGACGGGATTCGAGGCGGCGATCTACGGCGGCATCATCGTGCTGCCGGTGTACGTGTTCGCCTGGCCCTTTCTCGCCGCGCGACTTCAGCAGGCCGTGTGGACGAGCACGCGCCTCGGGGACGTGCGGTTTCGCACCGAGATCAAGGCGCGGGCGCTGTTCAAGATCGTCTTCAAGAGCGTCATGCTGACGCTCCTGACGTGTGGGCTCTACTGGCCGTTCGCGGCGGTGGCGCTCGCGCGCTATCGGATCGAATGCGTGCGGGTCGACTCCGAGCTGCCGTTGACCGCCATCGCCGCCGATCTTCACGGGCGACCGGTGGCCGCCCTCGGGGAAGGGGCGGCCGACACGTTCGGCCTGGATCTCGGCCTGTGAGGGCGAACGAGTTCCGCGCCTGGTTCTTCTCTGGCCGCGATGGCGAGGCGGCGGCGGTGGTGATGCGCGTGGACGGCGAGCGGGTCGTGGTCGAAGCGACCGATGGCACGGTGCGCGAATCGGAGCCGCTCACGACGGTGATGATGTCGGAGCCCTTCGACCACGCGCCGCGGCTCATCACGCTCCGCAGCGGCGGAACCCTCGAGGTGGAGGAAGAGGGGGGCCGGCTCGCGCGCGCGCTCGCCAGGGCCGGCGTGGCCGTCTCTCCGGTCGTGCAGCTGCGGCGCTGGTGGCCGGCGGTGCTGGTGGCGCTCGCCGGCCTCATCGCGCTGGTGTCGCTGGCCTACCTCAAGGGCCTGCCGCTCGCGGCCCACTGGGTGGCCGACCGCCTGCCGGCCGGCATCGAGGGCCGACTGGGCGATCAGATGCTGGTGGCGCTCGATCGGCACTACCTCGGGCCGAGCCAATTCGACGCCGAGTGGCGCGAGCGCCTGGCGAGGCGATTCGCCGACGCGGCGACGAAGGCCGCGCCGGGCGTGCCGTACCGACTCGAGTTCCGCGCCACCTCCGAAGAATCCATCAACGCGTTCGCGCTCCCCGGCGGCGTCGTGATCGTGCTCGATGGACTCGTGCGGTTCGCGGGCGACGAGGCCGCGGTCCTGGGCGTGCTGGGTCACGAGCTGGGCCACGTGGCGTACCGGCATTCGACGCGCCAGGTGCTTCAATCGGTCGGCGTCGGCATGCTGGCCGGAATGCTCTGGGGCGATTTTTCCGGCACCGCCGCGAGCGTGCCCCTGGTCCTCGGCGTGCTGAAGTATTCCAGGGGATTCGAGCGGGAGGCCGACGACTTCGCGATCGCCTTCCTGCGGGCGAACGAGATCTCCATCGAGCCCTTCTACGACGTGCTCGTCCGGTTGGTCGAGCGCGAGGAGCGGCGAGGAATCGCGACGCTGCCCGACTTCATCTCCACGCATCCGTCGCTCGCCGAGCGCATCGAGCACGTGTTCAAAGCGCTCGACGAGTAGCCGGTCGAATCTGCGATACTCGGCGGCACCGAGGCGTAGACGGGAAGCCCCATCACCAAGGTGGCGCGGCGATACACGAAGGAGGCGTGCGTATGAGACTCGCGGGTAAGGTAGCGCTCATCACGGGCGGAGCGAGCGGCATGGGTCAGAGCGAGGCGACGATCTTCGGGCGGGAAGGCGCCCGCGTCGTCGTGGCCGACGTGCTCGAGTTCGAGGGCCGCCAGGTGGCCGAGAAGATCGCGGCGAGCGGCGGGCAGGCGCGGTTCGTGAAGCTCGACGTCACGAGCGAGGACGATTGGCAGGCCGCGGTGAAGACGGCCGTGACGGCGTTCGGCAAGCTCGACATCCTCGTGAACAACGCCGGGATCAGCGGCACGTTCGATCCCGATACGACGAGCACGTCGGCCTGGGACATGCTGATGAACGTGAACGCCAAGGGCGTCTTCCTCGGGATGAAGCACGCGGTCCCGGCGATGCGCGAGGCGGGCGGCGGCGCCATCGTCAACATCTCGTCCATCTCGGGCTTCGTCGGGCAGGACCGGCTCCACATGGGCTACAACGCGTCCAAGGGCGCGGTGCGGATCATGACGAAATCGGGCGCCGTCCAGTTCGCCCAGCACGGCATTCGCGTCAACTCCGTGCACCCGGGCATCATGCCCCCGATGCGGACGTCCAAGCTCTCGGCCGACCCGGCCTGGCGCGAGAAGTCGCTCCGGTTCGTCCCGTTGAAGCGCGAGGGCAGGGTTGAAGAGGTCGCCAACGCCGTGCTGTTCCTGGCGTCGGACGAGGCGTCGTACATCACCGGAACCGAGCTGGTCGTCGACGGCGGCTACCTGGCGGTATGAGCGAGTTCGACCGGGCGAAGGCGAGAGCGTTCAGCCAGCTCATGGTCCGCCACCTCGAGGGCGCGTCGGTCGCCATCATGATCGAGGTGGGCCGCCGCGTGGGACTCTTCGAGGCGATGGCGAAGATGAGCGCGGTGACCAGCGACGCGATCGCGGCGAAGACGAGCCTCAGCGAGCGATACGTCCGCGAGTGGCTCGGGGCCATGGTGTGCGGAGGGATCGTCGAGTATGCCGCCGGCGAGAAGACCTATCGGCTGCCCCCCGAACACGCCGCCATGCTCACCGGCCCGTCCAGCCGGAACCTCACGGGCATGGCGGAGATGCTGCCGCTGATGTCTCGCGTCATCCCCGACGTGGCCGAGGCGTTCCGCTCGGGGCGCGGGGTCCCGTACAGCGCGTATCAGCCGGACTTCACGGGCCTCATGGATCGCCGGAGTCGTCCGCGCTACGACGAGCTCCTGTTCAGCGCCTACCTCGCGAAGCCGGAGGGCCTCATCCCTCGCCTCGAGGCGGGCATGCGCGTCGCGGACGTCGGATGTGGCACCGGGTATTGCATCGCCTTGATGGCCCGACGCTTCCCGAAGAGCACGTTCGTGGGCCACGACATCTCGGAAGAGGCGATCGGGGAGGCACGCGCCGCGGCGCAGGGGCTGACCAATGCGTCGTTCGTCGTGCAAGACGTGGTCCGGCTCGAGACGCCGACGCCGTACGATCTCGTCACCGCGTTCGACGCGATCCACGACCAGGCCGATCCGGCCGGGGTGCTGCGTCGCATCCGCGACGTCCTGGCGCCGGGCGGCACCTTCCTCATGGTCGACGTGTGCGCCTCGAGCGAGCTGGCCGACAACGTCGGAATCCCGATGGCGCCGTACCTCTACACCATGAGCACGATGCACTGCATGAGCGTGTCGCTCGCCGGGGGCGGCCCGGGGCTCGGCACCGCGTGGGGCCACCAGCTCGCCACGCGGATGCTGCGCGAGGCCGGCTTCGCCGACGTCCAGCTGTTCGAGCGAGTGGAGCCGGCGAACTCTCTCTACGTCGCGCGCGCGACCGGCTGAGGCTCGGCGATGGGCGAACGCCTCTTCGGCGCCAGCGTGCGCCGCCGCGAGGACGCGCGTCTGGTCACGGGCCGCGGCCGCTACGTCGCCGACGTCGCCCTGCCGGGGCTACTCCACGTCGCGGTGCGCCGGAGCCCGCACGCGCACGCGCGCATCGTCCGGATCGACGCCGAGGCGGCTCGTCGGCGCCCTGGGGTCGTCCGCGTCCTCGTGCCCGCCGACGTGGCCGCGCTCGGGCGGCTGCCGCTGCTCGTTCCGCACTCGAGCTTGATCGCGCCGGCCTGCCCGGAGATCCTTCCCCAGGAGATCGTCTCGTATGCGGGGCAGCCGGTGGCCCTCGTCGTCGCCGAGAGCGCCGTCGCGGCGGCGGACGCGCTCGACGCGCTCGTCGTCGAGTACGAGCCGCTGCCGGCGGTGGTAGCGGCCGACGACGCGCTGAAGTCCGACGGGCCGCGCGTGCATCCCGGCGGCAACGTGGCCGCGCGCTACACCCAGCGCGTGGGCGATCCGGCCGGGGCGCTCGGGGGCGCCCACCTGGTGTTGCGGGAACGCTTCCACCTGCACCGCGGCGCCGGGATGGCGATCGAGACGCGGGCGATCGCGGCGCGCTGGGACGTCGACCTCGGCCAGGTCACCGTGTGGTCGACGACGCAGGCGCCCCAGATCCTGCGCCGGCTGCTCGCCCGCTCCCTGAAATTGCCCGAGCACGCGGTGCGCGTGGTCACGCAGGACATCGGCGGCGGCTTCGGGCCGAAGGCGATCGTGTACGCCGAGGACATCCTGGTGCCGTATCTCGCGCGCGCGCTCGAGCGCCCGGTGCGATTCGTCGAGACGCGCCGCGAGCACCTGCTGGCGGTCACGCAGGAGCGCGACCAGTGGCACGAGGTCGAGCTGGGCGTCGCGCGCGACGGCCGGATCGTGGCCCTTCGCGACTCGTTCGTGCACGACTGCGGCGCCTTCGTCTCCTGGGGCGTGATCGTGCCGATCCTCACCTCGGTCACGGTGCCCGGGCCCTATCGCGTGCCGAACTACGAGGTGGCGCTGACCGCCGTCTACACCAATCGCGTCCCGGTCACGCCGGTGCGCGGCGCCGGCCGGCCCCAGGCCGTGTTCGTGATGGAGCGCATGCTCGATCTCGCGGCCGAGCGCCTCGGGCTCGATCGGATCGCGATCCGCGCGCGCAACCTGATCCAGCCCCACGAGTTCCCGTACGACGTCGGCCTGATCTCACGCGACAACGGTCCCCGGCGCTACGACAGCGGCAACTATCCCGAGTGCTTGCGGCGCGTCGCCGCAGCGGTCGGCGCCGACGGCTTCGAGGCCGAGCGCGAGCGTGCGCGCGCCGCGGGCCGCGCGATCGGTATGGGCTTCGCGCTGTTCGTCGAGGACACCGGGCTCGGCCCGTACGAGGGCATTCGCGTCCGCGTCGATCCGCTCGGGCGCGTGTTCGTGTTCTCGGGCACGTCGAGCCAGGGGCAGGCCCACGAGACGACGCTGGCCCAGATCGTCGCCGACGGGCTCTCGGTGCCGCTCGACCAGGTGGTCGTGGTGCCGGGCGACACGACGGGTCTGCCCTATGGCGTCGGGACCTTCGCGAGCCGGGTCGCCGTGCTGGGGGGCGCCTCGGCGGCCCACGCCGCCGACGAGGTGAGGAAGAAAGCGCTCGCGGTCGCCGCCGACCATCTCGAGGCGGCGCCCGCGGATCTGGTGCTCGAAGACGGACGCATCTCGGTCCGCGGGTCGCCGGGCCGCGGGCTCTCGCTCGGCGACGTGGCGGCGATCGCGGCGGCGCCGCGGCCTGGCTACGCGCTGCCCGGCGGGATGGACCCAGGTCTCGAAGCCACTGGCTACGTCCACGTCACGCAATCGACGTACTCGAACGGCGCGCACGCCTCGGTCGTCGAGGTCGATCCGGAGACCGGCGCGGTGCGCCTCCTGAAGTACGTCGCGGTCGACGACTGCGGCACGATGATCAACCCGATGGTGGTCGAAGGCCAGATCCACGGCGGCATCGCCCACGGGATCGGCAACGCGCTGACCGAGGAGATCGTGTACGACGACGCGGGCCAGCTCGTGTCGGGCACGCTGATGGACTATGCGCTGCCGCGCGCGATCGACGTGCCGCGCCTCGAGGTGCACCACGTGGTGACGCCGTCACCGCTCAATCCGCTGGGCGTCAAGGGCGCCGGCGAAGGCGGCACGCTGCCGGCGCCGGCGGCCATCGCCAACGCCGTGGCCGATGCGCTGCGGCCGCTGGGGGTCGCGATCACCGAGATGCCGCTGACGCGCGAGCGTCTGTGGCGACGCGTGCGCGCCGCGCAGTCGCGCGGTTGACGCTCGCCGCGAGCGTCTGCTACGGTCGCGCCGCTGAGCTTACCTCGGCCGGCGGGGCCCCAGCCCCGCGACGGCGTGCGGGGCGCACATCTGACAGGGAGGTCAGTCATGCAACGCGAAGCGTGTGATCGGCGGGAGGCCAAGATGATGTCGCGGCGCACGATGATGAAGGCCATGGGAGCGGCCGCCGGCGCGGCGGTCGTGGTACCCGGCGTCGCCCTGGCTCAGGGCAAGCCGGCCGAGCCGCCGAGCACGGTGACCACGCCGCCCCGAGACTTCGGCCCCAATGCGCCGCCGAACGTCTACTTCACGGACCCCGACGTCATCACGATCGATCCGATGTTCAACGGCCTGCGGCAGCCGAACGCGCCGATCCAGCGCCTGTGGACGGGCGCGCTCTGGTCCGAAGGGCCCGCGTGGTCGAGCCAGGGCCGCTACCTCGTCTGGAGCGACATCCCGAACAACCGGCAGCTGCGCTGGCTCGAGGACGACGGCCGGGTGACGGTTTTTCGGATGCCGTCGAACAACAGCAACGGCAACACGTTCGACTTCCAGGGCCGCCAGCTCTCGTGCGAGCACCTGACCCGGCGCGTGGTGCGCTACGACAACGACGGGTCGATCACGGTGATCGCCGACCGCTACGACGGCAAGCGGCTCAATTCACCGAACGATGTGGTCCCGCATCCCGACGGCAGCTACTGGTTCACCGATCCGCCGTACGGCGGACAGCTCTACGAGGGCGCGCCGGACGCGGCGGGCGGCCCCAGCAATCACGCCGGCCGGCTCAAGCCGCGCCTGGGCCAGGCGGCAGGTCTGGGCAACGACAAGCGCGAGCTGCCGACCAACGTGTATCGCGTCGATCCCAGCGGAAAAGTCGACCTGGTCGTCAGCGAGAGCCAGGTGCCCGATCCGAACGGGCTCGCGTTCTCGCCGGACTTCAAGAAGCTCTACGTGGTCAGCACCGGCCGCGGCCCCGGCGACACCGGACCGGGCGGCAAGGGCGACATGCACGTGTTCGACGTCGGCGCCGACAACAAGCTCTCGAACCAGAAGCTGTTCAGCGACTTCATGGTCGACGGTGTGAAGTGCGGGCCGGACGGCGTGCGCTGCGACGTGGACGGCAACGTGTGGTGCTCGAGCAACGCGGGGCGCGCCGTGGGCTACAGCGGCGTGACGGTGTGGACGCCGGAGGGCAAGCTGATCGGTCGCATCCGTCTGCCGGAGGTCTGCGGCAACGTGTGCTTCGGCGGTCCCAAGCGCAACCGCCTGTTCATGGCCGCGAGCCAGTCGCTGTACGCGGTCTACGTGGCCACGCAGGGAGCGGCGGCCGGCTAGACCGGCGCCGCGGGCCGCAGCGGGTCAGGCCTTTCGCAAGAAGTCGAAGTCGCAGCCGTGCTCGGCCTGGAGCACGTGCTCCATGTAGAGCTTCGCGTAGCCGCGCGCCGGCGCCGCCGCCGGCCGCGGCAGCCCCGCCCGCCGCCGCGCGAGCTCCGCGTCGTCGACCAGCAGGTCGAGACGGCGCTCGGTGACGCTCAGGCGGATGCGGTCCCCGTCGCGCACCAGGGCCAGCGGCCCGCCGACCGCCGCCTCCGGCGAGACGTGCAGCACGATCGTGCCGTACGCCGTCCCGCTCATGCGGGCGTCGGAGATGCGCACCATGTCCTTGACGCCAGCCCGCGCCAGCTTCGCGGGAATGGGCAGGTAGCCGGCCTCCGGCATCGCGTAGCCGCTCTTCGGCCCGGCGTTCTGGAGCACGAGGAAATCGTCCGGCCGCACGTCGAGCTCCGGCGTGTCGATGCGCGCCGAGAGCTCGTCGAGCGAGCTGAAGACCACCGCGCGGCCCTCGCGCTCGAAGAGCGCCGGGTCGGCGGCCGAGCGCTTGATGATCGCGCCGCCGGGCGCCAGGCTGCCGAAGAGCGCGGCGAGCCCGCCGACCTTCAAGTATGGATCGCCGAGCGGGCGCACCACGTCGCGGTCGACCCAGGTCTCCTCCGCGGCGAGCCGCTCGCCGAGCGTCTGCCCGGTCACGGTGACGCAGTCGAGGTGGAGCAGCGGCGCCAGCTCGCGCAGCACGGCGCCCAGGCCGCCGGCGGCGTTGAGGTCCGACATGTAGTGCTGGCCGGTCGGCTTGAGGTCCACGAGCACCGGCGTCTCGTCGCTCAGCGCGTTGAGCCGTCGCAGCGAGACCTCGACGCCCACGCGCCCGGCGATCGCGGTGAGATGGATGACGGCGTTCGTCGAGCCGCCGATCGCCAGCAGCACGCGCAGCGCGTTCTCGACCGAGCGCGCCGTGATGATCTGGCTCGGCCGCAGCCGCGTCGCGCCGAGCGTGACCGCCCGCCGCCCGCTCGCCTCCGCCGCGCGCAGGCGGTCGGCGTGCACGGCGGGAATCGCCGCCGTCCCCGGCAGCGCCATGCCGAGCGCCTCGGCGATCGCGGCCATCGTGCTGGCCGTGCCCATCACCGCGCAGGTGCCCGCGGTCGTCGCGAGGTTCTGCTCGATCTGGCAGATCTCTTCCGTCGTGACCCCGCCGGCACGGTACTTGGCCCAGAAGCGCCGGCAGTCCGTGCAGGCGCCGAGCCGCTCGCCCCGGTACGCCATCGGCATCATCGGTCCCGCCAGCAGCTGCACCGCCGGCACGTCGGCCGACGCCGCGCCCATGAGCTGCGCCGGGACCGTCTTGTCGCAGCCGCCGACCAGCACGACCGCGTCCATGGGCTGGGCGCGGATCATCTCCTCCACGTCGATGGCCATCAAATTGCGGAACATCATGCTGGTGGGGTTCAGGAACACCTCGCCCAGCGAGATCGTCGGGAAGTCGAGCGGCAGGCCGCCGGCCGCGAGCACGCCGCGCTTGACGGCGTCGATCAGCTCCGGGAAGTGGCGGTGGCAGTTGTTGAAACCGCTCGCCGACTGTGCGATGCCGACCACCGGCCGCGCCAGCATCTCGCGCGAGTAGCCCATCGACGTCGCGAAGGAGCGGCGTAGATATAAGGAGAAGTCGGGATCGCCGTAGTTGGTGAGCCCGCGCGCGAGCCCGCCGGGCCCGTCCGTAGTCGTCATAGTCCGCGATGCTACCCCATCTGGGGCCGCTCGCGCATCGGCCCAGGAAATTCATGCTTCCCCTGATCCTCGGCTAGACTGAATGGAACGATAGTTTGTCTATCGGCTTATCCTCCTGGAGTCGGTGATGACGAAGACCCTGGCTCTGCCCGTCGTGTTGCTCGCGCTGCTCGTCGTGACGCTCCCCGCCGCGGCGCAGCAACCGCGCGATCCCCAGGACGTCGTCAAACAGATCCAGGGACTCGGATGGGTGCACGGCCCGGCCGACGCGAACATCGGCGGTCTCGCGACCATCACGGTGCCGAAGGGTCTGTCGTTCCTCGACGGGCCCAACACGCGGAAGTTCCTCGAGCTGAACCTGAACCCGCCGCGCGATGATCACTACACGCTGTCGTCACAGGACCTCTCCTGGTTCGCGGTGTTCTACTTCGAGAGCGTCGGCTACGTGAAGGACGACGAGAAGCTCGATCCGGACGCGCTGCTCAAGTCGCTGCAGGGGAGCGACGACCGCGCGAACGCCGAGCGCAGGCGTCTCAGCATGCCCGCGATCAACACCGTGGGCTGGCACGTCCCGCCGCACTACGACCCCGAGACCAAGCGGCTCGAGTGGGGCGTGAAGCTTCGTCAGTCCGACGTCGGCACGGACGTCGTCAACTACACGATCCGCATTCTCGGCCGCCGGGGCGTGATGCACGTGACGCTCGTGTCGGATCCGCAGGAGCTCGACAAGGACATCGTCGCCTTCAAGGGCGCGCTCGGTGGCTACGGCTTCGTGGCCGGCGAGAAGTACGCCGAGTTCAAGGCCGGCGACCGGGTCGCCGAGTACGGCCTGGCCGCGCTCGTGCTCGGGGGCGCTGCCGCGGTGGCCACGAAGACCGGCTTCGGCAAGGCGCTCATCAAGTTCATCGGCATCGGCGTCGTGGCGCTCTTCGGCGCCGTCGCGGCCTTCTTCCGCAAGTTCGCGCGCCGAACCGCCTGAGGCGCGGTGCTCGACCCGACACACGGCGCCGACTACACGATCTGGATCGTGGCGGCGCTGCTCTACGTGTCCGATGCGGCGAAGCTTCTCCCGCCGCGGCAGCTCCTGCTGGTCGAGGCCGGCCGCGGGCGCTTCGCGGCCGCGTTCAGCGCGACACCCTACACGATCGCGGGGCGCGTGCTGTCCTTCGCCCCCCTGCTGCTGCCCTATCGCGGCGTCTTCGTGGCGTCATGGGGGAGCGCCTGGACTGACGGCGCCCGCCTGAGGAAGGCCCTCGAGTCAATCGAGCGGCTCCGGAGCTCGCTGGGCGGCGCCCGCGTGCTCGGCATCCTGGGATTCGCGCTGCTGTTCGGCGTAGGACCGGCGCTCACGCTGTGGCTGGGCACCACCGCGGCGATCATCTACACCGCGGCCGCCCTCTACCCCACGGTGCTCGTCGCGATCGCGTATCTCTGGTGGCGACGCCGCGCCCTGCGGCTCACGACCGGCCGGTCGGTCGGCCTCAGCCTCGAGATCCTGGTCTGCCCCGCGTTCCTGCCGAACCTGGTCCGGAAGATCACCGCGCTCGAGTCGATCCAGACCGACGGCGCCCAGCTCCTCGTCGCCACCGCGGCCGCCGACGTCAAGACGGAGTTCCTGTCACGGCTCGAGAGCCGGACCGAGGAGCTGATCGAGGAGACCGACCCGGAAGATCCCGCGCAGGCCGACCTGCGCGCCTATCTCGCCACGGTGCGCGGCGCGCGATGACGGTCCTGGTCGCGGTCATCCTGGTCAACGTCGTCGTCAGCCTGTTCGGCTTTCGCGTTCTGCGCGACGGCGCCGCGCACGGCGCCGAGT
This sequence comes from Candidatus Rokuibacteriota bacterium, assembly GCA_003221515.1. Lineage (GTDB taxonomy): Bacteria > Methylomirabilota > Methylomirabilia > Rokubacteriales > CSP1-6 > AR31. The sequence continues at coordinate 36,929 of QHSI01000137.1, forward strand.
CGTACCTGTTCATCCCGCATCAGGTGTCCCGCGGCGAGAACGGCCTGGGCATGCTGCTCGCGCATTTCGCGCACGGGGGCTTCGCGCACCTGGCGTTCAACATGATCGCGCTCTACTCGTTCAGCGGGACGGTGCTCACCGGTCTCGGCCCGGCCAAGTTCCTGCTGATCTACGCGGCCGCCGGCCTCGGCGCCGACCTCGTGGTGTTCGCCCTTCACAAGGAAGACCCGACGTATCGTTGCCTCGGAGCCAGCGGCAGCGTCTTCGCGATCATGATGGCCGCGATCGTGCTCGATCCCACGACGTCGATCGTGGCGTTCCTGGTTCCGGTCCCGATCCCGGGCCCGTTCTTCATGCTGGGCTACACGGTCATCGCGCTCTTCCTGATCGCGCAGAAGCGCCGGGGCGGCATCAGCCACGAGGGCCATCTCGGTGGCGCGCTCGTGGGTCTCGCGTTGACCGGGGTCCTGGCGCCGCGCGGTCTCCAGCCGCTGATCCGCTGGTTCGCGCAGTGGTCGTCGTCGTAACGGGGCGGCGGCTAGCTCACGAAGCGCCGAGTCGGACGCCCGGTCGAAGCCCGGAGCTCTTGGCGAACGCCGCCGCGCTGACTTTCTGACCGCCTTCGGGCCGCACGCGCGTCACCAAGATCTGGCCGCCTGTCGCGGAGACCGTGAGCCCCGTCTCGGCGACGGCGAGCACTTCTCCGGGCCGCCCGGACGTGCCGCCCACGATCTTCTTGGCGTCGTGGAGCAGCACGGTCGTGCCATCGTGCATGGTCCAAGCGCCCGGTTGCGGATCGGCGCCGCGAATGAGGTTCCAGATCTCCTGGACGGGTTTCTGCCAGTCGATCTGGACGTGCTCCTTCTTGCACCAACCCTCGTACGTCGCCTTGGACTCGTCTTGCACGATCTTCGGCGCCTTGCCGGCGCGCACGAGATCGACGCCCTCGAGCAGGGCCGCGACCCCCATCGGGTAGAGCCGATCGAAGTAGAGGCTGCCCAGGGTGTCGGTGTCCGTGATGTCGATTTCCTTCTGCAGCAGGATCGGGCCCGTATCCAGGCCCTGATCCGGCCAGAAGATCGTGAGCCCCGTCCGCGTCTCGCCCATGATGATCGGCCAGTTGATCGAGCTGGGGCCGCGATGGCGCGGGAGCAGCGAGGGGTGGTACTGGATCGTGCCGCGCGTGGGCGAATTCAGCACCTCCTCGGGCACGATGAGGGTGACGTAGGCCATCACGCACAGGTCCGCCTTGAGCCGCGCGAACTCCTCCCACACCTCCGGCTTGTTGCGAAACGACTTGGGCTGGTGGACCGGAAGACCCTTGGCGAGCGCGGCTTCCTTCAGGGGATCGACCCGTCCCCCCTGCGCCGGATCGGGCGCGCAGTAGACGCCGACCACGCTTTCCCCGCGCTCCAGCAGGGCCTCGAGCACGCTCTTGCCGAACGCTTGCTGCCCATGAACGACGATGCGCATGGTGTCATCCCTCCGAGAGAAATGGACGATACCACATGGCGAGCGCACCTCGTCACCGCGCCCGCCGCTGCCGCACGTGCAATCACTGGTGCCGTCGGTGGATCGGATAAGACGGCCAATGGAGTCGGCACGCTCCTGTCGGCCCGGAGGCGCAATCCTGGATCGCTACATCATCGAGCGTCTCACCAGCGCCCACCCCGGTGATCGGAGTTCCCGCGTGATGTCGTGCTGGCGACGCTGCACGTGGCGTCTCTCGGCCGGCGCCGGCCGACGGCGCTGGCGTCGTTCGCTCCCCTCTCGACGGTCAAGAATCACGTCCCTGCTCTCGTCGGCGAATACGTGCTCGAGATAGCTGTATCGTTGCGCGGTGCGCGACACGATGAGGAGAAACTCTGCCACGAGCGCCTCCGCTCGACTCCGGCCTCGGTCCTGGCTAGGAGGCGCGCCTTTCGTGATCCCAGATCTGGAAGCATCGAACGTGCAACTGAAAGGCCTTCCTGCCGAGGTCCAGCGTGATCCCTTGCATCAGCAACTGGTCCCTCGCGAGGACCGCCTCGCAGGCGTCGCACGTTTCGCCGTCGCTCGGACTACTCCAGACCCTGGTGATGCCGTCGTGCGGCAGGCGCCTGTCCCGGATCTTGCGCTGGATGAGAAGACGGAGGGATTCCTGGTTCATATCTGCCTCGCGGATCGTAGCGGCCGCGAAACGCGCCACATTCACCGGGGTCTTGACGCCAGCGTCAACCCATGAGGCCGGGGTGCAGGCGCGTGGAGCGTAGCACAGATGGCGAGGCAACGATACGCCAGCGGGATTGAGCATTCTCGAGAGAAGCTGGTGGCTCCCCACGCGCGTAAGTCATTGGCGGACGTGCCCCGGCCGGCACCTTGCGGCCGCTGCGGAACTTGACTCCAACTTGACTCGACTGCACGATGGGGCGTCGCGTGCTTCGTAAGTGTGCGGAGGGGTGGCCGAGCCCGGTCGAAGGCGTCCGACTCGAAATCGGATAGGGGCCCAGAAGGTCCCTCGGGGGTTCAAATCCTCTCCCCTCCGCCAATTTTCTACTTGTCGTGATGTCCCGCAAACGCGTGATGTCCAGCGAACGTGGAGGGGTGACCGAGCGGCCGAAGGTGCGGCACTGGAAATGCCGTGCACGGGTAACCCCTGTGCCCCGGGTTCGAATCCCGGCCCCTCCGCCAAATGTTTCAGCTTGGCCGTGCTAGACGGGGAGTTAGCGGTGCCCTGTAACCCGCAACCCGCTTCAGCGGGGTTGAATTCCCTCTCGAGGGCGGAGCGTGTTGAATGAGCTTCACGGGGCGGCGTTGAAGGTTGGGCCCCACGCAACGAGAATCGTCGAACCCCGCCAGGCCCGGAAGGGAGCAACGGTAAGGCGACCCTCTCGTGTGCCGTGGGAGTACCTGACCGGAGCAGGTTCCGGGGGGAGATCGCAGTACGAGCCGTTCGAAGGAGGGTGCACGGTCATTGTATTGGAGCTTGAGATCGCCTTTCACCGAGGGTGGCGAGTGATAGGTACTGGTGGCTCCGCACGTCGGATCAATCCTTGGGTTATCGAGTGGGCTCCGCTCGTCGAGGCAACCGGTGAGTTATCGAGTGGGCTCCGCACGTCGGGTCAAGCCTTGAGTTATCGAGTGGGCTCCGCTCGTCGAGTCGTCCGGTGAGCTATCAGGTTCTGGCCCGAAAGTGGCGGCCGCAGACATTCGACGCGGTCGTCGGTCAGGATGCGATCACGCGGACGCTGCGCAACGCGCTGGCGTCGGGTCGCATCGCCCATGCCTATCTGTTCGCCGGCCCGCGCGGCATCGGCAAGACGACGACGGCGCGCCTGCTGGCCCGCGCGCTGCTCTGCCTCGATCGCAAGGGACCGGAGCCCTGCGGCAAGTGCGCGGTGTGCGTCGAGGGGCAGGCCGGGACGCTCGTGGACGTGATCGAGATCGACGGGGCCTCGAACCGCGGCATCGAGGAGATCCGGACGCTCCGCGAGAACGTGAAGTACACGCCGGCCCGCGGGCGCTTCAAGGTCTACATCATCGACGAGGTTCACCAGCTCACCGAGGCGGCGTTCAACGCGCTGCTGAAGACGCTGGAGGAGCCGCCGCCGCACATCGTGTTCGTGCTCGCCACGACCGACCCGCGCGACATCCCGCCGACCGTGCTGTCGCGGGTGCAGCGCTTCGACTTCCGCCCGATCGCGCCCGACGCGCTCCGCGATTCACTCGAGCGCATCCTGGCGGCCGAGCAGATCCCGTTCGACGCTGGCGCGCTGCCGGTCATCGTGCGCGCCGCGGAAGGCTCGCTGCGCGACGCGCTCTCGCTGCTCGACACCGCCATCGCCTACGGCAACGGAAAGCTCGAGGCCGAGACGGCCGCGAAGCTGCTGGGCGCGACGGCGCCCGTCGCGGTGCGCACGTTCGCGGCGGCGGTGATCGGGCACGAGACGGGCGTGGCCCTCGAGGCGATCGACCGCGCGGCGCGCGACGGCGAGGACCTGCTGGCGTTCGCGCGGGACGTCATCGAGCTGCTACGGCTCACGCTGGTGCTCAAGGCGGCACCGAACGCCAAGCCCGCCGAGCTCACGCATTCCGAGGGCAACGAGCTGCGAAAGCTCGGTGAAGCGGTGAGCCTCGACGAGATCCTCTACGCGCTGCGGGCGCTGCTCGAGGCCGACGCGCTCATGCGCGAGTCGCCTCATCCGCGTGTCGAGCTGGAGATCGCGACCGTGCGGGCCACGCGGCGGCCGGTGCCGCAGGCGCTGGAGGACGTGCTGAAGCGCGTCGACGAAGCGCAGCGCGAGCTTCGGCAGCAGGCACTGTCCACGCCGTCGACGGCGGCCCCGACCGCGCAGGCGAGCCTCTTGCCCGGGGCCGAGGCGGCGCCGCGCGCCGAGATGCGGCGCGCGGCAGCGCCCGTCGCGCCGAGCGTGGAGCGTCCCCGCGCGACGGAACCGCCGTCACCAACCGTGGCGGCTCCGACGACGGCGGCCGCGCCAGCGCCCGTAGCCGAGGGACCGCGTGCGCCAGCTCCGAGCGGCTCGCCGCCGCGCGCCCAGGCGCCGTCGGTCGACGCCGATCTCGCGACGGCGTGGGAGCGCGTGGTCGACGAGGTCATGCGGAAGAAACCGACGCTCGGCGCCGTGCTGATGCAGGTGCGGCCGAGCGCGGTCAGCGACCGCGAGCTGACCGTCGTGCTGGCCGGCAACAATTTCCATCGCGAGATGCTCGCCGACGCCGCGAACAAGGAAGTCGTCACGCAGGCCGTTCGGCGCTGCGTCGTCGGTGCCGAGCGCTTCAAGGTCGAGTCCGGGGGTGAGACAACCGGCGCCGTCGCGACGCATCCGGCGGTCCAGGCGGCGATCGCTGAATTCCAGGGTGAGGTGGTCGCGGTGCGCCCGCGCCTGCCGGAAGGAGAAGGCCAGTGAAGGGGTTCGGGAACATCATGAAGGAAGCGCAGAAGCTGCAGGCGCAAATGGCGGCGCTGCAGGAAGAGGTCGGCAAGCGCAAGGTCGAGGCGACGGCGGGCGGCGGCATGGTGACCGTCGAGGCCAATGGCAAGCAGGAGCTCACCGCGGTCAAGATCGATCCCGAGGTCATCAATAAGGACGACGCGCAGATGCTCGAAGACCTGGTGCTCGCCGCGTGCAACGAGGCGCTCAGGAAATCGCGCGAGTTGGTCCAGCAGGAGCTCGGCAAGCTGACCGGCGGCATGAAGATCCCCGGTCTCGGAATCTAGGACGTCGTTGACGTACTACCCCGAGCCCGTCGCCCGGCTGATCGAGGCCCTCCAGCGGCTCCCCGGCATCGGCCCCAAATCGGCCCAGCGGATGACGTTCTTCCTGCTCAAGCGCCCCATCGAGGAAGTCCGCGAGCTGTCCGAGTCGCTGGTGGCGGTGAAGGAGCAGATCGTCTCGTGCGGCACCTGCTTCAACGTCACCGAACAGGATCCGTGCCGCATCTGCGCGGACCCGGCGCGTGACCGGCGACTGCTCTGCATCGTTGAGGAGCCGAACGACCTGCTGGCGATGGAGCGCACGGGCGAGTATCGCGGCCACTATCACGTGCTGCAGGGTGCCTTGTCGCCGCTCGACGGCATCGGCCCCGAAGATTTGAAGGTGCGCGAGCTGCTCGCGCGGCTCGAGGCCAACGCGGTCGCCGAGGTGATTCTGGCGACCAATCCCAACGTCGAGGGCGAGGCCACGGCGCTGTATCTGGCGAAGCTGCTGCGCCCGCTCGGCCCGCGGGTCACGCGGATCGCCCGTGGGCTGCCCGTGGGCGGCGACCTCGAGTACGCCGACCAGGTGACGCTGTCGAAAGCCCTCGAGGGTCGGCGGGAGATTTCTTAGGACTACGGGACGAGCGGGGCGTGCTGCTCGAGAAAGGTGCGGTGCAGGAGCCGGACGGCGTCATCCAGCCGCGCGCCATCGATCATCCACGTGATGCGAAAGGACGACGTCGCGACGCCGCTCCATCCGATGCCGGCTGAGCGGAGCGCATCGCAGCCAGTTCTTAGATTTTCGAAGGACGCGTTGATCCCCGCCCCGATGACGCTGAGCGCACCGACGCGCTCGGCCAGCCGGAGCCGGGCGCCGAACCGCTCCCTCAAGCTCGCCAGCACCCGCTCGCCCTCGTGCAGGTTCTCACGTGAGACCACCACCACGAGATGGTCCGGCGTGGCGTGCAGCTGCTTGCCCGCCACGTGATGCGCGTCCAGTAGCGCCAGCAGCGCCTCCGTCGGCGCGCTCGACTCGATCACCAGCACGTCACGCTCGCTGGCGACGCCGACCACCCGGCCCGGCATCTTCGGCGGATGGCGCCGGACGACCGTGCCGTCCGCCGACGGATCGGCGCCGGGAAGCGGCGATGCCGTCGCCCGCGCGTAGATCGCGATGCCCTGCTCCTTGGCGAACTCGACCGCCTGGGCATTCAGCACGCGGGCACCGGCTTCGGCCAGCTCCTGGGTCTCCTCGTACGACAGGGATGGAATCCGGCGGGCGTTCGGCACCACGCGGGGATCGGCGGTGTAGACGCCGTCGACGTCGGAGCAGATCTCGCAGTACGCGGCGCCGAGGGCCGCCGCCATCGCCACGGCGGTGGTATCGCTGCCGCCGCGGCCGAGCGTCGTCACCTCACGCCGGTACGACACGCCCTGGTAGCCCGCGATGACGACGATCTTCCCGCGGGCGAGCTCGTCCTGGACCCGGAACGGGCGCACCTCGATGATGCGGGCGTCCACGTGGCGGTCATTCGTGACGATGCCGGACTGGCTTCCGGTGAAGCTGATGGCGTCGCCGCCCAACTCACGAATGGCCATCGACAAGAGCGCCATCGCGATGCGTTCGCCGGCCGTGAGCAGCATATCGAGCTCGCGCCGGTCAGGGTTGGGCGACACCTGCTTGGCGAGGGCCAGCAGCTCGTCGGTCGTGTCGCCCATCGCCGAGACGACCACGACGACGTCGTGGCCCTGGCGCTTGGTTCGCATGACGCGCTCGGCGACCCGCTGCATCCGCGAGACGTCGGCGACGCTGGATCCGCCGTACTTCTGGACGACGATCGGCACCAAACCATCGTACGCCAGAAGCGTCCCCACAAAGAAAACGGCCCGGACCATGACGGCCCGGGCCGGCGCCCACACATCGCGTGGGCTGAAACGCGCCCTCCCCGCCTCGCCGCCTACCGTCGAGTGCCGGGGGAGTCTGAGGGGGGTCGCCCCCCTCAGCTAACTAGAAATCTCCGTGCGGCATCGGCGGCGCCGCCGGCGCCTTCTCCTCCGGCAGATCCGTGATCAGCGCCTCGGTGGTGAGCAGCAGCGACGCGACCGAGGCGGCGTTCTCCAGCGCCACCCGCTCCACCTTGGTCGGGTCGATGATGCCCGCCTGGATCATGTCCACGAAGGTCATGCTGTCGGCGTCGTACCCGCGGGAGGTCGCGGTCTCGTTCTTCACCTTCTCGACGATCACGCTGCCCTCGAGGCCGGCGTTCTCGACGATCTGGCGAATCGGCTCCTCGAGCGCCCGCTTCACGATCAGGGAGCCGACCTTCTCGTCGCCTTCCAGCTTGAGGG
>QHSI01000138.1 GCA_003221515.1 Candidatus Rokuibacteriota bacterium
CCGTCGAACAGCTTCAGGTCTCCCGCGTGCTCCACGCGGTTCCATCCCATGTGCGGGATCTTGGGTCCAGGCGGCAGACGGCGCACGGCGCCGGGAACCACGTCGAGCCCGCGCCCCTCGCCGAACTCCTCGCTCGTGGAGAACAGCAGCTGATAGCCGAGGCAGATCCCCAGGAACGGCCGCGTGCCGTCGAGCGCTCGCCGCAGCGCGGGCAGGAGGCCGAGCGCGTCGAGGTTCCTCATGGCGTCGTGAAACGCGCCGTCACCGGGCAGCACCACGGCCTGCGCGTCGTCGACCGCGCGCGGATCCTGGGTCACCACGGCGGGGCAGCCGACTCGCCGAAACGCCTTCTCGACGGAGCCGAGATTCCCCCTCCCGTAATCGATCACGGCAATCATCGGCTCGCCTCGCCTCCGGCTGCGGCTCGCACGGCGGCAATCATCGGCTCGCCTCGCCTCCGGCTGCGGCTCGCACGGCGGCGATCACAACGTACCCTTCGTCGAGGGGAGGAGGCCGGCGATTCGCGGATTGAGGCGCGTCGCCTCGGCGAGCGCGCGGCCGACGGCCTTGAACACCGCCTCGGTGATGTGATGGAGGTTGTGGCCGTAGTGCATCGTCACGTGGAGCGTCATCTCCGCGTTGAACGCGAAGGCCCGGAAGAACTCCGGGAGCAGGTCGAGGTCGAAGTTCGACACGCGCGCACGCGTGACCGGCACGCTGAACACCAGGAAGGGCCGACCCGACAGGTCCACCGTCGACGACACCAGCGCCTCGTCCATCGGGATCGACGCCAGCCCGTAGCGGACGATGCCCTTCTTGTCGCCGAGCGCCTGGCGGAGCGCTTGCCCGAGCACGATCCCGACGTCCTCCACCGTGTGGTGCTGATCGACCTCGACGTCGCCCTGCGCGTCGAGCGCCAGGTCCATCAGGCCGTGTTTCGACCATGCCTCCAGCATGTGGCTGAAGAACGGGATCGGCGTCTGCACCTTCGCCGCGCCGGTGCCGTCGATGTTGAGGTGAAGCGCGATCTCCGTCTCCTTCGTCTTGCGCTCGACGCGCGCCTGCCGGCCGATTGTCTCGGCGCTCATGTCCTTCCCCTTTCGTCCGTGCGCAGCCGCAGCTCGGCGGCGTTCCCGTGTCCGGCCAGACCCTCGACCCGCGTCAGGGTCTTCAGGTGCGGCGCCGCGGCGCGCAACCCGCCCGGCGAGTAGTCGATCACGCTCGACCGCTTCACGAAGTCCTCGGTCCCGAGGGGCGACGCGAACCGCGCGGTGCCGGCGGTCGGCAGCACGTGGTTGGGACCGGCGACGTAGTCCCCGACGACCTCGGGCGTGTGGCGGCCCAGGAACACCGCACCGGCGTGCCGTACGCGTGGCAGCAGCGCGGCCGGCACGGCGACCAGCAGCTCCAGATGCTCGGGCGCCAGCCGATTCGCGAGCGCGACCGCCTCGTCGAGGCTCGCTACCCGGATGAGCGCGCCATTCGCCCGGAGCGCTTCGGCCGCGATTTCGCGGCGCGGCAGCGCCGTCAGCTGGCGCTCGAGGGCCGCGCCCACGCGCGGGATCAGCTCGTCGCTGTCGGTGATCAGGACCGCACGCGCCATCGGGTCGTGCTCCGCCTGCGCGAGCATGTCGGCCGCGACGCAGTCGGGCTCCGCGGTCGCGTCCGCCACGACGAGCACCTCGCTGGGCCCGGCGACCATGTCGATGCCGACCTCACCGTAGACGCGCGCCTTCGCGAGCGCGACGAAGATGTTCCCGGGCCCGACGATCTTGTCGACCCGGCGGATCGATTGAGTGCCGTAGGCCAGCGCGGCGATCGCCTGCGCCCCGCCGATGCGATATCCCTCGGTCACGCCGGCGATCCGCGCCGCCGCGAGCACCGTCGGCTCGATCCGGCCGGTGGATCCCGGAGGCGTCACCAGCACGATCTCCCGCACCCCCGCCACGCGCGCCGGGACGACGGTCATCAGGACCGTCGACGGGTACGCGGCCCGGCCGCCCGGCACGTAGACGCCGACACGGTCGAGCGGGCGGATCTCCTGGCCGAGGACCGACCCGTGCTCGTCGGTGATGCGCCACGATTTCGGCATCGCCGCGGCGTGGTAGCGCTCGATGCGGTCGGCCGCGTACTCCAGGGCGGCCCGCACGTCGGGGGGGATCGCGCGCTCGGCGGTCTCGAAGTCGGCAGCGCGCAACACGAGATCGTCCGCCCCCCCGGTCTTGAAGCCGTCGATCTGCGCCGTGTACTCGCAGAGCGCGGCGTCGCCCCGCGCGCGCACCGCGGCGAGGATCGCGTCGACCGTGCGATGGATCTCGGGAGCGACCGTCTCGGGCGAGCGCTCGAGCGCCGCCACGACCGCGTCGACCCCGAGCCGGCGCGCGTCGAGCGTGCGGATCATGTGCGCGTCGCCGGCGGCGTCCCGTTCGGGAGCGGCGCGGGCTCGTTCCGGCGGGCGACGGCCTTCAGCTCGTCGATGAGCCCGGTGACCGCCGCGTGCTCCGTCTTCATCGAGGCGCGGTTCACGATCAGGCGCGCGGTCGACCGGGTGATCTCGGCCACCTCGACGAGGCCGTTCGCCCTGAGCGTCTCACCCGACTGGACCAGGTCGACAATGCGCTCGGCCAGCCCGACGAGAGGCGCCAGCTCGATCGAGCCGTCCAGGCGCACGATCTCCACCTGGATACCGCGATCGGTGAAGTACTGCTCGGCCAGCCGCGGATACTTCGTCGCCACGCGCACCCACGACCACTTCGCCGGGTCGTCGCGCTCCCACAGCTCGCGGGGCTCCGCCACCACCAGGCGGCAGAACCCGAAGCCGAGGTCGAGCGGCTCGTAGACGTCGGGCTCCTGCTCCAGCAGGACGTCCTTGCCCACGATCCCCAGATCGGCCGCACCGTAGAGGACGTACGCGGGAATGTCGGTCGGCTTGAGGAGGAGCAGGCGGAGCCCGCGGCGAACGTCGGTGAAGATCAGCTTCCGCGAGTCCTGGTCGACACCGTCGACGCCGAGCTCGTGAAGCAGCCGGAGCGCGGGGTCGAGCAGGCGCCCCTTCGGCAGGGCGAGCGTGAGCTGCTCCTTCATCGGCGCCGCTCGAGCCGCGCCGGCATCAGGCGTTCCCCGCCACGAACCGGTCGACGCCGGCGAGATCGGCGCGGACGGCGACGGACTGGAAGCCCGCGCCCCGGAGGAGCGAGGCGGCCGCGGCGGCCTGAGCGCCGCCGGCCGTCTCGACGACCAGCACGCCCGCGCGGCGCAGGCACGTGCGCCCCACCGCGGCCAGCCGCCTGACCAGCGCGAGGCCGTCGGCCCCGCCGTCGAGCGCGATGCGCGGCTCGTGGCTCCTCACCTCGGGCTCGAGCCCCGCCACGAGCCCGGTCGGCAGGTACGGCGGATTGCTCACGATGAGATCCGCGCTGAGATCGCGCACACCCTCGAGCAGATCCGCGACGACCACCCGGACACGGGGCGCAAGATCGAGCGCGTGCGCGTTGTCACGCGCCACGGCCGCGGCGGCCAGCGACACGTCGAGGGCGACCACGTCGAGATCCGACCGTCCGGCGGCCAGCGCGCACGCGATGCACCCGGAGCCGGTGCCGAGATCGAGCGCCAGCAAGCGGCGCGGGCCCGGCGGCGGCAGGAGCGTCAAGGCCCACTCCACGAGCGCTTCAGTCTCGGGCCGCGGCACCAGCACCGCCTCGGTGAGCCGGATGCGCAGACCGAGAAAATCCTCCCAGCCGAGAATTCGCTGGAGCGGCTCGCGACGCGCCCGGCGACGTACCGCGTCCGCATAGCGCTCGGCGAGCGGCGCGGAAAGGACGCGCGACAGATCTATTCGGACGCCGGCGCGACCGATACCCAGCAACCCGGCGAGCAGCCACTCGGCGTCGACGCGCGCAGTCTGGACTCCGGCCGCCTCGAGCGTCGTGGTGGCAGCGTCGAGCTGTTCCCGGAACGTCGCCGCTCCCGAGGTCACCGCGGCGCCCATCAGTGGTTCACCTTCTCGGCCTCCTCGGCGGCGACGAGAGCGTCGATCAGCTCGTCCAGGTCGCCTTCGAGTACGGCGGGAAGCCGGTGGAGTGTGAGCCCGATGCGGTGGTCGGTGACGCGGGTTTGCGGGAAGTTGTACGTGCGGATCCGCTCGCTGCGCTCACCGGTGCCGACCTGGCTGCGTCGGTCCGCCGCGATCGCCGCCTGCTGCTCCTCCTGCGCGCGCTCGAGAAGGCGCGCCTTGAGGACGCGCATCGCCTTCGCCCGGTTCTTGATCTGGGAGCGCTCGTCCTGGCAGGTCACGACGAGTCCCGTCGGCAGATGGGTGATCCGCACCGCCGAGTCCGTGGTGTTGACGCCCTGCCCCCCGGGGCCGGACGACCGGTACACGTCGACCCGAAGGTCCCTTTCGTCCACCTTGACGTCGACGTCCTCGGCCTCCGGAAGCACGGCGACCGTGACGGTCGAGGTGTGGATGCGGCCGCTCGACTCGGTGATCGGCACGCGCTGGACCCGATGCACGCCACGCTCGAACTTCAGCCGGCTCCAGGCGCCGCGCCCCTGGACGAACAGGATCGCGTCCTTGATGCCGCCCACGCCGGTGACGGTGGTATCCATCACCTCGACCCGCCACCGCTGGCGCTCGGCGTACTTCGTGTACATGCGCACCAGCTCGGACGCGAAGAGCGCGGCCTCGTCGCCGCCGGCGCCGGCGCGGATCTCGAGGAAGACGTTCTTCTCGTCGTTCGGATCGCGCGGGACCAGGAGCCGCTTCAGCTCCTCCTCGAGCGCCGACTCGCGCCCGGTGAGCTCGTCGATCTCGGCCTGCGCCAGCTCCGCGAGCTCACGGTCGCCGCCCTCGGCCAGGATGTGACGCGCCTCGCCGATCCGCCGGAGCACCTCGCGGTACTCGGTGAACCGCTCGACGATCTCGACGGTGTCGGCGTGCTCCTTGCGGAGGCGGGCGTATTCGGCGGGCTGGGCGAAGATGGCGGGGTCCGACAGAATCCGAGCGATCTCGTTGGATCGCTCTTCGATCTGGCGGAGCTTGTCAAACAGCATCGCGGCTCAGCACCCCTTTACGCAGGCACGAATCGGCCATGCGCGCCGCAGGCCGTCGCGGGGCTGGGGCCCCGCCGGCCGAGGTGCGGCGATGAATAGACAAACAAAAACCGGCGGGAGTCCTGACGCCGCCGGCTTGGGAGCGCGAGCTACGAGGTCGTGGTCTGACGCTTGTACTTCCGCTGGAAGCGCTCGACCCGGCCAGCGGTGTCCATGAGCTTGTGCTTCCCGGTATAGAAAGGATGGCACTTGGAGCAGACCTCCACGCGGATGTTGGGCCGGGTGGAGCGGGTGTGAACCACCTCGCCACACGCGCACGTGATGGTCGTGTCCACATAGTCCGGATGAATACCCACCTTCACTGTCGCCACCCCCTCGAGATCCCCAAGAGTACCAGCCCCGGGCCGAACACGCAAAACCCTAGCCCATCGTGTGCATCGAAGCCAGGAACTCCTTGTTGGTCTTGGTGAGCTTGAGCTTGTCCAGCAAGAGCTCCATTCCCTCGACCGGGTTGAGCTGGGACAGCGCCTTGCGGAGGAGCCAGACCTTCTGGAGCTCGTCCTTCTCGAGGAGCAGCTCTTCCTTCCGGGTCCCGGACTGCTCGATGTTGATCGTGGGGAAGATCCGCTTGTCCATCAGCCGGCGGTCCAGGTGGACCTCCATGTTGCCGGTGCCCTTGAACTCTTCGAAGATGACGTCGTCCATGCGGCTGCCGGTGTCGACGATGGCCGTCGCCATGATCGTCAGCGAGCCGCCCTCCTCGATGTTCCGCGCCGCGGCGAAGAATCGGCGCGGGCGCTGCAGCGCGTTGGCGTCGAGACCGCCCGACAGGACCTTGCCCGACGACGGGATGACGGCGTTGTGGGCGCGGGCGAACCGGGTGAGCGAGTCCAGCAGGATCACGACGTCCCGCTTGTGCTCCACCAGCCGCTTGGCCTTCTCGATCACCATGTCGGCGACCTGGATGTGCCGCTGCGGCGGCTCGTCGAACGTGGACGAGATCACCTCGCCCTTCACCGACCGCTGCATGTCCGTGACTTCCTCCGGCCGTTCGTCGATCAGGAGGACGATCAGGTAGACCTCGGGATGGTTGGCCGCGATCGCCTGCGCGATCGACTGGAGCATCATCGTCTTGCCCGTTCGCGGCGCGGCCACGATCATGCCGCGCTGGCCCTTGCCGATCGGACAGAGGAGATCCATGACCCGGGTCGTGAGGTTCTCGGGGTCGTGCTCGAGGCGCAGTCGCTCCATCGGATAGAGCGGCGTCAGGTTGTCGAAGAAGATCTTCTCGCGCGCCTGCTCCGGCGTCTCGAAATTGATGGCCTCGACCTTGAGCAGCGCGAAGTACCGTTCGGTGTCCTTGGGCGGCCGGACCTGGCCGGATATGGTATCGCCCGTCCGGAGGTCGAAGCGCCGGATCTGCGACGGGGAAACGTAGATGTCGTCCGGTCCTGGCAGATAGTTGTAGTCAGGGGCCCTCAGGAAACCGAACCCGTCCGGCAGAACCTCCAGAACGCCCTCGGCGAAGATCAGGCCGTCCTTTTCCGCCTGCGACTGCAATATCTTGAAGATCAGCTCCTGCTTGCGGAGCCCGCCCATGTTCTGGACGTTGAGGTCCCGGGCGATCACGTTGAGGTCCGAAATGCTCTTCTCCTTGAGCTCGGAGAGGTTCATCCCGTTCACTTCAGAGTTCTGCGTCGGACTTCCTTGGCCTCGGTCTCGGCGGGTCATCAGCTGGGCTCCGGGCGGCTGGCGCCGCAAGCAAAGTGAGTGTCGGTTAAGCTTTCTGCCTGATTTACGGCGGGGTTAGAACGACAACGAACGGCGCTATCTTGCCATCCCGAGGCCTCACTGTCAACGATTTTTCACAATTGCCCATCCAGGCGCACGTCGATGATCGCACGCTGCTTGATCTCCTTGAGCCAGGTATCGAGACGGGCGTCGAACTTTTCCCTGAACAGGATGTCCCGGATCTGAGACTTGACGCGGTTCAACCCCTCGCCTTCCAGCGCCTCCTTCGATTCGAGGCGAAAGATGTGGTAGCCGAGCGCCGACCGGTACGGCGCGGAGATCGCCAGCGGGCTGAGAGAGAGGATCTGGGACTCGATGTCCTGGGCGAGCTCGCCGCGCTTGAGCGGCCCAAGGTCGCCGCCGTCCCGGGCGCTGGCGTCCCGCGAATGCTGGCGCGCCAGCTCCGCGAAGTCGGCCCCCTGGAGCAGCTGGGACCGGAGCATGTCTGCACGGATGCGCGCCGACTCCCAGCCCACGTCGGTATTGCCGCCCTCGGGCAGGATCAGGATGTGCCGCGCGTGGTAGGCCAAGCCGGTCTCGAGCTTGACGCGATTCGCCTCGAGATATTGCATCACTTCCGCCTCGGTGACCGACACGCGGAGCCTCACCTTACGGCCGACGATCCGGTTGCGGCGGAGCTCGTCCCGGATGCGCTTCTTGGCCGCATCGAGGGTGAGCCCCTGCGCCTTGAGCATCGCCTCGAGCTCGTCCTTGTCCTTCAGGTTCATCCGCTTGATGCGATCGGCCAGCTCTTCGTCGACCTCGGCGTCGTCGATGACGATCTTTTCGCGCTCGGCCTCCTGGATCTGGAGCCGGTTGTCGATCATACGGGTGAGGAACTGCTGGACGAGCGCGTCCGATGCCTCCACCGCGCGCTCGCGGTTCTCGTACCGGTAGACCGCGATCGCCTCCTGAAGCTCCGAGAGCGTGATCGCGTCGTTGTTGACGACGGCCAGCACTCGGTCGGTCACGCTCTCATCGGACGGCGCCACCGTCCTCGGCACCGTGGGCGGCGACGCGGCCGGAGTGGCCGGAACCGACGTGGTCGGCCCTGTCTTGTCCGGAGGCTCCTCGCCGAGGTACGGCACCCACTGAGGCATCGAGCATCCGCCCAGGGCGAAGACCAGCAGCGCGGTGACGACGAGGCGCCGGCTCACGCCCGGCCCAGGTCGTCGAGCAGGCAGAGCAGCGAGTCGCGGACGCGCGGCCATTCGCCGCGCTCGACGGTCGCCTCGAGGGTGAACTCGCGCTTCATCTTGAGCCGACCACGGCTCCGCTGGATGATGCGAACGAGCCGCTCGGGCTCGAGCGTCGTTCCCGGCGAGAACGTGACCAGTGCTTTGCCCTCGCCGGCTTCGATCTTCTCGACGCCCACCGTGCGCGCCGCCACCCGGATGCGGACGATGTCCAGCAGCTGCTCGGCCGGGGGCGGAAGTGGACCGAACCGGTCGGCCAGCTCGGCGCGGAGATCAGCGACCTCCGCATCGCTGGCCGCTCCAGCGAGGCGCTTGTAGAGCGCGAGTCTCTGGTTGACCTCTGGAACATACTCGTCCGGCAAGAACCCTTCGACGCTCACGCTGATCACGGGATCGATCGTGGCAGCCGTCGGGCGGCCGGCCAATTCTCGCACGGCTTCGGCAAGAAGCTTGGAATAAAGATCGTAGCCGACCGCGGCGATGTGGCCGTGCTGCTGGGCGCCCAGGAGGTTGCCCGCCCCCCGGATCTCGAGGTCCCGCAGCGCGAGCTTGAACCCGGAGCCGAGCTCGGTCAGCTCCTGGAGGGCCCGGAGGCGTCGCTGTGCCTGCTCGTCCACCCGCCCGTCCGCGGGAACCAGCAGATAGGCGTACGCCTGCTGGCGCTCCCGGCCCACCCGCCCGCGTAGCTGGTAGAGCTGGGCCAGGCCGAAGCGATCGGCGCGATTGACGATGATCGTGTTGGACGCGGGAATGTCGAGGCCGGACTCGACGATCGCCGTCGAGACGAGCACGTCGGCCTGGCCCGTGACGAACTTCACCATCGTGGCCTCGAGCTCGCGCTCCTTCATCTGGCCGTGGCCCATGATCACGCGCGCGTCGGGCACCAACTCCTGAACGAACTTCACCATCGAGGGAAGCGACTGGACGCGGTTGTGGACGAAGAACACCTGGCCACCGCGCTCCAGCTCGCGCTCGAGCGCCTCCTTGATGACCGCCTTGCTGAAGCGCCGGATGACCGTCTCGACCGGGAGCCGATCCAGCGGCGCGGTCTCGATCACCGACATGTCCCGCACGCCGGAGAGCGACATGTAGAGGGTTCGCGGGATGGGCGTGGCCGTGAGGGCGAGCACGTCCACCGAGGCGCGCAGCTGTTTCATCCGCTCCTTGTGGGCGACGCCGAACCGGTGCTCCTCGTCGATGACCATCAGGCCAAGGTTCTTGAACGTGACGTCCTTCGACAAGAGCCGGTGCGTGCCGATCACGACGTCGACGGTGCCCTGCCGCAGGCCCTCGACGACCGCCTTCTGCTCCTTGGGCGAGCGGAAACGCGACAGCAGCTCGACCTTGGCCGGAAACGGCGCGAAGCGGTCGGCGAACGTCGACCAGTGCTGCTGGGCCAGCACCGTCGTCGGCACCAGCACCGCGACCTGCAGGCCGTCCGCCACCGCCTTGAAGGCGGCGCGGAGCGCGACCTCCGTCTTGCCGTACCCGACGTCGCCGGCGACGAGGCGGTCCATCGGCCGGCCCGATTCCATGTCGCGCTTGGCATCCTCGATCGCCCGAAGCTGGTCCGCCGTCTCCTCGAACCGGAACGACGCCTCGAACTCGCGCTGCCACGGCGTGTCCGTCCCGAACGCGTGGCCGCCGGCCACCGCGCGCTGGGCGTAGAGGCGCAGCAACCCTTCGGCCATCTCGCGTAGCGCGGCGCGCACCGACTCTTTCACGCGCTGCCAGGACGCGCCCCCCAGGCGGTCGAGCCGCGCGGCGTCGGTGTCCGCGCCGAGATATTTCGAGATGCGATCCAGACGCTCGACCGGCAGGTAGAGGCGGTTGGCCTCGGCGTACTCGAGCAGCAGAAAGTCCCCTTCGCGATCGCCGATCTTCATCGTTTGTAGACCGAGGTAGCGGCCGAGCCCGTGGTCCTCGTGGACGACGACGTCGCCGATCGCCAGATCGGTGAACGCCGTGAGCTCGGCGCCGCGCTGGTACTTCGGCCGGCGGAGCGACCGCCGCCGCGAGCCGAAGACCTCGCCCTCGGTGAGCACGATGACGCCGAGTGCCGGGATCGAAAATCCAGCGGAGCAGTCTCCGACGACGATCGCCAACGACTCCGCGCCGTCGAGCGACGGCGCGATCGCCGCCTCGACGTCGTGCTCGCGCAGGATCTGGCGCACGTGCTCCGCCTGACGGTCGTCGGCGGCGGTGAGTCGCACGCGGAAACCCTCGGCGCGCCAGCGTCCGAGGTCCGCGGCGAGCTCCTTGAAGCGACCGGTGAAGCGCGAGACCTCGAGCGTCTCCAGCGCGAATTCCGTCGCGGCGGCGGCGCCCGCGGCGGCGCTGGAGGTGCCGGCGACCAGGCTCAGCTCGACGAGCTGACGTTCGCCGATCCGCTCGCGGAGCGACGGGCCGGCTGTCGCTTCCTCGGTCGGGCCGTCGAGCAGCTTCGGCAGGTCGACGATGACGGGCGCCGACGCCGGCAGATAGTCGAACAGCTGCGCGTCCCCGGGCTCGGGCGCCTCGTCCTCCGCGGCCAGCGGCAGGACGAGCAGCTCGTCGAGCGGCCCGACGGAGCGCTGCGACGTGGGGTCGAACAGGCGGATCGACTCGATGTCGTCGCCGAAGAACTCGATCCGGGCCGGGCCAGCCTGGCTCGGCGAAAAGACGTCGACGATGCCGCCGCGCAGGCTCCACTGCCCGACGGCGACGACCGTCTCCACGCGCTCGTAGCCGCAGCGCTCGAGCGCCTCGAGCAGCAGCTCGCGATCCAGCCGGTCGCCGGTCGAGAGCCGGAGCGTACGCGACGAGAACTCCGTGGGGCTCCAGAGCCGCGCGTCCAGGGCCAGAGGCGTGGCGACCACGGTGACGGGCTCGGCGACGGCCAGACGCCTCGCGATCGTCGCGCGCTCGGCATCGGCCTCCCGATGCTGGCCACCGCGCCAGAGCCTGGGCTCCGGCTGCGGGAACTCGAACACCGAAGCGCCGAAGAGGCGGAGATCCTGCGTCCAGCGGTGCGCGTCGGCCATGCTGCCGACGACCACGAGCGCGGGGCGTGGATGGGTCTGCAGGAGCTCGGCGACGACGAGCGGGCGGGCGGCTCCGGTGAGGCCGGCGACACGGAGACAGACTTCACCCTCGGCGAACGATTTCGCCAGCGCATCAAAAGCCGGCCACTCTCTCAGCATCCCCGCGAAGATCTCTACCCTATCACGGCACTCCACGCTTGCCGGAGGCGGACGGGCGGCGGGGGTCGTGGGTGAGAGGGGGTCACCGAGACCACGCGGCACGCGTCCGCTTCCCCTCGGCGGCTGGGCTCCATCCGGGCACGCCTCGCCCGTCGCCGCTTGTCGGGAACGGGTCCTGGTGACCCCCTCCCACCCACGACCCCCACCGCCCGCCCGTCTCCCCTCCTCGTGGAGTTCCGCGGTCGCTCTTGGTGCTTCGCGCCGCCGACGTTGAGCACGCGATTGTCACGGCGATTCTTGCTTAGCCTCACGCCCGTCTCCGCTCGACGTCAGGAGTTTCGCGATTCACCGATCGTGCTCTCGCCCGCCGACGTTGAGCGCGATTGTCACGGTGATGCTTGCTTAGCCTCACGCTCGTGCGCCGACGCGCGCGACCTCCCGGGGTGGTCGAAGGGCTCGGGCGATGTCGCCAGAGGCTCGGCGGCGAGGGTGGGACGGGGGCTGGGAGCTGGGGTAGTGGCGGGGGATCGCGAGGACCCGTTCCCGACGAGCGGCGACGGGCGAGGAGAGGTCGACGTGCTTGAGGCGGACGTCTTTGGGCACTTTGAGGCGCGCCGGGGCGAAGTTCAGGATCGCGCGGATCCCGGCGTTCACCAGCAGGTCGGCCACGGGCTGCGCCGCTTCAGGCGGCACCGCCATGATCGCGATCTGGATGCCGCGCGCCTTGATCTCGCGGCCGAGATCGCGGCTCGCGAAGATCGGCGTCGCCTCGACCTCGCGCGCCACCTTGGCCGGGTCCTCGTCGAAGATCGCCGCGATGCGGAATCCCTGGCGCGTAAATCCCTTGTAGTGGAAGAGCGCGGAGCCGAGGTTGCCGAAGCCCACGAGCGCCACTGCCCACTCACGATCGAGTCCGAGGATCCGCTGGAGCTCCGCCTTCAGGCCGGACACGTAGTAGCCGATGCCCCGGACGCCGAACTCGCCGAAGTAGGCGAGGTCCTTGCGCACCTGCGCCGAGTTGAGGTTGAACCGCTCGGCGAGCTCCTGCGAGGACACGGTCTTGATCCCGTCCTCTTCGAGCTGCAGCAGACACCGCGTGTAGACCGAGAGACGACGGATCGTCATCTCGGGAATTTTCGGAAGGCGGTAGGCGGAGCGTCGTGACATCAGAGGAGCAGGCCGGGCGCCGCCGTCGCGCGGCGCCCGGCCTGCGATGCCTCCTACCCGCTCGACATCACGAGAACTGGATGCCCTTCACGAAGAGGAGAATCAGCGCGATGACGAGCGTGTAGATCGCGAGCGACTCGATGAGCGCGAGACCGATGATCATCGCCGTCTGGATCCGCGCCGCGGCGCCCGGCTGGCGCGCCATCGCGTCGACCGCCGACGCCACCGCCCTGCCCTGACCCAAGCCGCACAGCCCGGCCGCGATCGCCATGCCGATGCCGGCCGCGATGACCGCGAACGGACCGATCCAGCTCCCCGTGGCGGCTGGGGTCTGGGCGAACGCCAGGCCCGGAAGCCCGAAGACCGCAAGTCCTGCCAAAGTCAGTGACCGTCGCACGACCGTCCTCCTCTGTACGTGTGGTCTGCTAGTGGTGGTGCTCGGACTGGTGCTCGGCATGATGCTCCGATTCCTCGATCGCTCCCGAGATGTAGAGCATCGTCAGCATCACGAAGATGAACGCCTGGAGAAACGCCACCAGGATCTTCAGCGGATAGAGGAAGCCGACCGTGAACACGACCGTGACGGCGCCGCCGATTCCGCCGACGATGGCGCCCGCCGCGCTGCCCGACAGCGCCCAACCGATCAGGCCGTCCAGGCCCATCAGCAGGAAGATGACGGCGAGCAGGATGTGACCGCCGACCATGTTGCCGAAGAGTCGCAGCGTGAGCGAGAGCGGCCGGGCGAGGTGGCTGATGATCTCGATCACGAACATCAGGGGCTTCAGCGCCAGCGGGACCGGACCCGCGAAGTGCGCGAGATACTTCAGGGCGCCCTGCTTGCGCACGCCGATCCAGTGATACGACACGAACACGACCAGCGCGCACGCCGCGTTGGTGTTCAGGTTGCTGGTCGGGCCCCCCATGCCGGGCACCAGGCTGATGAGATTGGCGGTGACGATGAAGAGCCCGAGCGTGGCCAGCAGCGGCAGATAGCGCCGGCCCTCGACGCCCATCACGTCGTCGATCATCTGGATGAACTGTTCGAGGACGACTTCGAGGAAGTTCTGGAGCCCGCGCGGCACGAGCCGCACGTTGCGGGAGGCCGCGAACGCGACACCCGCCAGGATCACCATCACGAGCCACGTGTAGGTGACGTGATCGGGAATACCCGGCAGGCGGAAGATCGGCGGATGCTCGATGGCTTCCACGCTCAGGCTCCGCTGCGGGCCGACGCGAGCCCACGGACGACCACGTCGCAGGGCAGCACGGTGAACCCGGCCACCAGCCCGATCGGGTCGGCCCAACCGGTCTTGAGGAGGATCGCGCACGCGACCGTGCAGGCGGCGAACCGCAGCCCCGCGCCGATCACCCAGGCCGACACCGGCGCGCCGCCCGCGGCCGTCACGATCGCCGCGCGCGCCACGAGCCAGCGGAAGCTGAGGACGGCGAGCGCGCCGCCGGCGAGGACACCGCCGGCCACCGAGGCGCCGGCGACGAGGCCGCCGAGCGCGGCCAGCACCGCGGAGACCGCGCACGTGTCGAAGGTTACCCGAGCCGTCAGCTCACCTGGGGTCATCGAGATCGCGCTCCGCACGACTCACTGATCGAAAGAGGTTCACGAACCCCGCCGCGATGCCGAGCACGAGCCCGATCAGCAGGAGCCAGGGCGTCGTTCCCAGCCAGCGGTCCACGTAGTAGCCCCCGACCAGCCCGAGCACCGTCGAGATCACCAGTGTCAGACCGATCGAGGACAACTCCCCGAGCGCTTTCCAGGTCCCCTGCTCCCCGGATGGCGCCATGTGAACAGAAACACTAGCACAGAACCTAGCCGAACATTCCTCCCATCCTCGTCCCGGCGATCCGATTGATCACGATCACGCTCACCGCGGCCACGGCGATGAGAATGACGCCGAGCGCGGCCGCTTCGTTGGCGCTGCCCGCGATGTAGAAGGAGAAAATCCCGACGGTGATCGTCTCCCACCCGCCGAGCGACAGGAAGAGCACGGCGGAGGCTTCCTGCAGCGAGGTCACGAAGGAGAAGAGCGAGCCCACCAGGACGCCGCGCCAGATCAACGGCAGCGTGATGTCGCGGAAGGAGCGCCAGCCGCGCGCGCCCACGCTCGCCGCGGCCTCCTCCATGGATCGGTGCACCAGCAGCAGCGACGCGTAGGAGCCGCGCACCGTGTAGGGCAGCCGGCGAATCGCGAGGATGAGCGGCAAGACGATCCAGAGACTCGTGAGCGCGTAGCCCACGCCGGGCAGCTCGAAGTGGAACGCGCGGACGTACGCGATACCGATGGCGGTCCCGGGGATCGCGAGGATCAACGTGTTGAGTCCGTCGAGCGTGTCGCGCCCCGGCAGCCGCGTGCGCGCCAGGATCCACGCGATGGGCACGCCGACGACGATGCACACCCCGACCGCCAGCCCGGCATAGAGGAAGCTGTTCACGATGTACTTCGGCGTCTCGACGATGACCCGCTCGAAGTAGTGGAGCGTGTACCGGACGGGGAACGGCGTCAGCGACCATCCGCGGCCGACGGACGCGAGCGCCACGCCGAGATACGGGATGAACGACAGCAGCATCAACGCCGACAGGAACCCGATCGCGCCGGTCTGGCCGAGCCACGAGAGGCGCCGGCGCGGCACCTTCGAGTACGAGAGCGACGAGTAGTCCTTGATCGCGACGTAGCGGCGCGCCGCGATCAGGAAGACGACGGCCAGCGCCACCATGAGCGCCGAGATCACGATCCCCATCCGGAACAGGCGCCGGTCCACGAACTGGACGATGTTCAAGTACGCCTGCGAGGCGAGGAGATCGTGGACGCCGAGCACCAGCGGGGTGGCGAAGTCCGAGAAGGTCCAGATGAACACCAGCAGCGCGCCGGCCACGTAGCCCGGCGTCGTCAGCGGAAGCGTGATCGTGACGAGCCTCGTCCAGCGCCGGGCGCCGACGCTCTCGGCCGCCTCCTCGAGCGCGGGGTCGATCTTGGCGAGCGCATCCACGACGTTCAGCGTGATCATCGGGAAAAGGTGGAGCGTCTCGACCAGCAGCACGCCATGGAGTCCGTAGACGAAATTGATGGGCCGGGTGAGGCCGAACCAGTCCTCGAGGAGCACGTTCACGGTCCCGGCCCGGCCCATGATGAAGGTGAACCCGAGCACGCCGACCAGCGGCGGCGAGATGATCGGGATCAGCGTCAGGTAGCTGAAGAGGTTGCGGCCGACGAAGTCGCAGCGGACGAGGAGGAACGCGACCGCGAAGCCCAGCACCGAGGTCGTCGCCACGGTGCCGATCCCGAGCACCAGCGAGTTCACCAGTGAGCGCAGATAGAAGCGGTCGCGCGCGAACTCGACGAAGTTGGCGAGCGTCAGACGCCCCGCCTCATCGCTGAACGCGTCGTAGAGGATCCGCGCGAGCGGGTAGACCAGGAACACGAGCAGGAAGAGCCAGATCAGCCCGACGCCGAGCGCCGGCATGACCCGGCCGGCGCGCGAGGCCGACGCGGACGCTGGGTGGCCCGAGTACGGCGCGAGGCGGGTCATTCTTCCGGAAGGGTGAGCGTCGCCGACGCGGGAAACGTCACGCGCACCGCCGACCCCGTCGGCAGCACCTCGTGGTGCCAGGGATCCCCCACGTCCACCTTGAGCACCACGCCCGTGCCGACCTCGACGTCGTAGCGGAGCGTATTGCCCAGGTACGCGGCGAGCACCACGCGCCCCGCGAACGTGTTCTCCGAGCCGGCGCCGAGCGCGATGTTCTCGGGCCGCACCGCGAGCACGCAGCGCTCACCCGGCCTGAGCCGCGCGGTCGCCGAGCTCCGCACGACGCCGATGGCCGTCTCGGCGACGACGCCGCCGCCGTTGGCCTCGCGGCACGTCCCGGGCAGGAAGTTGTTGGTGCCGACGAAGTCGGCGACGAACCGGCCGGTCGGCCGCTCGTAGAGCGCCTTGGGCGCCGCCACCTGGAGCACGCGCCCGTCGCGCATGACCGCGACCCGATCGGAGAGCGAGAGCGCCTCCTCCTGATCGTGAGTGACGTACACCGTCGTGATGCCCAGGTCTTTCTGGAGCTTGCGGATCTCGGCGCGCACCTGCACCCGGACCTTGGCGTCGAGGTTCGACAAGGGCTCGTCCAGCAGCAGGATGTCGGGGTTGAGCACGAGCGCGCGGGCGAGCGCGACGCGCTGCTGTTGGCCGCCGGAGAGCTGGCCGGGATAACGGTGCTCGAGGCCCACCAGATTCACCTTGGCCAGCCCGGCCGCGACGCGCCCGCCGATGGTCGCCGCGTCGAGCTTCCGCAGCCTGAGCCCGTAGGTGACGTTGGCCTGCACCGTCATGTGGGGCCAGAGCGCGTAGTTCTGGAACACCATCCCGATGTTGCGCTCGTAGGGCCGGAGCCGGTCGACGCGGCGGTCGCCGAACCAGATCTCGCCGCCGTCCGGCGCGTAAAACCCCGCGATCAGCCGGAGCAGCGTCGTCTTGCCGCACCCGGAGGGGCCGAGCAGCGTGAACAGCTCGCCGTCGCCGATCTCGAGGCTCGCGCGGTCGACCGCGGTCACGTTCCCGAACCGCTTGAGAACGTCCCGCAGCCCGATCTTCACCGACGGTCCCGGACTATGGCTTCTTCCAGGTCGCTTCGATGTCCGTGCGGAACTTCTGCTTGAGCGCCTCCGACCGCTTCTGCGCGACGTCCTCGTCGTAGACGTTGGAGACGTCGCGGTCGAAGTACGAGCGCACGCCGCCGGTGAACTCGACGGCCATCTCGGCGGTCGAGCCGGGCGGTCCCTGCACCTTGTACTTCGGCGTGATCGGGAAGAGCCCGCGCTCCATGAAGACCTTCTGACCGCGCTCGGACAACAAGAACTCGATGAAGGCGCGCGCCGCCTTCGGATTGCGCGAGCCGGCCAGGATCGCCATCGGCTCGGGGGTGACGAACGCGTTCTTCGGCGCGACGAACTTCAGCTCGAAGCCCGCCAGCTTCTCCTCGAACGCCATGTACGACGGCACGGCGAAGCCGGCGCTGTACTCGCCCTTGGCGACGACCGTGGGCACGTCACGGCTGCGCGCGGTGAAGAACCCGGTGTTCGCGGCGAGCTTCCGGAGCCAGTCCCAGCCCTTGTCCTCGCCGTGGATGGACAGGATCACCTCGTAGGTCGCGTTCGACGACGAGGAGCGGGTCGGCGCGCACTGGGCCACCTCGCCCTTCAGCTTCTGGTGCAACAGGTCGTCCCACTCCGTGGGCTCGGCGATGCCCAGGCGCTGGATCTTCTTCGGATGGTAGACGAGCCCGTACGGCTCGAGCGCGGTGCCGACCCAGAACCCCTGCTTGTCCTTGAGCGGGATGGCGCGGGGCTTGCCGATCGACGCCGGGATCGAGTCCCACACCTCGCGCGAGATCTCGACCTTCTGGAGGAGCTTCTGTGCGGCGAGCTTCTCGAACAGCGCCGACTCACCCCCCCAGAAGATGTCGGCGTCGGGCCGGCCCTTCCACTCCACGATGCGGCCGTAGGCGACCGGCGTGCCGGCCGGGATCGCGCTCACCTTGACCGTGACGTTCCACTTCTCCTTCGCGTACTCGGCGAACGCCTTGAGCGCGGCGTCGTGGATGAACTTCGACACCGGCGTGATCAGCGCCAGCTCGCCCTCGATCGGCGCCTGCGCCCAGGCCGTTCCGCGCGCGCCGGCCACGAGCAGCACCGCCAGCGCCAGGATCGCGACGTGTCTCATCGACCGTCTCCTCTCATGCCGTGGCCCACCCTTTCGATCGCTCCACCGCCCGCCGCCACCCGTCGCAACGCGCCGTGCGCGCCGCCGCATCGAGCGCGGGCGTGAACCTGCGCTCCAGCGTCCACCGCCGGCCCACCTCGTCGAGCGAGCGCCACACGCCGGCGCCCAGCCCGGCCAGGTAGGCGGCGCCCAGCCCGGTCGTCTCGATGACGCTCGGCCTCAGCACGGCGACGCTCGTGACGTCGGCCTGGAACTGGCACAGGAAGTCGTTGACCGCGGCGCCGCCGTCCACGCGCAGCTCCCGGACCGGGATGCCCGCGTCGGCCGCCATCGCCTCCAGCACGTCGCGGCTCTGGAACGCGATCGCCTCGAGCGCCGCCCGCACGAGGTGCGCGCTCGTCGTCCCGCGCGTCAGGCCCACGACCGTGCCGCGCGCGTACATGTCCCAGTGGGGCGCGCCCAGACCCACGAACGCCGGGACGAGATAGACGCCGCCGGTGTCCGGGACCGACTCCGCTAGCGCCTGGCTCTCGGCCGCGTTCCGCAGCAGCCCGAGTCCGTCGCGCAACCATTGGATCGCGGCGCCCGCGATGAACACGCTGCCCTCGAGAGCATACGTGGTCCGCCCGCCGATCCGCCAGGCGATCGTGGTCACGAGCCCGCGCGACGACGCGACCGGCGCCTCGCCGGTGTTGAGCAGCATGAAGCACCCGGTGCCATACGTGTTCTTGGCCGCGCCGACCTCGTGGCACGCCTGTCCGAACAACGCGGCTTGCTGGTCGCCGGCGATCCCCGCGATCGGCACCCCGCGCGGGAGCCAGCCCAGGTCCGCCGTCTCCCCGACGACGCCCGAGGACGGCGCCACCCGAGGGAGCACGGCACGGGGGACGCCCAGGATCCCGAGCAGCTCGTCGTCCCAGTCGACCGTGCGGAGGTCGAGGCAGAGCGTGCGCGAGGCGTTCGTGGCGTCGGTGGCGTGGACGCGGCCACCCGTCAGCTTCCAGAGAAGCCACGCATCGACGGTGCCGAACGCGAGCGCGCCGCGCTCGGCGCGGGCGCGGGCGCCGGGGACCTCGTCGAGGAGCCAGCGGATCTTCGTGCCCGAGAAGTACGCGTCGAGAACGAGCCCCGTCCGCGCTCGCACCAGCGCTTCGAGCCCGTCGGCGCGGAGCCGGTCGCACATCGGCGCCGTGCGGCGGCACTGCCAGACGATCGCGCGATGGATCGGCGCGCCCGTCGCGCGCTCCCAGACCACGGTCGTCTCGCGCTGGTTCGTGATCCCGATCGCGGCGATCTCGCTCGCGGCCAGGCGCGCCTCGGCCAGCGCCGCGCGCGCCGCGCGCTCCACGGTCGACCAGATCTCCTCGGGGTCGTGCTCGACCCAGCCGGGCCGAGGGAAATACTGGGGCAGCTCCGCGTAGCCGCGGGCGAGCACGCGGCCCTCGGGATCGACGACCAGCGCCGTCGAGCCGGTCGTGCCCTGGTCGAGGGCCAGGACGTGACGGCGCCCGGTCATCGACCGAGCAGACGCGGCAGGCGGATCGTTCGTCTCACGGCTTCGCCGGGAGCACGCGCTTGGCGAGGTCGGGCCGGTCGGTCGTGAGCAGGTCGACGCCGAGCGCGTGCATCCGGCGCATCGCCATCTCGTCGTTCACCGTCCACACCCCGAGCGTCAGCCTCGCCGCGCGCACCGCCGCCACCACGCCCTCGTCTACGAGCGTGTGCTCGAGCCCGAGGTCGGTCACGCCGGCGGCGACGGCCCAGTCGACGGCCGCCGCGGGCCGAGCGGCGGCTCGCCCGATCAACCGTCGCTCGATCAGCAAGGTCGTGCGGGCTTGCGGCGCCAGCGCACGCACGCGGGCGATCACCTCGGGATCGAACGCCATCAGCGTCGCGCGCTGCTGGAGCCCGGCGCCCGTGAGCGCGGCGAGGACACGCTCCTCGAGCCCGTCGTAGCGGGCGCCCCGCCTCGGACTTTTGAGCTCGACCAGGAGCCCCACCGTCGAGGCGGCCGCCGTCTCGAGCACCTCGGCGAGCATCGGCACGTTCTCCGCGGTCGCGGCGCCGCCCGGCCCCTTGAGGTGGACGCGCCGCAGGTCGTCCGCCGTCATCGACGCGACCGCGCCGCGGCCGTCGGTGGTGCGGTCGAGCGTCGCGTCGTGGATCACCGCGACGCCGCCCCCCGCGGTCAGGTGCACGTCGAACTCGATCAGGTCGCTGCCGAGGGCGATGGCGTTCCGGAAGGCGAGCAGGCTGTTCTCGGGCCAGAGGGCTGCGCCGCCGCGATGCGCCGCGATCCGCGTCACTTCTCGGACTCGATCAGGCCTTTCACGAACCACCGCTGCATGAAGAGGATCACCGCGACCGGCGGCAGCAGCGCCATCATCGCCGCCGCCATCATGACGTTCCACTCCGGGACGTGGGTGCCGGTCCGTGGAATCAGATCTTGAAGGCCGATGACGACGACCCGCATGGTCTCGGTGTTGGTGATCATCAGCGGCCACAGGTACTGGTTCCAGCCGAAGATGAACAGGACGACGAAGAGCGCCGCGATGTTGGCCCACGACAGCGGCAGCAGGAACGCCCACAAGAAGCGCAGCGGGCCGACGCCGTCGAGCTGGGCCGCCTCCACCAGCTCGTTGGGAACGGTCATGTAGAACTGGCGGAACAGGAACGTGGCGGTCGCCGAGGCCATGAGCGGGATCGTGAGGCCCGCGTACGAGTTGAGCCAGCCGATGGACCCGATCACCTCGTAGGTGGACATGATGCGGACTTCCACCGGCAGCATCAGGGTGACGAAGATCATCCAGAACGCCACCGACTTGCCGCGGAAGTTGAAGTAGACGATGGCGAACGCCGAGAGCATCGAGATCGCGATCTTGCCCAGCGCCGAGGCGATCGCGACGACGGCGCTGTTGAGGAGCAGACGCGCCATGTTGGAGCGCTGCCACGCCGCCGCATAGTTCTCCAGCATGTGCCCGGATGGCCGCAGGAGCGGGGGCCGGCCGAGCACTTCGGGAACCGTCTGGGTCGAGATGACGAAGGCGTAGTAGAGGGGGAACGCGATCACCGCGACGCAGAGGATCAGGAGCGCGTGGACGACGACGGTCCCCCAGTCGAACGTCCGCCCGCGCCGCGCCGCGGCGACCCGCGGCAGCGCGTCGACCCTCGCCGAGGCAACCGCCGCGCCGTCGGCGCTCACGAGTACGTCACGCGCTTCTCGACGAAGCGGAACTGGATCGCGGTCAGCGCGATGACCACCAGCATCAGCAGCACCGACTGGGCCGCGGAGGAGCCGAGGTTCAGGCCGATGAGGCCGTCGTTGTAGACCTTGAAGACCATGATCTCGGTGGCGCGGCCGGGGCCGCCCTGGGTCACCGCGTGGATCACGCCGAAGGAGCCGAAGAACGAGAAGATCAGGTTCACGACCAGCAGGTAGAAGGTGATCGGCGAGAGCAGCGGAAAGATGATCGACCGGAAGCGGCGGATGGCCCCGGCGCCGTCGACGCTGGCCGCCTCCAGCACCGACGCCGGGATCGCCAGCAGCCCGGCCAGGAAGAAGGCGATGTTGTAGCCGACGTGCGTCCACGCCGTGGCGACGATGACCAGGGCCATCGCCACCCACCCCTTCAGCAGCCAGTTGAACTCGTAGCTGGTCACGAACGAGAGCCAGTACGGCAGCGCGCCATACGAGGGATGGAAGATGAACAGGAAGATGATACCGGCGATCGGCGGCGCGATCCCGTACGGCCACAGCACCGCGGTGCGGTACGCGGCCAGCCCGCGGATCTTCTGGGTGGCGAGCGCGGCGACCAGGAGGCCCGCGCCCAGTCCGATCGCCGTCACGCCGAACGCGAAGAGAAACGAGTTCACGATCGACGAGTAGTACTCGGACGAGGTCAGGAGCTTGCGGAAGTTCTCGAGGCCGACGAAGAAGCTCTTGTCCCCGAAGGGCGACGTCCGGAAGACGCTGAGACGCACGGACTCGAGCGCCGGCCAGAAAAAGAACACGCCGGTCACCGCGATCTGCGGCAGCACGAGCAGATAGGGCAGCAGCCGGTTCGGGAAGACCGCCCGCTTCATCGAGCCTATTGCGCGCTGGCGGCGGCGAACTCCTTCAAGATGTCATTGCCCTTCGCCACCGCGGCGTCGAGGCCTTCCTTGGCGGTCTTCTTGCCGGCGAAGACGTTCTCCAGCTCGCCCTCGATCGCCTCGCGGATCTGGACGAAATTCCCGAGCCGGTGGCCCAGGCTGTTGGGCGTCGGCTTGGCCGAGAGCTGGCTGAGCGCCGTCCACTGCTCCGGGTTCTTCTTGAAGTGGTACCCGGCCTCGAGGTTCTTGATCGCCGTCTGGGTGACCGGCACGTAGCCGGTGGTCACGCTCCACCACATCTGCTGGTGCGGCTCGGCGATGAACCTCATGAACTGGGCGACGCCCTTGTCGTCGGCGCCCTTGTGGCCCTTCATCACCCAGAGCGTGCCGCCGCCGACGATCGTGTTCTGCTTCTTGTACGGCGCGCCCCAGTGCGGCAGCTGGCCGGTCGCCCACTCGAACTTCAGCGACTTCTTGAAGCCGCCGATCACCGCGGAGGACTGGATCAGCATGGCGCAGTCGCCGTTGATGAACTTCGGGTCGGGCTGGCCCATGCGGCCGCCGTAGGAGTAGACACCCTCCTTCTGCCAGGCCGCCAGCTGGCCGATGTGCTTGACGCCGAACTCGCCGTTGATCAAGAGCTTGGTGTCGAGGCCGGTGTAGCCGTTCTGGTTGGTGGCGAACGGCTGGTCGTGCCACGGGAACGTGTTCTCGAGCATCGTCCACGACGGCCACGAGGTCGTGAAGCCGCACTTCGCCCCACCGGCCGCGATGATCTTCTTGGAGAACTCGCCGACCTCTTTCCACGTCGCCGGCGGTTTGTCGGGCAGGCCCGCCTTCTTGAAGGCGTCCTTGTTGTAGTAGAGGATCGGGCTCGACGAGTTGAACGGCATCGAGTAGAGGTTGCCGTCCTTCGAGTAGTAGCCGGTGACCGGCTTGATGAAGTCGCCCCAGTTGATCGCGATCTCCTGCTCCTTCATCAGCTGGAAGATCGGATGGATCGCGCCCGACAGCAGCATGGTCTGCGTGCCGACGTCGAACATCTGCACGATGTGCGGCGGGTTCTTCTGTCGGTAGGCCGCGATGGCGCCGGTGAGGACCTCGGGATACGTCCCCTTGTTCAGCGCCTTGACCTCGTACTCGGCCTGGCTGTGGTTGAACTGCTTCACCAGCTCGTTGACGGTGTCGCCGAGCTGGCCGCCCATCGCGTGCCAGAACGAGATCTCCGTCTTCGCCAACGACTCCGTCGGACCGACGACGAGCGCGGCGGCCACGACTGCGACGGCGCAAGCCCAGCGCTTCATGCGAGCCTCCATGATTTCTAGCCGCGCCTCAGCCGGCGGGGCCCCAGCCCCGCGACGGCTTGCAGCGCGCACGACCGGGTTTTCTGCGGGGTCATCCGTGCCAGGTCCGCCGCACTATAGCACACGGTGCGCGACGGCCCGGTGACGTGGGAGCGACGCGCCGGCTACTCGCGGAACTTGTGCGAGCGCACGACGTGGGCGTCGTAGGCCTCGAGCTCGGCCTGCAGCCGGCGGGGCGTCCAGCCGAGGAGCGGCGCCATGCGCCGGCCGATCGCCTCGGCGCAGTCGAGCCCCTGGCAGCGGCTGGTGCCGATGCCGGTCCGCCGCAGCAGCACGTCCTGGAGAGACACCGCCAGCTCGTCCTGCACCGCGTGGTGCAGCTCGGCGACGATGTCGGGGTTGCTCGGGCACAGCCGCTCGCCACCGCCCGCGAGCTTGCCGGAGAGATCGGTCACGCGCGTCCAGGCGCGGCCGTAGGTCGTCACCAGCGTCTCGAGCGTCTCGCGGTCGAGCCCGGTCATCGCCGCCTCGCCCGAGACGTCGAGCCACGCGCGGGCCTCGACCTTCGACGCCTCGTCGTCGGTGCCGTCGAGCGCGAGGCGATCGGAGCAGCCGGCGCCGCGGCGACCGAGCGTGCGCACGACCTGGTCGCCCAGCCCGGCGGCGAGGCTCCGGAAGCACGTGAGCTTGGTGCCGGTGATCGACAGGAAGTGACCGCGCTCCTCGGCGACCACCTTGTGCGCGCGCGACACGTCGGATTCGCGCTTGCCCTCCTCGAACGAGAGCGGCCGCACGCCCGCGTACGTGTACAGGACCTCCTTGAGCGCGACGCGCGGGTCGGGCAGGGCGTGCCGCACCTCGCCCAACAGGTAGTCGACCTCGTCGCGGGTCGCGTGCAGGCGGTCGAGGTCACCGTCGAAGTCGCTGTCGGTGGTCCCGACCAGCGAGAACTCGCGCCACGGGATCACGAAGATCATCCGGTCGTCGCCGGTACTGTGGTAGATCGCGCGATCGGTCAGCCGCGGCAGGAGGCAATGGATGCCCTTGGTGCGTCGCAGGATGCGCTTGCCCCGGTCCGTGACGCCGGCCGCCGCGCGGATCTCGTCGACCCAGGGGCCGGTCGCGTTGACGACGATGCGCGCGCCGAGCGTCGCGACCCGGCCGGTCAGCAGGTCGCGCACCTTGACCCCTCGGATGGGGCCGCGCGGGTCGCGCACGGTCTCCTCGATGTAGGCGTAGTTGAACGCCCGCGCGCCGTGGCGGCACGCCGACAGGACGTTCTCGAGGCACAGCCGCTCGGGGTAGACCAGCAGGTCGTCGAAGTAGTAGCCGGCGCCCCGGAGGTCGCGCGCCCGGATCGCCGGCTCGAGCGAGAGCGCGTCGACCGGTGGCAACACGCGGTAACGCTCCCGGTTGCGGCCGGGTGTCAGCCAGTCGTAGAGCTTGAGCCCGATGCGGACCTTGACGAGGCTGCGCGAGGACTTGCGGTAGATCGGCACCAGAAAGGGCAGCGGCCGGACCAGGTGCGGCGCCAGCCGGCGGAGCGTCTCGCGTTCGCGGAGCGACTCGCGGACCAGCCCGAAGTCGAGCAGCTCGAGATACCGGAGACCGCCGTGAATGAGCTTCGACGATTGCGACGTCGTCGCCGAGGCGAAGTCGGCCTTCTCGACGAGCGCCACCGAGACGCCACGCAGGGCCAGATCGCGTGCGACGCCGGCGCCGGCCATGCCACCTCCGACGACGACGACGTCGTAGTCGGCGTCCTCGAGAGGCCAGGGACGGCTATTCATCCCCCTCACCGTACTGCCCGGCCACGAGGGGCGTCAACTTCGACGCCCGGGGGCGTCAACTTCGACGCCCGCCCTCACCGCACGAGGTCGCGGATGGAGGCGACCACGAGATCGGGCGCGGTCTCCGCGATGCCCGCGTCGCCCTCGCGCGTGACTCCGCTCAGCACCAGAACCGTCGCCAGGCCGTGCCGCTTGCCCATCATCATGTCCGTCTCGAGGCGATCGCCCACGATCACGCACTCACCCGCCGCCACCCCGAGCCGTTCCAGGGCAACCTCGAGGATGATCGGCGACGGCTTGCCGACGATGACCTCGACCGCGTGCCCGGTCACCGCCTCCACGGCAGCGGTCATCCCGGCGCAGTCGGGAATCTCGCCGTCCTCGGTCGGGCACGTGCGGTCCGGATTGGTGGCGATCAGCCGGGCGCCCTGCCGCACCGCCTGGAGCGCGGTGTTCAGCTTGGCGTAATCGAACGTACGGTCGAAGGCGATCACCACCCAGCGGACGCGCGGATCACCGCGCACCTCGAAGCCGTGGGCGCGCAGCTCGGCGATCAGCGGCGGCTCGCCGATCACGAACACCGGCGCGCCGGGATCGAGACGCGCCAGATGGCGCGCGAGCACGAGCGAGGAGTTGACGACGTCGTCCTCGCGCGTGGGAATGCCGAGCCCGGTCAGCTTCCGGGCGTAGTCGGCGCGGGTCTGGAGCGGCTTGTTGGACAGGAAGGCGACGCGGCGGCCCGCCGCCCGGAGGGCCGCGATCGCGCCGTCGGCGCCGGGGATCAGCGCGTCGCCACGGTACACCGTGCCGTCGAGGTCGAAGAGCCACCCGCGATGCGGCAGGACGATGGTCGCGGGACCGGCCGACCCCATCCCCCTAGCGGAGCAGCGGCGCGACGGCGGCCTGGGCGAGGTCGGCGAACGGCGCCGGGATGACGCCGAGCAGTACGATCGCCAACAGCGCGATCGTCAGCGCCAGACCACTGGCGAACGAGGGCACGCAGGACGTCGCCGCGCCCTCGGGCTCGCGCATGTACATGAGGACGACCACGCGGAGGTAGTAGTAGGCCGCCACCGCCGAGTTGAGCACGCCGATGACCGCGAGCCAGAAATAGCCCGCGCGCACCGCGGCCCCGAACAGGTAGAACTTGCCGACGAAGCCGGCCAGCGGCGGGATCCCGATCAGCGAGAGCAGGAAGAGCGCGAGCACCGCCGCCAGCGTCGGGTGACGACGGGCGAGCCCGGTGTAGTCCGCGACGTCGACCGCCTCGGCGCGGGCGCGCTCGCACAGCGTGATCACCCCGAAGGCGCCGGCGGTGGTGAACGTGTACGTCAGCAGATAGAAGAGGATGGCGCCCACGCCGTCCGGGCCGCCGGCCACGAGGCCGATCAGCATGTACCCGACGTGGGCGATCGACGAGTACGCGAGCATGCGCTTGAGGTTGGACTGCGCGATCGCGACCACGTTGCCCACCGTCATCGTGGCGGCCGCGCCGACCCAGACCAGCGCGGTCCAGTCCGCCGGCACGCCGCGAAGCTGGACCGCCAGCACCCGGATCAGCGCCGCGAACGCGGCGGCCTTGGACCCGGTCGCGATCAGCGCGGTCACGCTGGTGGGCGCGGCCTGGTACACGTCGGGCGCCCACATGTGGAAGGGCACCGACGAGATCTTGAAGCCGAAACCCACCAGCAGGAGCCCGAGGCCGATCACGAACAGCGGATCGTTGGTGCGCCCGGCCATGGCCAGCGCGATCCGGTCGAGGCTCGTGGTGCCGGCGGCGCCGTAGATCAGGGCGATCCCGTAGAGGAGGAACGACGAGGCGAAGGCGCCCAGCAGGAAATATTTCAGCGCGGCTTCGCCGGACGCCAGCTCGCGCTTGAAGAAGCCGGCCAGCACGTAGAGCGAGAGCGACATCAGCTCCAGGCCCAGGAACACCACCACCAGGTCGCCGGCCGCGGCCAGCAGCATCATGCCGGCGGTCGCGAACAGGACGAGCGCCCAGTACTCGGCCGAGTCGTTGCCGCTGCGGCGCAGGTAGTCCATCGACAGCAGCAGGATCAGCGCCGTCGCGTAGCAGATCACGACGTTGAAGAACAGGGCGAAGTTGTCGAGCACGATCATGTCGCGGAACGCGCGGCCCGTGGTGCCCCAGCGGGACAGCGTCACCAGGAGCGCCGCCACCATGCCCCCCAGCGCGACGGCCGCGAGCAGCTCGCGGCCGATCCGTCGCGGCCCCAGGTCGAGCAGCAGCACCAGCGCCGCGGCGGCGAGCACGATCAGCGTCGGCAGCAGCGGCCCCAGGACGACCGGCGGGAAGACGATCGCGTCCATCATCGGTTCGCGCTGGTCTTGCTCTGTACCTGGGCGATCAGCGCCTCGACCGCCGTCTCGGTCGTACCGGTGAACGCGCCCGGGTAGACGCCGATCCAGACGATGAGCACCACCACCGGCACCAGCACCGCCCACTCGCGCGGCGTGAGATCGGGAAGGGCGCGGTTCGCCTCGTGGGTGATCTCGCCGAAGATCACGCGCTGATACATCCAGAGCAGGTAGACCGCGGCGAAGATGATCCCGCTGGTCGCGACCGCGGCGAGCCAGATGCTGCGCTGGAACGCGCCGACCAGGACCAGGAACTCGCCCACGAAGCCGTTGAGGCCGGGCAGCCCCAGCGACGACAGCACCACCACCAGGAAGAGCGCCGAGAAGCCCGGCACCACCCGCCACAGGCCGCCGAAGTCCGCGACGAGGCGCGAGTGGCGGCGCTCGTAGATCATCCCGACCATCAGGAAGAGAGCGCCCGTCGAGAGCCCGTGGTTCACCATCTGGATGAGGCCGCCCACCAGCCCCTGCTGGTTGAGCGTGAAGATGCCGAGCATCACGAAGCCGAGGTGGCTCACGCTCGAGTAGGCGACGAGCTTCTTCATGTCCGGCTGCACCGTCGACACCCACGCGCCGTAGACGATGCCGATCACCGCCAGCGCGAACACGACGGGCCCGAAGGAGAGGCTCGCGTCCGGGAAGAGCGGCAGGCAGAACCGCAAGAATCCGTAGGTCCCCATCTTGAGCAGCACGCCGGCCAGGATCACGCTGCCGGCGGTCGGCGCCTCGACGTGCGCGTCGGGCAGCCAGGTGTGGAAGGGGAACAGCGGCACCTTGATCGCGAACGCCAGCGCGAACGCGAGGAACATGAGGTTCTGGGCCAGGCCCGGCGCCATCACGAACTGGGTCAGCGTCGGCAGGTCGAACGTGTAGCGGCCGCTCGCGGCGCCGTACTGATAGTAGAGCGCCAGGATCGCGACGAGCATCAGGACCGAGCCCACCATCGTGTACAGCACGAACTTCACCGCGGCGTAGATACGGTCGGGGCCGCCCCAGACGCCGATGATGAAGTACATGGGGATCAGCATCGCCTCCCAGAACATATAGAAGAGGAAGAGGTCCAGACTCACGAAGACCCCGAGCATCCCCGTCTCGAGGATCAGCATCGTCGCCACGAACCCCTCGACGCGGTCCTCGATCCCGTCCCACGCCGACGCGAGGGCCAGCGGCGTGAGAAAGGTCGTCAGGAGCACCAGGAGCAGGCTGATGCCGTCGATGCCGATGTGGTAGGAGACGCCGAGCGTCGGCATCCACATCCGGTACTCCTCGAACTGGTAGCCGGGGTTGTCACGGTCGAAGCCGAAGTAGAGCGGCAGCGACAGCGCGAACGTGACCAGCGAGACCGCCAGCGCGGCGACGCGGGCGACGCCCCTCCGCCGCCCGGGGATCAGGAGGAGGGCCAGCCCACCGGCGCCGGGCAGAAACGTCACCGCCGAGAGGAGCGCGCCGGGCATTTAGCGAGACAGCAGGAAGACGACGATGGCGACGGCGCCGCCGAGCATCGTGAGCGCGTAGTTGACCGTGAAGCCGGTCTGGATGCGGCGCAGGCGCGTCGCGCCGGCGACGACGGCGCGGCCGAGCGCGTTGACGAGCCCGTCGATCAGCCGCAGGTCGAACACGCGGGCGAGGAACTCGGAGAGCGCCAGGAGCGGACGCACGATCAGCCGATCGTAGAGCGCGTCGACGTAGTACGCGTCGAGGAGCCAGCGGTGGAGCGCCGTCTTCGGCCGCCCGATCTCGTCGGCGCGCACCGGTGAGGCCATGTACCGGACCCAGGCGAGGGCGATGCCCGCCGCGAACACGGCGACCGTCATGACCAACAGCATCAGCGCGACGAGGCCGCTGTGTCCGCTCTCGTGCACGGGGAACACCGGCGCCAGGAACCGCGCGAACCGCGTCCCCTGGTCCGACGGAATCCCGAAGAGCACGCCGGTGATCACCGTGAGCAGGGCCAGGACCGTGAGCGGGAGCGTCATCACGCGCGGCGACTCGTGGACGCGGTGGGCGGCTTCCTTGCTCATCCGCGGCCCGCTGTAGAACGCCAGGAACAGCATGCGAGCCGTGTAGAACGTCGTGAGGAACGCGCCCAGCAGCAGCAGCGCCCACATCAGGCGATGGCCGCTCACGAACGCGGCCGCCAGGATCTCGTCCTTCGAGAAGAACCCGGCCAGGCCCGGGAGCCCGGCGAGGCCGAGCGCGCCGATCGTCGTCGTGATGGTGGTGGTCACCATCCTCGAAGAAAGCCCGCCCATCTTCCGCAAGTCTTGCTCGCCGCCGAGGCCGTGGATGACGCTGCCGGCGCCCAGGAACAACAGCGCCTTGAAGAAGGCGTGGGTCACCAGGTGGAAGATGCCGGCGGCGTACGCGCCCACGCCGACCGCGGCGAACATGTACCCGAGCTGGCTCACCGTCGAGTAGGCGAGCACGCGCTTGATGTCGGTCTGGACCAGGCCGATCGTGGCGGCGAAGAGGGCCGTGGCCACGCCGACCCACGCGACGACCTCGAGCGCGACGGGCGACCGCTCGAAGATCGCGTGGCTCCGCGCCACCATGTACACGCCGGCGGTGACCATCGTCGCCGCGTGGATGAGCGCCGACACCGGCGTGGGTCCCTCCATCGCGTCCGGCAGCCACGTGTGCAGGGGCAGCTGGGCCGACTTGCCGCAGGCGCCCATGAACAGCAGCAGCGCGATCCCGGTCGCCGTCGCCGGCGGCAGCGCGGCGGCGGCCTTGAACACGCCGGCGTAGTCGAGGGTGCCCACGGCACTCCAGAGCCACATGATGCCGAGGCCGAAGCCGAAGTCGCCGACCCGGTTCACGATGAACGCCTTCTTGCCGGCCTGCGCGGCCGCCGGGCGCGTGTACCAGAAGCCGATCAACAGATACGAGCAGAGACCGACCCCCTCCCAGAACACGTAGAGCAGGAGGAAGTTGCCAGCCAGCACCAGCATCGTCATCGAGAACACGAACAGGTTCAGGTAGGCGAAGTAGCGCGCGTAGCCCGGATCGTCGTGCATGTAGCCCGCCGAGTACAGGTGGATCAGCGCGCCGACGCCGGTGACGACCAGCAGCATGACGGCGGTGAGCGGATCGACGTACGCGGTCACCGACGTCTCGAAGTCGCCGGCCACGATCCAGCGGAACAGCGTCGTGGTCAGCGTCTCGCCCGAGGCGACGCGCGAGAACACCGCGCACGACGCGACGAACGAGCCGGCGAGCGCGGGCACCGCGATCCAGTGCGCGCGACGACCGATCACGTTACCGAAGAAGATATTGAGGACTGCGCCGGCGAGCGGAAGCGCGGGGATCAGCCAGACGCTGGTCGACACCGGGTCATGCTAGCGAGCAGCCACGGGGGTGTCAAGCAACGCGGCCCGATCTTCACGCGCGCGGCGCGTACATGATCAGCGCGACACCCACCAGGCAGACGAGACCGCCGATCAGGTCGAACCTATCGGGGGCTTCCCCGGCGAGCGCCCAACCCCACGCGAGCGAGAGAACGATGAAGACGCCCCCGTACGCGGCGTAGACGCGGCCGAACGGCGCCGCCTGCAGCGTCGGCACGACACCGTAGGCGATCAGGATCGCCGCGCCGGCGACGCCGAGCAGCGCGCTCCGTCCCTCGCGCAGCCACAGCCACACCAGGTAGCCGCCGCCGATCTCGCAGAGCCCGGCGAGCAGGAACAGCGCGATCGACGCGACGAGCCGTTCGAAGGTCATGGGAGCGCGGTCCGCGTGGTATTATCCGCCTCGTGCCTCAGCGGTCCGGCCCGAAAATCTGGGCGCTCCTGTTCGTCGTGTTGCTCCTGGGCGTCGTCGGCTCCGTGTCCTACCTCGGCTGGCGCCAGTCGACGCCGGGCGTGCAGGCCGTCGCCACGCCGCCGCGCTTCCTCGGGCAGAAGACGGCGTTCACCGTCGTCGTCGAGGCGCGCGGGGGCAATGTCGCGCAGGTCGACGTCCGCGTCGTCCAGAACACCAAGTCGACGTCCGTGGTCAAGCAGGAGGGCGCACGCGGCGGACGCCTGGAGCTTCCCGTGGCGGTGGACAGCGCCGCGCTCGGGCTCCGCGAGGGCGCCGCGACGGTCGAGGTGTGGGCGCGCGACGACTTCTGGCGGCCGCTCCGGCGCGACGATCGCGCGATCGCGGCCTATCCGGTCACCGTCGATCTCACGCCGCCGAAGATCGAGGTGCTCGCCGCGACTCACTACATCGCGCCGGGCGGGAGCGGCCTCGTCGCGTTCCGGGTGACCGGCGCCGCGCGCGCCGATGTCACCGCCGGCCCGCTCACGTTCCGCTCGTTCGCGTTCGGCCCCGCCGATCGCGGCGCGCGGGTCGCGCTGATCGCCCTGCCCTGGGACTTCGACCCGGCCGCGCCGCTGACGATCCGGGCGACGGACGAAGCGGGCAACGCCGCCGCGCGCGGGATCCCCGCCGAGCTGCTCCCGCGCAAGTTCCCGCGCGACACGATCGAGATCAGGGAGCCCTTCCTGCAGGCCAAGGTGCCCGAGCTCCTGCCGCAGCGGCCGCCGAACCAGTCGCTCGTCGACGGCTTCCTGGTCATCAACCGCGATCTGCGCCGTCAGGCCGAAGAGGCCAAGCGGCGGA
Organism: Candidatus Rokuibacteriota bacterium; assembly: GCA_003221515.1. Taxonomy (GTDB): domain Bacteria; phylum Methylomirabilota; class Methylomirabilia; order Rokubacteriales; family CSP1-6; genus AR31. The sequence goes on from QHSI01000138.1 coordinate 32,286, forward strand.
TCGGCGCCACCAGCGCCGACAAGCCGCTCTGGGAGGGGCCGTTCGTCCAGCCGCGCAACTCGAAGGTGTTCGCGAACTTCGCCGAGCTGCGCACGTACGTCTTCGGCGGCCACGAGATCGACCGCCAAGTGCACTTCGGATACGACCTCGCGTCGACTCGCCAGTCGGCCGTGCCGGCCGCGAACAAGGGCGTGGTGGCGTTCGTCGAGCCGCTGACGATCTACGGCAACACCGTCGTGATCGACCACGGTCTGGGGCTCCAGACGCTCTACGCCCACCTGTCGAGCACCGCCGTGAAGGTCGGGGACGCGGTCGCGAAGGGCCAGGAGATCGGGCGCACCGGTTCGACGGGGCTCGCGATCGGCGATCATCTGCACTACGAGGTGCTGGTGAACGGCGTCTCGGTGACGCCGCTCGAGTGGTGGGACGCGAAGTGGATTCGCGATCGCATCGGCAAGCCGCTGAAGGAAGCGGGCCTGCCGGAGATCAGCGGGGCCGAGGCGCGCGACGAGGATCCGGCCTCACGCCCCGCGCCGCGCGCCAGCCGCCGCCGCGGCCGTTAAGCTCCGCGGGAACGCGCCGAATCTCAGAACGCGCCGAACTTCTCGTAGGCGGCCAGCGGCGTCATGCCGCGCCGGACCGCGGTGCGCACCTTGGTCTCGGTGCCGACCAGCTTCTCGCATCGTCCCAACACCTCGTGGGCGGCGCGGCGGGGGATGACGACGACGCCGTCGAGATCGCCCACCACGATGTCGCCGAGGCTCACCCGCACGCCGCCGATCGTCACCGGCTGGCCCCAGTCGGCCACTCGCCAGCGCGGGACCGAGTCCTGGGGCGTTCGGTAGCGCACGAAGGTCGGAAAGCCCTGGCGCACGATCGCCGCGGTGTCGCGGGTGGCGCCGTCGATCACCGCGCCCCGCACCCGGCGGGTACGGCACCAGGACGCGCTGAGCTCGCCGAAGTGCGCGGCGACGTTGTCGTGGGCGGCCACCACCAGCACCGAGTCCGCCGGCGCCGCCCCCAGCATCGCGAGGAAGCGCCGCAGCGTCTGATCGCGCTCGCGGGGATTGCCGCTGTGCGAGCGCCCGCGCACGGTGAACGCGTAGCCGGCGGTCCGCATGGAGTCGGCGAGCGGCTGGATCGTCGAGGGCAGCGTCTGGCGGCGGAGACCCATCTCGTCCATCACGTCGGTGATCGCAGCCGTGTAGATCTTCGCGAAGCGGCGCGGCAGGTTGTCGCTCGGACTCATCGGCGCTAGCGCCCGAGGATACCCTTGACGAGCGCGCGCGGGGGGACGAAATCGCCGATCACGCCGAGCAGCAGGTCGAGCACCCGCTGGCGCCGCACGAGGACCCGCGCCGCCAGGTTGGCGAGCACGCGATTCCCGACGACCACGCGGAGCGCGCGGGTCACGCGCTCCTTGTCCGCGAACGCCAGGCGCCGCGCGCGCTGGTAGCCCGCGAGCCCTTGCGCGGACACGTCGCCGTGGCGCAGCGCGTGCACGGCCGCGGTCACCGCGAGCTCGGCGGACCGGAGACCGCTGAAGATACCCTCGCCGGTGAACGGATCGAAGAAGCCCGCGGCGTCGCCGACCAGGAGCACGCCGCCCGTGCGGGGCGGGTCCACGACGTACGCCAGCGGCCCCATCGCGCGCACCGGCGCGACTCGCCGCGCGCCGGCGACCCGCCGGGCCAGGTGGCGCAGCTGCTTCACGCGCGCGTCGAAGAACGCCTCGAGGCGCCCACTCCACGGCGCCGCGTGGGCCATCGGCACCACGACGCTGAGGTTGGCGCGCCCGGGGTCGATCGGATTGAGGATCGCGTAGTCGGGCGGGTCGACGAAGATCTCGCCGTAGCGTCCGAGGTCGGCCAGGTCCTCGACGTAGGTGACCAGCGCCATCCGCTGGAGCCGGTGGGCTCGCCGGAGCCCCAGGCGCTGGGCGACGACCGAGGCGCGACCGTCGGCGGCGATGGTGAGCGGTGCGCGAAGGGTCAGCCGGTGGTGATCGTCGTCGATCGCCTCGACGCCCTCCACGCGACCGCCCGTGACGATCAGATCGGTAACGCGCATGTGCTCGGCGAAGTCGACGGGGAGCGCGCGCACGCGGTCGACCAGGATCGCGTCGAGCGCCTCCCGCGGGATCGCCATCGCCTGTTCCCGATACGGCCGCCAGGGGCCGATCCGACGATACTCGCCGACGAGCGCCGTGCCGTCGGGCGCGGTGATCCGCATTCCCGCCAGCGGGCGCGCGACGGCGTCGACGGCTTTGAGCGCGCCGAGACGATCGAGCAGCCGCGGCACCTCGGGGCTCAGGTACTCGCCGCAGATCTTCGGCCGCGGGAACCGCGCGCGGTCGACGAGACGCACGGAGACGCCGTGCTCGGCCAGGAGGATCGCGGTGGCGGCACCGGCGGGCCCGGCGCCGACCACGATCACGTCGGCGGCGGTCACGAGAGGACCGCCAGCATCCGGCCCAGCGCCGGATACTCGTGGATCGTCAGCCGATGCGCGCCCGCGCGGGCGGCCAGCACCCGCAGCTCGTCGCTCGAGTACGAGCGCCGCACCGACAGCGGACCGTCGTGGCGCGAGATCGGATGGCAGCAGAAGAGCCGGGTCGCCAGCCACACCAGGCCGAGCGAGAGGCGACGGCGCAGGAGGTCGTTCACCACGACGGCGATCGCGGCGGCCGCGGTCATCTGCCGAAGACCCTGGACCGCCTGCTCGGGCTCGAGGTGATGGAGGGTGAGTCCGGTGGTGACGATGTCGGCGGCGCCGGCGCGCAACGGCAGCGCGGCCGCGTCCCCCTGCACGAGGAAGACTTCGGGATAGCCCGCGGCCACGGGCCGCGCGAGCGCCAGCACCGCCCCGTCGCGCTCGACGACCACGACTCGAATCGCCCGGCCGCTCCGCCGCGCCCACTCGGCCAGCCGCACCGCGAACGCCGCGGCGCCGCCGCCGACGTCGACGACGCGCAGCGTGCGCTCCCGCGCGACGCCCGCCGCCAGGCGACGGATCTCGCGCAGGCTCAACGCGTAGCCGCCGAACCACGTGTTGAGGCGGTCGACGTCGCCGAGCGTCGCCGCGAGGTCGGCGGCGCCGATGTCACCGTCCAGGACCTCCAGCGCGCCTTCGGCCCGGCGCATCACCACCGGAGCAGCGCGCCCTCGGCGGCGAAGCCAGGACCGAGGGCGATCATCACGCCCCAGTCGCCCGGGATCGGCGCCTCGTGACGGAGCGTCTCGTGCAGCACGAACAGGATCGTGGCGGACGACATGTTGCCGTAGTGCCGGAGCACCGTGCGCGAGTGGCCCACCTGTGCCTCGGAGAGCTCGAGCAGCGCGCACGCGCGATCGATCACGCGCCGTCCCGCGGAGTGCAGCACCCAGTGCGCGATGTCCTCCCGCTTGAGGCCCTGGGTCGTCATGAGGATCGCCGCCATCTCCCCCATCATGCCGGCGCCGATGCGCCGCACGTCCTTGGAGAGGATCACACGCGGCCGCCCGCCCGGGTACTCGAAGCCCATGGCGTCGAGGTGCTCGGGCCGGAAGAGCGTCCGGTGCGCGACGATCGAGGGCCCGGCGCCGTCACCGGCCACGGCCAGGGCGCCGGCGCCGTCGGCGAAGATCGCGTGGGCCACGGCGCTCTCGAGCCGGTCGTCCAGGAAGTAGGCGGCCGAGCAGATCTCGACGGCGACCACGAGCGCGCGGCGCGTCCGCGACGCGGCGACGTAGTTCGACGCCTGCTGGAGCGCCACCATCGCCGACGCGCACCCGGTGTCGCCCACGTGCACGCGCTGGACGTCGGGGCGGCAGCCGAGCCGCCCGATGAGGTGTGCGTCGAGGCTCGGGGTGAGGCGTCCGGTGCACGTGGTCGTCGCCAGGAAGTCCACGTCGCGCGCGTCCCAGCCCGCGTCCGCGAGCGCACGGCGCGCCGCCGACTCGCCGAGCTCGAGCGCGCCGGCGCGGAAGCGCGCGTTCAGCTCGTCCACCGACTCGTTCGGACGGAAGGTGGCGCGGTCGATACAGAGGTTGCGGCCCTCGATGTCACTGCGGGTGAAGAATCCCCGGCGCCCCTCGTCACGATAGCCGGCGAGCGCCAGCAGCTCGGCCTGCGTGAAGCGATTCGGCGGCGTCGCGGTGGCGACCGCCACGATCTTGGGGGCCGGCATCGATCCTCCTCGCACTTCACGCATCGAGTAAATTTCACGCATCGAGTAAGATGAGGGCACTCCGAGGATACTGCGAGGGTCCAGCCCATGCCACTGTTCAGCTTCGAGGGCAAGAGTCCGAAGATCCACCCGACCGCGTTCATCGCGCCCACCGCCGTGATCGTCGGCGACGTCACGGTCGAGGAGCGCGCCTCCGTCTGGTACAACGCCGTGCTGCGCGGCGACTTCAACCCGATCGTGGTCGGCCGCGGCGCCAACGTGCAGGACTGCGCGGTCGTGCACGTCACCCCGCGCGGCGGGACCTCGATCGGCGCCGGCTCGACGGTCGGTCACAACTGCACGATCCACGCGGCGACGCTCGGCGAGGAATGTCTGATCGGCAACGGCGCGACGGTGCTCGACGGCGCGCGCATCGGCGTGCGGGCGATGGTGGCCGCGGGCGCCCTGGTGACGCCGGAGACCGAGATCCCTGACGGTACGCTGGCGCTGGGCGCGCCCGCGAAGGTGCGCGGGCCGCTGGCCGGCACGCCGGCCGAGCGCTGGGTGCGCGCGAACCCCGAGGGCTACCAGGCCCTCGCCCAGCGCCACAAGGCGTCGGTCCAGCCCTGCTGAGGTCATGAAGCCCCCGCTCGATCCGGCCGCGCTGACCGCGCTGCATCGCGCCTGCCTTCCCGAGCTCCTGGGCATCCGGTTCGTCGAGGCTGCGCCCGATCGGCTCGTCGCCGAGCTCACGATCCGCGACGACCTGCGCACGGTCGGCGGCGCGCTGCACGGGGGCGCGATCATGGCCTTCGCCGACACCGTCGGGGCGACGGCGACGTTCATCAACCTGCCGCCCGGCGCGTCGACGACGACGCTCGAGTCCAAGACCAACTTCTTCGCGGCCGGGCGCGACGGCGTCGTGCGCGCCGAGACGACGCCGCTGCACCGCGGCCGCACCACGATGGTGTGGCAGACGCGCGTGACGGACGCGTCGGGCCGACTCCTGGCGCAGGTGATCCAGACGCAGATGGTGCTGGCGCCCCCCGGTTGACAGGGGCGCCTCGCCCCTGATAGCGTCCGCCGGCATCCCGTCCTGTTCCGTCCCTGGCCAATGTCCCGCAGCTCCGGGAGGGTGTCAGATGGCGACAGGAATCCGACGACACCGGGCATTCGTCATCGCGGTCGCGCTCGCAATCGGTGGCCTGGCGGTCCCGCGCTTCGCGTCGGCCCAATCGACCGAGACCCCCCGCCGCGGGGGAATCTTGCTGGCGGCCATCGGCGCCGACGCGCCGGGCCTCGACCCGCACCAGGAGCAAACCTTCGCGACGCTCCAGCCGGTCGCCCCGCTCTACAGCACGCTCTTGCAGATCGATCCGTACAGCTACCCGAACGTGATCGGCGACGTGGCCAGCG
>QHSI01000188.1 GCA_003221515.1 Candidatus Rokuibacteriota bacterium
CGCCGCCGAATCGTCGCCTGCGAGCCGGTGCTAGGATACCGGACCGCGGGAAACGATGCGGTGTGGCAGAGTCTCACGAGCGAAGGCTTCATAGTGCGTTTTGCGTCGCGCGACCAGCTCGCCCGGTTCGGGCACCAGCGAGCCGCCGCGCAGGTGGCCTTCCAGATCCTCGAGCGTGAGATAGAAGACGTCCTCCGGTTGCCGCAGCACGTCCGCGTGGGCCAACGCTGCTCCCATGGCCTGGAACAGGCGGCGCAACACTCCGTAGGCGCGGGCGCGGGCGTAGGACATCCCCTCACGGTCGGCGATGGCGGCGCGCGTCCGCCGCACGAGCCAGCTCGCGTACCATCGTTTGAGCGGGTGGCCTCGCAACCGTTCCTCGAGCTCCCGCGCAGCGGCCGCGGGTTCAGGGCGCGGCCGCCCTGCGGCGGGCGCGACGTGATCGAGATGGTTGCGGACCATGGACACTAGGACGGATGGTGTTGCGGCCAGGGACGGTGTTTCGAGCTTCAGCTCCTGAATCGTTCGCTGGCCGTACAGGCGGAGATGCTCCTCGGCCTGTGCCCGGAACCTCGCAGCACCGGCGCACCGCGCGAGCTCGGCCCATACCGGTTCCGCCGGGAGCGCGGACCGGAGCAGCGCCAGGACGTCGGGCTCGGTCCGCGCCGCTTCGACCAGCGCCAGCACCGAGTGTAGCGGCGCCAGGCTCTGAAGGGAGACTAGGCCGGTCAGCAACCGCTGGTGCAGATCGGTCCCGCTGCCCCCCCCGAGCCCCGGCTCTCCGTAGACTGCGTTGCACAGTCGTGCCAACCGGCTGTCGAACAGAAAGGCGAAGAAGTCGTTGTAGATGAGTAGCACCCAGTCGTCGAGAAACTCCTTGGTGATCTTCTCGAAGACTCGCCACAGCTCCTCAGCCGGCCGCCCGTTGAACTCGGTGTCTCCGTAGCGGCGCAGCATTTCGGCCGCGCGCTCGTGGAACCGCCGCACGTCGCGGCGCAGCCGCCAGAGGCGACGAGCAAGGCAGACTGCCGTGCGGACGGCCAGAATTCGATCCCCAATGCGGGGCCGTCCTCTGCGCTTATCCAGCGTCGCCGGGTCGACGTGCTGCGTAATCCCTAGCGCCGTCTCCCACTTTCGCGACGTCCCCGCAAGGCCGGGAACCAGCAGGAAGAGTCGGTAGTAGTTGACGAGGTTGAAGTACAGCCGCCCGCGGATGACGCCTACGAGGTGGGCCAAGGCTGGCCGCGCGCGGTCCACCTGGCGCCGCGGGACGCCGGCGAGCTGGAGGGCGCGACCGAACAGGCGCTCGTACGCGAACCGAACGTACGAGCAGGTGAGCGGAAGCGTTAGGCCTGGATAGCTCTCGCCGATGTTGCTGTCGTCCCAGATGGCCAGCTCGGCAGCCGGCTTCAGGGTGATGGGACGCGCCTGTAAGATCCACAGAGTGCCGTTGCCGTCGAATGCCCACTCGACGTCCTGCGGGCGGCCGGCCGACGCGTCGATGCGCCGCAGCACCGCAGCG
>QHSI01000096.1 GCA_003221515.1 Candidatus Rokuibacteriota bacterium
TGCGGACCTGATACTGGCCATCCACCTTCACGAAGAAGCGCCGCAGCCGCGCCGCCGGGACATCGAGCTCGATGTTCTCCGCGTAGACCCCTGCTCGCGCCTTCACGATGGCGGTTTCACTGACGTCGGTACCGAACAGCTGGATCGGGACAGCGACGGACTCGTCGCCAAGCGACTCGAGCAGCTCGATGGCCAGCGAGTAGGCTTCCTCTCCCGTCGCGCACCCGGGCGCCCAGATGCGGATCGGCGCGTCCGCCGGCCGCTGCTTGATGATGCTCGGAAAGACGCTCCGTTGCAGGATCCGGAACGCGTCCGCATCCCTGAAGAACCTGGTCACGTTCACCAGCAGGTCGTTGGACAGCGCTTGCACCTGAGAGGGGTGCTCTTCCAGATAGCGTCGGTAGGCCTCGAGCGTGCCAACGCCGTGAATCAACATGCGCCGCGCGATGCGGCGTCTGATCGTCGTCTGCCGATAGAGCGTGAAATCAAGGCCGCTCTTTTCACGCAGCATCCGGAAGATCCGAGCGAGGGCGTCGGGACCGCCGGCCAGCGGCTCGGAGGGCGACGCGGCGCTCGTCTCGTCGAGGTAGGGATGGCCCCCTATCCGAATCAGCTCCTGTGCGATGGCTTTTGGCGGGAGGACGAAATCGACCGCGCCCGAGGCCATGGCGCTGCGCGGCATGCCGTCGAACTTCGCCGATTGCGGGGCCTCCGCAAACGTGATGCCGCCCTCAGCCTTGATCGCCCTCAGCCCGAGCGCGCCATCTGACGCGCTGCCCGAGAGAATCACGCCGATCGCCCGGCTCTTCAAGTCTTCGGCGAGCGAGCGCAGAAAGTGATCGATCGGCATGTGTGGGCCCGGATCGTCGGACCGCGGTGTCAGGTTCAGGACCCCCGCGACGATGGTCATGCGTGTGTTCGGCGGCATGACGTACACATGGCCGATCTCGACGCTCATCCCGTTCTTTACCTCGACGACAGGCATCCGGGTCGTTCGGGACAGGATCTCGCTCAAGAAGCTCGGGTACTTCGGATCGAGGTGCTGGACCAGCACGAAGGCCATCGCCGCCGCATCGACCGACAGGTGCGCCAGCAACTCGGAGAATGCCTCCAGCCCGCCGGCAGAGGCGCCGATGCCGACGATGGGGAAAGCGTCTCGCGACGGCTGGGGTGCGGCCACGCCACCGCGAGCTGGGAAGGTCGCGCTCTGCTCGCGCGTCGCTTTGTTGATCGGGGAGGGAGATGTGGAGGGTCGGGCGCCTCCCTTACGGGAGGCGGAGCGGGGGCCTCGCGGTGATCTCTTCATCGCAGCACTACCGTGTCCGCCGCCCGGCTCGCTCAAAGGCAATTACTGTACCGGCACGCGGATGTGACAACGGTGCAATGGGGAAGTCAAGCCTTCGTTCGCTCGCATCGGATGCGCCGGTTTGCCCTTTCCGGGCGCGCGCGCCAGTTCAATAGCGGATGTTTCGCGCCCGTGCTCGCGGATGCGCCACAGGCCGTTGCTTTCTGCGGGTCCTAACTGTCCGATCGCATCACACCGTCGATTTCGCGGCCTGTGGATGACTGTGGAAATGTGGACAAGCTGTGGATGGTGCCGAAGCGGGGACTCGAACCCCGACACCCTTGCGGGCACCAGACCCTGAATCTGGCGCGTCTGCCAATTCCGCCACTTCGGCCCCGAGAGCGCAGTCATAATACCTTTCAGCTATGCCAAGTCAAGCCGAGGAGGCTTCCGGCGACCGCTCCATCGCCGTCAACCGGCGCGCCCGACATCTATATGAGGTCCTCGAGACCGTGGAGGCCGGGCTCGTCCTGAGGGGCACCGAGGTCAAGTCGCTCAGGGCCGGCCAGGTGAACTTCAAGGACAGCTACGCGACGGTGCGAAGCGGGGAGGGCTGGCTCCTCGGCTGTCACATCAGCCCGTACAGCCACGGCACCGACGCCAACCACAACCCGGAGCGGGATCGGAAGCTCCTCCTGCATCGCCGCGAGCTCGCGAGACTTTCTGGAAAGATCGCCGAGCGCGGGCTCACGCTGGTGCCCTTGCGCCTCTATTTCAAGGACGGCAGGGCGAAGGTCGAGCTCGGTCTGGCGCGCGGCCGGAAGCTCCACGACAAGCGCGCGGCCCTGCGTGAGCGGGAGGAGCAGCGCGAGATGGGCAAGGCGGTCCGTGCCGGTCGACGCGGTGCGTGGTAATGCGTGCTATACTTCTGAAAAATCGAGTGCTTCAAGGGGGCGACAGGTTTCGACGGGGATCAACGAGGTCCAGGCTGCGTCTCGAGGTTTCTCTCCCCTCGTTAAATAGAGAGAATGGTATAGCTGCCAACACACAGCTAGCTCTGGCGGCCTAACACCCGTCAGCGTCCGCCGGCTCGAGCCATCAGGGACCGGGAACGGACGTCATATTCTGGTGGCTGGCTCCGAACCTGGCCTCAGGGGAGGGGCGAGACATTTGAGGCTGGCCGCGCGGTGATCCTGCCGATCGGAGTGCCGCGTAGCGAGAAGCAGGAGCGTAGGTCGGCTATCGACGTAGACGCCTGCGGCTGAGGGTTTCCGGACGTGGGTTCGATTCCCACCGCCTCCACCATACTCGACAGCGGCGCTCTCTCTTGACCGCGAACGATCAGGCTGCCGTGTTGTTCGACTTCGGGGGAACGCTCGACGCCGACGGGCTCCCTTGGAAGGAACGCGTGTTCCGCTTGTTCGCCGACGAGGGAATCGTGGTGGCCCGCGAGCGGTTCGATCCCTTCTTCTACGCGGCCGACGAGGCGCTGGTCGGTGTGCTCGGGACGACGTGCTCATTCCAGGAGACCGTCGCGCGCCTGGTCGGCGACGTCGCGGCCGCGCTCACGACCGTCGATCGGGGTGTCGCCACGCGCGTGGCGCGCCGCTTTCTCGACGACGCGCTCGCGGCCGTCGCCGCCAACATGCCGCTGCTCGACGAGCTCGCGCGCCGCTATCGGCTCGGGATCGTCTCCAACTTTTACGGAAACCTGACGCCCCGCATCGGCGGCGACCTTCGTCGGCGATTCGCTGCCGCGTGACATGGCCGGCGCGCGCGGTGTCGGGATGCGCCACATCTGGCTCGCCGGCTCAGCGTCGCCGTCGGCGCGTCCGTGCTGCGACGGCGACCAGCGCATCAACTCGCTGCGCGAGCTGAAGGCGATTCTCCTGTGATCCCGCGGGCGGGGGGCATCATCGCGGCGGGCGAGGGGAGCCGTCTGCGGCGCGCCGGGTTCGCGATGCCGAAGCCGATGGTGCCGATCGCCGGCGTGCCGTTGATCGAGTCGGTGATCCGCAACTTCCGCGCCGCCCGCATCACGCCGCTGGCGATCATCCTGAACGAAGGCGAGCGTGACTGCGTCGAATGGATCCGCGCGCGCTTTCCTGACGTCGACATCGACTTCATCGTCAAGACGACGCAGTCGTCGCTCGAGAGCTTCGGCGAGGTGACGGCGCGCCGTCCCGGCGGGCCGATGCTCGTCTCGACGGTCGACGCGTGGTGTGTCGCGGCGGACTTCGTGGGCTTCGTCCAGGCGGCGTCGGCGCGCACGGCCGACGCGACCGTGCTCGCGGTGACGCCCCTGATCGCCGACGAGAGCCCGCTGCGCGTCACGGTGGGCGCCGGCGGCCGGGTGACGGCCCTCGGCGGTGACACCGGCGACCTGGTCACCGCCGGAATGTATCTCGTGCCCGAGCGCGTGCGCACGCTGCAGCCCGCGCCCGGGCTCGGACGGCTCCGTGAGTTCCTGGCGTGGCTCGTGCGATCCGGCGAGCCGGTGTACGCCGAGGTCATCGAGCGGGTGGTCGACGTGGATCGGGCCGACGACGTCGCGCTTGCCGAGGCGCTGGCGTTGGCAGGACGAGTATCATGAACTGCAGTCAGGAGGGTGCGCGTGGATAACTCGCGCTGCTGGGGCATTTTTCGAGAAGCGACTCACTCGCCGGGCCGCGAGTCTGACGACACCGAGATCCTGAGACTGACCGGTAAGCACCTCGAGGCCAAGGGGTACCAGGTCACGCTCAAGACCGCGGACGAGGTGAGCGAAACCGACGACCGGCCGCGCTTCATCTTCCTGATGTGCGAGCGCCTCGACGTGCTCGCGCGACTGCGGAACCTCGAGCTGAGCGGCGTGCCGCAGGTCAACAGTCCGCGGGCGGTCGAGAACACGTACCGCGAGCGGATGATCGCCGCCTTCGCCGAGGCGAACGTGCCGTTCATCCAGAGCCACCTCGTCTCGACCCACGAGCGGATCGATGCGGGCGCGCTCCCCGTCTGGGTGAAGCGCGCGGACGTGCACAACACGCAAGAGGGCGACGTCACGTTCGCGCCGACCGCGGCGGCCGTCGCCGACGCGCTCCGCGGCCTCGCCGACCGCGGAATCCCGCGCGCCGTGCTGCAGCCGCACGTCGAGGGCGATCTGATCAAGTTCTACGGGATCGGCGCCGGCGGCGGTCCGCATCGCGAGCCGCCGTGGTTCCGCTGGTTCTATCACAAGGACCAGCGCGTGGCCGGCTACCCGATGGATCCGCGACGCCTCGCCCGGCTCGTCCGCCGCGCGGCGTCGGCGCTGTGGCTCGAAGTGTACGGCGGCGACGCGATCGCGACGGCATCGGGCGATCTGGTGCTGCTCGACGTCAACGCCTGGCCGAGCTTCGCGCTCTACCGCGACGAAGCGTCGGCCAACATCGCCGCCCACCTGGCGCTGCGATTCGCGGGAGGGCGCCGGTGAGCGAGCGTCGCGAGGTCGGCCCCCGCTCGAAAGAGATCGTCGCCCGGGAGCGCCGTTATCTGTCCCCGGGCTCGCAAGGCTTCTCGCTCTACGCCGGGCTCGCGATGGCCCGGGGCGTCGACTGCATCCTGATCGACGAGGACGGCAACGAGTACATCGATTTCATCGCCGGCATCGCGGTGGGCAGCATCGGCCACTGCCATCCGCACTACGTCGAGGCGCTCAAGCGCCAGGTCGAGCGGCTCACGTTCGGCAGCTTCACGACCGAGTCCCGCGCGAAGTTCCTCGACTTGCTGGCCTCCGTCACGCCGGAAGGGCTGAACCGCATCCAGCTCTTCTCCGGCGGCGCCGAGGCGGTGGAGGCCGCGCTGCGTCTGGCGCAGGCCGCTACCGGCAAGTCCGAGGTGGTCGGCTTCTGGGGCGGGTTCCACGGCAAGACCGCGGGCGTGATGCCGCTGCTCGGGAGCGACTTCAAGCACCATCTCGGGCCGTTCACGCCTGGGCGGTACCTCTCGCCCTACGCCGACTGTTATCGGTGCCCGCTGAAGCTGCGCTATCCGGACTGCGGCATCGCGTGCGCGGAGTTCTTGCGGGACGTGATCCGCTACCAGACCGGCGGCGATATCGGCGCGATCATCGTCGAGCCCATGCAGGGCACGGCCGGCAACGTCATCCCGCCCGAGGGGTTCTTGCGGGCGCTCCAGTCCATCGCGCGTGAGCACGGCGCGCTGCTTCTCTGCGACGAGATGATCACCGGGTTCGGACGCACCGGCGCCATGTGGGGCTCGGATCACGACGGCGTCGTGCCCGATATCATGACGGTCGGCAAGGGCGTGGGAGGCGGGTTCCCCCTGGCCGGCGTGATCTCGACCGACGACATCACGGCGTCCAAGCCCTGGTCCAACCCGAGCTACAGCTCGTCGAGCTACGGCGGCAACCCGCTGGCGTCCGCCGCCGGCCTGGCGGCGCTCGAGATCATCGTGAAGGAAGACCTCGTCAAGAACGCCGAGCGCGTGGGCAAGGTGATGCTCGCGCGTCTCGAGGGCATGAAGGAGAAGTACCGGTGCGTGGGCGAGGTGCGAGGCAAGGGGTTGATGCTCGGCATGGAGCTCGTGCGCGATCGGACCACGAAGGAGCCGCTGGCCAAGACGGTCACGCAGGCGCTCTATCAGGAGTGTCTGCGTCGCGGGCTCGCCTCGATGAGCTATTCGCCCGCGGTCCGCATCAACCCCCCGCTCACGATCAAAGAGGACACCGCCCTCGCCGGGCTGGGGATCCTCGACGAGGCGCTGGGCGTGATCGTTCGGGAGCACGGCCTCGGGTAGGATGCTCCGCGGCGCCATCATCGGCCTCGGCAACGTCGCCGTCCACGGCCACGTGCCGGGCTGGCTCCGGCGACGCGACGTCCAGATCGTCGCCGCCACCGACTCGCGCCCGGAGCAGCGGGCGCAGCTGAAGGCCCTGGCGCCCGACGCACGCTGGTGCGCCACCGCGGACGAGCTCCTGGCCGAGGCGCCGCTGGACTTCGTCGACATCTGCACGCCGCCGTCGAGCCACGCGTCCCTGATCCAGAGCGCGCTCGAGCGCGACCTGCACGTGCTCTGTGAGAAGCCGCTGGTCGGCTCGCTCGACGACCTGATGCCGCTCGCGCGGCTCGCGGAGAAGACCGGGCGCGTGCTGCACACGGTCCACAACTGGCACCACGCGCCGATCGTGCGCCGCACGGCGGAGCTGATCCGCGAGGGAAGGATCGGCGCCGTCACGCGCGTGGTCTGGCACACCTTCCGGACGCGTCCGGCGGTCACCGGCGACGAGAGCAACGGCAACTGGCGCGTCGATCCGGCCGTCGCCGGCGGTGGAGTCCTCACCGATCACGGCTGGCACGTCTTCTACGTCGTGCCGCGCTGGATCGGCCAGTCGCCGCGCTCGGTCAGCGCCAGGCTCGAGCGGCGCCGGCACCTCGGGTGGGACGTCGAGGACACCGCGACCGTGCGTGTCTCCTTTTCCTCGGCGACGGCCGAGATCGTGCTCACCTGGGCCTCGGACGAGCGGAAGAACTGGGCCGAGGTCAGCGGAACCAGCGGCAGGCTCGAGCTGCAGGATGACACGCTCGTGCTCCGGCACAACGGGCACGGGAGCGACGAGCGCTGGCGGTGCCCGCCGGCGATGTCGACCGGCTCGCATCACCCGGACTGGTTCGACGCCGTCGCCGAGCAGTTCCTCGCCGAGGCCGGTGGCCGCGCGCCGCGCGGCGGCAACCTCGCCGAGGCGTCGCTGTGCGTCGCCCTCGAGCACGGGGCGCGCGCGTCGAACCGCGACGGCGGGCGCGAGGTGGCAGTGTGCGCAACCCTGACCTGACGACGACGGTCGCGCTCACGGAGCGGTCGGCGGAAACCCTGCTCGTGGTCGTCCCGCCCCCGTCCGGCGGCCGCGTTGCGCCGGCCATGGTCGTGGCGGGGTTACCGCTGCTCCGCCGCATCGTCCTCGCCGGCATCCGTGCCGGCTTCTCGCGGGTCCTGGTACGAAGCGCTCACCAGGGAGGCGCCCACCCGGGCATCGATCGGCTTCTGGATGGAACGAGTGCCGTCACGCTGACCGGGGGCTCGGTTCCCCTCACCGAGCGCGCCGGCCCGGGGTTGGCCGCGTTGACCCGGATCGTCATCCTCCCCGGAAACGTCGTTCCCCAGGCCCGGTGGCTCCGCTCGCTGCGCGAGAGGCGACTCGAGGCGGAGCGACTCCACGGCGACCCGGCCATGGCGGCAGTGATCGACACCGTCGACGCGGCCGCGGTGCTCGAAGCGGCGGCGCGCTACGAGAGCGCCGAGGAGCTGATCGCGGCGTTGCGCGCGAAGTTCGGCGGGGCCGAGCTCGAGGCCGATGCGATCGGTCGCTTCAGGATGAGCTCGCCGGCCGACACGACGCCGGCCGAGACCTGGCTGCTGCGCAGCCTGATCAAGCAGCGCGAAGGATTCATGTCGCGCCACTTCGAGCGAAAGATCTCGCTCGCCATCACGCGCCGCCTGGCCCCCACGCGCGTCACGCCCGACGCGATGACGCTCGTGAGCCTTGCGATCGGTCTCATCGGCGCGCCGTTCTTCCTGTCGTCGGAACCCCACTATCAACTCTTCGGTGCGCTCCTGTTCCTGACGCACTCGATCCTCGACGGCTGCGACGGCGAGCTGGCGCGGCTCAAATTCATGGAGTCGCCCCATGGCGCCATCCTCGACTTCTGGGGCGACAACGCCGTGCACGTCGCGGTGTTCGCGTGCATGGCGGTGGGGCTGAGCCTCGCCACCGGCGCCGCCTGGCCACTGCTGGCCGGGGCGCTCACGGTCGTCGCCACGGTGGGCTCAGCGGCCTTCGCGTCGCGCCAGACCATGCGGGACACCGCGCTGAGCGACGACGCCACGTGGACCGCGCGCCTGGCGGAGGCGTTCTCGCACCGCGACTTCATCTATCTGGTGGTCGTGCTCTCGGCGTTCGGGAAGGCGTACTGGTTCCTGATGCTGGCGTCGGTCGGCACGCCGACATTCTTCCTCCTGCTCCTGTGGGTGAGCGCGCGGCGGCGCGCCTGACACCGCCGTGGCGGGGTTCGTCGACGTTCTCCTCCGCGGGCTTGCCCTGTGCGGCCAGGCGGTCGCGGTGGGCGGCGTGCTCTTCGCGGTGCTCCTGCTGCGCCCGGAAGTCGCGGCGCGCCCGACGCTCGCCCCGCGTCTCACCCGGAGCCTCGCGCTGACCGCGATCGGTGCCGCCGTCGCCGCCGCCGCCCAGGTGCTGGCGCTGGTCGTCCAGCTCGGCGTTCTCGCCGACACGACGGCCAGCTGGCCCCTCGGAGAGCTCATTCACACGAGCTACTTCCGCGCCGGATCGATGAGAATCGCCGCGTGCCTCGGGCTGATCGCCGGCTGCACGACGCTGTCGAATCGCGGCGGCGCCGGGCGCTGGTGGTGGATTGCGCTGCTTGGCCTCACGGCGGTGCTCGGCGTGGGCAGCGCCTGGACGAGCCATGCCGCCGGGCGGCTCGGGCCGCGGGGGCTCCTCCTGACGCTCGACGCGCTGCACCAGCTCGCCGCGGGCGTGTGGATCGGCGGGCTGTTCCACCTCGTCGTGGTCGCGCTCTCGCGCGTCGAGGACGCGCCGCCGGCGCTGCTCAAGCGGTTCTCCACGATGTCGATCGTGGCCGTCGCGACGCTGGTCGTCGCCGGCGTGGGGCTCACGCTGGTATACGTCGACGGCCCGCTGGCGCTCGTCGGGACCTCCTATGGGACCATGATCCTGACGAAGGTGGTGGCGCTCGCCGGACTCCTCGGCCTCGGAGCGGCGAACTTCTTCATCGTGCGGCGTCTACCGGACGTGTCGACCGCGGGCCTCACGCGGTTGCGGCGCTTCGCCGAGGTCGAGTTCGGCCTGGGCGCCACGGTGCTCTTCGTCGCGGCGTCGTTGACCTCGCTGCCGCCGGCGGCGGACGTCGTGACCGGCCGCGCGACGGTCGCCGAGGTCGCCGTGCGGTTCACGCCGCAGTGGCCGACGCTGACCTCTCCGCCGATCGAGGATCTCCCGGTCGACGATCGCAACGCGCCGCGCACGGACGCCGACCGCGCGTGGTCGGAGTTCAATCATCACATCGCCGGCCTCTTCGTGATCGCCATGGGGCTCCTGGCCGTGCTGCACGTGATCGGCCGGGTCGCGTGGGCACGCCACTGGCCCCTGGTGTTCCTGGGCCTGGCGGGCTTCCTTCTCGTCCGCAACGATCCCGGCGCCTGGCCGCTCGGGCCGCTCGGCTTCTGGGAGAGCATGCAGTACCCCGAGGTTCTCCAGCACCGCGTGTTCGTGTTGGTGGTCATCGCGTTCGGCGTCTTCGAGTGGGCGATTCGCACAGGTCGGCTCCGCGTCCCCGGGCTCGTGCTGATCTTTCCCCTGCTCTGCGTCGTCGGCGGTGGGCTCCTCCTCACGCATTCCCACGCCGGGCTCAACCTGAAGGAAGAGTTCCTGATCGAGGTGACCCACGTGCCCCTGGGCCTGCTGGCGATCGTCACCGGCTGGGGCCGTTGGCTCGAGCTGCGGCTGCCGGCGCCCGCCGGCCGGGTGCCGAGTCGAATCTGGGCCTGGGCGTTCACCCTGGTCGGTGTCGTGCTGCTGCTCTACCGGGAACGCTGAGCTGAAGCTCCTCCGCTTCGCGCTCTTCGGGCTCGGCCTGGTGCTCTTCGCGGTCCTCGTCGCCGAGAACGACCCGGCGGTGGTGCTCGCCTCGGTGGCCGACCTCTCCTGGCGGCTCGCGGTGATCCTCTGCTTCCCCGTCGTCCTCGTGCAGGTCTTCGACACGCTCGGCTGGCGCTTCGCGTTCCTGCGCGAGGGCGTGGCCTTTTCGGCCCTCGTCTCCTCGCGGCTCGCCGGCGAGGCCTTCAATCTGATCACGCCGACCGCGGCGCTCGGCGGCGAGGCGGTCAAGGCCTGGCTGCTGCGCGAGCGCGTGCCGATCGAGGCGAGCTTGAGCTCGGTGATCGTCGCCAAGACCACGATCACGATCGCGCAGGGGCTCTTCCTGCTCGTGGGTATCGCGGTGGCATGGGGCACGATCCTGAACGGCTCGATCCTCCTGTACGGCATGCTCTGGCTGCTGACCGTCGAGGCGATCGCACTGGCCCTGTTCGTCCTGGTGCAGATGCGCGGCATGCTTGGCTGGACCGGTCGGCTGCTCGAGCGGCTCGGCATCTCTGCCGGACGCGGGCGCGCGACCCTCGGCCGCGTCGACGACGCGCTCGGGCAGTTCTACCGGACGGCGCCGCGACGGCTGGGGCTCTCGATCGCCTTCCACCTCGTCGCCTGGATGCTCGGGTCGGTCGAGACGTGGCTCATCCTGAGATTCCTCGGCATCGAGGTCTCGCTGGCGACCGCCACCGTGATCGAGGCGTTCGGGACCGCGATCCGGGTCGCGACCTTTCTGATCCCCGCGAGCCTCGGCGTCCTCGAGGGCGGGTTCGTGGCCACCTTCCTGGCGCTGGGTCTCTCGGCCCCCGCCGCGATCTCCTTCAGCCTCGTGCGGCGAACCCGCGAGGTGGCCTGGATCGCCATCGGCCTGGTCGCGTTCGCGCTGATGCGATCCCCCGATCGCCGCGCCAGTTTATAGGGCTGGCGCGCGCCTCCGTTGTTAGAATTGGCCACGCCGATGACCGCCAAACGTCTGGCCGCCGCCGTGGTCGTGCTGCCGCTCGCGTGGACCGGGTGGGTGCAGGCCGGGATGCCGACGGTCACCCACGACGGACGTGCCTACGTCGAGCTCACGCGTGTGGCCGCCTCCCTCCAGAAGACAAAGCTCGACGCGTCAGCGGTGAGCACCCGAGCTCGCCTGCGTACCGGCGACCGGGTCGTCACCCTCACCCGGAACTGGGCCCAGGTGCTCGTCGACGGCAAGCCGGTGCTGCTGGACGCGCCGGTGCGGGTGAAACGGGGCGTGTGGCTCGTGCCCGAGTCGTTCGTGAGTCGCGTCGTGCCGGCGCTCACGCGCGTGGCCGGCGACACACGGGTGGCGGCCGTGGCGGCCGTCGAGATCACGCTGGAAGACGTGCGGG
Source organism: Candidatus Rokuibacteriota bacterium (assembly GCA_003221515.1). GTDB lineage: Bacteria > Methylomirabilota > Methylomirabilia > Rokubacteriales > CSP1-6 > AR31. The sequence goes on from QHSI01000096.1 coordinate 11,306, forward strand.
TGCGCTCGTATCCGTCGTTCACTCGCATCGTCGTCGAGACGTCCGCGCCCATTGGCCACCGCATCGAGACGAGCGGACCGCGAGAAGCGCGCATCCGGCTGACCGGCCTCTCCGGCGGGGCGCACGCCGAGGAGCCCCAGGACGGGCTGATCGCCGAGGTCCGCCTCGAGCGCGCCGGCGCCGACGGGCTCCTGCGCGTGGTCTTCGAGGGCGCGGCCGGAACGATCCGCGCCACCATGTTGGTCGATCCCCCGCGGCTGGTGCTGGACGTCGCCCGGCCCGTCGAGCCCGCCCGGAGCGGACGTGAGCGACTCACACCCCTGCGGACCATCGTCCTCGACGCCGGCCACGGCGGTCACGACTCCGGGGCCATGGGCCCGACGGGGCTCATGGAGAAGGATCTCGTGCTGGACGTCACCCGGCGCGTGGGCAAGCTGGTCGAGGAGCGACTCGGGATCAAGGTGCGCTTCACGCGCGACGCCGATCACTTCGTGACGCTGCGCGACCGCACGAGCTTCGCCAACCGGGAGCGCGCGGACCTGTTCGTGTCGATCCACGCCAACGCGCACCGCGAGACGGCGACCGACGGAGTCGAGACGTACTTCCTGTCATCCGAGGCAACGGACAGCGCGGCCCGCCAGGTGGCGGCGGCGGAGAACGGCGTGGTCCAGCTCGAGTCGGCGGCCGGGCGCGGCAACGGCGGCAAGACCGACATCGTGAGGATGATCCTGTGGGACCTCGCGCAGTCGGAGTTCCAGATGGAGTCGTCGCGGCTGGCGGAGGTGGTCCACGACTCGATGACCCAGTCGCTGCGGATCTCCAACCGAGGCGTCAAGCAGGCGGGGTTCTACGTCCTGGGCGGCGCGGCGATGCCGGCCATCCTGATCGAGATCGGGTTCGTCACCAATCCGCGCGAGGAGAAGCGCCTGAAAGACACGCGCTACCGGGACGAGATCGCGCGCGCGATCCTCACCGGCCTCACCGAGTACAAGCGGAACTGGGACGAGCGCACGCGGACTCCCTGAGATGCCACGCCCCGACGGACGCGCCCCCGACCAGCTCCGCCCGATCACGGTGACCCGCGACTTCCTTCTGCACCCGGAGGGCTCGGTGCTGGTCGAGTTCGGCGCGACCAAGGTCATCTGCACTGCATCGGTGGAGGACAAAGTCCCCCCGTTCCTGAAAGGGCAGGGGCAGGGCTGGGTCACCGCCGAGTACGCGATGCTTCCCCGCGCGACGAACACCCGGTCGCAGCGCGAGAACCGCGGCCCCAGCGGCCGCTCGCAAGAGATCCAGCGACTCGTCGGGCGGGCCCTTCGCGCCGTCATCGATCGGAGCAAGCTCGGCGAGCGCACGGTGTGGGTCGACTGTGATGTGATCCAGGCCGACGGAGGCACGCGCACCGCGGCGATCACCGGCGGCTTCATCGCCGTGGCCGACGCGATCTCGCGCATCCCCGCCCTGCAGCCGACTGCCGCGATCCGCGATTGCGTGGCCGCTATCAGCGTGGGCGTCGTCCAGGGCCAGGCGGTGCTCGACCTGAACTACGTCGAGGACTCGAGCGCCGAGGTGGACATGAACATCGTCATGACCGGCGCCGGCGAGTTCGTGGAGGTGCAGGGAACGGCCGAGCAGGTGCCCTTCGGCCGCGCCCGGCTCGACGCGCTCCTCGCGATCGCCGAGGCTGGTATCCGTCGGCTGGTCGGGCTCCAGCGCCGGGCCCTCGAAGCGCGTGCCGAGCGCGCGTTCAGCCTGTAGACCGCTCCACGGTTCCTGTCGATAGAATTTACAATTTTGATGCTGCGGAGCGCTGGCCCCCCTCCAACCCCCGGATTTGGCGGCCTTTTCAAACTTGGCGGCACCAATGCACACGAAGCCGCGCGAGTTGAGAGGTGCGCGCAGGAGGCTCGGCCATGCTCGGTCGCATTGTGCTCGGCTTGGTGACGATGGCCCTTGGGACGGTCTCCGCCGTCGAAGCGACGACGCTCTGGGTTGGTAACGACACTGCGAGCCCGGTCGAGCGATTCGACAGCGTCACCCAGGCGTCGCTGGGCTTCTTCGGCCAGACGGGCGCGACCGGTAGCGCGCTCGACGGGGCCGGCCACGTGTACACCGTGGCTCCGTCCTTCGGCAACAACGTGATCCAGAAGTACGATGCCGCTCAGAATGTGGTCGCGTCGTTCATCGCCGCGATCAATGGCCAGTGGATCGAGGACATGACCTACGGGGGTGGCGGCACCCTCTGGGTCAGCACCTTCGAAGGCGATGTGTTCCACATTGACGGCGCGGGCAACGTGCTGAGCAGCTTCACGACCGGTGGCTCCTTCGTGGGCGTGGCGACGGATGGCGCGTTTCTCTACACGACGACCGGGTTTAACGGCGACAACACCATCACGAAGAGGCTGTTCGACGGCTCGGTCGTCTCGGTCGTCACTACGGGCTTCGGCGGAGGCAGCGGCATCGGTTACGACGCAAGCGACAATACCTTCTGGGTCGGATATCTCGGCGGCCAGCTCCGGCACTTCGACGTCGCCGGGAACCTGCTCGGTGGATTCATAACTTCCACAGCCGACAACGGACACGATGGGCTGGAAGTCGGTGAGATTCCCGAGGCCGCTGTGCCCGAACCCACCGTGTTGACGCTTCTCGGCGTGAGCCTACTGGGGCTGGCCGGTGCGGCCTGGAGCCGCCACCGCTAGAACTTGACTCAGCGAACCCGGCGTTAGAGCAATCCTCGTACTCGGCACGCTCAATGCCGCCAAGGGGCGTGAGCTGGTCTCGCTCCTGGGCGACGTGCCTTTCCAGGTCCGGCTCCTCGCAGACTACCCCGGCGCCCGCCTTCCGGAGGAGACCGGGCAGACCTACGCCGAGAACGCGCTCGCGAAGGCGCGCGCCGCCGCCGGCTTCACCGGGGAGCTGTCGCTTGGCGACGACTCCGGCCTCGAGGTGGACGCGCTCGGCGGCGAGCCCGGGCTCTACACGGCTCGCTTCGGCGGAGCCGGGCTCGACGATCGCGGACGCTCGGCGCTGCTCCTCGACAGGCTCCGCGGCGTCGAGCTCGCGCAACGCACCGCGCGCTTCCGCTGCGTCGTCGCGCTGGCCGGACCCGGCCGAGCGGAACAGGTGGTGGAGGGCGTCGCCGAAGGTGTGATCGCGACGGCGCCGCGCGGTAGCGGCGGCTTTGGCTACGACCCCGTGTTCTTCTACCCGCCGCTCGGCCGGACGTTCGCCGAGATCTCCGACGAGGAAAAGGCGCGAGTCAGCCACCGCGGTCGGGCGCTCGCGGCCCTCCGGCGACTTCTTATCGGATGAGCTATAGTCGAATCGACACCGAGTCGCGCGCACGCCGTCGGGGTGTGGCGCAGCCTGGTAGCGCACCTGCTTTGGGAGCAGGGGGCCGGAGGTTCAAATCCTCTCACCCCGACCATCTTTACTACCCCTGAGGGTTAACGCTTGAGGGCCTGCACCAGGCGGACATCGGTGACGACCTGGTGCATCATCCGCTCGAGCGCCGTGTTCAGCACACGTTCCCACCGACGAACTCGATGGTGAAGAAGCCGATATTGGAGTGGAACCAGAACTCGGTAACGTCTCCGGTGAGCTTCACTTGGGGATCCGGCTCGAGCAGGTGACCATTCTTCGCGAGCTCGAGTGCGAGCGCGTCACGCACGACTTCGGGGACAGGCTTCTCGGAGAAGATCGTGGCCGTCTTCATCCCGTAGCTGTTCTTCTTCCAGCCGATCTTGTCGATCTCCGGTCGCTTGTCGGCGAACGGGGTGATCTCCACGCGACGCGGCTCCACGCTCGACAGGGGGCCACGCGCGGCCAGCGCCTCGTCGTACCGGACCTTGAGCGTGGCATCCGTGAAGGCGCAGCCGGACGCGAGCAGCGCGACTGCGAAGAGTGTCGTCGTGCGCTTGGTCATTTCGCCTTTCCCCTTGGGTACAGCAGAATCGTCGCGGTCTGGTATCCGGCGCTCTTGACCGCCTCGGCCACCTCGTCACGAAACATCTCGACGTCGCGCTCGTACTGGCCGATGGTCTGACGTCGCTGTCCGAGGACGATGTTCTGTTCGTCCCAGATCGTCGTGCCGTCGCCGGTGCGCGCCATGTCGACCCGCACGTGCGCGAAGCCGGCGAGGGCGTCGTGCGCGCCCGCGAGGACGACCTTGAGGCCCCAGGCGGACAAACGGATCGTGGCGATCGCATCGTACTGTTTCCGGTCGGCCGGGGCCGGATCCCGATCCAGCAGTCGCACCGCGACCGGCTGGCCGGCATCGCGGAGCGCGGCCTCGAACGCCGACAGGAAGGTCGCGCGGGCCGACCAGCCGTCGAGGTGCGGCTTCAGCCGTTCGGTCGTTTCCCTGTCGCGCGCGCTAGTGAGGGCTTCGCTGATGCCGCCCGCCAAGAGGACGCCGACCACGCCGAACGTCACGCCCGCCATCGCGGCCCGGTTGTCCTTGCCGGTCTCGAGGATGACGAGGAACCGCCCTTCGTCCGGTATCACGACGCCAACGCGCTTGACGGCTTTCAGGTCTTCGGTCGTCGGGCGCAGCTGCGTATGGATAGGACCGCACGCGGTCCAGAGAAGGGCGAGGATCGGGACCAGAAAGAGCGCCCGCTTGTCGAGCATGGTCCGTTCCTCCTCAGATTCGGATGCGCCGGATAATCTGAGTAAACGACCACGAAGTCAACAGCCGCGGCGGATGGGATAAAATGCGTCGGGTGATCCGGGAATCCTCAGGGACGCGACCGCAGAGGAGAGACGCTCATGAGATCTTTCGTCGTCCTGGCTCTCTCGGGAGCTCTTGTCCTCGCCGGAACGCCGACCTGGGCGTTCAACTGTCCGGTGGCGATCAAGCAGGCGGAGGACCTCATCAAGAAGGCGGAAGCGGGCAAGGTGAGTCCCGAGACCAAGCCGCTGATCGACGAGGCGAAGAAGCTCGTGGCCGAGGCGAAGGCCCACCACGAGAACGCGAAGACGAAGCGCGACCACGGCGACTCGATCCGCAAGGCCAAGACCGCCGCTGCCTTCGCCGAAGAGGCGATCACGCTTCAGAATCCCTAGCGCGCCGGCGGTGCGACGTCGACGGCAGCGATTCGTCGGCCAGGCAGTCCTCATCACGGGAGCCTCCTCGGGCATCGGGGCCGCGCTCGCCCACCAGTTCGCCGCCGAGGGCGCGGACGTGGCGCTCCTGGCCCGCCGGCGGGACCGGCTCGAGGCCCTCGCCGCTGAAATCCAGAAGACCGGCCACCGGGCTGCGGTCATCGCTTGCGACGTCAGCCGGAATGGCGACCTGGAGCGGGCGGCCGGCGAAGCCCGAGCGGCCTTCGGCAAGATCGACGTGGTCGTCGCGAACGCCGGCTTCGGCGTCGTCGGCCCGCTCGACACCCTATCGCTCGAGGACTACCGCCGTCAGCTCGAGACGAACCTGTTCGGCGTCCTCAGAACCGTGTACGCGACCCTCGAGGACCTCAAGCGGACACGCGGCCGGCTCGTCCTGGTGGGCAGTGTCAGCGGCCACCTCGGCGTTCCGGGCTCGACGGCGTACACGATGAGCAAGTTCGCGGTGCGCGGCCTGGCCCAGTCGCTCGGCCACGAGCTGGCAGCGCACGGCGTGGCGGTGACGCTGATCAGCCCTGGCTTCGTCGAGTCCGAGCTGGCGCAGGTCGACAACCGGGGCGTCTATCGCCCGGCGGCGCGCCGCCGGCCGGTTCCCCGGCTGATCGTCATGTCGGCGGAGCGGGCGGCGAGAAAGATCGTGACCGCGATCGCGCGGCGGCGGCGCGAGACCGTGATCACCGGCTTCGGCAAGGTCGCCGTCTTCCTCCAGCGGCACGTTCCGTGGCTCGTCGCCGCAGGAATTTCACGATTCGCTATTAAAGGACGGCGCGAACCGCGTTAAGATGGGCCGGGCGAGGACGCCCAGGGGGTGCGAATGCTCCATTTCACGATTGACGGGTTCCGGGGGTTCCGTTCGCGCTTCGACGACGCGCGCCTCATCCAGGAAATCCTGGAGGACGCGCCCGCACAGCTCGGGCTCCGGCGGACGATGCCGGCGTTCGTGCTTCCGTACTACAACGGCGTCGTGGCCGAGGACTGCGGGATCAGTGCCTTCGTGTTTCTCGCGGGCGGACATTTCACGCTCCACACCTTTTCCTTCCGCGAGACGTATTTTGCCGATCTGGTGGCGCCGGACGACTTCGATCCGAACAAGCTCCGGGCGCTCCTCGAGGCCGTCTTCCCGTGCGCGGTCACGAGCGTGCAGACCGTCGAGCGGCAGGATCTGAAAGACTCCGAGCCCGACGTCGAGAACGACTTCGGCCCGCACCTGTTCTTGAACGTCGATGCCTACCAGGGCCCCCAGAGCCTGGACGCGCTCTTCAACCTCTTCGACCGGCTCCCCGCCCTGATCGGCATGACGCCGATCATGCGCCCCTACGTCATCCAGGACCGGGTCGCCGGCGGCCGGTCCGTCCTGAGCGCGATGACGATGATCGCCGAGAGCCATGTGAGCCTTCACGTGTTCCCCCACGAGGAACGCGCGTACTTCGACCTGTTCTCGTGCCGCTTCTTCGACCGGAACTTCGTCATGCCCCGGCTGCTGGCCCAGTTCCCCGGCGGCAGTGTTCAGGAAGCCCTGATCGCTCGGGGAAGCCGGTACCGGTACCTCCGGACCGAGCGGGCTGACGAGCACGCCAAGTCACGCACCTGGCTCCCTCAGCGATAGGAGCGACCATGACCGGCGATCTCCGCTACGAAGACCCGAGGCTTGTCCGCGAACCAATGACGGTGGCCGCCGGCCCGCCCGGCAGCGTGTTGGCGCTGCTTGGTCGGATGAGCAAGTCGGCCTTCCAGGGCCGGAAGCTCGGCGAGGCCTTCGACGCCTGGAAGAGGATGATCGAAGGCGACAGCGTCATCTGTCTCGGCTACGCGGCGTCGATGTCGAGCGCGGGTATGTGGCCGCTCGTCACGTGGCTGGTAGAGCGCGGCTATGTCGACGTGCTGGCGTCGACCTCGGCCAACATCACCGAGGATCTCCTCGACCTGATGGAAGACACGCGGGTCTATCGCGTCGATCCCGAGCACGTGGACGACCGCGCCCTGGCCGAGAAGGGCTATTACCGGTTCTACGACCACATCGTCTCCTCGAAGAAGTACGACCAGATGGAGACCCTCGTCACCGGCCGGTTCTTCGACGAGCTCGCGGAGACGTGGCGCAAGCCCACGATCCCGACCTCGCGTCTGCTCTACGAGCTCGGGCTCTGGCTCGACGCCAAGGGCTTCCCGAAGTCGATCCTCGCGACCGCGGCGCGCTGCCAGGTCCCCGTCTTCTGCTGCGGCCTGCCCGACGGGCCGATCGGCGAGGGGTACAGCACCTGCAGCAAGGCCGAGCAGGCGCCGGTGGTGGACTTCTTCAAGGACTACCGGATCGCGACCGACATCATGGACAACGCCATGACGTCCAAGCGCGGGACCTCGGTGGTCTTCCTGGGCGGGGGCGTGCCGAAGGACTTCTTGCAAATCACGGCGACCAGTGTCCGGACCCGCCACGGCAACGTCGACGCCACGCCGCACAAGGCGTCGATCCAGATCACGACCGACAACACCGTCTTCGGCGGCCTCGGCGGCGCGACGCTCGCCACCGAGTGCATCTCCTGGGGCAAGGAAGCCCACGGGAGCGACAACGTCATGTGCTTCGCCGACGTGACGCTCGCGCTTCCGATCATCTGCCAGGGGCTCGCGGAGGCCTTCGGTCCGGGGCACCGCCGTGATCGGGCGAAACCACTGAAGCTCGCGGAGGTTTTCTAGCCGACGCGCATGCAACGCCGTGGCGTGCTGCTGGCGGTGGCGATCTGTCTCCTGAGCCCGGGCGCCTACGCGCAGGGTGTCGCCCCCACGCCCGAGTCCTTCCGCATCGAGTGGATCCGCCGTCCCGGCTGGATGCGCCCGGGCGTGGACGGCTACCTCTACAACGACTCGCGCTGGCGCGTGACGAACGTGCGCGTGCGCGCGAAGGTCGTCGACGGCTCCGGCGGCGTCCTGCGTGAGACCGTCGTGTCGGTATTCGGCAACGCAGTGCCCGGGTCGCGGACCTTCTTCGTCCTGCCGCCCATCAAAGAGGCCGAGAGCTACGAGCTCAAGGTCATGACCTTCGATCTGATCTCGCAGGAAGCGGCGCCGGGCCAGCAGCAAGGACCCTAGCTCCTCGCTGACGACATGCTCTACGGATTGCTCCTTGCCGTCCTCGCGTTGGCAGGGTGCGCCTGCGTTATGGACTCACCCGTCATCGCCGACCGCCTGGTGGCGCTGCCATCGGGTGCCACGCTCAAGGTCGCCGCCGACTGGACCGTCACGGCGGCGCCGGATGGCCTCATCCTCGAGGATCCTGAGAAGCAGCTGAGGATCGACCTCGTCGAGGTCGACGCGACCCCCGGAATGAGTACGGCGATTTCCGCGGCCTGGTCCCGCCGTCGGCCCGGCTTCGCCCGCAAGGAGCTTGCCGCCTCGGACTCTCCGGGCCGCGAGGGCTGGGATCTGCTTCGCTGGACCAGGTACGAGACCTCTCCCGGGGAAGCGCGCAGGGTGTCGGCGGTCGGCGTCCGGAAGGGGCCGCTCGCGGTGGTCGCTCTCGTCGAGGGACCATTCGCGGCCGCCCAGCGCCGCAGCTCCCAGATCGCGCTCGTGCAGGACAG
>QHSI01000139.1 GCA_003221515.1 Candidatus Rokuibacteriota bacterium
GGCCTGCGGCCTGCCAGAGGACCTGCGCGGCGCGGCCGACGTCGGCGCCGTACCGGCGCGGCCGGCCGACCGCCCGGCCACTCACGCGCCGGGGAGCCAAGGTGCTCAGGCACCGCAGGACCGCCTTTCGATGATAGCCGGTCACGGCCACCATCTCCGTCAACAAGCGGCTGCGATCGGATCGCGGCAGGCGGTGATACCGTTCACGCTGCCGCGCCAGATACTCTCGAACACTCGTCCGCGTCACGGTTACCCCCTTGGGCGTGGTAACCGCACTTGTGCGACTGATCCCCCCTCTCCGGTAACCATAATTTTGAGGCGATGCGTCGCATTGACAGCCCATCAAGCGTCGCGTAGAGTTTCGTCGGTTTGCGCCCAACCTTCGAAGGAGTCACGCCATGAATCAGGTCGATCTCTGGAGACGCCGCACTGCGCTCGCGGCCCTGGCGGCGCTCGCCGCCGTCGTGATCCTGTCGCTGACGCCGGCGCCGGCCATCGCCGCGGTCGGCGGCGAAGTGAGCCTGATCGTTCCCGACCTCGGCCAGGTGGCGTTCGGCCCGATCAGCGGCCGCGCGCTCCTGATGCTGGGTCTCGTCGTCTGCGCGCTGGGCCTGGTCTTCGGGATCGTCATCTACGGCCAGCTCAAGAACCTTCCCGTCCACGATTCGATGCGCGAGATCGCCGAACTCATCTACGAAACGTGCAAGACCTACCTCATTACCCAGGGCCGTTTCCTGCTCGTGCTGGAGACGTTCATCGGCGTGATCATCGTCCTGTACTTCGGCGTGCTCCTGAAGTTCGACGCGGCGAAGGTGATCATCATCCTCCTCTTCAGCCTGGTCGGGATCGGGGGGAGCTACGGCGTCGCCTGGTTCGGAATGCGCATCAACACCTTCGCCAACGCGCGCACCGCGTTCGCGAGCCTCGGCGGCAAGCCGTTCCCGGTGTACGAGATCCCCCTGAAGGCGGGGATGTCGGTCGGCATGCTGCTGATCAGCGTCGAGCTGTTCCTGATGCTTTGCATCCTGCTGTTCATCCCCGGCAACTACGCGGGCCCGTGCTTCATCGGCTTCGCCATCGGCGAGTCGCTCGGCGCTGCGGCGCTCCGGATCGCCGGCGGGATCTTCACGAAGATCGCCGACATCGGGTCCGACCTGATGAAGATCGTCTTCAACATCAAGGAGGACGACGCGCGCAACCCGGGCGTCATCGCCGACTGCACCGGTGACAACGCCGGCGACTCGGTGGGGCCGAGCGCCGACGGCTTCGAAACCTACGGGGTCACCGGCGTCGCGCTGATTTCGTTCATCCTGCTCGCGGTGAAGTCGCCGGCCGTCCAGGGCCAGCTGCTGGTCTGGATCTTCGTCATGCGCGTGCTGATGATCGTGGCCAGCGGCCTCTCGTACTGGATCAACGACGCGCTGGCACGCGGCAAGTATGCGAACGCCACGCGGATGAACTTCGAGGGGCCGCTCACCTCGCTGGTGTGGATCACGTCGATCGTCTCGGTGGTGATCACCTACATCGCGTCCTGGCTCCTCGTCGGCGGCCTGGGCGACGGCAGCCTGTGGTGGAAGCTCTCGACCGTCATCACCTGCGGGACGCTCGCCGGCGCCATCATTCCCGAGCTGGTCAAGATCTTCACCTCGACCGAGTCCGGCCACGTCCGCGAGGTCGTGACCTCGGCCCGGGAGGGCGGCGCCTCCCTCGGGATCCTCTCCGGGCTCGTGGCCGGCAACTTCTCGGCCTATTGGCTCGGGATCGTGATCGTCGTCCTGATGGGCATCGCGTACACGGTCAGCACGATGGGCCTGGGTGCCTTGATGATCGCACCGGCGGTGTTCGCTTTCGGCCTGGTGGCCTTCGGGTTCCTCGGGATGGGGCCGGTGACGATCGCGGTGGACTCGTACGGCCCGGTCACCGACAACGCGCAATCGGTCTTCGAGCTCTCCGTCATCGAGACGCTGCCGGGGATCCGTCAGGAAATCAAGACGACGTATGGCTTCGACGTGAACTTCGAAGCGGCCAAGCACATGCTGGAGGAGAACGACGGCGCCGGCAACACCTTCAAGGCGACCGCCAAGCCGGTGCTGATCGGCACCGCGGTAGTCGGCGCCACCACGATGATCTTCTCGATCATCGTCCTCCTGACGCACGGGCTCACGCAGAACCTGGACAAACTCTCGCTCCTCCACCCGCCGTTCCTGCTCGGGCTGATCATGGGTGGGGCGATGATCTTCTGGTTCACCGGCGCCTCCATCCAGGCGGTGTCGACCGGCGCCTATCGCGCCGTCGAATTCATCAAGGCCAACATGCGGCTCGAGGGCGTGACGAAGGCCTCCGTCGAGGACAGCAAGAAGGTCGTCGAGATCTGCACGCAGTACGCGCAGAAGGGCATGTTCAACATCTTCCTCACGGTCTTCTTCGCCACGCTCGCCTTCGCGTTCCTCGAGCCGTACTTCTTCATCGGCTACCTCATCTCGATCGCGCTCTTCGGCCTCTTCCAGGCGGTGTTCATGGCCAACGCCGGTGGCGCGTGGGACAACGCCAAGAAGATCGTCGAGGTCGACCTGAAGGAAAAGGGCACGCCGCTGCACGCCGCCACCGTCGTGGGCGACACCGTCGGCGATCCTTTCAAGGACACCTCGTCGGTCGCGATGAACCCGATCATCAAGTTCACGACGCTCTTCGGGCTCCTCGCCGTCGAGCTCGCGGTGACGCTCACCGCCGAGCAGGGCGTCGGATTCAGCCGCTTCTTGGCCGCGGTCTTCTTCGTCGTGTCGGTCGTCTTCGTGTGGCGGTCGTTCTACGGGATGCGGATCAAGGGGAGTGAGCCCACCGCGAGCGGTGCCGCGCGGGCGGGCGCAGTCGCCGGCGGCCAGTAGCGCCCGGTGGAGTTCCTCGCCGGCGTCGTCAGCGGCGCGTACTCGCTCGACGACCTGATCCGATGGGGCGGCTACGCCGTCCTCTTCGCGATCGTCTTCACCGAGACCGGGCTTCTCGTCGGCTTCTTCCTGCCCGGCGACTCCCTGCTGATTACGGCCGGGCTCGTGGCGGCTGCCGGCGGGCTCAACATCTGGTGGCTGGACGCGATCCTCGTCATCGCGGCGGTTACCGGCGATAGCGTCGGATACGCCATCGGCGCCCGGCTGGGCCCCCGGCTCTTCACGCGGCCGAAGTCGCTGGTGTTCAACCCACGCCACGTCGAGCGGACCCGCACCTTCTACGCACGCCACGGTCCGAAGACGATCGTGATCGCGCGGTTCGTGCCGATCATCCGGACCTTCGCGCCGGTCGTCGCCGGCGTGGGGGCGATGGAATATCGCCGGTTCCTTCTCTACAATATGGCCGGCGGTGTGGGGTGGGTGATCAGCATGACCTGGGCGGGCTTTCTCCTCGGTCGGGCGATCCCGAATGTCGCTGACTACGTTCACATCATCGTGGTCGTCGTGATCGTCCTGTCCGTCATTCCCATCGCCGTCGAAATCGCTCGGGAGCGTCGACGGCGGTCGACCTGATCGTCTCCGCCCTCGCCACGGCCGTGGCGCGGTTGCCTCGGGGATGGGCGGCGTGGCTCGGCCGTCGCCTCGGCGATCTGGCGTTCGTGGTCGTGGCTCCCCGCCGGCGCGTCGCGCTCTCGAATCTCGAGCGCGCGCTGCCGGGCGTCGCCGCCGCGGAGCGGAGGCGAATCTGCCGCGCGTCGTTTCAGCATCTCGGGTTGATGTTCGTCGAGCTGTGCACGGCACTCAGCCGTCCTCTCGAGCGCACGCTCGAAGGCATCACGGTCGACGGCCTGCACCACCTCCGGAACGCGGTCGAGACGCACGGCCGCGCGCTCGTCCTCACGGCCCACCTCGGGAACTGGGAGCTCCTGGCCGTCGCCCATCGGCTCAGTGGCTTCCCGCTCAGTGTCGTCGTGCGGCCGCTCGACGCTCCCTGGCTGGACGCGGTGGCCGACCGCCTCCGTCGGAAGACCGGCATCGAGCTCATCGACAAGCGGGGCGCGCTTCGGCCGGTGCTGGGCGCGCTCCAGCGCGGTCGGCTCGTGGGAATCTTGATGGACCAGAATGCCGGGCGGCGCGAGGGGATCTTCGTCTCCTTCTTCGGGTGGCCGGCCTCGACGTCGAGGAGCATCGCGGTCCTGGCCCTGCGCACCGGGACGCCGGTCGTCCCGATCTTCATCTACCGTCAGGACCTCGGACGTCATCGTATGGTGATCCACCCCGCGCTGCCTGTCGATACCAAAGCCGATGACGGGGACCCGGTGGCCGAGCTGACGCAACGCTGCACGACCTCGATCGAGGACGCGATCGGCGCCGCGCCCGAGCAGTGGCTGTGGCTGCACAACCGCTGGCGCACCCGGCCGCCAGCTGAAAGTCGGATCGCGCCCTGATCAACCGCTTGCTGGCGCTGGTCCTGTTTCTCTCGGGTGCCTCCACGGACCAGGCGCTCGACGTTCCGCTGGAGTCGTATCAGGCTGCGGCGACGGCGGGCGCGACCGGGACAGTCACGGGCCGCGTCTTCGACGAGCGTCGGAGGCCCGATGAGGCCGAGCGCCCCGTTGCCGGCGTCTCGATCACGATGGTGCCGCGCTCAACGGAATTCCTTCGGAAGGTCGAGGAGGTGAAGCGGAAGTCCCGCGACTCGGCGAACAACTACCGTGCATCGGCCGCCTCGATCCTATCGCTCAAGGCGGCGTATGAGAAAGCGCTTTGGGAGGCCGGGGCCGCCGACCTCGTCAGGGCCACCGCCGCCGATGACGGCGGCCGCTTCACGGTGGAGAAGCTGCCAGTCGGCGATTGGGTGCTGATCGCGACCCACTCGGCCAGTATCGACAAGCATGCAGCGGCAGCAGATTCCCGGCGCCGCAACATCTACACACCCGGGACGCGTCTGACCGGCTACCAGGTCGTCGCGATATGGCTGCGCGAGATCTCGGTCACGAGAGGCGGCTCGACGACCTTGGACCTCATGGATCGGAACGTGTGGCTTTCCGGAATCGTGGAGGACCGAGCGCCGGGCGTCAGCCGTTAGGCCGACGCCCGGCTCGAGCGAAGAGAACCTCTACTTCTTCTCGGCTGGCTTCGTCGCAGCCGCGCTGGTGGCCGGCCGCACCTGGATCGCCACGGCCGTGGCCTTGCCGTCATGGTCCATGTACCGGACGTGAACCTGGTCGCCCGGCTTCAGGTCGGCCGCGGTGGCCGCCTTGCCGGCCTTCCGGATCGCGGTCTTCGAATCGATCGCGAACGTCCATTCGGCGTCCTTCATCTCCTTCGCGCCCTGGACCTTCTCCTTGCCCGACACGACAACGCTGTCGGCCGACGCCGACTTGACGAGGCCGGCGGCGTTCTTGGCCGGCATCTTGCCGGTCATCTCAGCCTTCTTCTCGGCCGCCTTGTCCTTCGGAGCGGGAGCCGGCGTCGTCGCCGGAGGAGGCGTGGTCGGCTGCGTGCTCGTCTGAGCGACGGCGAACCCGGCCGCGCCCGTCATGAACGCCACTGAAACCAGAAAAGTCACAAGTCTCTTCACGATGGTCACTCCTTCGCTGCGGGTTTGGGGTTGGATTGCTTCTATGTGCTTACGACGGCTACGACTTGTCATTTATTCCGGACCTAAGTGTGTGGGAAACATGGCAGATATTGCAAGATTTCCGGCTTCGGTTGACGATGCCACCTCGATCATTGACCCATCGACGATCTGCGTGATACAAACGACATAGTTTCCTCACTCTATGACGATTCGAGCCCGTTTCGCCCCTCTTATAGGGGTTTTGCTGGGTGTTTTGGCGTCGGGTGCTTCCTGGCCCGCCAACGCCGAACCGCATCTGTCCTCAGACGGCACTTCTGACGGCACTTCTGAGTTCCTTGCGCCGGTACCTTCCGAGGATCTCGGTTCGCCCCAAGCGAGTGTCGAGCCGATCAGCGAGACCCGTCGAGAGAGTGAGCCGCCGTCCACCGCATCGGTTCCGGATATCGATCCGTGGGCCTACGCGTTCGCTGAATCCTCTCGGCTCCAGGCGGTCGCGTTTTGGGGCCCGGTCAACGTACCGGTCTACGAAGTCGTCATGAACCCCCAGGTGGAGTACTTCGTGGACCGTTTCACCTCGACCCGTCGTGACGCGGTCGGCCTCTGGTTCCAGCGCTCTGGACGGTACTGGACGATGATTCGGGACGTCCTCCGATCCAAGGGGCTCCCGGAGGACCTCGCGTTCACCGTGATGATCGAGAGCGGGTTCAACTCGAAGGCGGTGTCGCGAGCTGGCGCCAAGGGTCTCTGGCAGTTCATGGCGGCCACGGCCCGCCTCTACGGCCTGCGGGTCGACCACTGGGTCGACGAGCGCTTCGATCCCGAGAAATCCACCGTAGCGGCCGCCGCATATCTGCGTGACCTGCACGCGCGATACGGCTCCTGGGAACTCGCTCACGCGGCTTACAACGCAGGGTCGGCGGTCGTCGACAAGGCGATGCGGGCGACCGGCTCCACCGACTTCTGGGTGTTGGCCCGCACCCGTTTCCTTCGTCGGGAGACCAAGGAGTTCGTTCCGGCGATCCATGCGGCCACGGTGATCGGGCGTGACCCCGGCCAGTACGGCTTCGAGTTCATCGGATCGGAGACTCCGGAAACCGAACGCGTGGCAGTTCCGTCCGCGACCGACCTCCGGAAGCTCTCGGCGAAAGCCGGGATCTCGTTGGAAATGCTGAAAGCGCTCAATCCGACCCTGATCCGCGGTGTCACCCCCCCGGGTGCCAGCTGGGAAGTCCGGGTGCCGGCCGGCACGCGGGATGGCGTTCTGGCGGCCCTCGCACCCCCGAAGCGAGTCGCCGCGACCGGAGCGGGCATCGCGAAGCGCGACGACGTCCACGTCGTTCGTCCCCGGGACACGGTGAGCTCGATCGCCAAGCTGTACGGGGTGTCGATCAGGGACGTCGTCCGCTGGAACAATCTCGAAAACGGAGACGCGATTCACCCAGGGGACCGCCTGCGGGTCACAGCTCTGCGCCCATCCGTCGAGCGCGACGGACAGGGTGGGTTCAGGTGAGAGTCGAAGTCAGACTCTTCGCCACCCTCGTCGATTTCCTTCCTTCCCACGGCCGCGACGGCATCGTTCAGCTCGAGGTTCCGGACGGCAGCACGGTAGCCGAGGTGACGGGTCGTTTGGGCATTCCGGCGGACGTCGCCCGCGTCGTGCTCGTGAACGGCCGCGACGTCGAGCCCGAGCAGCGCCTAGCGAAGCAGGACGTCGTCACGATCTTTCCCCCGCTCGCGGGGGGCGGCCCTGCGAGCGGGGCGCCTCCCGCGGAAGCGTGAGCCGCGCCACGCTCGGATCCGCGGACCGCTCGGCATCGGCGCGCTCGATGACCGAATCGATCTCGGCCCCCACGAGCAAGGCGACGCCACTCCAGTAGAGCCAGAGCATCAAGAGAATGACGCCGCCGATCGAGCCGTAGGTGGCGTTGTAATTGGCGAAATAGCTCACGTACAGCCGAAGCACCAGCGACATCACCAGCCACGTCACGAGCGCGAACATCGAGCCCGGCGTGATCAAGTGCCACCCGCGCGACCGCGCGGGGGCGAGGTAGTACACGAGCGCCAGGCCGGTGAGCCCCAGCACGATCACGATCGGCCACTGCAGGAGCCGCCAGGTAAGCGCGGTAGCCGGGCCGAGGCCGAGCCAGCCGGCGACCGCCTCGCCCAAACGCCCACCAAAGATCAGGAACAGCATCGCGGTCACCGCGAACAGCGAGAACACGATGGTCAAAACGATGGCGACGATCCGCCGGCCCCACCAGGTCCGGCCGTCGGCGATGCCGTAGGCCTCGTTCAGCGCCTTCATGATCCTGAGCATGCCACTGGATGCCCCGAGCAGAGCGGTGAGCACGCCGATCGAGAGGAGGCTTCCGCTCGCGTCCCTCACGACCTCGGCCAGCGTTGTCCTGAGCAATGAGGCCGCGTCGCCCGGCAGCACCCGGTCGGCGCTGTCCATGAGCCGGGACATCACATCGGGAATCGGCAGGAGGCCGATGAGCGTGGTCAGGAACAGCAGCGTGGGAAGGAGCGCGAACGCGAAGTAGTAGGAGAGGCCGGCGGCCTGATCGAGGATCTCGTCGTCCCAGAATCGCTGGTAGACCCGGGTGCCGAGCTCGCGCGCGGACAGCCCCCCGAGCGCCCAAGGCGACGCGACGCTTTGGCCCCGTTGCAGACCCCGTGGCTTCAGCAGCGCCAACTCACGGACCATCCTAGCAGGGCCTGGCCGAAGTTTGTCAGCCCGTAACCGGGTATCCCTCGCGCGCGCCTGGAGGAGCGAAGACAGCCGGGTCTGTGGCACCGCCGGGCCCGACGACCTCGCGCTGCTTGCGGAGCGGGATCCCGTCGGCCGCCTGTTGTTCTCGGGCCGCCGATCGAGCTCCTGGCGCCGCCCGAGCGAGCCCAGCGATGACTCGCACCCGCGCGAGCCTCGTCCTGCTCGGGGTCTTCGTGCTCGGCGTCGTCTCCGGGGTGCGGGCCGAGCCTGCGTCCCGATCAGCAGAAGGAGCTCGAGAAAGTCCGCCGGGCTCGCTCCCGAACGGGACGGCTCTGACCCTCCTCTACGCCCGGGCGGCCGGGCCCTCACCGGGGGCAGTGGTAAACTCTTGTGGCTTCGACGAAGCCTCGTTGTAGCGTCGGAAGCGTCTAGGAACCCGGTGGGCCTCCCGGACTTCAAATCCGGTGGACCGTTCTAGACAAACGGTCGATGGGTTCGACTCCCATACGCTTCCGCCACAGGAGCGACATGGCGAAGGGCGATCGGCAAGCGAAGGCGCGCGGACGGAGCTCACGGCGAGGGCGGACCCTCGTGGCCGCCGCGGCCGTCGTGCTCCTGCTGGGGGTCGTGGGGTACTTCGCCTATCGGGCCCAGGCGAGTCTGCCGGGGACGCAGTTCCCCGATCAAGGCAACCTGCACATCGCGAGCCCCGAGTCTCCCCACGAGCCGTACAACTCCGATCCGCCTACCTCGGGGCCGCACCTGCCGTACATCGCGCCGTGGGGTGTCCACACGCGGCCGATCCCGCGCGAGCTTCAGGTGCACAACCTCGAGGACGGCGGGGTGGTCGTGCAATACAACTGCGAGTGCCCAGACCTCGCGGCGAAGCTCAAAGCCGTCGTGCAGCGCTACGAGAAGAACGTCATCCTCGCCCCGTATCCAGGGATGACGCCCACGATCGCGCTGACGGCGTGGACCCGGCTCGACGTCCTCGAGGAGTTCGACGAGGGACGCATCAAGCGCTTCATCGAGGCCTATCGTGGGATCGATCACCACAAGTAGGCGAGCGGCCCTCGTGACGGTTCCCCTCCTGGTCGGTGCCTGCTCCGGACTCTACGTCTCTCCCCTCGCGCCTCCGCCATACCATGCCGAGATCAACGCGCGGTACGATGCCACCTGGGCGGCGCTCGTGCGCGCGCTCGCCAAAGAGAACGTGCCGCTGCGGGCCATCGCGCGCGACTCGGGCGTCATCGCCTCCGACGACTTCGTCGCGCCGATCGGCGTCTACGCCGACTGCGGGACCGTTGGCGGCGACCGCCTCGAGGGGGAGGCGATGGTGGCGTTCACGGTCTTCGCTGAGCCGAACGGCGCCCACACGCGTGTCCAGCTCAACGCGAAGATGCGCACGCACATGCATCGCAAGGGCGGCAGCGGCAAGCTGCGTCCGACACCCGTCTATCAGTGCGCCTCGACCGGACGCTTCGAGGCGAACCTGCTCGATGCCGTTCGTGACCTCGTGAAGGAGTAGCGGGTGCCGTCACGCCTGGCCGACCTCATCCGGAAAGCGCGCCGCCTCGCGGCGGAGCGGGACCGGCTCATCGACGATCTGGCCGCCGAGTGGGCCCACGCCCTGCGCGGGCAGGGGCTCTCCCATGCGGACCTCGACGAGCTGTGGGCCGGACTCGTGGAAGACGCCGTGCGCCGCTGGCGCCAGACCAGCGACGCGAAGTGGACCGCCCAGACGTGGCGGCACGAGACGCAGGAGGTCATCACGCGCGTGCGACAGAAAGTCGAGGCCGCGCTCCGTGAGCGTTGATCGCGCCGCGACGCTGCGCGGCCTGCCGTCGGTCGACGCGCTGCTCCGCCGAGTCGCCGAGCGCGGCGAGCTGCCGGGCATCACGCGCGCGCGCCTGACGGCCCTCGTGCGCCAGGCGCTCGACGAGGAGCGGTCGCGGGCCCTGACCGCGGGCGCGTCGCCGGCGACGGTCGACGCGCTGGCGGCTCGGGTCGTCGAGCGCGCGCGGCAGGGCGGCGTCTTCTCCCTGCGGCCGGTCATCAACGCGACCGGCGTGGTGCTCCACACGAATCTGGGTCGAAGCCTCATGAGCCCGCTCGCCCTCGAGCGGCTCGCCGCCGTCGCCGAGGCCTACTCGAACCTCGAGCTCGATCTCGTACGGAAGGAGCGCGGCTCCCGCTACAGCCACGTGGAGGCGCTGCTGCAGCGGCTGACCGCCGCCGAGGACGCCCTGGTGGTCAACAACAACGCCGCCGCCGTCCTGCTGGCGCTCGAGACGCTGGCGCACGGCCGGGAAGTCATCGTCTCGCGCGGAGAGCTGATCGAGATCGGCGGGGAGTTTCGCATCCCCGACATCATGCTGCGCAGCGGCGCGGTCCTGCGCGAGGTCGGCGCGACGAACCGGACCCATCTGCGTGACTACGCCGAGGCGATCACGCCGGCCACGGCGCTGCTCCTCAAGGTGCACACCTCCAACTATCGCGTCGTGGGCTTTACCGCCGAGGTGTCGTCCGGCGAGCTCGTCGAGCTCGGGCGGGAGCGCGGGATCCCGGTCATGGAGGACCTCGGCTCCGGGTCGCTCGTGGACCTGCGCCCGTGGGGCTTTCCGCACGAACCCACGGTGCAGGAGGCGGTGGCCTCTGGCGTCGACCTCGTGTCGTTCTCCGGGGACAAGCTCCTCGGCGGGCCCCAGGCCGGGATCGTGGTCGGTCGCCGCGCCGTCGTCTCCCGGCTCAAGAAGAATCCCTGGAACCGCGCGCTCCGGATCGACAAGTTCACGATCGCGGCCCTCGAGGCGACGCTGTACGCGTACGAGGCAGGCTCGGCCTTCGACACCGTGCCGACGTTGCGGATGCTGACGGAGCCGATCGCCGCGGTGCGGAGCCGCGCCCGCCGGGCGCTGCGGCGGCTGTCTCCGGCGCTGCGCGAGCGGCTGCGGGCGAGCGTCGTGGACGATCGGGCGCAGGTCGGCGGCGGCGCGCTACCAACGGTCGAGCTGCCGACCGCGGGCCTCGTCGTCGGCGTGGGCGCGGAGGCGATGCGCCTCGACGACGCGTTGCGCGCCGGCGACCCGCCGGTCATGGGCCGGATCGTCCGGCCCCGCACCGACGCCAAGGGGACGCGCGAGCGCGATGAGCGTCTGCTCCTCGACTGCCGGACGGTGCTCCCGGCGCAGGTGCCCGCCCTCGCCGCCGCGCTCACCGCCGCGGCGGCGCGGCTGTGACCGCAACGACGCCGAAGCACGTCGTGGTCGGCACCGCCGGCCACATCGACCACGGCAAGACGTCGCTCGTCAAGGCGCTCACCGGCATCGACACCGACCGTCTGCCCGAGGAGAAGGCTCGCGGCATCACGATCGACCTGGGATTCGCGTTCCTCGAGGAGCCGGACGGGCTGACCGTCGAGATCGTCGACGTTCCGGGCCACGAGCGCTTCGTCAAGAACATGCTGGCCGGCGTCGGCGGTATCGATCTCGCGATGCTGGTGATCGCGGCGGACGAAGGGGTGATGCCGCAGACCCGCGAGCACCTCGCGATCTGCTCACTGCTGCACATCAAGACGGGACTCATCGCGCTGACCAAGATCGACCTGGTCGAGCCCGACTGGCTCGAGCTCGTGAAGGACGACGTGAGGGGCGCGGTCCGGGAGACATTCCTCGAGGCCGCGCCGATCCTGCCGGTCTCGGCGAAGACCGGCGAGGGGCTGGCCGAGCTGCGCGCGGCGGTTCGCGGGCTCGCGGGGGGCGTTCCGCCGCGCGGGACCGATCAGCTCCCACGACTGCCCATCGACCGGGTCTTCACCGTGAAGGGGTTCGGCACCGTCGTCACCGGCACGCTCGCCGCCGGCGCGCTCGCCGTGGACGAGCGTGTCGAAGCCTACCCGCGCGGGCTGCAGGCCAAGATCCGCGGACTGCAGACGCACGGCCGTCCGGTGACCGCCGCGCGCGCCGGGCAGCGCACGGCGATCAACCTCCAGGGGCTCGAGCGCGCCGCGATCGACCGGGGCGACGTGGTCGGCCTGCCGGGCACGCTGGTCTCCTCGCTCCTCGTGGACGGCACCCTCGAGCTCCTGAAGGACGCGCCGCGCGCGGTCAAGTCGCGAACGCGGCTGCGGTTCCACGTGGGGACGAGCGAGATCATGGCCCGCGCGCTCTTGCTCGACCGAGGGGAGCTCGAGCCGGGCGCGAGCGGCCTCGTCCGCTTCCGTCTCGAGTCGCCGCTGATCGCGCTGCCGGGGGATCGGTTCGTGGTGCGTTCGTACTCGCCGATCGTCACGATCGGGGGAGGCACGCTGCTCGACATCGATCCGCCGCGCTTCAAGCGCAAGACGCCCGCGCTCGTCGCCCACCTCGAGCTCCTCCAGACGGGGAGCCCGGAGGCGATCCTGGAGGAGCACGTGCGTCACGTCGGCGCGGCCGGGATCCGACTCGCGGCGCTGGCGGGCCGCGTGCCGTTCGGCCCCGAGCGACTGCGCGGCCTCCTCGACACCCTCCAGAAGGAGCGTCGCGTGCTGGCGGTGGACCGCGACTGGTTCATCCACCCCGACAGCGCCGCCCGCCTGCGCGCCCTCGCCCTGCAGGCCCTCGAGGCCTTTCATCGGGCGAACCCGCTCAAGCCCGGGATGTCGCGCGAGGAGCTCCGCGGCCGCGCGGGGGCCGTCGACGAGCGCGTCTTCGCGTTCCTGCTGACGGCGCTCGACGCCGAGGGAGCCGTGAAGACCGATCGCGACAAGGTCCGGCTCGCGTCGCACGAAGTTCGCCTGTCACCCGACCAGCAGCGCGTCCTCGATCGGCTGGAAGAAGACTTCCTCCGGGCGGATGCCGCTCCGCCGAGCGCCGAGGAGGCGCTCGGCCGCGCCGGGCTCGGCGGCGACGAGGAGCACGAGCTCTTCCAGGTGCTCGTCCAGGCCGGAACGCTCGTGCGCGTGAAGGACTCGCTCTACTTCCACGCGCGCGCGCTGGAGACGATCCAGACGCGCGTGGTCGCGCTGCTCCAGGACCGCAAGGAGATCGGCCCAGGCGACATCAAGGACCTCCTCGGCATCTCCCGCAAGTACGCCATCCCGCTGCTCGAGTTCTTCGATCAACGGCGAGTCACGACGCGCGTGGGGGAGCGGCGCATCTTGCGCGCGGGGTAGGGGGGGAGTAAGGTTGGGGTCGCCGTCGGAAAGGAGCCGTTTATGTTTGGGCTCGGTTATCAAGAACTTCTCATCATTCTGGTCATTGTGCTGATTCTGTTCGGCGCCAACCGGCTGCCGGAGCTCGCCCGCTCGCTCGGCTCGAGCGTCAAAGAGTTCAAGAAGGGTGTCAACGAGGCCAAGACCGAGGACACGTCCGCCGAGGCGAAGAAGCCAGAGGAGAACAAGACGTAGGCTCGCGCCTCGATTTTCTCTACGCGGCGGCCCTCTCCCTCCTGACGATCGTCTCCCGGCTGCCCTACCGGGCGCGCACGCTCTACAACTGGGACTCCGTTCAGTTCGCGCTGGCCGTTCGGGAGTACGACGTGACCAAGCACCAGCCCCATCCGCCGGGCTACATCCTCTACGTGGTTCTCGGCCGTCTGGTCGACGCCTGGCTCGACGATCCGACGGCGGCCTACGTCGCGCTCGCGGTCGCCTTCAGCGGGCTCACGACGTTCGTCGTCTACTACCTGGCCCGCGCCGTCTACGACCGCCCGACCGCGCTCGCCGCCGCCGCGCTCCTCGCGGTGAGCCCGCTCTTCTGGTTCTACGGATCGGTCGGGCTCACGTACGCCGGCGAGGCGCTGTTCGCCTCGGTCGTGGCCTACTTCGCGTTTCGCGCGCTCAACGGGAGCCGCAGCGACGCCTGGCTCGCCGCCGCGTATCTGGGGCTCGCCGGTGGCATGCGGCAGTCGCTGCTCATTCTGTTATTTCCGCTCTGGCTCGGTTGCGTCGTGGTGGGCGTCCCTCGCGTCCGGGTCGTGGTGATCGGTCTCGCCATCCTTGGCGCGACGACGCTGACGTGGTTCCTGCCGATGGTCTGGCTCACCGGCGGCCTCGACCGGTACCTGGCGGCGTCCGTGGAGCTCGCGGAGTCCGTGGTGAGGCCGACCTCGATCGTCGGCGGGACCTTCGAGGTCACGCTGCGCATGTCGCGCTATCTCCTCGAAACCGTCCTGGTCGCGCTCGGTCCGCTCGCGGTGGCCGCGCTCCTGGCCGTCTGGTACATCCGCCGCTTCCGCTGGAGCTTCCGCGAGTGGTTCCTGCTCGCCTGGATGGCTCCGCCCGTCCTCATCTACACGCTCGTGCACTTTGGCCAGGCCGGCTACGTCCTGACGTTTTTGCCGGCGCTGGTCATTTTCCTCTCGCGCGTGCTGGTGACCGCGCTCGGACACGCCAGCGGGTCGCTGCCGTATCCGCGGGCGCGCGTCGCCATTACCGTCGCGGTCGTCATGCTCGTCGTCCTGGTGAACGGCTCGTTCTTCGTGTCGGCGCGGCCGGCGCCGCGCGACTTCGACACGCCTCGGGCGGACTGGATCCGCCAGGCGCAGGACGAGGCGTTCGACTGGATATTCAGCCGCACCGCCGCGGCGCTGCGCGAGCACGAGGAAGTCGTGGAGACGTTCGTGAGCTCGATCCGCGGGCTCTACGGAGCCGAGGGAACCGTGCTGATCACCGAGCAGGGGAATCACCGCTCGTACCCGTGGTTCCGTCACGCGATGTTCTACCTGCCCGAGTACGCGGTCTACGAGCTGCACGTCGGCGGGCTGGCGTCCGGTTTTCGCGCGTCGCGCCTCTCCACGACCATGACGACCTTCCCCGACACCGAAATCCACCTCCCGGCGTCGGCGGAGCGCCTCGTGTGGTTCGTCGACCACTGGAGCCCGGTGACCGTGCGACCGAAGGGACTGGTCGAGATCGAGATCCCGCACGGCCGCTATCTCTACGTGCTGCCGCTCGGCCGGAAGCCCGTCGACTACGAGGAGTACACCTTCATTCGCGCGCAGCCACCGCGGCGCGCCGCCGGCGCCGCCCGCGCCTGGGCGAGGTGAAGGTCGTCCAACACGTTCGGCGGTGGCGGGATGATCTCGTCGTCGTCGCCGCCGTGCTGGTCCCGCTGGCGATCTTCACGCTGCGCGAGCGCCAGATCGCCGGCGCCCCCGGATTCCCGCTGGACGATTCCTGGATCCACCTGCACTTCGCGCGGAACCTCGCCGAGGGCGCGGGCTTCTCGTTCAATCCGGGCACACCGGTCGCCGGATCGACGGCGCCGCTTTGGACGCTGCTGCTCGCGGCGGGCGCCCTGGCCGCCGGATCGTCTCTCGCGATGGCCAAGGCGCTGGGCGTCGGCGTGACTGCGGCCGCGGCGCTCGTGACTCGACGGGCAGCGCTGGCCTGGGGCGTGCGACCTGAGGTCGCGCTCGTCGCGGCGATCGCGCTCCTGTGGACCGGCGCGCTCGCCTGGGGCGCGCTGTCGGGAATGGAGGTGTCGCTCGCCGCTCTCCTCACCGCGGGCGCTCTCCTCGCCCACGCCCGCGACCACACGCTCGGGACCGCGGCGTGCGCGGCGCTCGCGGTGCTGGCGAGGCCCGAGGCGTTCCTGTTGTTGGTCTTCCTCGTCGTCGCACGCCCGCTGACGGTCCGCCGGGTCACCATGTTCGTCGTCGTGACGATCGTGTTCCTGGCGCCGGCGGGCCTGTTCAGCCTCGCGACGGTCGGCGCGCCGTATCCCGCCACCGCGGCGGCCAAGGTCGAGGGCGGCCTCGTCGGGTGGCTCGGCGGCATCAACGAGCCGGCGACGCTGACGTGGGTCCGCCGCCCGCTGGCCTTCCTTCGCGAGTGGATCGTGTGGCTCGCGTCGACGCACTGGCTCCTGCCGGTTGCCCTGTGTCCGGCGCTCGTGCTGGTCTGGCTCCGCACCGGCCGCGCGCTCGGCCTGGTCGCGATGGCGCTCCTGGCGCATCCGCTCGGCATGGCGCTCCTGGCGCCCTACCGGGGTCCCGCGTTTCAAGAAGGCCGCTATTCGATCCACCTTCTGCCGCTCGCGATGCTCACGCTGGCGGTGGCGGTCGGCACGCGGCCGCCGCCCGAGGGCCGCGGTCGGGTGCGCGCGCTCGTTGCGGCGGTGTGGCTCGCGATCGCGGCGATCACGCTGCTCCCGGCGGCGACGCGCTACGGGTGGGCCGTCCAGAACATCAACGCGATGCAGGTCCATCTCGGCAGATGGGTCGACGCGCACCTGCCGAAGACGGCGCCCATCGCCGTGAACGACATCGGAGCGATCGCGTACTTCTCACGCCGCGAGGTCATCGACCTGATGGGTCTCGTGACGCCCGAGATCATTCCCTATCGACGCCAGGGTGAGGGGGGCGTGATCCGGTACGTGACGCAGGTCTGCCCTCCGTACCTGATCATCTTCCCCGCCTGGTTCCCGCAGCTCGCCTCGCGCACGGACACGCTGCAGCCCATGTATCGCGTGCGCCTCGAGCGCAACGAAGTCGCCGGTGCGGCTGAAATGGTCGTATATCGGCTGCTGCGGTGTGCGGTATGATCGCCTCGTCATGCGGGTGATAGTCGTCCTCCTGGCCCTCGTGGTTGCACTCTGGCTCCCGGTACCCTCCGACGCTCAGATCTATCGTTGGGTCGACGAGAGCGGCGGGCCTCACTACGCTGAGGGCATCGACAGCGTTCCCGACCGCTATCGCGCGACCGCCGTTCCGCTCGGCCTCCGAAACGCGCCGGCGCCGGGCCCGTCCAGCGGGGAGGCAAAGGCCGCCACCGGCACTACCACGATCAAGTTTCCGCCGGGCCAGCGGATCATGGTGGACGTCAAGATCAACGGCAGCGCCGAGGCGATCCTGATGCTCGACACCGGCGCCGACCGGACGCTGATCAGCCCGCGCGCGCTCCAGGCCGCCGGCGCGCAGATCTCGGCGCCCATCGGATCGGGTCAGATCATGAGCGCGACCGGGAGCGAGCGCGTCCAGTTCGTCATCGTCGACAGCCTCGAGGTCGGTGACGCGAAAGTCGGACGCATGCCGGTGGGCGCGTACAACCTGCCGACGACCGACGTGGGCGACGGCCTGCTCGGACGAGATTTCCTCGATCAGTTCAAAGTCAGTATCGACTCCGCCAAGGGCACGGTGACGCTCTCACCCAAGTAGGTCCGCTGCGGCGCTGTGCTACGATGACGCTCCGGGTCAATGGATTACAAGGCCACGCTGAACCTGCCGAAAACGGCTTTCCCGATGAAAGCCAACCTTTCGAAGAGCGAGCCCGAGATGCTCGCCTGGTGGGAGTCGTTCGGAATCTACAAGCGGTTGCGTCAGGCCGCGGCCAGCCGGCCGCTGTGGATCCTGCACGACGGGCCGCCGTACGCCAATGGCAACATCCACCTGGGGACCATGCTCAACAAGGTCCTCAAGGACGTGATCGTCAAGTCGCGCTCGATGCTCGGCTTCAACGCGGTGTACGTGCCGGGCTGGGACTGCCACGGGTTGCCGATCGAGCACCAGGTCGACAAGGAGCTCGGCCTCGACAAGCCCGGGGTCGACGTTCGACGCGCGATGGACCCGGTCGAGAAGCGCCGGCGGTGCCGCGAGTACGCGCTGCGGTTCATCGACATCCAGCGCGGCGAGTTCAAGCGGCTCGGCGTGTTCGGTGACTGGGAGAATCCGTACGTGACGATGGAGCCCGCGTACCAGGCGGTCATCGCGCGGGAGTTCGGCCGCTTCGTCGGGCGCGGCCTCGTCTACAAGGGACTGAAGCCGGTTCACTGGTGCATGTACTGCAAGACCGCGCTCGCCCAGGCCGAGGTCGAGTACGAGGATCAGAAGACGCCGTCGGTGTGGGTCAAGTTCCCGCTGACGTCCCTTCCCGCCGAGCTTCAGGCGGCGCTCGCCGGGCGTCCGGCCTTCGCGGTGATCTGGACCACCACGCCGTGGACGTTGCCCGCGAACCTCGCGATCGCGGTGCATCCGACGCAGGAGTACGTCGCGGTCGACGTGGGCGGCGAGGTCTACGTCGTGGCGCGCGCGCTGCTGAACGATTTCCTCGCGCTCTTCGCGACGCCGGCCCATCGCGTCCTCGCATCCGTCGCCGGCGAGCGTCTCGCCGGTCACGCGTACCGGCATCCGTGGATCGCGCGCGACGGCAAGATCGCGTCGGCCGAGTTCGTCGGGATGGACCAGGGCACCGGACTCGTGCACATCGCGCCCGGCCACGGCGAGGAGGACTACGAGCTCGGGAAATCGCTCGGGCTCCGGGTCTACAACCCGGTCGACGACGACGGGAAATTCGTCGCCGAGGTCGAAGGCTTCGGGGGGCTCACGGTGTGGGACGCGAATCCCAAGATCATCGAGCGCCTCAAGTCGGTCGGCATGCTGATCGCCCTGCGCCCCCTCGACCACACGTATCCGCACTGCTGGCGCTGCAAGAACCCGACGCTCTTCCGGGCCACCGAGCAATGGTTCATCGAGCTCGACCAAAAGGGCTTCCGCGCCAAGGCGCTCGAGGCGATCAAGCGGGACGTCGAATGGATCCCGCCGTGGGGCGAGGACCGCATCTACAACATGGTCGCGCACCGCTCGGAGTGGGTCATCTCGCGCCAGCGAGTCTGGGGCGTGCCGATCGTGGCGTTCTACTGCACCGCGTGCGGCGAGCTCCTGCTCGAGGAGCGGATCGTCGAGCACGTCTCCGTGATCTTCCGGAGCGGTCGGGGCGCCGACGAATGGTTCGCGCGCGACGCCCGCGACCTGCTGCCCCCCGGGACGCGCTGCGCCAAGTGCGGCGACCAGGGGTTCCGCAAGGAGACCGACATCCTCGACGTGTGGTTCGACTCCGGCTGCAGCCACGCGGCCGTGCTCGAGGCACGTTCCGAGCTCCGGTGGCCGGCCGAGATGTACATCGAGGGCTCGGACCAGCACCGCGGCTGGTTCCAGTCCTCGCTGCTGGAATCGATCGGGACGCGCGGGTCGCCGCCCTACAAGTCCGTCATCACCCACGGGTTCTTCATGGACGCCGAAGGGCGGAAGATGTCGAAGTCGCTCGGCAACGTCATCACCCTCGAAGAGCTCCTGCCAAAGTACGGCGCCGAGATCCTGCGTCTGTGGGTGACGTCGGAGGACTACACCCAGGACATCCGCGTCTCGATGGAAATCCTGGACCGGCTGGCCGACGCCTATCGGCGCATTCGCAACACCTTCCGGTTCCTGCTCGGCAACCTGGGCGACTTCGACCCGGCGCGCGACCGGCAGTCGTACGCGCGCCTGGACGAAGTCGACCGCTGGATCCTCGACCGGCTGGCGCGCCTCATCGGCCGCGTGCGGGGCGCGTACGAGGAGTACGAGTTCCACACGGTCTTCCACAGCGTGCACAACTTCTGCGCGGTGGACCTGTCCGCCCTCTACCTCGACGTGATCAAAGACCGGCTGTACACGTCCCTGCCCGACGATCCGCGGCGCCGGGCCGCGCAGACGACGTGCTACGACATCTTCGCGGCGCTGACGCGGCTCGTGGCGCCGATCCTCACGTTCACCTCGGAGGAAGCCTGGCGCCATCTGCCCGGCACCCGGTCGGAGAGCGTGCACTTCGAGCGTTTCCCGGACGCGCCGCGCGAGTGGCTCGACGACACGCTCCAGCGCGACTGGGATCGCCTCCTCGAGGTGCGTCGCGAAGTCGCCAAGGCGCTCGAGACGGCGCGCACCGCCAAGCTCATCGGCAGCGCGCTGGAGGCCGCGGTGCGGATCCCGCGCGCGCCCGAGGATCTGCCGGCATTGCTACAGACGAAGCGCGACCTGCTCCCGACGCTGTTCCTGGTGTCGGGCGTCGACCTCGAGCGCTCCACGTCCCGCTCGAGCGTCACCTACGAGAGCCAGGACATCCCGGGCCTGGTGATCGGCGTGGACCGCGCGCGCGGCGAGAAGTGCGAGCGCTGCTGGATGCGGAGCGAGCGCGTCGGCGAGAACGCCGAGCATCGCACGCTCTGCGAGCGCTGCGTCCCGGTCGTCCTCGCCAGGTCTCGTGCGAGCTGAACGGCGCCTCGTCCTCGTCATCGCCGTCATCGCGGTCGTCGTGGTGGTCCTCGATCAGCTCACCAAGCTCGTCGTGCTGCACCGCCTGGCGCCGGGCGCGCCCGTCACGGTGGTGCCCGGTCTCGTCGCCCTGACGCTCGTGATGAACCCGGGGCTGGCCTTCGGCCTCCTGGCCGGCGTGCCGCCCGGCTGGCGTTGGATCGTGGTGCCGCTCTCGTTGCTGGCGCTGCTCGTGCTGCTCCGGGTGGCGCTGCGGATCCTGCCAATCGGCGGCTGGCGCGAGCGGTCCGCCATCGGCCTCGTCTTCGGCGGGGCCGTCGGCAACCTGATCGACCGGGCGCGCTTCGGCGCCGTCGTGGATTTCGTCGACGTCCATTTCCGCGGCTACCACTGGCCGGCGTTCAACGTCGCCGACTCGGCGATCACGATCGGCGTGGCGATGCTGGCCCTGGCCGCGCTCGCCGATCGCTCACCGTCCACGCCCGCCTGAGCCGTGGCGCCCGTTGTTCACAACGGCGCCTCGGCCGGCGGGGCTGAAGCCCCGCGACGGCCTGCGGCGCGCACCGCCACGGTCGACGCCGCGTCGGCCGGCGTCAGGCTCGACCGCTGGCTCAGCGACCGTCTGACCGATCTCTCGAGGGCCCGACTCCAGGCGCTGATCCGCGCCGGGCTGGTCCGGGTGGACGGTGCCGTCGTCAAGGCGGCCCATCGCCTCCATGGCGGCGAGACGATCCAGGTCGAGGTCCCGCCGCTACCAGCGGAGGAGCTCGTTCCCGAGCCGGCCGCGCTGTCGATCGTTCACGAGGACGAGCACGTTCTCGTCGTCGACAAGCCCGCCGGTATGGTCGTCCATCCCGGAGCCGGTCATAGAGGAGGCACGCTCGCGGCGGCCGTGCTCGCGCACGCGCCCGCCACCGCGGGAGTCGGCGGACCGCGCCGTCCCGGCATCGTGCACCGCCTCGACAAGGACACGTCCGGCCTCCTCGTCGTCGCCAAGACGGCCGTCGCATATGCCGATCTGGTGACCCAGCTGGCCGCCCGGACGGTCACCCGGCGCTATCTCGCGCTGGTTCATGGGCGCGTCAAGGCGAACGCGGGCGTCGTCGACGCGCCCATCGGCCGACATCCGAGAGACAGGGTGAGGATGGCCGTTTTCCCCGCCGGGCGCGGCCGGCGGGCGGTCACCCGCT
The DNA here is from genome assembly GCA_003221515.1 of Candidatus Rokuibacteriota bacterium. Lineage (GTDB taxonomy): Bacteria > Methylomirabilota > Methylomirabilia > Rokubacteriales > CSP1-6 > AR31. Next base: position 21,439 of record QHSI01000139.1, read on the forward strand.
ATCGGGTGCTCGAGCGATTCGCTGAATTCACGCTGCTCGAGGTCTCGCTGGAGACGGGGCGGACCCACCAGATCCGAGTTCACCTCGCGTCCCTGGGCCATGCGGTCGTCGGCGATGCGGTCTACGGAAGATCTCGCGCGCGGCCGCCTGCCGGTCTCGACGGCTACGCGCTGCACGCCGCGACGCTCGCCTTCGTTCACCCGGTTTTCCGGAACCGGATCGAGTGCTCGGCGCCTCTGCCGGCGAGAATCGAGCGGCTACTGTCTCATCTGCGCAACAGCCGGTGAATCTCCGACCGCAAATTTTTGACGGGACGGGTGCTCCGTAACGCGGCAGAAACGTGATGCGTTCAGGTAGCCGGATCTGGCCTCCCGATGTAGAATGTACGGCACTCGATGAACCGACTGACCGCCATCGTTCTCGCTGCGGGCGAAGGCAAGCGGATGCGCTCGCGGCAACCGAAAGTGCTCCACCCGCTCTGCGGCCGTCCCCTGATCGCCTATCCGCTCCGCACCGCGCAGGCGCTCGCCGATCGCATCGTGCTGGTCGTTGGACCGAACGCCGACGGTGTCGTGAAGCTGGCCCCACGTGAGGCCCGGGCGGTCGTTCAGAGCGAGCGGCTGGGCAGCGGTCACGCCGTCCTGCAGGCCAAGCCCGAGTGCGCCGAAGGCACCATTCTCGTCCTGCCGGGTGACATGCCGCTCCTGTCCGCCGAGACCGTCGAGCGCCTCGTCGACCACCATCGCAAGAGCCGTGCGGCGGCCACCGTGCTCACCGCGATCGTGGCCGAGCCCCAAGGCTACGGCCGCGTCCTGCGCCAGGGTGGGCGGGTCAAGCGAATCGTCGAGGACCGCGACGCCAGCGACGCCGAGAAGAAAATCGCCGAGATCAACACGTCCGTCTACTGCTTCGACTCCAAGCGACTCTGGTCGGCGCTCGGCAAGGTCCGCGCCGACAACGACCAGGGCGAGTACTACCTGACGGATGTGGTCGGCATCCTCTGCCGCGCCGGCGCGCGCGTCGACGCGATCCCGGTGGTCGATCCGGCCGAGGCCATGGGCGTCAACGACCGCAAGCAGCTCGCGGCGGTCGCGGTCGTCCAGCGTCGACGCATCCTCGACCGGCTCATGGAGGCGGGCGTCACGATCATCGATCCGGCGAGCACGTACATCGAGGACACCGTCACCATCGGCCCGGATACGACGATCCAACCGCAGGTGGTGATCGAGGGACAGTCGGTGATCGGCGGCGAGTGCGTGATCGGCACCGGCTGCCACGTGAGCTCGTCCCGGCTCGCCGACCGCGTGGAGCTCAAGCCGTACTGCGTGCTCACCGAGTCGGTCGTCGACGCCGCCGCGATCCTCGGTCCGTTCTGCCACCTCCGGCCGCTCTCGCACGTGGGCTCGGGCGCCAAGATCGGCAACTTCGTCGAGCTGAAGAAGTCGAAGATCGGCCGCGGATCGAAGGTGCCGCACCTGTCGTACGTCGGCGACTCCACCGTCGGCACCCAGGTCAACGTCGGGGCCGGCACGATCACCTGCAACTACGACGGCGTCGCCAAGCACGAAACGAAGATCGGCGATCGCGCGTTCATCGGCACCAACACGAGCCTGGTGGCTCCGATCACCATCGGCGACGGCGCCTACATCGCCGCGGGCTCGACGGTGACGAAGGACGTGCCGCCGGGAGCGCTCGCGGTGGGCCGAGCCCATCAGGTCGTCAAGGAAGGCTGGGCGGCCCGTAAGGCGAAAACGCGCGAGGAGCATCGAGGCTAACCATGTGTGGAATCGTCGGGTACGTCGGTGGGCAAAGCGCGGTCGGTATCATCGTCGAGGGGCTCAAGCGGCTCGAGTATCGCGGCTACGACTCCGCGGGCGTCGCCGTCCTCCACGACGGAACGCTCAACGTGCGGCGCGCCGCCGGTCGCATCAAGATGCTCGAGGGGATCCTCGGCGAGCGACCGCTGACCGGCTCGCTCGGCATCGGCCACACGCGCTGGGCCACCCACGGCCGGCCGTCCGAGGATAACGCGCACCCCCACACGGATTGCCAGGGCTCGCTCGTCGTCGTCCACAACGGGATCATCGAGAACTACCTCGAGATCAAGGAGCGGCTGCGCGCCGACGGCCACCAGTTCAAGTCGGAGACCGACACCGAGGTGCTCGCCCACCTGGTCGAGCATCACCTCAAGCTCGCCGGCCGCCTGGACCGCGCGGTGAAGGCGGCGCTGCTCGAAGTGGCTGGCTCGTACGCGATCGGGGTTGTTTCAACCGCCGCACCTGACCGGCTGGTCGTCGCGAAGCAGGGTGCTGGCTCCGTCGTGGTGGGGCTCGGGCAGGGCGAGATGTTCGTCGCCTCCGATATCCCCGCGATCCTCGCCCACACCCGAGACGTGGTCATCCTCGAGGACAACGAGGTGGCGGTCGTCACCGCCAACGCGGTGGAGCTGTCGACGCTCGAGGGCGAGCCCGTCCGGCGCGCGCCGGTGCGGATCCTGTGGGATCCGATCATGGCCGAGAAGGGTGGCTACCGGCACTTCATGCTGAAGGAGATGCAGGAGCAGCCGCGGGCGATCACCGACACCTTCCGTGGCCGCATCGCCCCCGAGACCGGTAACGTCGTCCTGCCCGACGTGAACCTCGCCCCCGACGTCGTGCGGGGGATCGAGCGAGTGCTCCTCGTCGCCTGCGGCACGGCCTTTCACGCGGCCATGCTGGGTCGCACGATGATGGAGCGACTCGCCGGGCTGCCGGCCGAGGTCGACATCGGGAGCGAGTTCCGCTATCGGGACGCGCTCATCGGCCCGGAGACGCTGGTCGTCGCGATCTCGCAGTCCGGCGAGACCGCGGACACGCTCGGCGCCGTCAAGGCAGCGAGGCTCAAGGGCTGCCCGATTCTTGCCATCACGAACGTCGTCGGCTCCGCGCTGGCCCGCGAGGCGACCGGCGTCCTCTACATGCACGCCGGACCGGAGATTGGCGTCGCGTCGACGAAGGCGTTTTCCACGATGATCGTCGCCACGTACCTCCTCGGGCTGTGGCTCGGCCGCCAGCGGAGCGCGATCACCGCCGAGGACGTGCGCAAGCGGATCCACGATCTGGTCGAGATCCCCCGCCTGGTCGAGAAGACGCTCGAGCTCGACGAGCAGATTTCGGCGATCGCCCGCGAGCTGGCCGGCGCCCGCGACTTCCTGTTCCTGGGCCGGGGCCTCCAGTTCCCGATCGCGCTCGAGGGCGCGCTCAAGCTGAAGGAGATCTCGTACATCCACGCCGAGGGGTATGCGGGCGGCGAGATGAAGCATGGCCCGATCGCGCTCATCGCCGATCGGCTGCCGGTCGTCGCGCTGGTGCCCCGCGACGGCTCCTACGACCGGATGCTCGGCAACGTGGAGGAGGTGCGCGCCCGCGACGGCCAGATCATCGCCATCGCCCATGCGGGCGACCGCGCGATCGCCGCGAAGGCGCAGCACGTCATCGAGGTGCCCGCGTGCGCCGATCTGTTGGCGCCGCTGATCACGGTCATTCCGCTCCAGCTCCTCGCCTACCACATCGCGGTGCGGCTCGGCTGCGACGTGGACCAGCCGCGGAACCTCGCCAAGAGCGTCACGGTCGAGTAGCGTCCGGGCCGCCGGCGAAGCGCGACGGCGGCTCGGTGTTGGCGGCACCCCGATCGCCCGGTACAATCGTCCGGTGCTTCTCGGGCTTGACCGTCTCCTCGACGACCTGAATCCTCCGCAACGCGAAGCCGTCACGGTGGGCGAGGGGCCGCTGCTCGTGCTGGCCGGCGCCGGCAGCGGCAAGACGCGGGTCATCGCGTACCGGATCGCCTGGCTCACGGGCGGGCAGTCCCTCTCGCCGCGGAACCTCCTGGCGGTCACGTTCACCAACAAGGCCGCCAAGGAGATGGCCCGACGGGTCGAGGCGCTCCTGCTGCCGGCCGGGATCCGGGCGCCGATGATCGCCACGTTCCACTCGATGTGCGTGCGCGTCCTGCGCCAGCACGGTCGCCACATCGGGCTGCCGGCCCATTTCGTCATCTACGACGAGGACGACCGCGGGAGCCTGGTGAAGGAGAGCCTGAAGGAGCTCGAGGTGACCGAGCGCGCCGCGACCCCGGGCTCGGTCGCCCAGCGCATCAGCTACTGGAAGAACCACATGCTCGGCGTCGAGGACGCCAAGCGCCAGGCGCGCGGGCTGTGGGAGGAAAAGCTCGCCCTCGTCTTCGGCCGATACGAGGAGCGGCTGCGCGCGTCGGGCGCGGTGGACTTCGACGACCTGCTGCTGAAGACCGTGAAGCTCTTCGAAGAGATTCCCGAGGCGCTCGCCTACTACCGCGGGCTCTGGCGCCACGTCCTGGTCGACGAGTACCAGGACACCAACCGCGCCCAGTACCGGATCATCCGCCAGCTGACCGCCGAGCACCGGAACATCTGCGTCGTCGGCGACGCGGACCAGTCGATCTACAAATGGCGCGGCGCCGACATCCGGAACATCCTCGATTTCGAGCATGACTACCCCGGCACGAAGGTCATCAAGCTCGAGCAGAACTATCGCTCGACCCAGCGCATCCTCTCGCTCGCGGCGGCGGTGATCGACCACAACCGCCAGCGCAAGGAGAAGACGCTCTGGACCGAGAACGCGGAAGGCGACAAGCCCAAGCTCTATCGCGCCTGGGACGAGCACGAAGAGGCGAACTTCGTCGCGCAGTCGATCCTGGGGCTCCGCGGTGAGGGCGTGCCGTGGGACGGCATCGCCGTCTTCTACCGCACCAATGCGCAGTCGCGGGTGCTGGAGGACGCGCTCCGCCGGGCGCGCGTGCCCTACGGGATTGTCGGGGGCGTGCGTTTCTACGAGCGCCGCGAGATCAAGGACGCGCTCGCCTACGTCCGCCTCGTCGTCAACCCGACCGACGACGTCGCCTTTCGGCGGGCGATCCAGACGCCGGCCCGTGGCATCGGCGCGGCGACCGTCGAGCGGTTGAGCGAGGCCGCGACGCGGGCCGGCCGGTCTCTTCTCGCGGTCGCCGCCGATCCTCCCGCTGCGGTCACCGGCAAGCCGCGTCGGTCGCTGGAGGAGTTCGCCGCGCTGATGGGGCGCCTGGCCGAGCGGCGCGCCGAGATGACGCCGCCCGCGTTCATCGACCACGCGCTCAACGCCACCGGCTATCGCGACGCGCTCCGCGCGGAACGCTCGCCCGAGGCCGAGACGCGGCTCGAGAACCTCGAGGAACTGATCCACGCGGCCGAGGACTACACGCACGCCGATTCCGCGCCGACGCTCGAGGGATTCCTCGACGGGGTCGCGCTCATCGCGGACATCGACGAGCTGAAGGACGAAGGCTCGCGCGTCACGATGATGACACTCCACTCGGCGAAGGGGCTCGAGTTCCCGGCCGTCTTCATGACCGGCATGGAGGAAGGCGTCTTTCCGCACGCGCGCTCGATGAGCGACGAGGAGGAGGTCGAGGAGGAGCGGCGGCTCTGCTACGTGGGGGTGACGCGCGCCCGCGAGCGCCTCCACCTCTCCTACGCGCTGCACCGGCGCATCCACGGCTATGGCGTCGGCGAGCCCTCGCGGTTCCTGCGCGAGATGCCGGAGGACCAGCTCGCGTCGCTGAACACGCGCCGCGAGGCGCCCCCGAGCTGGGCCGCCGACGCGGTCGCATACGCCGCGGCGGCGGACGCCGTCGGCGACGAGCTTCCGCTGCGTGTCGGCGCCCGGGTGCGCCACGCCCGCTTCGGCGAGGGGCTCGTGGTCGGCATCGAACGCGACGGCGCCGACTTCGTGGTGACGGTCGGCTTCGCCAGCGTCGGCCGCAAACGGCTCTCGCTGCAGTACGCTCACCTGGAGGAGCTGTGAGCCGATGATCGACCGCAAGGACGTCGAGCACGTGGCGCGCCTGACGCGGCTGGCCCTGACCGAGGAGGAGCTCGAGCGGATGCGCGAGCAGCTGAACTCGATCCTCACCCACCTGGACACGCTGCGCGGGGTCGACACCGAGGGCGTCGAGCCGACCGCGCACGCGGTCGACTTGGTCAACGTGATGCGCGAGGACGAGGTCGAACCGTGCCTGCCCCAGGACTCGATGCTGGCCAACGCCCCGGACCGAAGCGGCGAGCTCTTCCGGGTGCCGCGGATCATCGAGGAATGATCCACCAGCCGATCCACACGCTGGCCGACGCCTACCGCCGGGGCGATCTGACGCCGACCGCGGTCGCCGAGGCGTACCTGGCGCGCATCGACGCGCTCGACCGCCGGGTGCGCGCCTACCTCACGATCGTGCGCGAGCAGGCGCTGGCGGCGGCACGCGAGTCCGAGCGCCGCTGGCGCGCCGGTACCCCGCGGGGCCCGCTCGACGGCGCGCCGATCGCGCTCAAGGACGTGCTGTGCACGCGGGGCGTGAGGACAACGGCCGGCTCGAAGATCCTCGACACGTTCGTGCCGCCGTACGACGCGACCGTCGTCGAGCGGCTGCGGGCGGCCGGCGCGGTGATCCTCGGCAAGACCAACCTCGACGAGTTCGCGATGGGCTCGTCGACGGAGCACTCGGGGTTCCATCCGACCCGGAATCCCTGGGACCTCACGCGAGTGCCGGGAGGGTCGTCGGGAGGATCGGCCGCGGCGGTCGCGGCGGGAATGGCCGCCGGCGGCTTCGGAACCGACACGGGCGGCTCGATCCGCCAGCCCGCGGCCTTCTGCGGCGTCGTCGGGATGAAGCCGACGTACGGCCGCGTCTCGCGCTACGGTGTGGTCGCGCTCGCGTCCTCGCTCGACCAGGTCGGCCCGTTCGCCCAGGACGTCACCGACGCGGCGCACTTGCTCGGCGCGGTCGCCGGCCACGACCGTCGCGACGCGACGTCCATCCCGGCGCCGGTGCCCGACTACGCGGCGGAGCTGGCCAAGGGCGTCGCCGGGCTCACCCTTGGGCTGCCCGACGAGTACTTCATCGACGGCATGGACCCGGACGTGGAGCGCGCCGTCCGCGCGGCGATCGAGGTGCTGAAGGGCCTGGGCGCCCGGGTCGAGTCGGTGTCGCTGCCGACGACCCGGCACGCGCTGGCCGCCTACTACGTGATCCTTCCCGCCGAGGCCTCGTCGAACCTCGCACGGTACGACGGCGTGAAATTCGGGTTACGCGTATCGGCCCACGACCTCGTCGGGATGGAGAGCCGGACCCGCGCCGCGGGCTTCGGCGCGGAGGTCAAGCGCCGGATCATGCTCGGCACGTATGCCTTGTCGGCCGGTTACTACGACGCCTACTACGGCAAGGCGCAGAGCGTTCGCACGCTGGTGCGCCGCGAGTTCGCGGCCGCGTTCGCGCGCGTGGATCTGATCGTCGCGCCCACGACACCCAACGTGGCGTTCAAGCTCGGCGAGAAGGAAGATCCGTTGTCGATGTACCTCAACGACGTGTTCACGATCCCGGGCAACCTGTCCGGGATCACGGGGGTCTCCGTGCCGTGCGGGTTCAGCGTGTCGGGGCTGCCGATCGGATTACAGATCCTCGGCCGCCCGCTCGACGAAGCGCGCGTGCTGCGCGCGGCGTACGCCTACGAGCAGGCCACGTCCTGGCGCGGGCGCCGACCGGACCTGCCATGAGCGCGCCCGCCCACTACGAGGTCGTCATCGGGCTCGAGGTGCACGCCCAGCTCCTGACGCGCTCGAAGATGTTCTGCGGCTGCCCGACGACGTTCGGCGCTGCGCCCAACTCGCAGACGTGCCCGGTGTGCCAGGGTATGCCCGGCGTGCTGCCGGTCGTGAACAAGAAGGCGATCGAGCTCGCGATGCGGACCGCGCTGGCATTCGGCTGCCGCGTCAACCCGGCCTGTCGCTTCGCGCGCAAGCACTACTACTACCCGGACATGCCGAAGAACTACCAGATCAGCCAATATGAAGAGCCGCTCGCCGAAGAAGGCCGCCTCGAAATCGACATCGATGGTGCGTCTCGCACCATCGGCATTCAGCGCCTCCATCTGGAAGAGGACGTCGGCAAGCTCGTCCACGAGGGCACGCTCGAGACCGCGCAGGCGAGCCTGGTCGACTTCAACCGGTCCGGAGTGCCGCTCATGGAGACCGTGTCGAAGCCCGATCTGCGCTCGCCCGAAGAAGCGGCGGCCTACCTCAAGGCCTTCCGCGCGGTGCTCGTCTTCCTCGGCGTCTGCGACGGCAACATGGAGGAGGGCTCGCTCCGCTGCGACGCCAACGTCTCGCTGCGCCCGCGCGGGAGCACGACGCTCGGCACGAAAGTCGAGATCAAGAACCTGAACTCGTTCCGGAACGTCCAGCGGGCGCTCGAGTTCGAGGTGAAGCGCCAGGCGCAGGCCCTGGACGCGGGCGAGGGCATCCGTCAGGAGACCCGGCTGTGGGAGGCCGACCGCGGCTACACGAGGTCGATGCGGTCCAAGGAGTACGCCCACGACTACCGGTACTTCCCGGAGCCCGACCTGGTCCCGCTGCGGATCGACTCGCGCTGGGTGGACGAGATCCAGGCGGCGCTGCCCGAGCTTCCGCGCGCCCGCCGTCAGCGGTTCGTTGCGCAGTACGGCCTACCGGGGTACGACGCCGACGTCCTCACCCAGTCGCGAGCGCTCGGCGACTACTACGAGGCCGTCCTGCGCGAGCCGGCGCCGTCGGCGGGCGCGGACCGGCCGAAGATCGTCTCCAACTGGGTCATGTCCGAGCTCTTGCGGGTGCTTCCCGGGGACGACGAGCGTGCGATCGCGACCTCGCCTATTCCGCCGCGGCACCTCGCCGGCCTGCTCCGGCTCATCGACGATGGGACGATCAGCGGCAAGATCGCCAAGGACGTCTTCCAAAAGATGTTCGACTCCCGCGAGGACGCCGCGACCATCGTCGGCCGCGAAGGGCTCACGCAGGTCGCGGACGAGACGGCCCTGGGGGCGATCGTCGACTCGGTGATGGCCGCCAACCCCAAGGCGATCGACGACTTCAAGCGAGGCAAGACCGTGGCGAAGAAATCCCTGTTCGGGCAGGTGATGAAGGCCACGGGCGGTAAGGCCAATCCCACGCTGGTGGACCGCCTCCTGGAGGACAAGCTCGCGAAAATCCAGCGCTGACGGCTATAATCTGATCGCCCGCCATGATTGAAGTTCACCGGGTTTCGAAGGTGTACTCGGTCGGTCCCGTGAAGGTCCCTGCGCTGCGCGAAGTGTCGTTCCGGGTCAGCAAGGGCGAGTTCGTCGTCCTCAGCGGCGCCAGCGGCGCCGGCAAGACGACGCTTCTCCGGTTGCTCTACCGCGACGACCGCCCCTCGGAGGGCGACATCGAGGTTCTCGGACACGAGCTGGTCCCGATGCGCCGCTCGCAGGTGGCGACGCTCCGACGCTCGATCGGCATCGTCTTCCAGGACGCCAAGCTCCTCCCGGTCCGGACGGTCTACGAGAACATCGCCTTCGTCCTGCGGGTGCTCGGGGCGCCGCGCCGTGAGCTCACCGCGCGCGTCTTCGACGCGCTCCGCGTCGTTGGCCTCTCCTCGCGGGCCCAGGCGTATCCCGCGCAGCTCTCGCAGGGCGAGGCGCAGCGGGCGGCGCTGGCCCGCGCCATCGTGCGCCGGCCGCCGCTGCTGCTGGCCGACGAGCCGACCGGCAACCTCGACGATGCGATGGCGGCCGAGATCGTGGACGTGCTCAAGGACATCGGAGCAGGCGGGACCACGATCGTGCTGGCCACCCATCAGGCGCGGCTGGCTCGGGCGCTCCACCGGCGCACCATCACCCTCGACGGCGGCCGCGTCGTGAAAGACGAGGGCTGACGACCCGTGCTCGGGTTCCTGGTCGGCGAGGCGCTACGCGATCTCCGGCGAGCGGGCCGCGTGGCGATCAGCGCCATCGTGCTGATTACGCTCTCGCTGGCCGCGCTCGGGGGCTTCTGGCTCGTCTCGTCCAACCTCGGTCGCGCGGTGGCGCAGTGGCGCGACCGGGTCCGCATCGTGGTGTACCTCAAGCGCGAGCCGTCGGCGCCCGAGGCGGTGCTGGGCCGTGTCCGCGCGATCCCGGGCGTCTCCGGCGTGACCTACATCGCCAAGGCGGACGCGCTTCGCGCCCTCAAGCAAGTACTCGGCAAGGACGCGAGCGTCGTTGACCATCTCCCGGCGAATCCGCTCCCGGCCTCGCTGGAGGTGACGCCCTCGGCGACGGCGGCTACCCCGGAGGGCGCGCGCGACCTCGTGGGACGCCTGGCCGCGCTGCCCGAGGCCGACGAAGTCGCCGGCAGCGCCGACTGGATCGAGCGGCTTTCGCAGTGGCAGCGGCTCCTCGCCACGATCGGGCTCGGCGTCGGCGCGGTGCTCGCGGTCGCAGCGATCCTGACCGTGACGACCGCGACAACGCTGATCCTGCACGCTCGCCGCCACGAGACGGAGATCATGCGGCTCGTGGGCGCGCCGGAATCGGCGATCCGGCTGCCGCTGCTGCTCCAGGGCATGATGCAGGGGCTGGCCGGCGCGGTCCTGGCGTCGATTGCGCTGATGGCCGGCTACTCGCTCGTGGCCCCCCGGCTGGAACCGCTCGTGAATCTCACGCTGGGCATTCCCGACCTCGAGTTTTTCAGCCCCTTCGGCATCCTCACCCTGCTGGGGGCCGGGACCCTCCTCGGCGGGCTCGGCGGCTGGCTGGCGCGGGCCCGGCGCGAGCCATGAAGGTTCGCCCCGCGCTCCTCGGCGTCGCGTGTCTCGCGGTAATGGCGGCGGGGCTGGCCTCAGCGCAGCCGAAGCGCGAGGATCCGTTGCAGGCGGAGCAGCGCAAGCTCCAGCAGACGCAGAAGCAGCTCAAGGAGGAGAAGGAACGGGCGGCGGCGGCCCGCGCCCGCGAGACGTCGCTGCTCGCCGAGCTCGAGGAAAACGAACGCCGTCTGGCGGCCAAGCAGCGGGAGGTCGCGCGCCTGGAGGAGCGGATCAAGAAGGCCCAGGGCGATGTCCAGCTGTTCCGCGGCGAGATCACGAGGCTCGAGGGTCAGCGCGCCGGCCAGGAGCACGCGCTGGCGCGCCGCCTCCGGGCCATGTATCGGGTGCACGCCCAGGGGGGGGCGCTGCCCGTCATCCTGAGCAACGACGACCCCGTCGCCCGCGCCAACGCCGTGCGGCACCTCGCGAGCCTGGCCGTCCTGGACGCCCGTTTGATTCAAGAGTATCGTGGGACCTCTGAAAAGCTGGCGGATCGCAAGGGCCGAGAGGAATCTCGTCAGCGAGAGCTTGCGGGGTTCCACGAAGACGGCAAGCGGGAGCAGGCCGAGGTCGATCGAGAGGCCGCAAAGCGGCGGACCCTCCTCGCGAAAGTGCGCGACGAGCGCGCCTACCACGAACGAATGGTGGGCGAGCTCACCGAAGCCTCCCAGCGCCTCGAAGCGTTTATCCGGGAGCTTCAGGCCAAGCAGCGAAAGCTGGCCAAGGTGCCGCCGCCCAAGGGCGGAATCGAGCCACCGACCATTGGGTTCGCTGGCCTCAAGGGGCGCCTGCCGTGGCCGACTGAAGGCCGGATCGTCACGGGGTTCGGCGCCCAGGTGCACCCTCGCTTCGGGACCCGGACCTTCCGGAATGGGGTCGATATCGAGGCGGCCGAGGGGCGGGACGTCAACGCGGTGCACCCGGGCCACGTGGTCTATACGGGGTGGTTCAAGGGCTACGGGAACCTGATCATCCTGGACCACGGGGGCGAGTACTATACGTTGTATGCCCATATCGCCGAGATCGAGGCGAAAGAGGGCGAGGACGTGCGGCTGGGACAGCGGATCGGGACGGTGGGAGACACAGGCTCCCTGGCTGGACCCCGGCTCTATTTCGAGGTGAGATACCAAGGCAAGCCTCAGGATCCCGAGCAGTGGCTTCGCCAGCGCGGTTGAGGGCGTAACCAGGGGGAATTCATGAAGAAGGCGTTCGTGATCGGGTCGTTGCTGCTCGTGCTGACGCTGTCCCTCGGCGGATCCGTCGCCAGCAAGAGCGCGGACAGCAGCGCGACCTACGAGCAGCTCAAGCTCTTCACCGAAGTCCTGTCGATCGTGCAGAACCAGTACGTGGACGAGGTCGCGCCGAAGGACCTCATCTACAGCGCGATCAAGGGCACGCTGCGAGGCCTCGACCCGCACAGCTCGTTCCTCGATCCGGACAGCTACAAGGAGATGCAGGTCGAGACGAGCGGCAGCTTCGGTGGCCTGGGGATCGAGATCACGCTGCGGGACGACGTCCTGACGGTCGTGTCGCCGATCGAGGGAACGCCGGCCTACCGGGCGGGACTTCAGACCGGCGACCGGATCGTGAAGATCGACGGGCTGGTCACGAAGGACATGCAGCTGCCCGACGCGGTCAAGCGCATGCGCGGCAAGCCCGGGACCAAGGTGACGATCACCGTAGTGCGCGAGGGATGGACCGAGCCGAAGGACTTCGACATCACCCGCGAGCAGATCCGGGTCCAGTCCGTGCGCTCGCACGACCTCGGCGGCGGCATCGCCTATGTCAAGCTGCGGCAGTTCCAGGAGCAGTCGCCCGGCGACATGGGGGCCGCCCTCGAGAAGGCGGCGAAGACCGGCATGAAGGCGCTGGTCCTCGACCTGCGCAACAACCCGGGCGGGCTTCTGACCGCCGCGGTCGAGGTCACGGAAGAGTTCATCGACGACGGCAAGCTCGTGGTCTACACCGAGGGCCGCGTGCGGAACCAGAACATGCGCTTCTCGGCCCACGCGAAGAAGTCGTATCCCAACCTGCCGATGGTCGTGCTGGTCAACCAGGGCAGCGCCTCGGCGTCGGAGATCGTGGCGGGCGCGCTCCAAGATTGGGGCCGGGCGATTGTCGTCGGCACCCAGACCTTCGGCAAGGGCTCGGTCCAGACGATCATTCCCCTCTCGGACGGCTCGGGGCTGCGTCTGACGACCGCGAAGTACTTCACGCCCAAGGGCCGCTCGATCCATGGGAAGGGTATCACCCCGGACATCGTCGTCGAGATCCCGAAGGATAAGGATACGGCGGCGAAGGAGCGGCCGCCGTCGCTCGATCCGTTGGAGGAGCTGCGCAAGGACATCCAGGTCCAGCGGGCGCTGGACGTGATCAAGACGATGCGCATCATCGAACAGCAGCGACCGGGGGCGAATCCGCAGGCTCAGGCCCGGCCGCAGTAGCCGCGACGCGCGAACGAAGGGCGATGCCAGGCCGGGCGCACAGTGAGCCGGCCGCATCGCCCTTTTCGTCTGTCGTGTCGGTGTGCGCCGCAGGCCGTCGCGGGGCTGGCGGCCCGCCAGCCGAGGCTCGCTCTGAGGCCGTACAAGGGGACCAGGCATGATCGTGCTCGGCATCGAGAGCTCGTGCGACGAGACGGCGGCGGCGGTGCTCGCCGACGGCCGCCGTGTGCTCTCGAACGTCGTCGCCTCGCAGGACGCGATCCATGCCCCCTACGGCGGCGTCGTGCCGGAGCTCGCCTCGCGCCGCCATCTCGAGGTCATCGTGCCGGTCGTGCGCAAGGCTCTCGCCGCCGCCAGCCTCGGGCTGACCGACCTCGACGGGGTGGCGGTCACGCAGGGGCCCGGGCTCGTCGGCTCTCTGCTGGTCGGCTGCGCCGTCGCGAAATCGCTCGCGTACGTTCACGCGCTGCCCCTCGTCGGGGTGAATCACCTGGAAGGACACATCTATGCCTCGTTCCTGACCGACGACCCGCCCGAGCACCCGTTCCTGGCGCTCGTGGTGTCCGGCGGCCACACGGCGCTCTATCACGCGCGGGCGCCGCTCACGTATGCGCTCGTGGGTCAGACGCGCGACGACGCCGCCGGCGAGGCGTTCGACAAGGTCGCGAAGCTTCTCGGCCTCGGGTTCCCGGGCGGCCCCGTCATCGAGCGTACGGCCGTCGAGGGCGACCCGAAGGCGATCACGTTCCCGCTCGCGCAGATGAGCGACGGCGGGGCCGACTTTTCCTTCAGCGGCGTCAAGACGTCGGTGTCGCTCCACGTCAAGCGCCGCGGTCCACTCGGGCGCGCGGAGATCGCGGACATCGCCGCCTCGTTCCAGGCGACGGTGGTCAAGATGCTGGTGCGCAAGACCGTGAAGGCCGCGCTGCACCACGGGATCAAGCGCATCGTGCTCACCGGCGGCGTGGCCGCCAACGGGCCGCTGCGCGCGGGGCTCGAGGCCGCGGCGATCGAGCACGGCCTGCGCCTGCACGTCCCGCCGCGCCACCTCTGCACCGACAACGCGGCGATGATCACCGCCGCCGGCTCCGCCCGCCTCGCCGCCGGCGAGCGCGCCTCCCTGAACCTCAACGCCGCCCCCGACCTGCCCCTCGCGTCATGAACTTCGAAGCGGTGCTCGCCGGCCTCCCCGACGCCGTCATCGCCGTCGACGCGGAGCTGCGGGTCGTCTTCTGGAACTCGGCGGCGGAGGTGCTGACCGAGCGCTCGGCGCGGCGCGCCGAGGGGCGCTTCATCAAGGAAGTCTTCTCCCCGGACGCCTCCGTCGTGCGCCGACTCGGCGAGACCCTCGCGACCGGCGAGAGCCGATCGGAGGCCGAGAGCTTCGTGGAGCGCGTCGAGGGCCGTCGGGTGGCCGTGTCGATCGTCACCGCGGCGCTCCATGGTCGCGACGGCCAGGTCGAGGCCGCGGTGGCGGTGCTCCGCGACCTCTCGCGCATCCGCCAGCTCGAGGCCGAGGTCCGAAGGGGCGAGACCCTGGCCGCGGCGGGACGCATGGCCGTGGGGCTGGCCCACGAGGTGCGCAATCCGCTCGGCGCCATCCGCGGCGCGGTCCAGCTCCTCAAGCGCGAGCTCGGACCCGATTCGCGGTTCGGCGAATACACGGACGTGCTGATGACCGAGGTCGACCGCGTCAACCGGATCATCGAGATGCTGCTCGATCTGGCGCGTCCGGTCCAGCTCCGACCGGTGCCGCTCAACCTCCACCAGCTGCTCGAGCGCGTGGCCGTGCTGAACGAGGAAGGCGCGCGGGAGCGCGGCATCGCGCTGGTCCGCCGATACGATCCGAGTCTCCCACCCATCCTCGGCGACGAGGACCGGCTGGTGCAGGTCTTCCACAACCTCGTGCGAAACGCGCTCGACGCGATGGGAAGCAGCGGGCGGCTGACGCTGTCGACCCGGGTGAGCCTCAACCCGCTCTTCGGCAAGATGGACCTCGGCGGCGGCCAGCGCAACATGGTCGAGGCGCAGGTGGCCGACGAGGGCGCGGGCATCCCCGCCACGGTCCGCGCCAAGATCTTCGATCCGTTCTTCACGACCAAGGACAAGGGCCTCGGGCTCGGCCTGGCGATCTGCCATCGGATCCTCGAGGAGCACCGGGGCGCGATCCAGGTGGAGAGCGCCGAGGGGCGGGGCACGATCGTCACGTGCTTCCTGCCGATCGCGAAATAGCGCCATGGCCGTCGACAAGTCCACCAAGACGCGGATCCTCATCGCCGACGACGAGGACAGCCTCCGCTGGGTGCTGGAAAAGGGTCTGCGGCAAGCGGGCTACGAGGTCAGCTCCGTCAAGGACGGTGAGTCCGCCATCCGGGCGTTCGCCGCCGAGCCGTTCGACCTGGTCTTCCTCGACGTGCGGATGCCTGGCGTCGACGGCCTCACGGCGCTCGCCCGGCTACGCGAGGTCCACGCCGACGCGTGTGTCGTCGTGATGACCGCCCACGGCACGATGGACACCGCGATCCAGGCGATGCAGCGCGGCGCCTACGACTACCTCGCAAAGCCCTTCGACCTCGACGAGGTGCTCCTGCTGGCCGAGCGGGCCATGGCGGCGCGCCGCCTCAGCCAGGAGGTGACGCGCCTCAAGAGCGGCCTGCTGGAGGTGTGGGAGTTCGGCGCAATCATCGGGCGCCACCCGCGCATGCAGGATGTCTACAAGCTCATCGGGCGTGTCGCGGCCAGCGACGTGACGGTGCTGCTGCGCGGGGAGTCGGGCACCGGCAAGGAGCTGGTCGCGCGCGCGGTCCACCACTACAGCCGACGGGCCGGGCGACCCTTCGTGGCCGTCTCGTGCGCCGCGATTCCCGGCACCCTCCTCGAGTCGGAGATGTTCGGGCACGAGCGCGGCGCGTTCACCGACGCCAAGGAGCGGCGGCTCGGCAAGCTCGAGCTCGCCCACGGCGGCACCCTCTACCTGGACGAGATCGGCGACATGCCGGTCGAGCTGCAAACCAAGCTGCTCCGCGCGCTGCAGGAGCGCACCATCGAGCGCCTGGGCGGCCAGGAGCCCATCCACGTCGACGTGCGGGTGCTGGCCGCCACCAACCGCGACCTCGAGGCCTTGATGAGGGACGGACGCTTCCGGGAGGACCTCTACTATCGGCTGAACGTCGTGACCGTGAGCCTGCCGTCGCTGCGGGAGCGGAGGCGCGACATTCCGCTCCTGGTCGAGCACTTCCTGGCGAAGTACACCCAGGAGCTCGGCGAGCGTGGCGTCGCCCCCGACGCGCTCGATCGCCTGATCGGCCACGACTGGCCCGGCAACGTGCGCGAGCTGGAGAACGTCATCCAGCGCGCGATGGTGATGGCGACGAGCGGCGTCATCCTGCCCGAGCACCTGCCCATCGGGCCCGTGTCGGCTGCCGCCTCGGTCGCGGTGGACGCGCCGCTCGAGGAGATCATCGAGCGCAAGCTCATCGAGTGCGTGCGCGGCCTGCGCGAGCAGGCCAGCGCGAACCTCTACGACCTGATGATCGGGCTGGTCGAGAAGCCGTTGCTGCGCGCGGTACTCCGGGAGACGGGCGGAAACCAGGTGCGGGCCGCGCAGATCCTCGGGATCAACCGCAACACCTTGCGCAAGAAGCTGGTCGAGCACGGCATCGACCCGGGAATCCTGGACTGAGATTTCAGAGTCGTCAGACCGTTGGCCATCAACCGGCGTATTCCATCGTCGCGCGAGTCAGCGTGTAGATCTCGACCGTCTCTGATTGCGAGACGGCCATCTCCCCGAGCTCCCAGAAGTCGTAGCGATCGGCGGCCAACTCCCGCGTGCGGCTCGTGAGCACGATTTCGCCGGGTTCCGCGATGCGGAGCAGCCGCGTGGCGACGCTCGTCGTACTGCTCGTCGCCGCGTAGTCACTGCGCAAAGCGGTGCCGATCGTGCCGACGACGACGGGCCCCGTGTTGATCGCCATGCGGACCCGGTGCTCACCCGGGCCCTCAGCGAAGAGCGCCATGACCCCGTCGCCCAGGAACTGGTTCACCGTCCCACCGTGCTCGTGCACGGCCTCCAGCACGAGGTCAAAGGTGCGGTGCATGATCTCGCTGACCTGCTCGGGATCGAGGCGCTCGGACATTGCAGTGAAACCGGAGACGTCTGCGAAGAGCACCGTCACCTGCTTGCGCTCACAGCGGGTACGAAGCGGCTTGCCGCAGCCCCCGCAATAGTTCCGGCTGGCGAGCCGCTCGAGAGGGCACCGGAGGCACCCTGGTGCCGTCGGCACTCCGAGCGCCCCCGAAGTCCCGACGAACTTGGCTACGCTGCTGATCGCCATTCTTTTGCCCCTCCTCCCCGTCCCTGGACGAGGAGGACCGCAAGCTCGATGCCACGCCTAACTGTGGGGAAAATGGGGTGGAGGCACTGTTCCAGCGGGACTTTTGCCTGAACCTCAGGGGGGACAGCGGCGTTGCGCACGGGACGTCGCGGTCGCCATCGGTTGGCTTGACTCCATCAGGTAAATCCCTTAG
>QHSI01000078.1 GCA_003221515.1 Candidatus Rokuibacteriota bacterium
GATGTAGCGGCTGATGTTCTCGATCATCACGACCGCGTCGTCCACGACGAAGCCGGTGGAGATCGTCAGCGCCATCAGCGAAAGGTTGTTGAGGCTGAAGCCGAGCCCGTACATCACGGCGAACGTTCCCACGATGGACACCGGCACCGTGATGCCCGGAATGAACGTCGCCGCGGCGCTTCGCAAGAATACGAAGATGACGAGGACGACCAGGACGACGGCCAGCATCAACTCGAACTGGACGTCGTGCACGGAGGCGCGAATCGTCGTCGTGCGGTCGGTCAGCACGGTGACCTGCACCGCGGTGGGCAGGGCGCTCTGGAGCTGCGGCAGGAGCTGCTTGACCCGGTCGACCACCTCGATCAGGTTGGCGCCGGGCTGCCGCTGGATATTGACGATGATCGCCGGCTCGTCGCCCATCCACGCGGCCTGTCGGACGTTCTCGGCGCCGTCGATCACCTCGGCCACGTCCGAGAGCAGGAGCGGCGCGTTGTTACGGTAGGCGATCACGAGCGCCCGATATTGATGGCTCTGGTGGATCTGGTCGTTGGCCGCGATGGTGAACGATTGGAGCGGCCCGTCGAGGCTGCCCTTCGCCTGGTTGACATTGGCGGCGGCGACGGCCGCGCGCACGTCCTCCATGGTCAAACCGTTCGCGGCGAGCCGGGCCGGGTTCACCTGGATGCGCACCGCCGGCTTTTGACCGCCCGACAAGGTGACGAGGCCCACGCCGGGCAGCTGCGCGATCTTCTGTACGAGCCGCGTGTCGGCGAGGTCCTCGACGGCGGTGAGCGGCAGCGACTGCGACGTGACGCCGAGCGTCAGCACCGGCGCGTCGGCCGGGTTGACCTTGCTGTACACGGGCGGGTTCGGAAGGTCGCGGGGCAGGAACGTGGCGGCCGCGTTGATGGCCGCCTGCACCTGCTGCTCGGCGACGTCGATGGAGAGCGCCAGATCGAACTGCAAGGTCACGATCGATGAGCCGCTCGAGCTGACCGACGTCATCTGCTTGAGGCCCGGGAGCTGGCCGAATTGCCGCTCGAGCGGCGCCGTGACGCCAGAGGCCATGACGTCGGGGCTCGCCCCCGGATAGAACGTGACGACCTGGATCGTCGGGTAGTCGACTTGCGGGAGCGCGGCGACGGGCAGCTGCCGATACGCCACGATGCCGGCCAGGACGATCGCCGCCGTCAGGAGCGACGTCGCCACGGGCCGGACGATGAACTGGTGGGAGAGGTTCACGCTCCCGGCCGGGGGGTGGCAGGGCCTACCTTGCGCACCGTCGGCTCGACGCGCGCCCCATCCTGAACCTTCTCCGCGCCGTCCACGACGAGCGCCTCGTTGTCCGCGACGCCAGCGCGGACCGCGATGACCCCGCCTTCGCTCGGCCCCAGCTGCACGCGTCGCATCTGCACGACCTTGTCCGGTTTGACCACGTAGACGTAGGTACCCTGCGGACCGCGCTGGATCGCCTCCGCGGGCGCCAGGACCGCGTCGTGCAACACGTCGATGAGCACGCGGGCGTTCACGAACTGGTTCGGGTACAGCACCCCGTCCGTGTTCCCGAACGAAGCCTTCAGACGCACGGTGCCGGTGGTCGGATCGATCTGGTTGTCGATCGCCACCAGAGTTCCCGTCGCGATCTTCGTTCGCCCCTCACGATCGTACGCATCGACGGGAACCTTGCCGCCCGTCCGGAAGCGCCGCAGAACCGGCTGCAGGCTGTCTTCGGGTACGCTGAACACGAGCGCGATCGGCTCGAGCTGGGCGATGACGACGAGGCCGCCCGTGTCGGACGCCTTGACGACGTTGCCCGGGTCGACCAGCCGCAGGCCGACGCGACCGGTGATCGGCGCCGTGATCCGGCAGTACGTGAGCTGCAGCTTGATCGCTTCGATCTGCCCCACGTTCATCTTGATGGACGCTTCGGCCTGGTTGACGATCATCTGCTGCGTGTCCAACTGTTGCCGAGCGATCATTTCCTGCTGGGCCAGCCGTTGATAGCGCTCGAGATCGAGGCGCGCGTTCGCGAGGTTGGCCTGATCGCGCGCGAGCTGCCCTTCCGCCTGCGTGAGCTGCGCCTGGAAGGGGCGGGGATCGATCTCGGCGAGCAAGTCGCCGGCCTGGACGACCTGGCCCTCCGTGAAGTGGGTCTTCATGAGCTGGCCGTCGACGCGGCTCTTGACCGTGACGATGCTGAGCGGGGTGACCGAGCCGAGCGCCGTGAGATAGACGCTCAGGTCGCCGGTGCGGACGGGCGCGACGACCACCGGAACCGGTCGCGTCGGCCGTCCCGCGGTGCCACCACCGGCGGCCTTGGCCTCCTGCTGCGTCTTGGTCTGACGACCGTAGGCGATCCAGGCCCCGGCGACAAGAAGGCAGGCGAGGCCGACGACGATGACAAGAATACGACTGCGACTACGAACACGACGCGCCGCACCTTCCGGAATTTCTTCGCTTTCTCCAGGCACGCAGCCCCCCAAAATCTGCCGGCCGCTCCCGCTTCGCGATCGCCAGCATACCGCGGAATCCGATGGATGAGCATCGTCGGAGTGGGCGAGCTGAGCGGTGGCGACGCCGATAGGGGCGCTCGCCGCGTGCGGCCTCGGCGGTCAGGATGTCGGGCCGGCGGGCGATGTCCCCTACGAGGGGACGCTGAGCGCATCACAGACAGTCAGGTGCCCAGCGGCGTCGGTCCCCCGACTACAGTCAATGCGCGGCGATAGGCTTCCCGGCGCGCCAGGCGATCATGCCCTGGATGTTGAGGCCCAAAAACTCGTCGAAGCGCCGCCAGGCGCCGTACTTCGGGTGGAGGATGCTCCCCACCAGCGTCGTCATCTCGGGTGAGCCGTCGCCGAGGCCGGCCGCGCGCGCGGTCGCGATTGCGTCGGAGAGGTCCCGATAGTACCCGCGCTGCTCGGCGACGTCCTGCTTGGTGCCGCTCATCTGCGGGGTCGCATGGCCGGAGACGATCACCTCGAAGTCCAGCTTGTCCTCGAGCCACTGCAACCGCTCGACGATCCGCTCGGGATGGCCGAGCAGGGTCCGGAACGGGATGTTGCGGGGCTGCATGAGGTCGACGAACATGGCCAGCCGCCCCGCCGGGTAGTGGACGACGATGTAGTCGTCGGTCGGTGAGAGGTCGGCCGGGTAGAGATCCACGCGTCGTCCGCCGAGCTCGAGCGTCGTCTGTTTGTCGAAGACGATCTCGGGCACGGGGATGGTCGGATCCGCCTTGGCCTTGATCGGCTCGACGGTGTTCTTGTGCCCGACGAAACGGGCGGTGTCAGCGAACACCACGCCGCCGGTGCTGTGATCGAACGCGGAGTGGCTGTAGACGAAGTACTTCACGGTCTGCGGCGTCACCGACCGGATCGCCTCCTTGATCAAGCTCGGCGTGCGCGGGTTCACCTGGCCGTTGGCGTCGACCAGGATCACGCCCGCGTCGGTCACGATGAACAGCGCGACGTGGTTCGCCCAGCGGAAGCCGTACGTGTCGGGAGCGAAGCGGACCAGCTCGGCGAGCGACTCGATGGGCATGGCGGACCGATTACTCTCGCACGGCTTGCGCGGCGAAGCTCGACAGCGCCTGCGCCAGGCCCGTGGGGTTCTCCATCTGCAGGGCGTAGTCGCCCTCGATGTCGATCACGACCGCGTTCTTCCAGCAGCCGGCGATCTCCTTCGCCTGGTCGAGCGTCAGCTCGGAGGTGTGTGTGCCGCGCAGGATCGCGACCGGGCAGGTGGCCCGGGCCGCGTACTTTCTGAGATCGTCCGCCATGTGGGCGAGGCCGAGCGCCACGCGCACCTTGTCGTACCTGACGGCCACGCCCGCGCCCGCCGCGACGAAGTTGTGCTCCAGGCGATGCCGCAGCGACGCCTCCTGATCGCGGGGCCGCGCGGTGCGTAGATAGGCCAGCGCCGCGTCGCGAGACGGGAACTCGGTCTGCGACTCGAGCATCCGGTGCGAGGCGCCCAGCACCTTGATGACTTCCTGCGTCGTCGGGAAGAAGTTGCTGGTGTGCGGCCCTCCAACGAGTCCGAGACCCTCGATCTGGCTGGGATAGACCGCGGCGAAGACCTGCCCGACCCGGCCGCCGAGCGACTGCCCGGCGACGATCGCCCGGTCGATCCCGACCTGACGGAAGAACAGGTGGAGGTCGTCCGCGTACTCTTCGGCCGAGTAGTCGCCGTCGGGCCGTCCGCTGCTGCCGTGGCCGCGCTGATCGAGGGCGTACACGTGGAAGCGCGAGCCCAGCGCCCCGGCCGTGGCCTCCCACATCCGTCCATAGCCCGACGACGGGTGCAGTAGCACGAGGTTCGGCCGTGGGCCGGGCCACTCGTAGTAGTGGATCTTCAGGCCGTTGGGTAGCACAACGTCGTTCTCCTGGAAGGCACGCGTCGCGTCAGCCATGGATTTGTCCCTCCAGCCGCGCATTCTAAGCGCCGGCCTGAGGCTCCGCCACACCCCCTATCCCTTTCTGGGAAATACCGCGGGGGAGTAAGGGGTTCGCCGGAATGAGCGGGACCCCGGCGAGCGCTCCCGCCCTGCACGGCGAGCAGCGGTTCTCGGTTTCCGTCGTCGGTGAAGTGAAGACGGCCGGTCTATACGAGCTGGAGAAGGGCTCCACGGTCCTCGACGCCATCGTGCGTGCCAACGGGTTCACCGAATTCGCCTCTCCGTCCGGGTTGTCCATTCTTCGCCTCGAGGGAACGAGGCTCGTGCGGATTCTCGTCGACGACGACACCGAGACGTCCGCCGGCGTCGAGCCAGACACCGTCTTGCTGCGGCCTGGCGACATGGTCGTCGTGCCCTGAGCTGAGCGCGTAGCCGACCCCGCGCACCGCCCGGCACCTGCCCCTCCGCAACGCCCCACGAGCACTCTTTCAGAGAAAGGTCTATCATGCGGGCCGCGGCGCGCCGACGCGTGGGCGGGGGCCTCGCCGGCCGAGGCGCGTCTACCAGATCTGAGGAGGCGGGCATGGCGCTGAACGTGCGGCGGGTGATCACGGGGCACGACGCGAACGGCAAGGCGATCGTCAAGATCGACGAAGTGTGCAAGAACGTCGCATCGGGGCGCCCGGGCGCGACGTCCGTGAATGTCTGGACGACCGAGGGCTTCCCGGTCAACAACGACGGCGCCGGTGACGAGGGGCAGCGCAAGGTCAGCACGACGCTCGCGAAGGGGACGATTTTCCGCATCATCGAGTTCGCGCCGGGGCTCGCGGCGCGCAATCACCGGACGGACTCGATCGACTACATCGCGATCATCTCGGGCGAGATCGACATGGAGCTGGACGACTCGCGCGTCCACCTCAAGGCCGGTGACGTCATGGTGCAGCGGGGCACGATCCACAACTGGGTCAACAACGGCGCGGCGCCGTGCGTGCTCGCGGTGATTCTGATCGACGCCAAATCGGTCGAGGTTCCCGGCAAGGTCTTGTCCGCGATCGGCTAGGACAGGAAGGAGCTGACCATGGCCCATCGTATCGTTGGCAAGCCGATCGGCCGCGTCGACGGCATCGAGAAGGTGAACGGCGAGGCGCGCTATTCCGGGGACGTGTCGGTCGCCGGGTTGGTCTGGGGAAAGGCCCTGCGCAGCCCGCTACCGCATGCGCGTATCATCCGGATCGACACCTCCCGGGCGCGTGCCCACCCGGGGGTCCTCGCGGTCCTCACCGCCCGGGACCTCCCGGACATTCTGGTGGGACGGCGGATGTTCGACATGCCGCTTCTGGCGCGGGACCGTGTGCGATTCATCGGCGAGAAGATCGCGGTGGTCGCGGCGGCCGATCCGGACATCGCTGAAGAAGCGACGGCGCTCATCGACGTCGAGTACCAAGATCTCCCGGCCGTCATCGACCCGGAAGAGGCGATCGTCGCCGGCGCGCCGGTCGTGCACGAGAATCCCGGAGCCTACGAAGGGGCGCCGGCCGAGCGGCGCCACGCGAACGTCCAGTCGGTGCTCCGCTTCAAGCTCGGCGACGTGGAGGTCGGCTTTCGAGAAGCTGCCCGGACCTTCGAACACACCTTCCGGACGCAGCTCGCCCATCAGGGCTATCTCGAGCCGCACGCGGGCGTTGTGGCCATCGACGAGGACGGCCGGGTCCAGGTGTGGGCGTCGAACAAGATGCCTTTCCGCCTCAAGGAGCTCTTGTCTCACGCGCTCCAGCTGCCCGCCGAGAAGATCCGGGTCAACCTGACGCCGATCGGCGGCGACTTCGGCGGCAAGGGCTCGCTCATGGATCTGCCGCTCGCCTACCACCTGGCGCGCGTGACCGGCCGCCCCGTCAAGATGGTCATGCGCTACGCCGAGGAGCTGATGGCGGGCAATCCGCGCCATCCCTCCGTGATCACGATTCGCACCGGCGTGAGCCGGGACGGAAGGATCGTCGCCCGAAGCGTGAGAGCGCTGTTCAACAGCGGGGCCTACGCGGCCTTCAAGCCGGCGCCGAGCGTGAACCTCGGCGGCGCCAGCATGGGCGCCG
>QHSI01000079.1 GCA_003221515.1 Candidatus Rokuibacteriota bacterium
CGAAGCGCCGGTCGTCAAGCTCGTGAACATGGTGCTCGTCGACGCGATCCAGAAGGGCGCCTCCGACATCCACTTCGAGTCGTACGAGAAGGTCTTCCGCATCCGGTTCCGGATGGATGGCGTACTGCACGAGATGCTGGCGCCGCCCAAGCGGCTCGAGCCGGCGATCCTCTCGCGTCTCAAGATCATGTCCAACCTCGACATCGCCGAGCGCCGGCTCCCGCAGGACGGGCGCATCAAGCTCCGCTACAACAACCGCGAGATCGACTTCCGCGTCTCGACCCTGCCGACGATCTTCGGCGAGAAAGCGGTCCTCCGAATCCTCGACAAGGAAGCGCTGAAGCTCGACCTCACGCAGCTCGGGTTCGACGAGTGGAGCCTCGAGAAGTTCAACGGTGCGATCCACCAGCCCTACGGCATGGTGCTGATCACCGGGCCGACCGGCTCCGGCAAGACGACCACGCTCTACTCGGGGATCCACACCATCAACTCGCCGGACGTCAACATCATGACCGCCGAGGACCCCGTCGAGTACAACCTGAAAGGCGTCAACCAGGTCCAGATCAACGAGGGCGTGGGCCGAACGTTCGCCGCGGCGCTCCGGTCCTTCCTTCGGCAGGACCCCGACGTGATCCTCGTCGGCGAGACGCGCGACCTCGAGACCGCGCAGATCAGCATCCGCGCCGCGCTCACCGGCCACCTCGTGTTCTCCACGCTGCACACCAACGACTGCCCTTCGACGATCGCGCGGCTCCTCGACATGGGGATCCCGCCGTTCCTGGTCGCGTCCTCCCTCCTGCTCGTCCTGGCCCAGCGGCTGGGGCGCAAAGTTTGCAAGCAATGCCGGGAGCCCTACGACGCCGACGAGGAGAGCCTGGTGGCGTATGGCCACGTACCGTCGGGCAAGGGCAAGGTGCAGTTCTACAAGGGCAAGGGCTGCGCGACCTGTAGTTTCACGGGGATGAAGGGCCGCGTCGCGATCTACGAAGTCATGCCGGTCACCGAGGAGATCCGCGCGGCCATCCTCAAGAACGTGGGCACCGCCGAACTGCGGTCGCTCGCCGAGTCGCAAGGCATGAAGAGTCTGCGCCAGAACGGGCTCTTGAAGGTCATTGAAGGAACTACGACGATCGAGGAAGTGCTGCGGGTTACCCTGTCATGAGCAGGGGTGTTGCGACGAGGGAGGCACAATGGCCGCGAACATGGCCGATCTGCTGCAGATTATGGTGGACCGCGGGGCGTCCGACCTTCACATCACGAGTGGGACGTATCCGCAGATCCGCGTCAACGGCCGCCTGACGCCACTCACGCAGTTCGAGGTCCTGGCACCTCAGGACACCCAGCGCCTCTCCTACAGCGTGCTGAACGAGGCCCAGAAGCAGAAATTCGAGGAGGACAACGAGCTCGACCTCTCGTTCGGGATCCAGGGACTGGCGCGCTTCCGCTGCAACGTCTACCGGCAGCGCGGCGCGGTGGGCTCCGCGATCCGCGTCATCCCCTACAAGATCCGCACGTTCGACGAGCTCAGCCTTCCGCAGATCGTGCAGCAGCTCGCCGACCGGCCGAAGGGGTTGATCCTCGTGACCGGCCCCACCGGGTCCGGCAAGTCGACGACGCTCGCGGCCATGATCGACAAGGTCAACAACGAGCGCCACGAGCACATCATGACGATCGAAGACCCGATCGAGTTCGTGCACCCGCACAAGCAGTGCCTGGTGAACCAGCGCGAGGTCTTCGCCGACACCCACTCGTTCACCAAGGCCCTCAAGTCGATCCTCCGCCAGGACCCGGACGTGGTCTTGGTCGGTGAGATGCGCGACCTCGAGACGATCGCCGCGGCGCTGACGATCGCGGAGACCGGCCACCTGACCTTCGGCACCCTGCACACGAACTCCTGCGCCCAGACGATGAACCGCATCATCGACGTGTTCCCGACGACGCAGCAGGCGCAGGTCCGCGCGCAGCTCGCGCTGGTGCTGGAGGGCGTGTTGTCGCAGACGCTCATCCCGAAGATCGGCGGCGGGCGGGTGATGGCGCTGGAGATCATGGTCGCCACGCCGGCCATCCGCAACCTGATCCGCGAAGAGAAGATTCACCAGGTGTATTCCGCCATCGCGACCGGACAGAAGTTCGGCATGCAGACGATGAACCAGGCGCTGGCCGATCTGGTGAAGCGCCGCCTCATCACCAAGGAGGACGCGCTGAACCGTTCGACCCTGGTCGAGGAGCTGCTCCAACTTCTCGCGCACGAGGGCCCGGCGGCGACCGCCGGCGCCGGCGCGGGCGCATCACCGTTCGCCAGGCGGTAGGAGGAACGCACCATGGCTTTGTACGCGTATCGCGGCCGCTCGGGAGGCGCCCTGGTCTCCGGCGAGATCGAGGCCGACGATCGCCCCACCGCGGTCGCGCAGCTGCGCGCGCGGGGCGTCGTCGCCACCGCGGTCCAGGAGCGCCCGGCCAAGATCACGACCGTCAAGAAGATCAGCGGCAAGGTCAAGGACAAGGACCTGGCCATCTACACACGGCAGTTCTCCACGATGGTCGACGCTGGCTTGCCGATCGCGCAGTGCCTCGCGATCCTGTCCGAGCAGAGCGACTCGAAGGCCCTCCGCGACGTCACCGGCAAGATCGCCCGCGAGGTCGAGGGCGGCGCCACCCTTGCCGAGTCGTTCCGGAAGTACCCGAAGGTCTTCAACGACCTCTTCACCAACATGCTCCAGGTCGGTGAGTCGGGCGGTGTGCTCGACGTCGTCCTCCAGCGCCTGTCCGGCTACATCGAGAAGGCCGCCAAGCTGAAGGGCAAGGTCAAGGGAGCGATGGTCTACCCGATCACGATCATCAGCGTGGCGCTGCTGGTCATCGTGTTCATGATGATCTTCGTCATCCCGACGTTCGCCAAGATGTTCCAGGGCCTGGGCGCGGAGCTCCCGCTGCCGACCAAGATCGTCATGTTCATCTCGGAGTTCACGCAGCGCTACGTCCTGTTGATGATCGGCGTGGGCGCCGGCATCGTCTACGGGATCAAGCGCTACTACAACACCGACCAGGGCAGCAACGTGATCGACGCCTTCCTGCTCAAGGTGCCGGTCCTCGGCATGCTGATCCGCAAGGTCGCGGTCGCCCGGTTCACCCGGACGCTCGGCACGCTCATCTCGTCCGGCGTTCCCATCCTCGAGGGGCTCCTCATCACGGCTCGCTCGGCCGGCAACCGAGTCGTCGAGCGCACCGTCATGCAGGCCCGCACCGCCGTCACGTCGGGCCGCACGCTGTCCGAGCCGCTCAAGGGCAGCACGGTCTTCCCGCCCATGGTCGTGCACATGATCAGCGTCGGCGAGAACACCGGCGCCCTCGACCAGATGCTGTCGAAGATCGCCGACTTCTACGACGACGAGGTCGACACCGCGGTCACCGCGCTCACGTCGCTGCTGGAACCTATCATGATCGTCTTCCTCGGCGTGGTGGTCGGTGGCCTCGTCGTCGCGATGTACCTGCCGATCTTCCGTCTGGTCACCTTGATGAAGTGAAGTAGTGAAGGTGGTCAACGTCGGCGGGCCGCTGCGCGGATTTTCCTGGGCGCGGCTCGGCGTCGCGGTGGTGTTGCTCGCGCTCGGCCCGTTCGTCTCGGCCGGCCTCGTGCCGGGCGAGGGCGGGATCCTCGCGCTGGCCCTCCTGCTCGCCATCGTGTCGTCGGGCGTGCTCCTGGTCTTCGGCCCGCCCGCCGATCCCCGCCGGATGGCGTGGCTCATCTGCCTGCTCGACACCACGCTCATCACGGCGGTCGTCGCGGCAACGGGCGGCACACGGTCGGTCTTCGCCTTCCTGTACGTGCTCTCCGTCACCGCGGCCTGTGTGCTGCTATCCCGAACGCGCGGCCTCGCCATCGCCGCGGTCTCCAGCCTGCTCTACGCCGGAATCGTGGTGGGCCGCACGGTCCTGCCACTGAGCGTCTTCCTCGATGCGCCGGACGAAACCACCGCCTTCGATCTACTCACGATGTTCCTCAACGCCGCGACGTTTCTCATCGTGGCGATCGTCGCCGGTGGTCTGGCCGAGCGCTATCAAACGGCCCGTCGGGAGCTGGCGACGCGCCAGAAGGATCTCCGGGACCTTCAGGCGTTCCAGGACCTCGTCTTCCAGTGCGTGGGCACCGGGCTGATCGTGGTCGACCGCACGCACCGTGTTACCGCGTTCAATCGCGCCGCCGAGGAGATCACCCGGGTCACCGCGGTGCAAGCGATCGGTCGCGCCTGGTCGGTGCTCGTCGGCGGCGCACTGCCGCTCGACCCGATCGAGGCGGCGATCGATGGCAACCCGCGGGCCTCGGTGTGGCGCGAGACCACGCTGCGGCGACCCGACGGCACCACGGTGCCGTTGCGCATGACCTTCTCGGCGTTGCGCTCCGGCGAGGGCGAGCGGCTCGGGTTGATCAGCGCCTGCGAGGACCTCTCGGCGATTCGCGAGATGGAGGCACGGATGCGCCAGGCCGATCGCCTGGCGACCCTCGGCCGGATGGCGGCCAACATCGCGCACGAGATCCGCAATCCGCTGGCCGCGCTCACCGGCGCGATCGAAGTCCTCACGAGCCCGCTGGCGGCCGACGACGCGCGTGAGCGCCTGTCCCAGATCGTGGCGCGCGAGTCCGAGCGGCTCAACCACATCATCAAGGATTTCCTCGAGTACACACGCCCGGCCCCTCTGTCGATCACCACGCTCGACGTGTCGGCCGTCATCGAGGAGGTGCTGGTGCTCCTCGAGCACCGCGCCGGCCCCGGGAGTCTCAAGACCGCCCGCGATTTCCCCGCCGGCATCCACTGGGCCGTCGACGCCCAGCAGTTCCGGCAGATTCTGTGGAATCTCTGCCTGAACGCGCTCGAGGCGATGCCGGACGGCGGCGAGCTCCGCGTCGCCGCCGAGGTCGTGGGCGACCGGTTGGAAGTTTCGATCACCGACAACGGCGAGGGCATCGGGGCCAACGACCTGTCCCACGTCTTCGAGCCGTTCTTCTCCACGAAGCCGGAGGGGACCGGGCTCGGACTCGCGCTCGTCGACCGGGTCGTCCAGGAGCACGGCGGCGAGATCGACGTGCGCAGCTCGCCAGGCCTCGGCACGACGTTCACGCTGACCCTTCCCTCCCGCCATGCCTGACCGCCGGGTCCTGGTCGTCGACGACGAGCGCAGCATGCGCGAGCTCCTCGCGATCATGCTCAAGCAGGCGGGCCACGACGTCACGCTGGCCGAAGGCGGCGAGCAGGCCGTCGAGGTGCTCAAGAGCGAATCGTTCGACCTCGTCATCACCGATCTCCGGATGCGGAAGGTCGACGGCCTGGCGGTGCTGCGCGCCACCAAGGAGCACTCGCCCCACACGGTGGTCCTCGTGGTCACCGCGTTCGCCTCCACCGAGACCGCCGTCGAAGCGATGAAGCTCGGGGCCTACGACTACATCACCAAGCCCTTCAAGCTCGACGAGATCAAGCTGACCATCGCCAACGCCCTCGAGCGCAAGCGCCTGCAGGACGAGAATCAGGCGCTGAGGACCCAACTCCGGCGGGAGCACGGCTTCGAGAGCTTCGTGGGAACGAGTCGGCAGATGGTGGAGCTGCTCGACACGATCCGGAAGACGGCGGATGGTCTGTCGACCGTGATGGTGACCGGCGAGAGTGGGACCGGCAAGGAGCTCGTCGCGCAGGCGATCCACCAGGAGAGTCCGCGCCGGAGCGGGCCGTTCGTCTCGGTCAACTGCGGCGCCATCCCCGAGACGCTGATGGAGTCCGAGCTGTTCGGGCACGTGAAGGGCGCCTTCACCGGCGCCGTCGCCAACACGGTCGGCCTGTTCTTTGCCGCCAACGGCGGCACTCTGTTCCTCGACGAAGTCACGGAGGTGCCGCAGTCGGTCCAGGTGAAGCTCCTGCGCGTGATCCAGGAGCGAGAGATCCGTCGGGTCGGCGACACCCGCGACATGAAAGTCGACGTGCGCCTGATCGCGGCCTCGAATCGCGACGTCGCCAAGGCGGTCGCCGACGGAATCCTGCGCGAGGACCTCTTCTACCGGCTGAACGTCATCCCGATCCAGCTCCCGCCCCTCCGGGAGCGTCGCGATGACATCTCGCTGCTCGCCGAGCATTTCGTCCGGAAAATCTCCGCGGAGCTCGGCAAGGTCGTGCGGGGCGTCAGCCCCGAGGCGCTGGCGATTCTGGAAAGCTACCGCTGGCCGGGCAATATTCGGGAGCTCGAGAACGTGATCGAGCGGGCGCTCGTCCTGGGCAGCGGAGACATCCTCGCGGCCGAGGCGCTGCCCCCGGACCTCCATCTGATTCGCGAGCCTCAGGAGGTTCCCGTGGAGATCCCTTCCGACGGGCTCGATCTCGAGGCGACGCTGGATCAGATCGAGCACCGCTACTTGCAGATGGCCCTGGCCCGCACGGGCGGCGTTCAGACGAGAGCCGCGGAACTCCTCCGCGTCAGTTTCCGCCAGTTTCGGTACAAGCTTCAGAAACACGGACAGCGTACGCCGTCGCGCGGCTGACCAACATCCGGGGCACCTCGCATGACGCTTTCGGTCACTTGAGCTGCCGAGGCATGTCATGTTACTCCGATCTTTCCGGTAAAAGGCGTCCTAACTTACTGAAATATCAGGGACGATCTTCTCTGATACGCATGGCACCGTTGCTGCACTACCCCAGGTCACGAGGAATCGCACAGCGATTCGCGAGTGGTACAAAGCTTCGACAAAACAGGAGGATCGAGCAATGTTTCAGTGGTGGACGAAGAAGCGGCTCACGGTTGCGAACCAGCGAGGCTTCACCCTCATCGAGCTGATGATCGTCGTCGCGATCATCGGCATCCTGGCGGCCATCGCCATCCCGCTCTACGCCAACGTTCAGGCGCGCGCGCGGATTGCCAAGGCCCAGGCCG
>QHSI01000140.1 GCA_003221515.1 Candidatus Rokuibacteriota bacterium
TTTCCGGCGATCTTGGCGGACCCCGACAGCCACGCGTACGGGAGGACCAGATCGAGCTTCGCGGTTCGACCCCACGCATCCAGCGAGCGCGCGTACGCGAGCACCGCGCTGTGCACCGTCACTTTGCCGTCTTCGATGGGCGCGGACGTGTCCAGAGACACGTCGCCCCTGGAGTAGCCGTAGCCGAGGATCAGGAAGTTCAGCCCGACCGGCGCGTTGGCGAACGCCCTCGGCTCGAGCTCCTGGGCCTTCGCCGTCGTCGCCGCGGCGAGGACCACGGCGACGAGCGCCATACCTGCCCTGGTCATGTGGGCTATGCTAGCGCGCCAGGAGGGGTTCCATGAGCAATCACGCGCTGTACCTGGTCCGCATGGACGTCGCGCACGACCACGACGCCACCTTCAACGAGGTCTACGATCGCGAGCACGTCCCGAACTTGCGCGGAGTGCCCGGCGTCCGCCGCGCCGCTCGCTATCGGCAGCCCTCGCCCACCGAGCCGCGCTATCTCGCCGCCTACGAGCTCGACGGGCTCAGCGTCCTGGACAGTGCCGGGTGGAAGAAGGCCGGCGAAGCCGGACGGTGGCCGGGCGAGATCCGTCCGCACACCATGAACCGCCACCTGACCAAGTACGAGTGGGTCGGCGGCAACTCCGCGCTCACCGGGAAAACGCCGTACGTGTTCTGGGTGATGATGGACATCGAGCGTCATCGCGAAGCCCTCTTCAACGAGCTCTACGACAACGAGCACCTGCCGCTCTTGCTCAAGCTCCCCGGATCCGTCAACGCGGTCCGCTACCGGACGTCCGACGCCGGCGAGCCGCGCTATCTCTGCGCGTACGAGGTCGAGAACACCACCCTGCCGATGTCGAAGCTCTGGAACGACACCTCGGACATCGGACGCTGGAAGCCGGAGGTGCGGCCCTACACCTTCAACAAGCGCTACATCGTCGGCGAGCGGATGCGCTCGGCCTGAGCCTGGCCACGGCATGCCCGGCCGATTCGCGGGCCAGGTCGCGATCGTCACCGCGGGGGGCTCCGGAATCGGCGCGGCCACCGCGCGACGCTTCGCCGGCGAGGGCGCCGCGGTGGTGGTCGCCGATCTGAGCGGCAC
Source organism: Candidatus Rokuibacteriota bacterium (assembly GCA_003221515.1). Lineage (GTDB taxonomy): Bacteria > Methylomirabilota > Methylomirabilia > Rokubacteriales > CSP1-6 > AR31. Next base: position 1,112 of record QHSI01000140.1, read on the forward strand.
GCGCGCGGAGGCCGTCGTC
>QHSI01000141.1 GCA_003221515.1 Candidatus Rokuibacteriota bacterium
CCCTCGAGAGCTGGAACCGCGTCGTCGCGGTCACCCTCACCAGCGTGTTCCTCGGCCTGAAGCATTGCCTGCCGATCATGCGTGCCCAGCGCCGGGGGGTCGTCGTCAATACCGCGTCGATCTCTGGCCTCGGCGGCGACTACGGGCTCTCGTCCTACAACGCCGCGAAGGCCGGGGTCATCAACCTGACCCGCTCCGCCGCGCTGGAGAACGCCGAGCACAACATCCGGGTCAACTGCGTGTGCCCCGGGGCCATCGACACGCGGGGCATCCAGATCCTCGGCCGCGAGCGCGCCGACGAGCTCCGCCGCGCTCACGCCGCGGCGCATCCGATCGGCCGCGTCGGCGAGGCCGACGAGGTGGCGGGCACCGTGCTGTTCCTGGCCTCGAGCGAGGCCTCGTTCATCACCGGCGCCGCCGTCGTCGTGGACGGCGGGCTCACCGCCCACACCGGGCTCCCCCACTTCGGGAGGTCACGATGATCGATCCAACGTTCACGCTCGAGAAGAAGACTGCCATCGTCGTCGGCGCGGCGAACGGGATCGGGCGCGCCACCGCGCTCGCCTTCGCGGCGGCGGGCGCTCGCGTGGCGTGCGCCGACGTCGAGGAGCCGGGCGCCAAGACCACCGCGACCGACATCGAGCAGGGCGGCAGTCAGGCGCTGCCCGTCCGTCTCGACGTCACCGACGGCGAGAGCTGCCGCGCCGCCGTCGCGGCCACCGTCGCGCGGTTCGGCGGGGTGGACGTCCTGCTCTACGGCGCCGCCGACAGCGACCAGACCGCCACCGTGTTGGAGATGGACGAGGCGGCCTGGGACCGCGTAATCCGGATCAACCTCACCGGCGCGTTCCTGATGGTCAAGGCCACGATCCCGGCGATGATCGCGCGCGGCGGCGGCAGCGTGATCCTCATCGCCTCCCAGCTCGGCCGGGTCGCCTCGCCCGGACGCCCCGCCTACTGCGCGACCAAGGGGGCGCTGATCCAGCTCGCCAAGGTGCTGGCCGCCGACCACGCGGCGCAGGGCGTGCGCGCCAACACGATCTCGCCCGGCGCGATCGAGACGCGGCGCATGCTCCGGCGCTGGAAGGACATGGACGAAGCGCGCCGGATGATGGGGCCCAAGCACCTGCTCGGCCGTCTCGGGCTGCCCGAGGAGATCGCGCGCGCCGCCGTCTACCTGGCCAGCGACGCCTCGGCGTTCATGACGGGCAGCGATCTGCTGATCGACGGGGGCTACACCGCGGTCTAGGGTGCCGCCCACGGGCTCGACCCCGCTAGAATTACCCCGATTGGTGTGATGAGAACGCGTCCCCGCGATCCCGTGCTCACTTCGGCCGCGCGCCACGTCGGGCTGGTGGTCGCCGCGATCGGCGCGATCGCCCTGGTCGGCTGGGTCTTCGACGTCCGGCTACTGAAGAGCGTCTTTCCGGGCTTGTCGACGATGAAGGCGAACACCGCGGCCGCACTGGCCCTGGCCGGCGCCTCGCTCGCGCTGGTCGCGCGATCGCCCCTCGTGGCGCGCCGGCACAGGATCGCGCGGGTCTGCGCAGCGACGGCCGCGCTGATCGGCCTGGCGACGCTCGGCGAGTACGTGACGCAGATGGACTTCGGCATCGACGAGCTGCTCTTCCGCGACACGCCCTCGGGAGTCCTGTCTCCGGGCCGCATGGGCATCAACACCGCGGCGGCCTTCGCCCTGCTCGGGCTGGCGCTGGTCTGGGTGGACGCGGAGCGCTGGCTCGGGCTCCCCGGCCAGCTGCTCGCGCTGGCGGGCGGAGCGGTGGCCCTGACCGGGCTCATCGGATACTTCTACGCCGTCGTGCCTCTCTACGGGATCCGGTCGTACACGCAGATGGCGGTGAACACCGCGGCCGCCCTCGTGCTGCTGGCCGCCGGCATCCTGCTCGCGCGGTCCGATCGCGGGATCATGGCGACGCTGACGAGCGACGGGGCGGGCGGGCGGATGGGCCGCCGCTTCCTGCCCGCCGCGATCGGTGTCCCGGTGGTGCTCGGATGGTTCATCCTGCGCGGCGAGCGCGCCGGCTTCTACGAGCCGGAGTTCGGCCTCGCACTGCTGGTCACGGCGACCGTGGCCGCCTTCGGCGTCGCGGCCTGGCTCAGCGCCGTGTCGCTCAACCGCGCTGACGCCAGGTTGCGTGAGAGCGAGGCCCGCAAGGCGGCCACGCTGGACGCGGCGCTCGACTGCATCATCACGATGGACCATCGCGGACGCATCACCGAGTTCAACGCCGCCGCCGAGCGCGTGTTCGGCTATCCGCGCGCCGACATGCGCTCGGACGGCAGCGAGTTCCCCATCGAGCTCACGATCACCCGGCTGCCGTCGGATGGCCCACCGATGTTCACCGGCTTCGTGCGCGATATCACCGAGCGGAGGCTGCTCGAGGACGAGCTGCGCCAGGCTCAGAAGATGGACGCGGTGGGCCGTCTGGCCGGCGGGATCGCGCACGACTTCAACAACCTGCTCACGATCATCGCCGGCCGCGCCCGCTTCGCGCTGGAGCGGCTGGCGGCCGGCGGCTCGGCGCAGCGCGATCTCGACACGATCATCGACGCGTCCAGCCGGGCCGAGAAGCTGACACGGCAGCTGCTGGCGTTCGGACGCAAGCAGATGCTCACGGTGCAGGTGCTCGACCTCTCCGAGGTGGTCGAGCGGATGCGCGCCCGGCTGGAGCGGACGATCCCCGAAGACATCGTCATCGCGACGATTGCGGCCCGCGACGTGGGACGGGTCACCGCCGACCCGACGCAGATCGACCAGGTGATCATGAACCTGGTGGTCAACGCGCGCGACGCGATGCCCCGGGGCGGACGGCTGACGATCGAGGTGTCGAACGCCGACCTGGACGACACCTACGCGCGAACTCATCCGGAGGTCAAGCCGGGGGCGTACGTGATGCTCGTGGTGAGCGACACCGGCATCGGCATGGACCGCAAAACCCAGGCGCAGATCTTCGAGCCGTTCTTCACAACCAAGGAGCTGGGCAAGGGCGCCGGGCTGGGGCTCTCGACCGTCTACGGCATCATCAAGCAGAGCAACGGCCACGTCGGGGTGTACAGCGAGCCCGGGCGCGGCACGACGTTCAAGATCTATCTGCCACGCGTGGGGGACGCGACGGCGCCCGCGTCACCCGAGCCGGCACGCTCGACGAGCGGAGGCTCGGAGACCATCTTGTTGGTGGACGACGACGAGGAGATCCGCGACCTCGCGCGTGAGATCCTCGGCTCCGAGGGCTACACGGTCCTGCTGGCCGAGCATCCCGACGAGGCGCTCCGGGCGTCCGACCGTCATCCCGCGACGATCCACCTCGTGATCGCCGACGTGGTCATGCCGGGCATGAGCGGCCCCCAGCTCCTCGAGCGACTCAAGGTGTCGCGTCCGGACCTGCGCGTCCTCTACATGTCCGGCTACGCCGATGGCGCGATGCTCCAGCACGGCGTGCTCGAGGCCGGCCGAGCGTTCCTGCCGAAGCCGTTCACGCGGCAGAGCCTCAGGGGGAAGGTACGCGAGGCGCTCGCGGCATCCCGCCCTTGACGATGGCGGCGGCAATCTCCCGCGCCATCGCGGCGCCGCGCTCGGCGAACTGGCGACAGAGCCCGGTGTAGCGTGCCGGGTCGAGCAGCGCGTCGACCTGCGCCGGCGTGAGCCCGGCGCTCACGTGGGGCTCCTCGGCCAGGGTCTCGCGGAACGGCCGCGACCGGGTCACCGACGCCTGCGCCGCGTCGTAGACCGCGTCGTGGGCGCGCTGCCGTCCGATTTGCCGGCCGAGCTCGAGCATGAGCGCCTCGGCCATGATGAGGCCGCCCGACAGGTCGAGGTTCTCTCGCATGCGCTCGGGGAACACCTGCAAGCCGTCCAGCAGCACCATCATCCGCTGCAGCAGATCACCGGTCAGCTCGCACGCCTGCGTCAGCGCCCGGCTCATCATGATGCTGGTGGTGCGGTCGGCCTCGTGCTCGGTCTGCATCGCCTCCAGCGCCAGCGGCACCAGCGCGCGGATCTGGGCGGCGGCGGCGATGATGTCCTGCGAGAGCTTGGGATTGCGCTTCTGGGGCATGGTGCTGCTGCCCACGGTACCGGGCGGGACCGGCTCCTCGAGCTCGCCGAACTCCTGCTTCATCAGCGTGAAGATCTCGTGGCCGATCTTGCTGCCGGTGGCGGCCAGCATGCCGAGCAGCATCACGTACTCGGCCTCGTGATCGCCGATGGTACGCGCGGGCACCGTCATCGGGCGCATCCCGAGTCGGGCCGCCATCTTCTCCTGCGTCGCCAGCCCGCCTTCCCCCAGCGACGCGAGCGTTCCGGCGCCGCCGCCGAGCATCGCCACGAACACGCGCCCCTCGCAGCCGCGCAGTCGCTCCACGTGCCGGCCGAGCTCGTCGATCCAGACCGCCACCTTGAAGCCGAACGTGGCCGGCACCGCGTGCTGGCCGTGCGTACGCCCCGGTAGCAGGACGTCCTTGGTCCGCTCCGCCAGATCGGCGAGCGTGGTCAGGATCGCGGCGAGCTGACGCAGGAAGATCTCGTGGGCCCGGCGCACCTGGAGGAGCAGCCCCGTCTGCGTGACGTTCTGGGTCGTCGCGCCCCAGTGCACGTAGCCGCCGGCGTCGCCCTCGCACGCGCGGTCCAGCGCCCACACCAACGGCACCAGCGGATGTCCGGTCTTCGCCAGACCGGCCCGCACGGCCGCGAGGTCCAGATATTTCAGGTGGGCCTTGCTGACGATCTCGCGGGCCGCGCGCTCGGGGATGATCCCGAGCTCCGCCTGCGCCTCGGCGAGCGCGGCTTCGACGTCGAGCCAGGACTGGAAGCGCGCGGCCTCGGTGAACAGCGTGCGCACGCCGGGATCGTCGATCCGGAGGGAGGTCGGCTCCTCAAGCATGGCCGGCCGGTCTCGGCACGTCGAAGCGGTACACGCGCGCGGTGTTGCCGCCGACGATCTTCGCCTGCTCGGCTTCCGGCACGCCGGCCAGGATCTCGGCGAGGATCCGTCGCGACTGCGGGAACGTGGACTCGCTGTGCGGATAGTCGGAGCCCCACATCATGTTGTCCACGCCGATGAGGTCCCGCAGACGGATGCCGACCGCGTCTTCCTGGAAGCTCAGCACGACGTTGCGATGGAAGAAGTCGCTCGGGCGCATGCCGTCCCTGAACCGGTAGATCGCCTCGCCGTGGCGCTCGCGATACGTGTAGTCCATCGTGGTGAGCACGTGGGGCGCCCACGCCAGCTCGAACTCCACGATCGCCAGCGTGAGGCGCGGATGGCGCTCGAAGACGCCCGAGAAGATCATGTCGCACATCGACAGCGCCGGGTAGAACGCCTTCGTGGCGCGGCTGCTGGCGTCGCGCAGCGTCTGGTCACCGGCGCCGCGGATCTTGCCCTGGCGGCGCGTGGCGGTGTGCAGGCTCAGCGGCATGCCGAGCGCCTCGGCGGCGGCCCAGAACGGCTCGTACTCGGGCTGGTCGTAGCGCCGGTGCTCGAGCGGGTATTCCGTGATCATGGCGCCGGCGAGGCCCAGGCGGGCGGCCCGCCCCAGCTCGCGGATACCGTCGGGCACATCGTCGAGATTGACCATCGCGATGCCCTTGAGCCGCGAGGGATCGGTGCGACAGAACTCGGCGAGCCAGTCGTTGTAGGCGCGGAAGATCGCCGACATCAGCGCGCTGTCCGCCACCCTGAAGTAGAAGAGGCCCTGCGACGGGTAGAGCACCTCGCCGGCCACGCCGTCGAGCTCCATGTCCTTGAGGTGCTGCTCGGGGTCGTAGCCGCCGCGATGGACGTCCTCGAAGCGGCCCTGCCCCGAAATGGTCTCGGGCGCTTCGAACCTGGCGCCGGCGTTCGAGATCAACCCGATGCCCGAGAGCACCTGGTCGGCCTCGACCACGAGCTGATCGGCGCCGTCGCGCCGCTCCATCCGTGGGGCCCGATCGCGAAAGGCTGCGTCGATCCGCGTCGTCCACAGATCCGGCGGCTCGAACACGTGGGAGTCGGACGAGAGAATCAAACCCGGCGCCATGGCCGTGCATTGTAGATCATTTCGACGCGCGCCTCCGCCGGCGGGGTCCGGTCGCACATCGGCTGACCTAACCGGGCGCACCACTTGCCAATACCGCCCCCCTAGGGTACCGTCACGCGCGACGCCCCGCCGGCCCCGTCTGGGGTCGGTTCGGGGCGAAAGCCGCACGTACTCCAGAAGCTCGAAAGTCCATTGGTGCGGAGGAGCTCATGCAGCGGTTTATCGCGAAGCGAGCACTGCAGAGCCTGCTGGCCATCTGGGTCATGAGCCTCATCGTGTTCACCCTCGTGCGCGTCACCGGTAACCCGCTCGACGTGATGCTGCCGCTCGAGGCCGGCCCGGAAGACTACGCCCGCGTCTCGAAGCACTGGGGCCTCGACCAGCCCGTCTACGTCCAGTACGCGATCTTCCTCGGCAAGGCCGTGCAGGGCGACTTCGGAAACTCTTGGAAGTGGCACGGTCACTCGGCCATGGGCCTCGTCTGGCAGCGCCTGCCGGCGACGCTTCAGCTGGCGGGCTTCGCCCTGCTGGTCAGCGTCGTCATTGCGCTGCCGGTCGGCGTGCTGTCGGCGGTCATGAAGGGCACCGTTTGGGACACCGTGGCGAAAGTGATCGCGCTGCTCGGCCAGTCGCTGCCCGCGTTCTGGCTGGGCATCGTCCTGATGTGGATCTTCGCGGTGAATCTCGGCTGGTTCCCGACCTCGGGCCGGGGCGGGATCCAGTACATGATCCTGCCCGCCATCACCCTCGGCTGGTTCCAGGTCGCCGCGATCATGCGGCTGGTGCGCTCGTCGATGCTGGAAGTGCTGGACAGCGAGTTCGTGAAGCTGAGCCGCATCAAGGGGCTGGCGGAGTGGAAGGTGGTCTGGAAGCACTGTCTGCGCAATGCCGCCATCGCGCCCCTGACCTTCTTCGCGATCATCGCGGGTGTCCTGATGACGGGCTCGGTGGTGACCGAGAGCGTGTTCTCCTGGCCCGGGACCGGCCTGCTCGTCGTCGACGCGGTACGGGCCCGAGACTTTCAGGTGGTGCAGGCCGTCGTGATCGTGTTCGCGGGAATCTTCATACTCACGAACCTGCTGGTCGACATTCTCTACGCCTATCTCGACCCCCGCATTCGCTATCAGTAGGCGCGGGGGCATACAAGGAGTCGGTCAATGGCGACCGTGACCGCGAGAACGCTTCCGTGGTACGCGCCACCGCGCGTGGCGCACGCGTGGCGCCGGGTCAAACGCTACCCGGTGGTGTCGCTGTCGATCCTCACGTTCGTCCTGGTGATCCCGGCGGTGTTCGCGCAGTACGTCGCGCCCTACGATCCGCTGAAGGGCTCGCTCGCCAAGCGGCTCAGGCCGCCGGCGTGGCAGCAGGGCGGGTCGATCGAGCATCCGCTCGGCACCGACAAGCTCGGCCGGGACATCCTCAGCCGGATGATCCACGGCGCGCGCGTGTCCCTGATGGTCTCGATGGTCGCGATCTTCGTCGGCGGCACCCTCGGCACCGCGCTCGGCTTGACGTCGGGCTACTTCGGGGGTCGGGTGGACTCGCTGCTGATGCGGCTCGTCGACATCTCGCTGTCCTTACCCACGATTCTGCTGGCGCTGGTCCTGGTGGCGGCGGTGGGCCCGAGCTTCAGCACGGTGATCATCGTCCTGGTGGTGCTGCTGTGGGCCCGCTACGCCCGGCTCGTCCGGGGCGAGACCCTGGCCATCAAGGAGCGCGACTTCATCGCCCGGGCGCGGGTGGCCGGCGCGTCCCACGTGCGGATCATGACCCGTTACATCTTCCCCAACGTCGTCAACTCGCTGCTCGTGCTCGCCACCCTGCAGGTGGGCTACGTGATCCTGCTCGAATCGGCGCTGAGCTTCCTGGGCGCCGGCCTACCCCGCCCCACGCCCGCCTGGGGTCTCATGATCGCCGACGGGCGTGAGCTGATCGTCACGGCCTGGTGGGTCTCGATGTTCCCCGGCCTGGCGATCATGCTGACCGTGCTTTCCTTGAACCTGTTGGGTGATTGGCTCCGCGATCACCTGGATCCCAAGCTCCGACACGTCTAAGAGGAGGTTGCGATGCGACGCTCCCTCATGCTGATCGTCCTGGGGCTGCTGCTGGCCCTGGCCATCACGCTCGAGACGGCACCGGCGCAGGACGCGAAAACCCAGAAGCTGGTCTTCGCCTCGGCCGGCTTCGACGAGAGCAATCGGTTCTGGGTCATCTCGCGTCCCGATCACCTGCAGTACGATCCGTTCCTCGAGACGCTGCTCGAGGTCGACCCAAAGACCGGCGAGTACACGCCGCGGCTGGCCGAGAAGTGGTCCAACAGCCCCGACTTCAAGCAGTGGACGTTCCAGCTCCGCAAAGGCGTGCAGTTCCACAACGGGTTCGGCCCCTTTACGGCCAAGGATGTCGTGCATTCGCATGCGCTGATGATGCGCCCGGAAGCGACCGCGACGCTGGCGGGGTTCTGGCGCCAGGTCGACAAGGTCGAGGCCGTCAACGACTACCAGGTCGTGTTCCACTTCAAGCGGCCGACCACGATCATGCCGTACGCGGCGTCCCGCGCCGGCGACCTCCGCATCGTCAGCAAGGCGCAATGGGACAAGGAAGGTCAAGAGGGGTTCGAGAAGCGGCCGGCCGGCACCGGCTCCTACCGGTACGTCGGGCGCCAGCCCGGCCTGTCCATCAGCTTCGAGCGCGTCGACAACCACTGGAACAAGGAACGGCCGGCGTTCAAGGAGCTGGTGTTCCGGCTGGCGCGCGAGGAATCGACGCGGCTGGCGCTGCTCCTGTCCGGCGAGGCGCACGTCGCCGACCTGCCCCGCGAGCTGCAGAAGGACGCCCTGAAGAAGGGCATGAAGATCTTCTCGTCGTCGTTCCCGGTCGACTGGATGACCGTGTACCTGGGCGGCCAGTACTATCTGCCGAACGATCCGGCCTTCAAGCCTGACGTCGCGTGGACGAAGAAGCCCGTGCGGCAAGCCCTCAACATGGCGATCAACCGCAAGGAGCTGCTGAACACGGTGTTCGCCGGCAAGGGCACCATGACGTACGTGACCGGCTGGTCCGAGAAGTCCGAGGGCTACAACGTCGAGTGGCAGAGCCGCTTCGACCGGATGTACGGCTACGACCCGACCAAGGCCAAGGCGCTCCTGAAGGAGGCGGGCTACGGACCGGGTCAGCTGAAGTTCAAGATCCTCGCGTTCACCGAGCCGGGCGAGTCGGAGGGACCGCAGGTCGCCGAAGCGCTGGGCATCTACTACAAGGAGATCGGCGTCGAGACCGAGATCGAGGTGCTCGATTGGGCCAAGGTCCGCGAGATGTTCAGGAAGAAAGTGATCCAGTGCTGCATCTGGCCCAACATCATCTCCTGGCGGCCCTCTGAGGAGTGGATCCGCACGAGCTACCACAGCAAGAGCCCGAACCACCACTACGAGAACGAGTTCATCGACAAGCAGTACGACCTGTTGACCAAGTCAGTGAATCCGGCGGAGCGCCAGAAAATCGCGCGGGCGATCGGCGATCACCTGTTCGAGGAGTTCGCCGACATTCCGCTGTTCTGGTTCGCCAACGAAGTCGTGGCGAACCCGAAGGTGATCGGCGAGTGGGTCTACCCCGGCCTGGCCGCCGGACGGTCGACGCACTTCAACCTGATCAAGCCGGCGAAGTGAAGTAGGTGTCGCGACGGATCGGCGACGTCATCCTGGAAGTCGACGACCTTCACACCTACTGCTTCACCAGCTACGGGGTGGTGAAGGCCGTCGACGGGGTGAGCTTTTCGCTCCGGCAGGGTGAGACGCTCGGCATCGTCGGCGAGTCGGGCTCGGGCAAGACCATGACCGCCCTGTCGCTGCTGCGGCTCGCGCCCCGCCCGACGGCGCGCATCGTCAAGGGATCGATCCGGCTCGGCGGCGAAGAGCTGCTCACGAAGAGCGAGCGCGAGATGCGCGCCATCCGGGGCCGGCGCATCTCGATGATCCTGCAGGATCCGCAGACGTCGCTCAACCCGGTGTTCACGATCGGCAACCAGTTGATCGAGGCGATCAAGATCCACCATCCGGACGGCCACCGCTCGTTGGTGCGGAGGGCGATCGATGGGCTCAAGCAGGTGCGGGTCGCCGCCCCCGAGCGTCGCGTGGCGGACTATCCGCACCAGATCAGCGGCGGCATGAAGCAGCGCGTCGTGGGCGCCATCGCGATCTCGTGCGAGCCGAGGGTGTTGATCGCCGACGAGCCGACGACCTCGCTCGACGTGACCATCCAGGCGCAGTATCTGCGCCTGCTGCGCGAGATCCAGCAGGCGACGAACCTCGGGCTGATCTTCATCACGCACGACTTCGGCATCGTCGCCAAGATGTGCGACCGGGTCATGGTGATGTACGCCGGCCGCGCCGTGGAGACCGGCTCGGTCCGCGACATCTTCAATCGTCCGTCCCATCCCTACACGCAGGCCCTGCTGAACTCGGTGCCGAGCATGGACGATGACATCGCGCGGCTCTACTCGATCGCCGGCCAGCCGCCGACGCTCTGGGATCTGCCCGAGGGCTGCCGCTTCGCCCCGCGGTGCCCGCACGCCGACGATCGCTGCCGGCACGAGTATCCCCGCGCGTTTTCCGTCGGCGAGGGCCACACCGCCGACTGCTGGAGGCTGGAGAAGGAATGGACGCCGCGCCCGTTCTCCGCGTCGACGGGCTGAAAAAGCACTTCCCGGTCACGGAGGGCCTGGTGTGGACGCGGGTCGTCGGCTGGGTGAAGGCCGTCGACGGCATCGCGTTCTCGCTCGGCCAGGGCCAGACGCTCGCCCTCGTCGGCGAGTCGGGCTGCGGCAAGACGACGACCGCCAAGATGATCCTGCGGCTCGAACACCCGACCGCCGGCACGGTCACCGTCGACGGTGACGACGTCCACACGCTCCACGGTGATGGTCTCAGGCAGTACCGGGCGAAGGTGCAGGCAGTCTTCCAGGATCCCTGGTCGTCGCTGAGCCCGCGCATGCGCGTGCGCGAGATCGTGGCCGAGCCGCTCGTGATCAACGGCCTGGCCTCGTCGCACGAGATCAAGGAGCGCGTCGCCGAGATCCTGGCCGCGGTCGGTCTGCGGCCGCAGCAGGCCGACCTCTATCCGCACGAGTTCAGCGGCGGGCAGCGTCAGCGCATCGCGGTGGCCAGCGCCCTGGTGTCGAGGCCCAAGCTCATCGTGCTCGACGAGCCGGTATCGGCCCTCGACGTGTCCATTCGCGCGCAGATCATGAACCTGCTGGTCGATCTGCAGCGCCAGTTCGACGTGAGCTTCCTGCTGATCGCGCACCACCTGGCGACGACCCGCTACATGGCCCACGAGGTCGCCGTGATGTACCTGGGCCAGATCGTCGAGAAGGCCAGGACCAAGGATCTGTTCACGAACCCGCTCCATCCCTACACCAAGGCGCTCTTCTCCGCGGCGCTGCCGGCGCACCCGGACATCACGCGCGAGGAGATCATCCTGAGCGGCGAGGTCCCCTCGCCCATCAATCCGCCGTCGGGCTGCCGCTTCCATCCCCGCTGCCCGTTCGCGATGGAACAGTGCTCGTCGGTCGAGCCCGTGCAAAAGGAGATCGCCGCCGGCCACCTGGTGGCCTGCCATCTCTTCTGACCGGCGTGTATGATCGGGCCCATGCCCACGCCCTTCCCGCGCGACCTCATCGGCTACGGCGGCAACCCGCCCCACCCACACTGGCCCGGCGACGCGCGAATCGCCGTGAACTTCGTGATCAACTACGAAGAAGGCTCCGAGTACAACGTGCACGACGACGGGTTCTCGGAAGCCACGCTGACCGAGGCCGGCGGCGCCGACTCCGGCGTGCAGGGTCGCGACCTCGCGGCCGAGGGCTTGTTCGAGTACGGCAGCCGCGTCGGCTTCTGGCGCGTCCTGCGCATCTTCAAGGAGCGCGGGCTGCCGCTGACCGTGTTCGGCTGCGCGCTGGCCCTCGAGCGCAACCCGGCGGTCGCCGCCGCCGTTCGCGACGGTGGGTTCGACGTCTGCTCCCACGGGTGGCGATGGATCAAGCACTGGGAGCTCACCGAGGAGCAAGAGCGCTCGCACATCCGGATGGCCGTCGAGTCCTTGACCAAGACCGTCGGCGCGCGGCCGCTCGGCTGGTACTGTCGCTCCGGGCCCAGCGTGAACACGCGCCGCCTGCTGGTCGAGGAGGGCGGCTTTCTGTACGACTCCGACGCGTACAACGACGAGCTGCCGTACTGGGTGCGCGTGAACGACCGGCCGCACCTGGTGGTGCCGTACAGCCTCACCGCCAACGATTCGAAGTTCGGCCGCGGCGGCTTCTTCACGGCCGACGACTACTTCACGTTCGTGAAGGACGGCTTCGACGTGCTCTACCGCGAGGGGCGGACGCAGCCCAAGATGATGTCGCTCGGCCTGCACCTGCGGCTCATCGGGCACCCGTCGCGGGCCGCCGGGCTCGAGCGCGCGCTCGACTACATGAGCCAGCACAACGGCGTGTGGTTCACCCGTCGTCTGGACATTGCGAAGCACTGGGCCGCCACGCACCCGGCACCCACGCGCTGAAGCGCGCCGTAAAAGCCGTTAAAAGAGGAGATCGACATGGGAAAGCTGGACGGGAAGGTCGCGCTGATCAGCGGCGGCGCGCGAGGACAGGGCGCCGCCGAGGCCGAGACCTTCGCCCGCGAAGGCGCGAAGGTGGTCTTCGGCGACGTCAGGGACGCCGAGGGCCAGAAGGTCGAGGCCACCATCCGCGCCCACGGCGGTGAGGCCGTCTACGTGCACCTCGACGTCACGAACGAAGCGGATTGGAAGAGCGCGGTCCAGACCGCGACCGGGCGCTTCGGCAAGCTGGACATCCTGGTCAACAACGCCGCGATCGTCATCCCGCGCGTCGCGATCGAGGATCGCACGGTCGAGGAGTGGGACCGCGTGATGGCGGTCAACGCCCGCGGCGTCTTCCTCGGCACGAAGCACGCCATCCCCGCGATGCGCCGGGCCGGCGGCGGCTCGATCGTGAACATCTCGTCGGTGGCCGGCATCGGCCAGTCGCTCCACCAGGAGCCCGCGTACGCCGCCAGCAAGGGCGCCATCCGGATCTTCACCAAGGTGACGGCGAGCCAGCACGCCCAGGACCGGATCCGCTGCAACTCCGTGCACCCCGGTCCGATCGACACCGACATGCTCCACAGCGCGATGCCCGATCCGGACGTCCTCAAGAAGCGGCTCGAGCGCGTGCCGCTCGGGCGCATGGGAACGGTCCCCGAGATCGTCACGGTCGTGCTCTATCTCGCGTCGGACGACTCGGCCTACATGACCGGCAGCGAGCTGGTCATCGACGGCGGCGCGCTGGCGCAATGATCAAGGTCATGGTGCTGCTGCGCGACCGCCTCGTGCTCGTCCTCGACCTGGAGGACGGCCAGTGAAGCACTCGCGGGGTGATGTGCTTGCGGCAGTTCAGGCCTCGTTCCCAGTGAGCTGGGCGAGCGTGCTCGCGCAACTCGATACCTACGGCCTCGAACCCTACGAACATGAGCGCGAGCGGGTGCAGCTTGCCGTTCTCAAGCTGGGCGAAGGGAACGAGGACAAAACGCGCAGCTATCTGGCCGCAGCCAAGGACGACTACCGCGACGTCCTCTACTGGGCAGAACATCCAGAGCAATCCAGCCTGGACTCACCGGAGAGCAGCGGGCGGATGCGGCGCCTGCTCGAAAAGCTCCGGGCGAATCGACGGAAGATTTGCTGAAGCAGTGCGGTGCGCAGCCCGTTGTCATCGGAACGCTCGCGGTGTATGGCGATGCCGCTTGCGAGCTGGCGACAACACACGATGTCGCCCTTGAGACCCTTGCGTCATTTGCGAGCCGGATCTGGGAGCCGAGCGTCTGTCCCTTGTGCGCGAAGGGCGTCCCGTTGCATGCGTAGCGACGTACTCCTACGTCAGAGAAAGGGATAGGAAAATGACGCAGCAACAAGCGGAGACCGCAAGTCTCTCCCCGCAACAGCTCGAGCACCTGTGGGCGGAGCATCTCAAAGGGGAGTTCGAGAGCAAGGACGTCGAGGCCACCCTGGCCACCATGGTGGACGATGCCTACGTCAACCACATGCCTGTGAACACCGGGGGCCGGGGGAAGGATGCGCTGCGGGCTTTCTATCGGGATGACTTCATCCCCTCATGGCCTGAAGATCTAGAGATGACGCCCGTGAACCGTGTCGTCGGACAGGGACAACTCGTGGATGAACTGCACCTCACGTTCACCCATAGCAAGCCGATGCCGTGGCTCTTGCCGAACGTACCGCCGACGGCGAAGAAAATCGCCCTAGATGTCGTGGTGGTCGTGCAGTTTCGCGGCGACAAACTCGCCTGTGAGCGGATCTACTGGGATCACGCCGCCGTACTTCGACAAGCGGGTCTGGTCAAGGCGTGGGGATGACGTGATGCCGCCTCACTATTGGCCGCGCCCGGGGATCGCCGGTAGCACCTCAAGGGCCAGCATCTCCAGGGCCGAGCGCGCCTCTTTCGGATCCGACGTGCCCGCCGAGATCGCGAGGGTCTCCACACCGAGCTCGGCGTAGGCCCGCGCGTGCTTGACGATCTCGGCCGGGGCCCGGCCGAGCGTGGCGCGCCCGCGCGTGGACGCGCCGAGCGTCATCGCGATGGAGACCGGGATCTTCGTGGCGTCGCGGCCGCAAGCCCTCGCCTCATCGCGGAGCGTGGCCATCGACTGCCCCAGCGCCTCGGGCGAGAGACCCAGAGGGTGCCAGCCGTCGCCGAGGCGCGCCGCACGCCGGATCGCGGCCCGGCTGATCCCGCCGATGATCACGGGAATGGGCTTCTGGAGCGGCTTCGGCGAGAACTTCATCCCCGCGAAGCGTGAATACTTGCCGTCGAACTTCGGCTCGTCCTCGCTCCACAGCGTTCGCATGACGGCGATGGCCTCGTCGGTGAAGGCGCCGCGCTCGGCAAACGGGGCGCCCATCGCCGTCGTCTCCTTCTCGATCGACCCCACGCCGACGCCCATGGTGAGTCGTCCGCCGCTCAGCACGTCGAGCGTCGCGGCCGTCTTGGCGAGCCGAATCGGGTTGTGGTACGGCAGCACGAGCACGGAGGTGCCCAGGCGCACGCGCTCGGTTCGCGCCGCCACGTGGCTCAGGACCGTCAGCGGCTCGTAGTACGGCTTGCCGCCGATGCGGTCGAAGACGTGGCCCACGTTGAAGACGTGATCGTGGGTCCACACCGAGTCGAAGCCGAGCGCCTCGGCCCGGATCGCCAGCTCGACCATCGCCCGCGCGTCGTCGAGCCCCTGGTTGTTGAGCAGCGAGAACCCGATGCGCATCGCAGGCGTGTTCGACACGCTTCTCAGGCGCGCTCCGCCGGGATCTCGGCGCCCCAGGGCTCCATGGCCGGTCGCAGCGGGGTGAACTCGCGCACGCGACCCGCCGCGCCGCGCAGGATCGCGTCGATCTTCGCACGCTCGCCCGCGGTCAGATCGAGCTCGGCGCCGGCGTCGTTGGCGTCGACCTCAGCCGGCGTGCGCGCACCGACCAGCGCGGTGCTGATCGCCTGGTGCCCGAGCACCCACGCCAGCGCGATCTGGCTCAGCGGCACGCCGCGCGGCTCCGCGATCTCGCGCCGGAGGCGCTCGACCACCGCGACGTTCGTCTTGAAGTTCTCGCCGCGGAAGATCGGCTGGCCGAACGCCACGCCGCCGCCACGCCAGTCGCGGGACGCGTCGCCGAAGCTCGTCGCGGTGGTGAAGGCGCCGGTGAGCAGGCCGTGGCCGAGCGAGCCGTAGCCCATCACCCCGATGCCGTGCGTGAGGCAGGCCGGGAACGTCTCCCCCTCCTGGCGCCGGTCGAACATGTGATAGCCCACCTGCGACACGTCGATCCGCCGCGTGCGCAGGCACTCGGCGATCATGGCGCCGGTGAAGTTCGACACGCCTATGAAGCGGGCGCGCCCGGAGGTCACGACTTCTTCGAGTGCGCGCATGGTCTCGTCGAACGGCGTCGCCGCGTCAGGCCAGTGGACCAGGAGCACGTCGACCCAGTCGGTGCGCAGCCGCTTGAGACTCAGGTCGACCTCGCGCAGGATGTTCGCGCGGCTCGCGTCGCGGAGCGGCCCGAGCTGGCCGGGCGGCGGCGGCTTCACGCCGCACTTGGTGACGAGGATCACGTCGCGCCGGCGCTTCTCGAGCGCCCGCGCCACCACTTCCTCCGAATGGCCGCCCCCGTAAGCCGGCGCGGTGTCCACGCAGTTCACGCCCCGGTCGAGCGCGCGATGGATCGCCTTGACGGCCTCGTCGTCTTCGATCGCGCCGTAGCGGTCGCCGGCCATCGGCCAGCAGCCGAAGCCCATCACGGACACCTGCAGCCCGGTCCTGCCGAACGGACGGTAGCGCATGGTCGGCGCTCCTACGCCGTCGCGGCCTTGAGATCGTCGAGCTGGCGGCGAGCGCCGGCGATCATCGAGGCAAGATCGGACGTCAGCATGATCATGTCGAAGCCGCGCTTCACGGCGCCGGCCGCGAACGCCGCGCTCGCGCAGTGCATGACCGCCTTGATCCCCGCCTTGTGGGCCGCGTCGCGGATCTTGTCGCACGTGGCGATGTGCACTGGGTCGGGGTTGTCGCCGCGCGGCGCCATGCCGAGCGCGAACGAGAGGTCTGCGGGGCCGATGTACACGGCGTCGAGCCCCGGGGTGGCGCAGATCTTCTCGAGGTTGGCCAGACCTTCCTTCGTCTCGATCATCGCCATCACGACGATCTCGTCGTTCGCCTTTGCCACGTAGTCGCTGCCGCCGTAGTGGACGGCGCGGACCGGCCCCGACGAGCGCATGCCCACCGGCGGATAGCGGCACGCCGCCACCGCCTTCGCCGCGTCCTCGGCGGTGTTGACCAGCGGCACGATGACGGCGTAGGCGCCCAGGTCGAGCACCTTCATGATCGTGGGCGGATCGTTCCACGGCACCCGCACGACCGGCACCGTTTCGGTCTGCGAGATCGCCTGGAGCATCGGCCAGACGTCGTTCATGTCGGTCAGCCCGTGCTGCATGTCCACCACGAGGGCGTCGAACCCCTGCCGGGCCATGACCTCCGCCGTGAACCCGTGGGACACCGAGAGCCATCCGAGCGTCACCCACTTCCTGTCCTTCCACATCTGCTTGATCTTGTTCGGTCGCACTGTCGCACCTCGCGTTGTGATTGAGTACGATGTGGCCGGTCTCCCCGGCGAGCACGCGCAGGGTAGCACACGGCGAAGCACGACGCCCGCGTCTGGATTAGTATCTGTCGGGCGCGAGGCGGCCGCCCGCGTTCGCTCCAGGGAGGCTCCAAATGATCGTCGACATCCACGCCCATTACTTCCCCAAGGAATACAACGACCTGCTCCTGCGCATCGGCGGGCGCAGCCTGCCGGAGGCGGCGCGGCCCACCACCGCGCGGCCGATGCGGAACGACGACGCGGCCGGCATCCCGACGCGCCTTGAGCAGATGCAGGAGGCCGACGTCCAGCTGCAGGTGCTCTCGCCGGCCGCGAGCCCACCCTATGCCGAGAAGGAGGCCGACGCCGTCGCCGCGGCGCGGCTCATCAACGACAGCTACGCCGATCTGGCTCGGAAGCATCCCGGCCGATTCAACGCGGTGGTGTCGCTGCCCCTGCCCCACATCGACGCCTCGCTGCGCGAGATGGAGCGCGGGCTCGACCAGCTCGGCATGCTCGGCGTGTCGATGACCTGCTCGTGCTTCGACCGCTCCACCGCGGAGGCGGAGTTCGAGCCCCTCTACCAGGAGATGAACCGGCGCCGGACCGTGCTGAACTACCACCCCATTCAGAACGGCATCTGCTCGCCGATGATCAACGACTACGGCTTCACGGTCTCGGTTGGCGCCTCGCTCGAGGACGCCGCGATCGTGCTGCACCTGATCGCCCGCCGCCTGCCGGAGCGCTTCCCGAACATCAACTACGTCGTTCCCCACCTGGGCGGCATCATCCCGATGCTGCTCCAGCGCCTCGACAACCAGGCGCCGCGCCAGCATCCGAATCTTCCAGAGCGCCCGAGCGTCACCGCGCGCCGCTTCTACTACGACATCGTCGGTCACGGCTCGCACGCCGGCATCCTCTGCGCCTGGAAGGCGTTCGGCGCCGACCACCTCGTGGCCGGGAGCGACTATCCGGTGCTGCTCGCCTTCGAGACGTACCGGCAGAACTTCTACTACCTCAGCGAGGCAGGCCTGCCGGCCGGCGACGTCGACAAGATCCTCCACCACAACGCCCAGATCGTCCTGGGCCTGCCGCACTGAGTCCGAGGGACGCATGATCTACATGGTCGAGATGGCGCTGCTGGACACCGCGCGGCGCGCCGAGTGGGACACCTGGTACGCGAGCCATCAGCACCGGCTGCTGTCGATCCCCGGCTTTCGCGCGAGCCAGCGCTTCGAGGCGATTCATCCGGCGCCGTCGCCGTTCGTCGCGCTCCACCAGGTCGACTCGGCCGACATCTTCACGGGCCCGACCTACAAGGCGAAGGCGGGGCCGACCAACACGGGCGAATGGCAGTCGAAGATGAACAACTGGCATCGCAATCTGTTCGCGATGGACCGGAGCCCCGACGTCCCGATGGACGCGCGGCTGGTCGTGGTGGAGGACGGCGGCCCCGCAGCGCTCGGGGATCGTGTCACCGTGCAATGGATGGACGCGGTCGGCCTCGACCGCAGCGTGAAACGGCGGGGGCTCGCGGTCATGCCTCCCACGACGGCGGATCGGCTCGTGGGCACGCCGGGCATGCGCGTGCTCAAGCCGCTCGCCCCGCGCCTGACGAGCCAAGGAGCCTAGCGGGTCAAACCCGTTCGAGAATCACGACGGGGATCTCGCGAGTCGTGCGCGCCTGATACTCCTCGTACGGCGGCCAGATCGCGGTCATCGTCTTCCACAGCGCCGGCTTCTCCGCCGTCGACGCGGTGCGGGCGCGCGCCTTGAAGCGATCGGCCATCACCTGCACGTAGACCTCCGGCTGTGCGACGAGGTTCTGGTACCAGCCCGGATGCTCGGGCGCCCCGCCGCGCGAGGCCACGACCAGATAGCGATCGCCGGCGCGGCCGTAGATCAACGGCGTGGTCCGCGGCTGGCCGGAGCGCCGGCCCGTCGTCGTCAGCAGCAGCGTCGTGACGCCTTCCCAGTCATGTCCGTCACGGCCGCCGGTCTCGAGATACCGCTTGGCGTGCGCTTGCTGCCAGCCGGGCGGCCGGCTTCCGGGTCCAGGTCTGACGGTCGACATGGTCGCTATCTCCTCTCATGCCTTGTGCCAGTTGGCGAGATTCCAGAACGACGAGTCCCAGCCCGAGTGCGCCATGCCGCGGAGCCGCGCGGTGGCGGCACCCACGCCGTTGCGCCAGACCACCGGGATGACCACGACGTTCTGGATGAGCAGGTCGTTCATCCGGATGAACATGGCCGCGCGCTTGACCGGATCCATCTCGTGCTCGGCCCCTTTGTAGAGGCGGTCGTACTCCTCGCTGCGCCAGCGCGTGATGTTCCGTCCTGCCCACTTGTTCTCTTTCGCGGTGAGCTCCCAGGAGACGAACTGGCGCATCCCGAGCTGGGGATCGATCGCCGTCTGTGTGTTGTACATCTGGAGGTCCGTGTAGAAGTGCGAGTACGTATCGGGGTTCGCGGCATCCGATGAGAAGAAGACCGAGGCCACGACCGATTTGAGCTCCACGTCGATCCCGGCCTTGGTACACGCCTGCTTGACGATGGCCTGTGTCTTCTGCCGAGGGGCGTTGATCGAGGTCTGATAGACGAACCGAAGACGCTTTCCGGCCTTCGTCCTGATCCCGTCGGCGCCGCGCTTCCAGCCGGCCGCATCCAGGACATGATTCGCCTTGTCGACGTTGAACTCCCATCGCATGTTGGCGGATCGGAAGCGGCTGGGCGCGTTCAGGAAGTTGGGCGTGGTCTGAGCCTGACGGCCGTAGATTTGCTCCTGCACGGCCGCGCGGTCGACCAGGAGGTTGAGGGCCTGGCGAACGACCGGGTCACCCAGAAGGGGATGGGTCGTCTTGATGCTGGAGCGCTCGCCGTCGACCTCCTTCCACGGATCGGTGAAGTTGCACTGGATGTGCTCGATGCTGCTCGTCGACCAGGTCTCGATGCGACCCTTGCCGCTCTGCTCGAGGCGCCGGAGCAGGTCGTCTTCCACCAGCATGTTCCAGGCGTAGTCGAACTCCCCGGTCTGGAGCACGGCGCGCGCCGCGGAGGCGGCATCGCCGCCGCCTTTCATCTCCAGCGTGTCGAAGAAGGGCCGATTGGGCATGTGGTAGGCGGGATTCAATTCGGCCCGGACGACGTCGCCCGGCTTGAAGTCGACGAACCGGTAGGGACCGGTGCCGACCGGCTTGAGGTTCGTGGGAGCTTCGCGGGACTTCGCGCCCTTGTAGGCGGCGAAGAGGTGCTTGGGGAGGACCGCACGGCTCCCGCAGAAGGCGTCGAACCAGAACGGCATCGGGTTCTTGTAGACCACCTTGACGGCGTGGTCGTGCAGACGCTCGACCCGATCGATGTCCCGGTAGGACTGGATCCACACGCCGGCGGTGGCGGGATCGGCCGCGTACTCCCAATTGAAGACGACGTCGTCGGCCGTGAAGGACTTGCCATCGTGCCAGACGACGTCCTTCTTGAGCCGCCAGACCACCCAGGTGCCATCCCGGCCGAGGTCGCCGTTGTCGACGGTGGGGATGCCGGCGGCCAGGATAGGGACAAGATTGCCATCGGGATCGTACGCCGCGAGCGGCTCGTAGAAAATGCGCGAGGCGTCGGTGTCCTTCTGGCCGGTGCCGAAGTGGGGGTTCAGAAGGGTCGGCGCCTGCCACCAGAGGACGCGCAGCGGGCCGCCACCGCCACGCCGGGTTGGCGCGAACGCCGGCCGCGTCTGCGCGCGGGCGACCCCGGCGGCGGCGAGCATGCCCGCCGCCATCGTGGCCGTGAGCCCGAGCGCGGTCATCGCGCGGACAAACGCGCGACGCGAGAGATGTCCTGCCTTGACCTGGCCGATCGTGTCATGGAGCGCATGTTCGTCCATGGCCTGGTCCCCTCTAGCGTGATCGGGCGGTTTATTCGCTCGCCTCGGCGGGGTCCCTAAGCCCCGCGACGGCCGGCCGCTCGCACCGCGGCACGCAGGGCAGCGCCCGGCCCGTAGACCTCTGGATTCACTATATTGAGTGGACGCTGCCCGGTCAGGGCGCGCGCGATCTCTTCCCCGCACCGTCGCGGCACCTGCGCCACCGCGGCCGACGAGAAATAGGCCGCGTGCGGCGTGGCGATGACGTTGTCCATCCTCAACAGCGGGTTGTCGCGCGCGATCGGCTCCTCCTCCCACACGTCGAGCGCGGCGCCGGCCAGGCGCGTGGCCTCGAGCGCGCGCGCGAGCGCCCGCTCGTCGACCACCGGGCCGCGCGAGGTGTTGATGAGGATCGCCGTTGGCTTCATGCGGCGGAAGAACGCGTCGCCGATGAGATAGCGCGTCTCCGCGTTCAGCAGCGTGTGCACCGAGACGTAGTCCGAGCGCTCGGCGAGGGCCTCGAGCGAGACGCGCTCGACGCCGAGCGCGGCGAAGCGCGTGTCGTCCACGTAGGGGTCGCAGGCGATCACGTTGGTCTCGAACGCCGCCACGCGGCGGGCGAAGGCGCTGCCGATGTTGCCCAGGCCCACGATGCCGACCGTCTCGCCGTGGAGCGCGCCGGTGTGAGCGCCCGGCACGCCGCCGCCCCACACGCCCGCGTGCACCTGGCGGTCCATGGTGAGGATCTTGCGGTTCCAGGCCAGCAGCAGCGCGAGCGCGTGGTTGGCGACCTCGCGCACCCAGAGGTCGGGGATGTTCACCACGACCACGCCGAGCTCGGTGGCGGCCGGCACGTCGATGACGTCGTAGCCGACGCCGGTGCGGACCACGGTCTTGAGCCCTTCGAGCGCGCTCATCACGGCGCGAGTCACCGGCGAGGACACGACGACCATCGCGTCGGCGTCTCGCGTGCGGGCGATCAGCTCGTTCTCATCGCCGATGAACGGCAGCGAGGTCATGCGGGCGGGCACGTGGGCGATCGCGGCCTGGCAATCGGCGTAGTCGCGCTCGCCACGCCCCTGGATGACGTAGACGTGGAAGGCCTGGTCGGTCATGATGGCTCTGGGCTGCGGATCGAGCGGCATCGTTCGTGGCAGTGTACACGAGGTGGTGCGCGCCGCAGGCCGTCGCGGGGCTGGGGCCCCGCCGGCCGAGGCGCGGCGATGAATAAAGGAGACGCGATGGAGTTGGGGCTCAAGGGTAAGGCCGCGCTCGTGACGGGCGCCAGCGAAGGCATCGGCAGCGCGGTCGCGCGCAAGCTGGCCGACGAAGGCGTGCGCGTCGCCATCTGCGCGCGCACCGAGTCGAAGCTGAAGGACACGGCGGCCGAGATCGCCCGGGCCACCGGGATGCAGATCGTGCCGATCGCCGCCGATCTCAGAACGCTCGACGGCTGCCGCGGGTTCGTCGACCGGGCGGCCGAGCGGCTGGGCGGCGTCGACATCCTGGTCAACAACGCCGGCGCGTCGACCTTCGGGCCCTTCGTCGATTTGCCGGACGAGGCGTTCGTCGACGCGATCAACGGCAAGCTCCTGGGCTACATCCGTTGCGCCAAGGCGGTCATCCCCCACATGCGCCGGCGTGGCGGCGGCGTGATCGTCAACATCACGGGCACGACGCAGCAGGCCGTCCCGCTGCACACGGCGGGCAGCGCGTGCAACGCCGCGCTCCGCATGTTCAGCAAGGAGCTGTCGATCGAGCTCGGCCCACTGAACATCCGGGTGAACAGCCTGGCCCCGGGCCGGATCCAGACCGCGCGGGGCGATCAGCTTCTGCATGCAACCGCCGCTGCGCAGGGCGCGTCGCCGGCTGACGTGCTGGGCCAGCTCGTCAAGACGATCCCGTCGGGCCGGCTGGGCGCGATCGACGACATCGGCGACGCGGTCTGCTTCCTGGTCTCGGAGCGAGCCACCTACGTCAACGGCGCGGCGCTGGTGGTCGACGGCAGCAAGTCGGTCGTGATCTAGACTGGAATATGCGCCGCAGGCCGTCGCGGGGCTGGGGCCCGCCGGCCGAGGCGCAGCTATACATAATGGCCGCCGGAATGGACTTCCTGATCATCCGCCACCCGGCGCCGGCTGCGTGCACGCCGGTGCTGGTGAGCGTGCCCCACTACGGCACGCAGCCCCTGCCCCACATCAGTCGCGACGACTATAGCGAGCCATGGTTCGAGACGTTCGCTTACGGCTTCGCCGACACCTTCGTGGGCGATCTCTACAGCGACCTGCACGAGCACGGCGCGACCGTCCTCACCACGCCGTTCTCGCGCATATTCGTCGACGTCAACCGCCGCCGCGACGACTTCGAGCATCAGGACGGCGAGGTGCGCTCGCGGCGCGGGGTGGTGCGCACCCACACCATGCGCGACGTGCCCATCTTCAGGCAGCCGCTCGGGCTCAGCGATCTCGAGGAGCGCCTACGGGCGATCTACGATCCCTACTACGCGGCGCTCGAGCGGCTGCTCGACGCGCTTCATCGGGTCCACGGCCACGTGCTGCTGCTCGACGGCCACACTGGCAGCCCGCGTCGGATGAAGGACCACCAGGTCATCATCGGCACGCGGCACGACACGACCTGCGCTCGCGAGCTCGTGGAGACGGTCGCCCAGATCTTCACGCGCCACGGCTTCGAGGTGCACCAGAACGTCAGCGGCTACGCGGGGGGCAACATCGTGGCCACGTTCGGCCAGCCCCAGACCCGGCGCGTCCACGCGCTCCAGCTCGAGGTCAACGCGTCGCTGCTGATGACGACCACCCGTGACGAGTTCATCGCTCAGGTGTCGCGCGGCGAGATCCCTCAGAAGGCCGACGAGAACATCGCCCGCGTTCGGCGGTGCCTGCAGGAAGTGCTGGCGGCGCTGCCCGCCGTCCTCGCCGCTGTCGGCGACCAGAGCTGAGCGGTAGCGGTCCGGGTACGGTCCGCAAGGTACTTGACGCCGGGTCCGTTTGCGCTGACTCTCGGGGGCATCGGAGACCTCTCCGCCCTGCTCCGACCGATAGGGGCCTTTCGTGTCGTAGAGGAGGCGCCCATGTCGAACAAAGTGAGGGTCAATCAGGCGAATCCCGCGGAGCTCCTGGAGCTCCCGGGCATCGGTCCCGAGCAGGTCCGGGCAATTCTCGCGTTTCGCGCCGAACACGGGCCCATCCAGGATGCGAGCCAGCTCGCGAAAATCCTGGGACTGTGGCCCGTCTCCGAGGCGATGTGGGAGCATGCGGAGTTCATTCCCTCGGACAGCACCGCTCCTGAAGCACCGGGCGCGTAGACAGGAGGTCAGCCATGGTGATCCGCATTACGTGGGGCAAGCTCCGGACTGGCGCATGGAAAGACTTCGAACGCACCTACCGGGAGAACGTCCTCACCAAAGGCAAGAGCCTCAAGGGGCTGCGCGGCCGCTGGCTGGCCCAGGACGAGGCGGACAAGGACACGGGATTCGCGGTGAGCCTGTGGGACGACACCGCGGACATGCAGGCCTACGAGCAGAGCGCGCTCTACCGGGAGATCATGGCTCCGCTCCAGCCATTCTTCGTCGGTGAGTACAAGACGTATCGCTGCGACGTGAAGTACAGCGACGTCGGCAAGTAACCCGCCGGGCTACCCCAGGAAGAGCTCGCAGGTCTCGAGCCAGGCCTGCGTCGTGAGCGCGAGCGATTCGACGTCGACTCGCTCGTCGTTGTCGTGGAAGCGTCCAGACATCGCCTCGGCGGTCAGGGCGCGCGAGAAGAGACCGAAGCCGTAGGCGACCGCGCCGTGCTCGCGGAAGTACGGCGCGTCGGTGAAGCCGACGATCAGGCGCGGGAGCAGCTTCGCGCCGGGATAGTGCGCGTCGACCACCCGCCCGAGCACGTCCCAGAGCGGCGTGCCCGTCGGTGAGACCGACGCCTGCTTCGAGAAGAGTTTCTCGACCACGACCTCTTCGGACAGATCGCCGAGCGCCTTGTCGATATGACGGCGGACCTCGTCCTCGTTGTCCCCGGGAATCGTCCGGATGTCGACCTCGATGTCGACCGTGTCGGGAATCACATTCGTCTTCACGCCGCCGCGGCACATGTTCGGCGAGAAGGTCGTGTGCGTGGTCGACCACGCGAACCGCGCGAGCCCCGCGGGCAGCCTGGCGATGGTCTCGTCGACGCGGGATGGATCCACCAGCGCGGCCTTGACGGCCGGGTCGAGCTCGAGCGAGCCGACGAAGTTGCGCCACAAGTCGTCGACGTACGGCGCCGGCCGGTACTCGGCCAGCCGCGAGACCACGTGCGCGGCCTTGACCAGCGCGTTGTCGGAGCCATACGGCATCGAGCCGTGGCCGGGCGTGCCATTCACGCGTAGCCGGCGCCACGCCACGCCCTTCTCGCCGACGTGCACCGTGACGTTCAGCTCGCCGCCGTGCGCGCTGACGGTGCCGCCGTTCTCGGTCAGCAGATAGTCGGCCCGCAGCGAATCCCAGTGGCGCTTGCACACGTGGCCGGCGCCCAGGGCGCCGCCGGCCTCCTCGTCGGCGCACGCGAGATAGACCAGCGTGCCGCGCGGGCGCCACCCGCGTCGCGCCAGCGCCTTGAGGGCGACGGCCTGAGAGGCCGTGAGGTTCAGCATGTCGATCGCGCCGCGCCCCCACACCTCGCCGTTCACCAGCTCGCCGCCGAACGGATCGCGCGTCCAGTTGGCGGGCGTCACGGGGACGACGTCGGTGTGACCCATCAGGCACAACGTCGGCGCCGTCGGGTCGCTGCCCTGGATGCGAGCGACGAGGCTCTTGCGGCCCGGCGCGCCGTCGGGCTCGTACACTTCGATGTCCAGGCCGCTGCCTTCGAGATACCCGCGCAGCACGTCGCTGGTCCGCACCTCCTGGCCGGAGGCGACGGTGCCGTCGTTCACGCACTGGTTGCGGATGAGCTGCTGGAGCAGCTCGACAGTCTGCGCGGTCAGCGCG
>QHSI01000142.1:0-23663 GCA_003221515.1 Candidatus Rokuibacteriota bacterium
TCGCGAAGATGCGCTCCCACAGGGCGCGCGTGTCGTCGAGCCCGACACCCGTGTCCACGATGGTCCAGCCGTCGCCGTCCTCGAGCAGCCACAGGTTGATGTGGTTGAGCTGAAACGGCAGCGGCATGCGCAGCCAGCCGATGCCGGGCGCGACGTTCACGACGTCGGCGGGGGCGGGCGCAGTGGTCCACGGATGGTCGAGTGTCATGCGGTGCAGTGTACCTTGCGTTCGTCGACGGAACCTGATCTTCTATCCGCCGCCGATCCACACGCACCGCGATCGATACACCGGGAGGACACGCGATGAACCCGTTGCGGCTCGCCACCGTCGTCGCCCTGCTCGTGGTTCTGGTCATCGTCCCCGTGGCGCACGGACAGCTCCTGCTCTCGACCAATGACAACAAGGTGACGCTCGTCAACGGCGTCGCGACGACCGTGAAGAGCCCGCCGCCCGACACGTTGACGGTCATCGACCTCAAGAGCTGGCCGCCGAAGGTGGTG
Organism: Candidatus Rokuibacteriota bacterium; assembly: GCA_003221515.1. Classification (GTDB taxonomy): domain Bacteria; phylum Methylomirabilota; class Methylomirabilia; order Rokubacteriales; family CSP1-6; genus AR31. The sequence goes on from QHSI01000142.1 coordinate 502, forward strand.
GCCGAGGTGGACGTGCCCGGCAGCGTGGTCGGCCCGCCCTTCAGCGTCGCGGTGACACCCGACGAGTCGCTGGCGCTCGTGACGGCCAACGAGACGCTCGATCCGGGCGATCCGACCAAGCGGATCCCCAACAACACGATGTCGGTGGTCGATTTGAAGGCGACGCCGCCGAAGATCATCGCGACGCTCGAGACCGGCAAGAACCCGGCCGGTGTCTCGATCACGCGCCAGGGCACGCTCGCGCTCGTCGCCAATCGCGGAGACGGGACGGTGTCGGTCTTCACTATCCAGGGCAAGACCGTGACACCGGCCGGCAAGGTGACGATAGGCGACGAGAAAGCGGGCGCCTGTCACGCGACGATCTCGCCCGACGGCAAGCTGGCGCTGGTGACCCGTGACGGCGACGAACGGATCTCCGTCCTCTCGATCGACGGCACCAAGGTCGAATACACCAAGCGCGACGTCTCGGCGGGGCTGCGTCCCTACGGGATCGACATCGCGTCGACCGGCGCCTTCGCAGCCGTCGCCAACATCGGCCGGGGCGGCGGGGACGCTGACACCGTGAGCCTCATCGATCTCAAGGCTAAGCCGCCGCGCGTCGTGAGCACCGTGACCGTCGGTCAGACGCCGGAGGGCATCAAGATCTCGCCCGACGGGTCCATCGTCGCGGTCGTGGTGATGAACGGCAGCAACAAGCCCAAGGACTCGCCCTTCTTCAACGACGCGGGCAAGCTGGTGCTCCTGCGTGTGAGCGGCATGGACCTCTCACGGATGGCCGAGGCGCCCATCGGCCACTGGTCGCAGGGTGCGGCCTTCTCACCCGACGGCAAGCATCTCTTCGTCGGGAACATGGTGGAGAAGGACATCCAGGTGTTCAGCCTGGACGGCGGGCTACGGGACAGCGGCATGCGCATCGCGATCAAGGGAGGCCCGGCCGCGCTCCGGACCGCCGACAAGTAAACCTCAGCGGCCGAGGGTCAGGGGCGCTCTTCGCAGCTCGCGGTCGGAAAGAGCAGCGAGCGCTTGCCGTCGAGCAGGTGCGCGCAGTGCTCGCGCCACCACGCGGCGGCGCTCGGATCCTTGGTCTGGAGGAGGTCGACAGCATCCCGCGCGTTCACGGCGTAGCCGGTCCGCACGCCGTAGCTGCCAGTAAACAGGGCGGCGATGCGCTGCCACCAGTCGCGCGGGGCGGAGAGGACGCCGGAGGTCATCGCGAGCTTACGGCTGGTGGGCGTGACGGGAAGCTCGAGGCCAACCCAGGCCAGTCGCACGGAGAGCGGCGCTTCGCCGGGCGGGCACGTGATGATTCTGACTCGGCTCGCAGGCGCCATTCACCTACGATAGCCTGTGGCTCCGAGGCGCCTGGCGCACTTTCGTCCAGTCCCGGACGGCCCATCCCTGGCTTTCGTGCGAGAGTGCCCGGGCTGCGCTTGCCCGGTGGAGCCACCGCGTGTCATGCCCGGGCAGCATGCCGCCGGGATTCGCTCTTTCGATCCGAGCGTCGAAGAAGGCGCATCGCTTCTCCACGGTGAGGCCGTCGGCCGTCGTGACGAATTGCACGGCCCGGCTCACGCACGCACCGACACGAACCACGAGGCCACACTCCTCGAGCGCTTCCCGCGCGACCGCCTCCTCGGGCGTCTCGCCGTCTTCGATTCCGCCGCCGGGGAGAAAGACGCCGTCGATCGCTCGCACGACCGCCAGGCGCCCGTCACGCTTTTGAACGAACGCGTAGGCGCTCGGCCTGACGATCGATCGCCGTCCCCCGGGACGCGTCCCGAAAAGAGGCACGTCCCGCCAATCCGCCGTCGACTCCCTTGGCGACGTCACCAGGGCGCGCCGTTGAAGTCGATGGTCCCGTCGCGAGGCGCGGGGCGCCGCCCCGCGAGTACCATCGGGCGGTTGATCGTGAATTCGACGCGGCCGGCCGGTTGCTCGGCGAACAATCGGCCCCTGAAGTCGAGGGCCAAGCTAGCCTCGCGGCTTCACCCACGTCTCCGACCACGCCAGGCAGGCGCTGGAGGCCTGACGGTCGCCGCGCACTTCCGCCCACGGCTGGCCGGTGGCGAAGCGGCCGTTCCACTCGACCTGCGCCGAGCGCGCCGGGAAGAACGTGCTGAACACGCCGATCGGGCGCTGGTTGAAGCCGGGCGGGGCATTGAGCACGAACGGCTCGATGCAGTCGAACCAGGTCAGCCGGATCCGGTCGGCGCCCGCGATCACCGTCTCCACCGCCGTGGAGCGCGGGTCGCCGGCGCGGCCGAACTCGGCGGCGATCACCGGCAGGTTCGTGTCGGCGAACGCCGGGAAGAGCAGCGTCTCGATCGTCCGCTGGAGCCACCGCGCCACCGCCGGGTTGTCGCTGTAGACGCGCGTCTGGCCGGAGCTGAGCTCGCTCTGGGCGAACAGCACGTGGCCGGCGCCGCTCGGACACCAGAGCACGCGCCAGTGGCTGAAGCGGTCGGACTGGGTCTTGCCGCCATCGTGGCTCAGGCGGATGAACGAGTTCTCGCCGGTCATCAGCACGGCGTTGGGATCGACCGGTGGCGTCATGTCCTCTCCTTTTCATAGGCGCGCCTCGGCCGGCGGGGCCCCAGCCCCGCGACGGCCTGCAGCGCGCACTACGAGAGCGCGGCCACCTCGACGCGCGCGTCGTTGTAGCACGCGCCCTCGGAGATGTCGGCGTGATCGGCCGGGCACAGCGCGGAGACGGTCTGGCCGTTGTCGGTCGTCGCCATCCACGCGCCCTTGAGCGAGCAGACGACGCCGCGCGGGATCACCTCGGTGATACGCAACGGCAGCCGGACCTCTCCGAGATCGTTCCACACGCGCACCCGCGCGCCGTCGCGCAGGCCCCGCGCGCGGGCGTCGTCGGGATGCATCTCGAGCGGCGGTGGCCCGTCGCCCACGTGGAGCCCGCCGAAGGTCGAGGTGATGCGCTGGTCGGAGGCGGGCGAGATCAGCGTCAGCGGATAGGAAGACGTGAGCTCCTTCCAGCGCGGCAGCCGGGCGCCGTACTTGCCCTCGAGGTACGACGACGCCAGCTCGACTTTGCCCGACGCCGTCTTCGGGAAGACGTTCTGGAACAGCATCGCGTCTTTGCCGCCCACGGTCATGGCCGTCGCGCGGTCGAGCGGGATCGCGCTCGGGCGCTTGCCGCCCATCCGAACGTCGCCGCCGTCGAGCGCGTCGTCCATCAGCTCCGCGTCGCTGGCGCGGAACGCGGCGTCGGTGAAACCGAAGCGCGCCGCGAGGCGGCGGAAGATCTCGGTGTTGGGCAGCGCCTCGCCCTGCGGCCGGATGACGGGCTCGGCTCGCTGCAGCCAGTGGGTGCCATACGCGGCGAACAGGTCCGCGTGCTCGAAGTGGCTGCACGCCGGCAGCACGACGTCCGCGTACGCGAGGCTGTCGGTCATCACCACGTCGGAGCCGACCACGAAGAGGTCCTCGCGGGCGAGGCCGCGCCGCAGCCGGTTCTGGTCGGGATGCACCACCAGCGGATTGTGGTTGTAGATGAAGAGCGCCTTGAGCGGCGGCGCCAGCGTCCCGTCGGTGAGATGCCGGCCGATGTCGATGATGTTGAGCGTGCGCGTGCCCGGGGGGACGAAGTCGGGGCGCCCCAGGCGCTGCGGCGTCTTGGGAAACGCGTACGACGCGCCGTTGATGAGGCCGCCGCCGACCACGCCGAACTTGCCGGCGAGGGCCGGCAGCGCGAAGACCGCACGGATCCCGCTGCCGCCGTTACGGTTGCGCTCGAGGCCGTTGCCGACGGTGATCACCGCCGGCGAGAGGGTGCGGTACCAGTCGGCGAGCTGCCGCACGTCGCGCGCTTCGACGCCGCAAATCCGCGCGGCGTCGGCCAGCGTGAAGCGGCGCGCCAGCGCCATGTACTCGTCGAAGCCCTGCACGTGGCGCTCGATGAACGCGCGGTCGAGCGCGCCCTGCCGCTCGAGCTCGGCGGCAACCGCCCACGCCAGCACGACGTCGGTCCCGGGACGGAGCGCGATGTGGAGGTCAGCCTGCTCGGCGATCTTCGTGCGCCGCGTGTCGACGATGACCAGCTTGGCGCCGGCGCGCCGCGCGCGGTTGATGATCGGCACGAAGTGCAGGTTCGACCACGTGACGTTGCTGCCCCAGGCGATGATCAGCTTCGAGTACTCCGCCTGCTCCGGCTTGATCCCGGGCACCGGACCGAACGTGCCGACCCAGGCCTCGGTGCGGATGCCGCCGCAGAGTGGCCGGCGATCGAGCAGGCTCGAGCCGAGCCGGTGGAAGAAGCGGAGATCCATCGAGCCACCGGCCAGCAGTCCGTGCGGCCCAGCGTAGTTGAGCGGCAGGATCGCCTGCGGGCCGTGCGCGGCCATCACGGCGGTGAATCGCTCGTGGACGATGTCGAGCGCCTGCGCCCACGAGATGCGCTCGAAGCGCCCCTCGCCCTTCGCGCCCACGCGCCGGAGCGGCGTCTTGAGACGCCCTTCGCCGTGCACGAAGCCGGGATACGCCTCCGGAACCTTCGCGCACAGAACGCCCGCTGTGTACGGGTTCGCCCGCGAGCCGCGGATCGAGAGGATCCGGTCGTCCTCGACGGTGACGGTCAGGCTGCAGGTATCGGGGCAATCGAGGGGGCAGACGCTCGGCAGTTCAGCTTTCATGCCCTTTGTTTACACGGTGTCCGCGTCGTGGGAAAGAGCCATTGATCGGGGCACCAGTGAGCCAATTTCTCCTATGGCGACGGGGGCAGCGTGGCCATGAAATGCGCGAGGTTCTCGATGTCTTCCTCGCTCAGCGGCTGGGCCGCGGTCGTCATCGTGCCGTCGAGGTCGCCGGCCGTCTGCGCCTTGAAGGCCCGGAGCATCTTCACCAGGTAGGTCAGATCCTGGCCTGCCAGGCGCGGCACCTGTTCGTGGCCGGTGAGGCCGGGCCGGTGGCAGGACACGCAGAGATGCTGCCGGGCGAGCTCCCGGCCGGCGGCGACCTTCACCGGGCCGGTCGTCGCTGGACGCGGCAGCGGCCGCTGCGCCGCGTAGTACGCCGCGAGGTCCGCCATATCAGCGTCGCTCAGGCTCGCCGCGAACGGGGACATCTGGGGATCCTTGCGGCGTCCGTCGCGATACTTGATGAGCTGCCAGTGGGTGAAGAACGTCGGCTGCCCGGCGATCGATGGGGTCCCCGGGAGGGTCGCGTTGCCGTCGGGGCCGTGGCAGCTCTTGCACGGCTCGGCCTTGCGCCGGCCGGCTTCGAGGTCGGCCGCCAACGTGGGCGTCCCGGCCGTCGCCGCCAAAACGGCGACGGCCGAGGCGCCGGCGAATGCGAAGAGTCGTCTCAGCGCTGGTAGGTGACGCGATAGATCGCGCCCGCGTAGTCGTCCGCGATCAGGAGCGAGCCATCCTTCATCAGCTGCGTGTAGACCGGCCGGCCCCAGGGCTGGCCGCCCTGCAGCCATCCCTCGGCGAAGACCTCGTACTTGGGAACGTCACCGGCACGCAGCGTGACCATCATCACCTTGTAGCCGGTCTTTTCCGTGCGATTCCAGGAGCCGCGCTGCGCGAGGAAGATGCGGTTCTTGTACTCGGGCGGGAACATCGAGCCGGTATAGAACTGGACGCCGTTGCCGGCCACGTGCGGCCCGGTCTTGATGAGCGGGGGCGCGAACTCGCCGCAGCTGCGTCCCTTGCCGAACTCGGGGTCGAGGATGTCGCCCTGGTGGCAATAGGGGAACCCGAAGTGCAGGCCCTTCTTCTGCGCGACGTCGAAGCGGTCGCTCGGCACGTCCTCCCCGAGCCAGTCGCGCCCGTGCGTCGTGAAGTAGAGATCTTTCGTCTCCGGGTGCCAGTCGAAGCCCACGCTGTTGCGCACGCCGTGCGCGACGTATTCGAAGCCGGTGCCGTCGGGATTCACGCGCGAGATGTTGGCGTGCGTGTCGGGCGGGATGCAGATGTTGCACGGCGCGCCGATGTTGAAGTAGAGCTTGCCGTCGGGCCCGAACGCCAGGTACTTCCAGCCGTGCGGCAGATCGCGCGGCAGGATGTCGTAGACGACTTCCATCGCGGGCGGACTATCGAGCTTGTCCTCGATCCCCACCATCTTGGTGATCCGGGAGACCTCGGCGATGTAGAGCGTGCCGTTCTTGAACGCCACACCGTTCGGCAGGTTGAGGCCCTTCGCGATCACCTTGACCTCGCGCGTGGCGCCCGTGTCCTGGATGGCGTAGACGTTGCCGGCCACGCGGCTCGAGACGAACAGGGTGCCCTTGTCGCCCCAGGTCATGACGCGCGCGTTGTTGATCCCGTGGGCCCAGAGCGAGACCTTGAACCCGGCCGGGACCTTGATCTTGTCGACGGGCATCTCGCCCGGCGCCTTGGGCGCCGGCGGCTGCGCGACCGGCGCCAGGGGCGAGTCCGCCATCGACGCGGGCTGGCCCTGCTTCCAGGTCGGCGGCGGCGCCTGCTGACCCTGGACGTACGGGACCAGGGCGAAGACGGAGGTCAGAACGACCACGACGGCGGTCGGGATGATGCGCGGCATGGGGGCCTCCCTTGAGGACGGGTCGAGAACGATCCGCTCGCGCGGATGCTACGTCGCGGCCGGACGATACGTCCGGCCGCCGGGCCTTGTCAAGGGTCGGCGGCGTGTGTAGCATGCTCGCGCTGACGAGGAGACTGGTGACGATCATCCTCATGCTCCCGTTCCTCCTGCTGGGCCTCGCAGCGGTCGCGCACGGCGGCCAGCCCGGAGACGTCATTCAGCTCTCACCGATCGAGATCAAGGCGCCGGCGTCGCCGACATCCCAGCCATTCGTGCCCGCCGCGTACCGGGAAACGCCCCTGCCGTCCTACCCGACGGCCGCCCGCGAGCAAGGACTCGAGGGCGTGGTCGTCCTGGGTGTGCTCGTCGGCGTGAACGGCCGCGCGGTCGAGATCGCCGTCAGAACCTCGTCGGGGGCGCGGACCCTCGACGACGCCGCGGTGGACGCGGTCACCCGCTGGCGGTTTGCGCCGGCGCGCGAGGGGCGCAAGGCGGTCGAGAGCTGGGTCGAAGTCCCACTGAAGTTCGCGCTGCGCGGCAAATGATCCGGCGCGCGGCGCCGCTGCTCCTCGTCTGCCTCGCCGTGGCGCCGGCGGCGGCACAGCAGTACGACGACCCCACGCGGCTCGAACCCGTCGTGGTCTCCGTGACGCGCATGGAGCAGAAGGCGGGCGACGCTCCCGCCAGCGTGACGGTGGTGACGCGCGACGACATCCGCGCGTCGGCGAGCCAGACGGTCGACGACCTCTTGCGCCAGGTGCCGGGGTTCAGCCTTTTCCGGCGCACGTCGAGTGTCGTGGGGCATCCGACGACGCAGGGGCTCTCGCTCCGCGGCATCGGCCCGAGCGGCACCAGCCGGGCGCTGGTGCTCGTGGACGGCGTGCCCGTCAACGACGCCTTCGGCGGCTGGGTGTATTGGAACCGGATCCCGCTGCAGGGTATCCAGCAGATCGAGGTCGTACGTGGCGGCGGCTCCAGCGCCTGGGGCAACTACGCCCTGGGCGGCGTCGTCCAGGTCATCACGCGCCGCCCGACCGAGCGCGCCGCGTTCTTCGAGGGCAGCTACGGCACGCGCGACACGATGAACTTCGATCTCCTGCTGCACGACGTGGAAGGGCCGTTCCGGATCGCGCTGGAGGGGAGCTACTTCGACACCGAGGGCTACATGGTCGTGAAGAAGTCGCGGCGCGGCGCGATCGACATCGAGGCCGACTCGCGCCACTCGACCTTCAACGGCCGGGTCGAGCTGGTGGCCACGCCCGAGGCGTCGCTGTTCGTCTCCGGCACCTACTACGACGAGGAGCGCGGCAACGGCACGCCGCTCCAGTTCAACCGCACCGGGTACGGCGCCGTCGCGGTCGGCGGCCGGCTCGGCACCGTCGCCGACGGCGAGTGGCGGCTGACGCTCTTCGCGGACGACCAGAAGTTCCGGTCCACGTTCTCCACGCAAGCCGCCGACCGAAGCTCCGAGACGCTCGCGCTCGACCAGCGCGTGCCGACGACCTCGGCCGGCGGCTCACTCCAGTGGAGTCGCCGCTTCGGCGAGCACCTCGTGGGCGCCGGCGGCGACGCGCGGTGGGTGTCGGGCGAGACCAACGAGATCGTCTACAACGCCGGCGCGTTCGCGCGCACGCGCGAGGCCGGTGGTGAGCAGTTCATCGCCGGCGTCTTCCTGCAGGACGTCTACACGCCGCATCCGGCGTGGGAGATCTCGGTCGGGCTCCGCGGCGACTACTGGCTCAGCTGGAACGGTACGCGCCAGGACCTCCCGCCGGCCGCCGGCGTTCCCAAGAGCCAGACGTTCAACGACATCGAACGCATCATCCCGAGCGCGCGTCTGGCCACGTTGTTCCACGCCACGCCCACGACCGACCTTCGCGCGTCCGCCTATCAAGGGTTCCGCGTGCCGACCGTCAACGAGCAGTATCGGGTCTTCCGCGTGCGCAACGACGTGACCGTCGCCAACGCGACGCTTCGTCCGGAGCTGCTCGTGGGGGGCGAGCTCGGGGTGCAGCAGCGGCTGGGCCCGTTCGAGGGGCGCGTCACCGGCTACTGGAACGAGGTGCAGAATCTCGTCGCCAACGTGACGCTCGCGACGCCGCTGTTCGATTGCCCGGCCGGCACCACCTGCCGCCAGCGCCAGAACCTCGACCTCGCGCGCATCCGCGGCGTCGAGACCGAGCTCGAGCTCCGGCTCAGCAAGGAGTGGCGCTTCGTCGCCAGCTATCTCTTCGCCGACGCGCGCGTCGTCGAGGCCTCGCAGCAGGGGGGCCTCGAGGGCAAGCGGCTCGCGCAGGTCCCGGAGCACAGCGCCTCGGTGGGTGTCCGCTTCCAGCACCCCGCGTGGTTCAACGCCTCGCTCACCGCGCGCTTCGTGGGCGATCAGTACGAGGACGACCTCAACACGCTGCCGCTCGGGAACTACATCGTGGTGGACCTCATGCTGTCGCGGGCGATCAGCAAGAACGTCGAGATCTTCGCCGGCGTCGAGAACCTGTTCGATCAGACCTACTCGACCGGCCGGACGAGCGAAGGCGTCGTCTCGATCGGCGCGCCGCTGCTCGCGCGCGCCGGCCTCCGCCTGAGCTTCTGAGCGCCCCGCGCGGCATGGCGGTCGATCAGCAGAAGATCAGGCGTGCCCGGACCGGGCTCATCGCCCACGATCCCGCGCGCGCCCAGCCGGGCTACACGCTCTTCGCGCCGATGCTGGGCGACGGCGCGGTGCACCTCCTGGACATGGACGGCGCCGTCACCCACACGTGGCGCTTGCCCTATCGGCCCGGCCTCTACGGGTACCTGCTCGACAACGGTCATCTCTTCTACGGCGGGAAGGTCCCCCAGGACCGCGCGCGGTTCGAGGCGTGGCCCCGCTTCAAGGGTGGCGCCGTGCTCGAGGTGGACTGGCGCGGGCGCGTCGTCTGGGAGCTGAAGCACCCGGATCACCATCACGACGCCCGGCGGCTCCGCAACGGCAACGTGCTGCTCCTGTGCCTGCGCCCGTTGCCCGCCGAGGTAGCGGCCCGCGTGCGCGGCGGCCTGCCCGGTACCGAGGTCGACGGTGTGATCTACGCCGACTATCTCTTGGAAACGACGACCGGGGGCGAAATCGTGTGGGAGTGGCGGAGCTGGGAGCATCTCGATCCCGAGGCCTATCCCGTCACGCCGCAGGACCGCCGCGCCGAGTGGACCCACGGCAACACCGTCGCCGAGACGGCCGATGGCGACATCGTGGTGAGCTTCCGCAACATCTCGACGGTGGTCATGATCGAGCGCGCCACCGGCCAGATCGTCTGGACGCTCGGCAGCCCGCCGCTCGCCCAGCAGCACGACCCGCGCCCGCTGCCCGGCGGCAATCTGCTGATCTTCGACAACGGCACCCACCGCCGCGATCACCCGGCGACCTTCTCGCGCGTGATCGAAGTGGACCCGCGCACGAGCGCCATCGTCTGGCAGTACACCGATCAGTCGCTCTTCGAGTTCTTCAGTCCCTACATCTCCGGGGCGCAGCGTCTTCCGAACGGCAACACGCTGATCTGCGAGGGCTGCCACGGCCGCATCTTCGAGGTGACCCGCGAGGGCGAAGTCGTGTGGGAGTACGTGAGCCCCTACTTCTCGCCGGATCCGGGGCCGCCCGGCCTCAACAACTGGATCTTCCGCGCCTTCCGCTACACGCCCGAGGAGATCGAGCGCGCTCGCCGCGCGTGAGGGCGGCGCCCTCAGTCGATCAGCTCGAATCCGAGCAGCGCGCCGAGCTCGCGAAGCGCCGCGTCGGGATCGTCGACCTTGATCGTCGCCATTCCCAGCGCGCGGGCCGGCTTGAGGTTGCGCCCGATGTCGTCCAGGAACGCCACACGGGCGGGCGCCACGCCGAGCTCGCGGCACACGAGCTCGTAGATCCGCGGATCGGGCTTGCGGAGGCCGACGACCGCGGACTCCACGAACACGTCGAACCGCTCGCGGAGGGAGGTCTTCGGCGGCCCGGACCCCACCCAGTTGTTGGTCAGGGCCGCGGTGCGCAGACCGCGCGCGCGGATGCGCCGGATCGCCTCGAGCATTCCCGGCCGCGCAACGCGAGCCTCGGCGATGCGCGCCATCAGGGCGGCGCCGTCGACCGTGACGCCGAGTGCGCGGCAGTCGGCCTCGAAGGGCGCGCAGAACGCCCCGACCGTCAGCTCGCCGCGCTCGAGCCGCGCCCAGGCGCCGCCTTCGCCGGCGGCGACGACCGCGCGGTTGATGGCGTTGGGCGCGATACCGCGGTCGCGCTCATAGCGGGCGATCGCGTGCAGGGGCGAGTCCTGCACGACGCCGCCGATGTCGAAGACCACCGCCGCGATGGCGCTCATGTCAGGACGATCATATTTCAGAGCGCGCTTGGCACTCGGCCGATTCACCGCTAGGCTAACGCGCCATGGACAACGCCCGACCGTTCGCCGGCATCGAGGTCGTCGAGTTCGGCCAGTTCATCGCGGTCCCCTTCTGCGCGCAGGTCCTCTCGGAGGGCGGCGCCAACGTCGTCAAGGTGGAGTCGGTCGAGGGTGACCCGGTGCGCCAGCTGGCGCCGCTGACGCCCGGCGAGACGCGCCACTTCGTCTCGCGCAACCGCGGCAAGCGCTCGCTGCCGCTCGACCTGCACCATCCCTCGGCGGCGCGCGTCGTCGAGCGCCTCGTGGCCCGCGCCGACGTCGTGCTCACCAACTTCCGGCCGGGCCTGGCCGCCGAGCTGGGCCTCGACTGGCCGACCCTGGCGCCGCGCTATCCGCGGCTCGTGGTCGGCAACGTCAGCGCGTTCGGCCGCCGTGGACCCGCCGCGCGCCTGGCCGGCATGGACCTGGTCGTGCAGGCGCGCAGCGGTCTGATGGCGGCGAGCGGGCGGATCCAGGACGGCGTGCCCACCGGCGGCGAGAACCCGGCGGTCGACTACATGTGCGCGATGCTGCTCTCGTTCGGCGTCGCGTCGGCGCTGCTGCGGCGGGCGACCACCGGGCGGGGCGGCGAAGTGGAGGTGTCGCTCCTGATGGCGGCGCTCCTGCTGCAGAACAACTCGATGGTCCGCATCGAATCCGCCGACGGGCCCGTCCACGACGGGCTCCGCGCCCGGCTCGCGGAGCTCCGCGCCGCCGGGCGGCCGTACGCCGAGCAGGCGACGCTCACGCCGCAGATCCGCACGCCGGCGATGACCAACATCTACTACCGCACCTACGCGACGCGCGATGCCGCCATCGCGGTCGCGTGCGGGAGTCCATCCCTCCGGCGCGCATTCATCAAGGCCCTCGGGCTGACCGATCACGCGCTCGAGCGGCCGATCGCGGATCGGCAGAGCGAGCTGAAGCACTACGCGGAGCTGCGGGCGCGCGTCGAGGCGGTCGTGGCCGGCCGCACCGCCACCGAGTGGCAGCCGATCTTCGACGCCGGCGGCATTCCCGCCGCGGCGGTCAAGCTGCCGCTCGAGCTCCTGGACGACGAGCAGCCGTTGGCCAACGGGATGCTCCACGACCTGGCGCACCCGGCGCTCGGTCGCGTGCGCGTGCTGGCGCCGCCCGTGTCGCTGGACGGCGGTGGCTTCGTCCCGGCGCCGGCCACGCCGGCGTTCGGGTCGGCGACGCGCGCGATTCTCGGCGAGCTGGAGTTTTCGAGCGCCGAGGTGGAGACCCTGCTGGCGGAGGGCGTGACGCGGGATCGGCTCGCACCGCGTGGCTGAGCGCGGCGCGGCGGGAAGCGTTCAGTTGCGGGAGGGCGCCGCCCCGCCCGTCGCCGCCTGGAGGTCGCTGAGCGCCACGCGCTTCTCGATCTTCGGATTGCGCAGGTCGATGGAGACCCGCAGCGCGCGCAGGCCGTGCACGCCCTGCAGCTCTTCGAGCTCCACGTCCTCGACCTCGCCGGTCACGTAGCCGAGGGCGTGCAGGTACTCGAGGTACGCCCGGTATTCATGGGCCTCGCCCGGATGCGAGTACACGATGGCGATCTTCCCGGGTTGGGTCACGCGCTCGTCGGTCCCCTTGATCACGGCCTTGTCGATCCGCTTCTTGACGATCTCGTAGCGGATGTCGTAGGCGCCGTCGACGTCGAACCGCTTCTCGTCGAAGCGGAACCGGATCGAGAGCGGGTTGTGCTGGACGAGCACGAGATGCGTCACCTCGAGCGGAACCGGCAGCTTCTCCTTGAGGCGATTGACCCGGAGCGCGATGCCGCAAACCACCATCAGCTGCCAGAGCCGCAGGCTCTTGAGGTAGAGCGGATCGAAGCGCCCGTCCTCGAGCAGCGAGCCGCCGACGTAGATCTGGTGGTCGACGCCGTCCGTCTTCTGCTTCTCGAAGTAGTGCGGGAACATCGTCTGGGCCGTCTGCTCCTCGAGGTCCAGATAGGACGAGATCCCGTCGGCGATACGGGTCACGCTGTCCTCGAACAGCCGGCGGCGGTCGTACACGGTGCCGATGCGCGGATCGAGCGCGGCCCGGTAGGCGTCGATTCGCTCGCGCACGCCTGGGCCGAACGTCTGCAGATGGTCGAACAGCGCCTCGACGTCGGACCGGAGAAACGTGATGATCGACACCTCGTCGCCCGAGTTGAGGTTCGCCTGGATCTTCGCGGCGCGCTTGTCGATGCGGTAGAGCAGCTCGTGCAGGCCGGGCAGCGGCCGCGCGTCGTGAGCCCAGCGGACGACGTCGCGGGCCAGCCGCAGCTGCGTCAGCAGGTCGGCCTGGATCGCGAGGCTCCGCTGCGTCGAAGAGCCGCGGATGTCGGAGAGCGCGTACAGCGGGTAGATCTTCTCGAAGACGATCGGCTCCAACTCGAGCGACGTGTCTTCGACGCCTTCCGCCCACTGCTCGATCCCCTTGAGGACCGCTTTGCGGAAGCGCCACTCCACCACCGGATGGATCGCCGTGCACTTCTCCTTGATGAACCCCTGCACGCGGGCGTTCAGCTCTTCCATGCTGCGCTGCACGGCCATGGAGAAGAGCGGGAGGACCTGGTGGAGCTTCGGCAGAAGGGTCCAGTCGAGATCGCCGGGCTTCGGCGAGCCGAGCTCGAGCGTGCCGATCACCCGATCCTGGTAGTAGAGGGGCGCCACGATGATGTTGCGCAGGCCCCACTCCATGATCTCGTCGTCGGCCGGCGTCCGGCCGGGCATCTGGGCCAGGTCCTCGACGATCAGCGGGCTGCCCTGCGTCACCGCGCGCTCGTAGACGGAGCCGCGGAACTCCTCGACGCTGTGGTGCCGGGAGTCGGCGAAGATGCACGCGTGCTCGCACTCGGCGCCGTAGTTGAGGACGAGCACCTGGTTGCCGTCGAGCGCGGCCAGCCCGAAGCGTAGCTCGGGCCGCCGGAAGAGCGTCCGCAGCTTGTCCTGGAGCGCCGCGAAGCGCTTGTGGGAGACGATCGACTCCTTGTCGATCAGATCGCGCTCGAGCGAGGACAGCACTTCCTGGTCCGTCACTTCGATGGCCTTGAAGATCGTGAAACCCCGGAACACGAAGGAATCGGGCGGCAGGATTTCGCGGAACCGCTCGGGGTCGAAGAGATCGCCCCGCATGCGTTGCCGCATGTCGTCGGCGAGCGTCGGCACGGGGCCGACCGTCTCGACTTCCACGAACCGCCAGTCGAACTCCATCTTGAAGTGACGGTCGAGCCCGGTGTCGGGATCGGGCACCGTGAGGATCAGCGGGTAGTCCACGTCGAGGTGGATCCCGTAGACGCGCTCCAGCACCAGCGTGTAGGCGAAGAACAAGCGCATGGCGCTGACCATCGACGCGTCGAGGTTCACGCGCCCACGCAGCATGCCGTCTTCGGTTCTCAACAGGCGATCGAAGGGCGGCGTGGCGTAGAAGCTCTTCAGCACGAACGGGATCAGGACCGCCGAGAACTCCTGATCGAAGAAGGCCGGCGGGAAGATACCCGACATGAGCACGTCCATCAGGTGGCGATGGCGGTTGATCACTCCGAGGTCGGTGATCCGGCCGAGCAGCTCGGGCACCTGCTTGACCTGCTCGCGCACCGTCCGGATGAACGCGCCCTTGGCCGAGCTGTCGTCGTCGAACTTCTTCGCCCAGAAGTCGAAGAGCGGGGCCAGGCTCAGCTCGGTCTTGAACGGGAACGCCGAGGGGTCGGCGGTGAGCGTCTGGAGGTCGGCGGATCGGGCGGCGAGGCTCTGCCACGTGTTGAACATGGCAGCTATTGTAGCAAGTCCGGCCAGCCAGGGCCGGGTGCGGGGTGTTGTAGAATCCCGGGGAAACTTCCCCACGCGGCCACACACGAAGGAGACGTCATGGAATACCGGACGCTCGGCCACAGCTCGCTCTCGGTACCGGCCATCGGGCTCGGCTGCATGTCGATGTCGGGCACGTACGGCAAGGGCGACGACGCGCAATCCATCGAGGTCGTGCACCGCGCCCTGGACCTGGGCGTCAATTTCCTCGATTCCTCGGACATGTACGGCTTCGGCCACAACGAGGAGCTTCTCGGCCGCGCGATTCGTGGGCGGCGGGATCGAGTCGTGGTCACCACGAAGTTCGGCCAGGTGCGGACGCCCGACGGGCGCGCCTCGGTCAACGGCCGACCCGAGTACGTCGCCGAGGCGTGCGACGCGAGCCTCAAGCGCATGGGCGTGGACGTCATCGACCTCTACTACCAGCACCGCGTCGATCCCACGGTGCCCATCGAGGACACCGTCGGCGCCATGCAGCGGTTGATCGAGCGCGGCAAGGTCCGCTACCTGGGGCTCTGCGAGGCGGCGCCGGCGACCATTCGCCGGGCGCACGCAGTCCATCCGCTCAGCGCGGTCCAGAGCGAGTGCTCGCTGCTCTACCGCGTCGAGGCGGAAGCGACGCTGCCCACGTTGCGCGAGCTCGGCATCTCGTTCGTCGCGTACTCACCGCTCGGGCGCAGCTGGCTCTCCGGCAAGGTTCACAGCCTCGGCGACATCCCGGCCGACGACCGGCGGCGCGATCATCCGCGCTTCCAGGAGGCCAACTTCGCGAAGAACCTCGAGCTCGTGAATCGGATCGAGGCGATCGCGAAAGAGAAGGGCTGTACACCGGCCCAGCTGGCCCTCGCCTGGCTCCTGGCGCTGGGGCAGGACATCGTCCCGATCCCCGGCACCAAGCGGCGCGAGCGGCTCGAGGAGAACGTGCAGGCGCTCAGCGTGCGTCTCGACGCGCGTGATGCGGAGCGCATCGCCGCCGCGATTCCGGCCGGCGCCGCGTCCGGCACGCGATATCCGGAAGCGCAGATGAAGGGCGTTCATATTTAGTTGGATGGGAAGAACTGCAAGCCGTTATCGGTCAGGGTCACTGCTCGACTTCTTGAGGTCGAGCATCTCCGGCATGTGCTTCAGCGGCTCGACCTGCTCCAGGCGAGTGATCCGGCTCATGCGCGCCACTACGTCGCGGATCCGCTCGAGCGCCTCCGCCATCGCGGCGATGCGCTCGTCCCACCGGGTCCCGCCCCTGCCCTCGCGGGCGAGCAGCTGGACCTCGCCCGAGACGACCGTGAGGGGGTTGTTGATCTCGTGGGCGGCGGCGACCGCCAGGCTCGCCACCGAGCGCAGGGCTGTCGCCTCGCGAAGCGCCGCTTCCGCGCGCTTCTCCTCGGTGACGTCGCGCCCGATCGCGGAGACGCCGATGATGGCGCCGAGCGCATCGCGGAGGGGCGACACGGTCACTGACACCTGGACGAGGCTGCCATCCTTGCGGACCCGCACCGTCTCGTACGGCTCGACGTGCTCGCCCCGCCTGAGTCGGGTCAGGACCCGGAGCAGCTCGTTCGGACGATCCGGCGGAACGAGCATCGACACCGGCCGACCGATCGCCTCGGCGGCCGAGTAGCCGTAGAGGCGCTGGGCGCCGCCGTTCCAGCTCGTGATGACGCCGTCGAGCGTCTTGCTCACGATCGCGTCGTCCGAGGATTCCACGATCGACGCGAGGTAGGCCAGCACCGCCTCGTCCCGCTTGCGCTCGGAGACGACGGCCGCGATCAGGATGCTCGTGACTGCCGTCGTCCCCAGAAACGCCTGCAGCAGCAGCAGCGATTCGCTCGGCGGCTGATCGGCGAACGGCCCGCGGCCGCGCATGGTACCCCAGATGGCGAGCGTCGAGAGCAAGGCGATCGCGGTCGCCGTGTCGCGCGGGCCAAAGCGGAACGCCGCCCACAGGAGCGGCAGGACGCAGAGGAACGTGAGCGGCCGGCCGCCGACCCCACCGAACACGACGAGACCGATCGCGGCCAGGGCCGCCAGCAGGCACACGCCCTCGACGACGTGGCCGCGGCTCAACCGCAGGCGGCGGCGCGCGGTCCAGAGCACGAGCACCGGAGCCACCACGAGGTCGCCGACCGCGTCGCCCAGCCACCACGTGAACCAGATCCAGCCGTAGTCGGACCACGCGGCGTACCCAGCGAGTGACAGCGTGGTCGTCCCGATCGTCGCGCTCACGGTCGTACTCAGCAACGCGCCCAGCACGGTGAACTTGAAGACGTCGCTCGCCCGGGCGAAAACCCGCCGGCCGTTGGCGAACCGCCTGACGAGGTAGGCGCCCAGCAGCCCTTCGAGGGTATTGCCGCTAGCGATGCCGATCGAGGTTGCGATCGAGCCGGCCGTCGTGATGTTCACCAGGAACGCGCCGACCAACACGGCCGGCCACACGCGATGTCCGAGCACGAGGAACGCCGCGAACGCGATCCCGGTAGGTGGCCACACCGCCGAGGCGCTGGCGTTGACGAACGCCAGGCTGAGGCCGAACTTCCCGGCAAAGAAATAGGCGATCGTCAGAGGAACCAGACGCCAGAACGCCACGGCCTTGCGAGAGAGCATCGTCTCTATCCGCAACCCGAAGGTGTCCGGTGCCGGGCCCCTGCGACCCGGGGCGTCGAGCATGCCCCGATATCTCAGCTTAACACCCGAATCACGGGCGCGCTTGTGCGATGCCCCTGTCGTGGAAGTGCGCGGACTCGTGTACGATTGGGCGATCGATTCCGGAATCTGACACCAGGAGGAATCCGTGGGCGGCTGGCTCGAGACGTACCGCGGCATGGTCTATCGCTGGGAGGTGGACCACAACGATCACCTCACCGTCGCGTTCTACTTCGCCCGCCTCGGCGACGCCGTGCTCGGGCTGCTCGACGCCCTCGATCTCGGCCTCGGCTACAGCCGGCGCCGGGGCCGCGCCTTCGCGACCGCCGACTGCTACGTGCGGTACGTCCGCGAGCTACGGGTCGGCGACGTGATGCATATCACCAGCGGCGTCCTGGCCGTCGAGCGCGACGCGCTCGTGCTGGGCCACAAGGTCTTCGACACCGAGACGGGCGAGGTCTGCACCACGGTCGAGCAGCGCGTCCGCCACGTCGACGCGCGGCGTGGCGCCGCGCGCGCGTTCACCCCGGCCCAGCGCCGCGCCGCCGAGGGCCGGCGCGTCCAGTGGGACGCGCCGCCGCGCGAGCACCGTCCGCGGCCGCGCGGGCTCGAGGGATTTCGCGACAGCTCACGGGACACGGTGCGGCCGGACGAGCTGGACGTCCTCGGCCGGGTCGCGCTCATGCACTACGTGCACCGCTTCTCGGCAGCCAACACCCAAGCGACCGCGGTGTTCGGCATGACGCCGGGCTACATGCGGACCGAGCGCCGCGGCTTCTCCACGTTCGAGTTTCAACTCGAGTTCTTCGGCGCCCTCCGGCCGGGGGATCCGGTGTGCGTGCGCTCGGCGCTCGTCCACGTCGGCAACTCCTCGATGCGTCTGTTTCACGTGATGACGAACGAGCGCACTGGCGAGCGTGCGGCGACGCTCGAGCAGCTGGGTGTGCACCTCGACATGGACGCGCGCCGCCCCACGCCGTTGCCCGACGCGATCCGCGAGAAGGCGAAGGCGATCCTGGTCGCTTAGCGTCCCTCGCCGGCGCTGCCCACCGCGCGCGGGCGCCGCCGACGCCGTCCTCCTCGTCGCGACCTCCGGCGGCGCCCACCCGTCGCGGGCTCGACGGCGACCGGCTCGTCGACCGGCACGGGCGTGGCCGGCGCCTCCTCGACCGACGTCGCCGCGTGCCCGACCAGCGAGATCATCCCGGTCGGGCTCACGGACAGCTCCTTGATGCGACGGAGCCGGGTGACGAGCCGGGGCGAGCCCGGCGGGCGACTGAAGCCGCGGGCCTTGAGCGTCCGGGCCACGTTGTCGATGAGGACGGCACCGTTGGGCGAGCGCTCGGCCAGCTCGCGGACGACCAGCACGAGTTCATCGTGCGGAGCGGTGTGCGCCTCACCCGCATCTGGGGCGGGCGCCAGGTCGGAACGTACCGGATCGGGCCGCCAGGGAGCGATGTCCGCGACGGGCGCCGGCCTTCCGCGCCGGCCGCGCCGCCCACGGCGGCGACCCCGGTCGCCCCCCGATCCGCCCTGAGCCGGCGCGGGCTCTGACGCCTCGCCGATCGCGCGCGAGGTCACGCGATGGAACGTGATGCCCAGCGCGGCCGCCACGTCGCCCACGGCGTCGAAGGCGCGGTCGTCCGACACGACCTCCAGCACGTCGCCCGGCCGCGCGACCGCCAGCCACACGCCCGCGCTCACCGCGATGCGCAGATCGCTCCAGTCGCGCACGCCGGCGGACGGCGCGCTATGGACGAGCTGGGCGCCGTGACGAGCGAGCAGGCGCGCCGTCTCCGGGCCGATGACGCGCCAGTTACCGACGGCGAAGAATTCGGTGCGGCGGTCGCGACGGTCGATGGTGAGCCGATCGAGCACGCGCCCGATGCGGCCGGGGTTGCTGGTGTTCTCCACGTCGAAGAAGATCGCGTGACGGTTCGCGGGCGGCGGCGGCGGCTCCGGCGCCGGCCGGGGCCGGCGAGCGGCGAAGGCGCGCTCGGGCGCCTCGGCGGCGGGGTCGAGCTCGGGAGCGGCGACGGCGCTCGTCTTCTCGGCGGCGGGGCGCCGCCGGCGCTTGGCGGTCTTGCGTTCCATGCGTGCATCATACGGGCCCAGCCCACGGCGGGCCAGGCCACGCTGATCTCGTCGACGGCCTCCGCGCCCGAGCCGGGCGCGCGGCTCGCGGGTTACCCCTGGTGCGTGCCGACCGTCGGTTGCGCCGTCTGCAGGCGCCGCGCGATGTCGCTCAGCGGCTGGTGCAGCTGGCCCAGCAGGTCCACCACACCGCCGAAGGCCTGTGCGACCGTCGCGCGCTCGCCGCGCAGGGCGTCGAGCTCGGTCTGGAGCGCGCTCACCGTCTGGCGAAGCTCGCCGATCTCGCCGCGGAGCTGCCGACACTCTTGCTCCCGCGCCTCCAGCGAACGACGCAGGCTCTCGCGGTCCTCGATCAGCGACGGAATCGTGTGGCTCAGCTGGTACTGGCTCTCGGCGAGCCACCGGGTGACCCGCTGCGCGTCGTCGATCGTCTCGATCTGACTCATCTGGCGTGGTGCCTCCGCGTACTGGGCGAGGGGTTGCGGGTTAGGGCTCGAGGCTTCGACGGTATCCTCCCGCGTGACGGCGACCAGCTCGTGCGAGGCGCCGGCCGTCAGCGAGGAGCGGCGGTGCCGGCGGTCGACGGGCGGTGCGCCGTCCATCGATTCGGCGTCTGGTGCGCCGCGGCGGTCGAGGACTACCTTGACCTTGGGATCACCGACGTGTCGATTGCGGAGATGCTCGTAGACGGCAGGCTCGGTCCGGGCAACGACGATCAGATACCGTGTCATGCTCTCTCGGTTCGGCTCGTCCCCGGTGGACGATGGTCCAGCAAGGTCCGTGATCATTTCCCGGAGCAGCGAGCGGAGAAGCAACAAATGCATTTACGAAATCGCCGCGCTCTCCTTACTTCTCACTTCTGGGATCTCGGCGGACTCTACACTTTTGCTCGCGAACATTCAAGCGGAAATCGATCCGCGCGTCGCGCGCGACGACGTCTTCCGGCCCAGCTCGAGAAAATATTGGTGCGGAAGGAAGTGATGCTCGCTCCACGCGCGGTGAGCGCGCGCACGACGCGTTGTCGACACGCGCCTGTGCGAGCCGCCCGCGCGAGTCGCAACGTGAAGTTTTTGGTGCGCACGAATCCCGACGTGCCCAAGCACCAGGGCATCAGCTGTCTCCTGGTGCCCATGACGACGCCGGGAATCACGGTGCGGCCGCTCGTCCTGATGACCGGCCATCGCCACTTCAACGAGGTCTTCTCCACCGACGCCACTCGGCCGGCGGTCGCAGCCACACCGCCCAGATCGCGCGGCTGATAGCGCTGGCGCGCCGGGTGCCGATCGACGGCCGGCCGGCGCGGGAGCATCCGTGGATGCGCCAGCGGCTGGCTCAGCTCGCCATCGACTCGGAGGCGCCCAAGCTCACGCGGCTCCGCAGCCTCACGCGGCAACTGCGCGGCGAGCCGCCCGGACCCGAGGGATCGGTCCTGAAGCTCAGCGGCTCCGAGCTTGGCGTGAGGATCGCGGACGCCGCCGGGGAGCTCCTCGGCATGCACGTGCTCGTGAACGAGGCGTCGGCGACGGTGCCCGACGCGCCGCGGTGGTTCAACCGCGTGCTCGCCGCGCGTCAGTACACGATCTCGGCGGGGACAAGCGAGATCCAGCGCAACATCATCGGCGAACGGGTGCTCGGGCTGCCGAGAGGCTAAGCCAAGGGCTTAGCCCGTGAGGTTAAGCCGGGAGCGAGTCCAGGAAGTCCAGCAGCACGCGGTCGAACGCCGCCGGTTGATCGAGGTTCGACGAGTGGCCGGCGCCGGCGATCACCTCGAGCCGCGCGTTCGGAATCTTCTTCGCCATGTACTCGCACGCGCCCACGAACGGCTCGTCGCGGTCGCCCACGATGATCAGCGTCGGCACGCGGATCGACGCGAGCCCGTCGATCACGTGACCGTCGACCTGGGCCAGCATCCCGCGCGCCGCGTGCGCGAGCCCCTGAGCGCTCCGGTGGTACGTGAGCGCCTGGCGAACCTCGGCGCTCCGCCCGCCCAGCGCCTCGAGCCCCCGCGCCTCCAGCGCCGCGGCGCGCTCGTGCGCGCGCCGGTTCCACGTCGCGCGCGCCTCGGCATTGCGAAAGCCCGGGCCGGAGTCACAGATGACCAGCGCCTCCACCATCTCCGGATGCGCCAGGTAGAACGCCAGCGATACGTAGCCGCCGAGCGACAGGCCGCCGACGACGGCGCGCCTCGCGCCCAGCGACTGGAGCAGCGCGCGGATGTCGCCGACCGTCAGCGCCAGCGAGTACTGCGCCGGATCGGGGAGGCTCTCGGTCTGGCCGTGGCCACGCATGTCCCAGGTGACGAGCCGGTAGCGATCACCCAACGTCGCGTGCTGGCCGTTCCACATGCGCCGCGTGGCGCCGTAGCCGTGGGAGAGGATCACGGGGCGCCCCCGCCCGGTCGCTTCGTAGTCGATCTCGATTCCGTTGAGTCTGGCCTTGGCCATGGTCGGCGCCTCGAGGTCTAGTAGCGGTTCGCGACCGGAAGCTCGTCGGCGGGGAAGAGCGTGATGATCTGGGCGCCGCTCGGCGTCACGATCACTTCCTCCTCGATGCGCGCCGCCGAGATGCCGTCGGTGGCCGGACAGTACGTCTCGACCGCGAACATCATCCCGGCCTGCAGCTCCATCGGGTCGTCGAAGGAGTTGAGCCGGCTGATGATCGGGCGCTCGTGGAGCCCGAGGCCGATCCCGTGGCAGAAATTGAGGCCGAACGCGGCCATCTCGCTGTCGAAGCCGATCTCCTGCGCCTTGGGGAACGCGCGGGCGATCTTGTCGGTGGCCACGCCGGGCTTGATGAGCGCGATCGCCTCGTCCATCCACTCGCGCGCCTTCTTGTAGGCGACGATCTGCGGCTTGGTGGCGCGACCCACGCCGAAGGTGCGGTAGTAGCACGTGCGGTAGCCGACGAACGACATGATGATGTCGAAGAACGCCTGGTCGCCCGGGCGGATGATCCGGTCCGTGAAGTTGTGGGGGTGCGGGCTGCATCGCTCCCCGGAGATCGCGTTGATCGCCTCCACGCAGTCGGAGCCCATCTCGTAGAGCCGCTTGGTGGCCAGCGCGACGATCTCGTTCTCGCGAGCCCCTGGCTTGAGCGCCTCGAAGATGTCCTGATAGACACCGTCCACCATCGCCGCCGCCATGTTGAGGAGCGTGAGCTCGTCCTGGCTCTTGAGCATCCGTGCTTCCAGCATCACCTGCTGGCCGTCGCGCACCTCGATGCCCAGCTCCTGCAGCGCAAAGAGGAATGGTGGCTCCACGAGGTCGATCCCGAGCGGCATCTTGGCCACGCCCTCGGCGCGCAGGATGTCGCGAATCTCTTGCGCCGCCTTGCCGAAGAGCCCGGCCTTCGGCGAGACGGCGCCGCGCATGCCGACCATGCCCGCCAGCGACTGCCGTGACGGGATCTGCGGCGTGTAGAGCCGATGGTGGCGCGCGGCCGAACCGAAATCCCAGACCCACGGCTCGCCGTTGCCGGTCAGCAGGCACCAGCGCGTGAGCTTGTCGCGCGCCCACTCGCCGATGACGGTGCCGGAGAGATAGCGGATGTTGTACTGGTCGAACACGAGGAGCGCGCCGAGGCCCGAGTGCGCCAGCGCCTGGCGCGCGCGGCCGAGCCGATAGGCGTGGAGGCGATGGAAATCCACGCGCTCCTCGAAGTCGACCTGCGTGTGACCGGGCGCCTGCAGCGGCCGGTCCCA
>QHSI01000142.1:23722-56026 GCA_003221515.1 Candidatus Rokuibacteriota bacterium
CGGGGCGGTACTTTACCTCAGCTTGCGTTAGAATCCTCGCCCATGGACCTCGAACGCCCGCTCCCAACTCCGATCACGCCCGAGTGCCGGCCCTACTGGGAAGGCGCGCGGGACGGCAAGCTCATGATCCCCAAGTGCCGCGCGTGCGGGAAGCCGTTCATGTACCCGCGCGTCGCGTGCCCGTTCTGCGCCTCGCGGGACGTCGGCTGGGTGCAGGCGACCGGTCGCGGCAAGCTCTTCTCCTTCGAGATCGCCCACCAGATCCTGAACAAGGCGTTCAAGGTGAAGACGCCGGTGGTGCTCGCGATGGTCGAGCTCGAAGAAGGCCCGCGCATCCTGACCAATCTGGTCGGCGTGGCACCGGACCCGAAGCAGATCCGCTGCGACATGCCGGTCGAGGTCTGCTTCGAGAAGCTGACGGATCAGGTCAGTCTCCCGATGTTCCGGCCCGTCGGGGGAGGTGCGCGATGAGCGACCTGGCGAAGATGCGCGAGCTCAGCAGCTCCGTCTGCATCGTCGGCGTGGACGAGAGCGACGAGCTCGGCACGCTGCCCGGCAAGAGCCAGCTCAGCCTGCACGTCGAGGCGATCACCAACGCCGTGCGGGACGCCGGGCTCAAGGTGTCCGACGTCGACGGCATCTTCACCGCGGGCCAGCACTCGCCGGCGACGATCGGCGAGGCGATCGGCGTGGTGCCGCGCTACGTCGACGGCACGACCGTCGGCGGCTGCTCGTTCATCATCATGGTGGGTCACGCGGTGCTGGCGCTCCACCACGGCCTCTGCGACGTCGCGGTGGTCAGCCACGGCGAGTCCGGGCGCTCGGGCGTCGGCGTCTCACCCCGGCGCGACACCGCGCTGCCGGGCCAGTTCGAGTTCCCCTACGGCTTCGGCGGCGCGCCGACCTACTTCGGCCTGATCACCACGCGCCACATGCACGAGCACGGCACCACGCTCGAGCAGTGGGCGCAGGTCGCCGTCTCCACGCGCAAGTGGGCGGCGCTGAACCCGAAGGCGCGCAATCGGGATCCGCTCACCGTGAGGGACGTGCTCGACTCGCGCCCGGTGGTCTGGCCGTTCAACATCCTCAACATCTGCCTGGTCACCGACGCCGGCGGCGCCGTGGTCCTGACGCGAGCGGACCGCGCGAAGGACTGCGCCAAGCGGCCGGTCTACGTGCGTGGCGCCGGCGAGGGCAGCGAGCACGTCATGCTGACGCAGATGCGCGACCTCACGTTCAGCGAGGCCACGCGGCGGTCGGGCGAGAAGGCGTTCGCGATGGCCGGCGTCAAGGGCACGGACTTCGACCACATCATGCTCTACGACGCCTTCACCTCCGGCCCGCCGCTCATGCTGGAGGCGCTGGGCCTCGCCAAGCGCGGCGAGGGCGTGCACTTCTTCGCGGAGGGGCGCTCGACCCCGGGCGGCAAGCTTCCCATCAACACCAACGGCGGCGGGCTCTCGTACACCCACAGCGGCATGTACGGGATCTTCCCGATCATCGAGGCGACGCGGCAGCTGCGCCACGAGTGTGGAGCGCGCCAGGTGCCGAACACGAAACTCTCCCTCGTGAACGGGATGGGCGGCATGCTCTCGGCCGCCGGCACGCTCGTTCTCTCGAACGAGCGCTAGGGGCGGCTGAGCCGCCCTTTCGATTCCGAGCTAGGACTGCGCAGCGATCGAAAGTTGCGTGGCGAGATCTTGGACCAGGGGGGCGGCGCAGGCCGAGATCTGGGTGCGCGCCGTGGTGACCCACTCGCGTACCGCCAGTTCCGCAGCGTCGTCCAGGGCCAGGCGCGGCCGGTCGGCGAGGGCCCGCCGCACGCGTCCCGCCACGACGTCAGGCGCGATGTCGCCGACGATCGCGCCACGCTCCCGCAGCCGCTCGCGCAGGTGATCGAACCGCACGCTCTGATCGTCGGAGGCCCAGGTGACGTGGCGCCCGAGCTCGCGCGGCGCGGCGGCGTCGATCGCCGCCAGGTAGGCCTGCTGCGCCAGCGCGTCGCCGGCCAGCGCGGCGTCGAGCAGGATCTCGACGCCGACGTGCGCCGCCGCCAGCGCGCTGCCGCTCCGCACCCCGCGCGCCGACAGCCACGTGACCGCCGCGTGGGTCAGAGCGCCGAACGCCGGCGAGCGGTGGAAGGCGTCGTCCGTCCTCCAGTGAAACCGCATGCCCAGGTCGATCGCCGTGTGCTCGGTCAACGGCGGGCGCGCGCCGATCATCGTGGCGAAGTCCGGCAGCATCGCGCCCAGCACGAACGCGGGGTCGGCGCTCCGCCGGATCGCCAGCACGGCGTGCCCGAAGAAGTTCACGCGGTGACTCGCTCGAGCAGCGCGGCGATCGCCTGGCCGACTTCGGACGTCGTCGCCCGGCCCCCGAGATCGCGCGTGACGGTCTTGCCCTCTTCGACGATGCGCTCCACCGCCGCGACGACCGCGCGCGCCGCGTCCGCGTGGCCGAGGTGTTCCAGCATCATCGCGCCCGTCCAGATCTGAGCAACCGGATTCGCGAGCGCCTTGCCGGCGATGTCGGGCGCCGAGCCGTGCACCGGCTCGAACATCGAGGGGTACGCGCGCTCGGGGTTGATGTTGCCGCCCGGCGCCAGCCCGATGGAGCCGGCGATGGCCGGACCGAGATCGGAGAGGATGTCGCCGAAGAGATTTGAGCCGACGACCACGTCGAACCAGTCGGGGTGCTGCACGAAGTGGGCGGTCAGGATGTCGATGTGGAACTGCGCGGTCTTGACGTCCGGGTAGTCCTTCGCGACCGCCGCGAAGCGCTCGTCCCAGTACGGCATGCTGTGGATGATCCCGTTCGACTTGGTCGCCGACGTCACGTGCCGCCGCGGCCGCTTCATCGCGAGCTCGAACGCGTAGCGCATGATCCGGTCACAGCCCGTGCGCGTGAAGACCGACTGCTGGACGGCCAGCTCTTCCGGCGTGCCCCGGTAGAGCCGCCCGCCGATCTCCGAGTACTCGCCCTCGTTGTTCTCGCGCACGATCAGCATGTCGATGTCGGCCGGCCCGCGGCCGGCGAGCGGTGACTTGACGCCCTTGAGCAGACGGACCGGACGCAGGTTCACGTACTGGCGGAAGCCCCGGCGGATCGGGATCAAGAGCCCCCACAGCGACACGTGGTCCGGCACGCCGGGAAAGCCTACCGCGCCGAGAAAGATCCCCTCGAACAGCCTGAGCTGGTCGAGGCCGTCCTCGGGCATCATCCGGCCGGTCTGCGCGTAGCGCTCGCAGCTCCAGTCGAAGGTCGTCCACTCGATCTCGAACCCGAAGCGACGCCCGGCGGCGTCGAGTACGCGCATGCCCTCGGGCACGACTTCCTTGCCGATTCCGTCGCCGGGAATCGCGGCGATGCGATGCTTCATCCGAACACCTCCGTGCGTTTCGTCCTGGGAAATCGAGGCTCTAGCCTATCAGGAAAGGGCCCCTGGACACACCCGCGGGGATGTGCTTGGATACCGGATACGTCGTCGTTGTCTCCTACCACCCGGTAGGCGTTCGCGTCTCACCTGCGAAAAGTCCCGGCTTCAGGCGCGGGGCCTGGCTCTTGTAGCGATTCATCGCGACGGAGTCTTCATGCTCATCCAGCGCATCGGCGAGCCCACGTTCGACGAGCGACGCTCGGACCATCGAGTGGTCGTCCGTTTCAGAGTGAATCGACAGCCGGACCAGGCCTGGATCACCAGCTTCAAGGGCCACGCGGCGTCGAGCGCCCTGGGCGCGACGAACGCCGTGTTCAACGGCAACGACGCCGCCGTCGAGCTCAAGACGCCGAAGAGCATGGCGGAGCTCTCCACCGCTCTGGATTGCTTCATCGAGTGCGCGAACCTCGGGCTCAGATCCTGGGGGACCTTCAACGGAACGCCGCGGACGATGTCCGCGTCGCCACGAAGCTTCCGGGGAAAGGCGCGCGACCGCGTCTGAGGCTCCGCCGCTACTGAAAAGATGTCGCGGACCCGATGGCACTCGCGTGTCGGAGGGACGACAGCGAGCGTCAGTGGTCGGCAAGTCGAACTGAGACGTAACCATATGAAAATAATGGCCTGGAAGCGCTTTCGGAGGCTGGCACCGGCGTTGCGTTCTCAGGGGGGTGCTGCGGTCAGATCCACCCCGAGCGATGTCGGCCAGGTCTCAAACCCGGAGGGAAAAGTCGTGAGCGAAATGGCAGCCACGAGCCAAAGCTTCACGGAGCGAGAGACGCTGTCGCCAATGCTGCGGCACGCGCTCGGACTCGGTGTGCTTTTGCTGGTGATCGTTCCCGCCTATCTCACGGCGCGGCCGGCCGGATCGCAGCCGGACAGCGAGATCATGAGGATGGCGCGGGAGACCCTCGACGCCGCGGAGTCGAGCAACGAGGCCGCGATCGCCCAGATCGTCGAGATCGAAGCGCACATCAGGGATGTGGCGGTCCGTTATGACATTCCGCCGATCCTGGTGGCGGCGATCGTCGAGGCGGAGTCCGAGTTCAACCCGCGGGCCGTCTCGCGGCGCGGCGCGCAGGGCTTGATGCAGCTGATGCCGGACACGGCCTCGAGTCTGCAAGTTTCAGACAGCTTCGATCCGTACGAGAACATCGAGGGCGGCGTGCGTCATCTGCGGCGCCTGATGGACCGGTATCGCGGCGATCTGCCCCTGGTGCTCGCGGCCTACAACGCCGGCGAGCAGGCGGTGCTGGTTTACCGGGGCGTCCCGCCGTTTCCCGAGACGCGGCGCTACGTCTCGCGGATCCTGCGGCGCATCGGCCGCCCGGACCTGATCCCGGTCTGGCGCCCGCGAAACGCCAGCAGTGGGCATGGGGTCGTCGTGCCCGTGAGCACGACCACGCTCGAGCCTGGATTCACTCTCGCGGTCGCGACGTCGTCCCGTTCGGGCTGGGCCGAGCGTCAGGCGCTCGAGCGCGGCGTTTCGGTACGCCCGGACCGTAGCAGCAGCACGCCGGCGCCGCTGAGCTCGGTGGGTCATGTCGAACCCGCCGCCAAGCCTACTCGCCCCGGCCAGGGCCCGTAGTCAGGGTCCCGCAGGTCACATGGCAGTACGAGGATATGGAGGACTCAGATGATTGATCGGCTCGTCGCCAGATTGCCCGAGGCGTGGCGAGGGCTCGCGGAGCTGCTCGCGGCCCCCATCGCCTGGGTTCCCGCGTTGCAGCAGATGCTGCTGGCCTTTTTCCTCGACCCTCAGCCGAGCTGGCTGGCGGCGGTGAAGTACGCATTTCTCCTGTTCCCCGTGTTATTGGGCATCGTCGCCATCTGGTGCACGGGGCTGGGCGTCTACACGCTACCGTTCCGCTCTAGCCGCACGCGTTTCGTCTCGCTCTTTCTGCTGGCGTGGTGGGACGCCGCGATCATGGTGTGGATGTACTGGGTCGGCATCGTGCGCATCGCCCTGGTGGCCACGGGCTGGGCCCTGAGCCTCGCCCGGCTGACCGTCCGGCTGGTGGTCGGGTTCATCCGGGACGTGGTGGGCGCGCCGTTCGCCATGTCGAGCATGCTGGTACGGGCCTATTTCAGGCCGGGCGTGCCCTGGCTCGCCTTCGTGGCGCTGATCTTCTGGTGCGTGCTCGAGGCGGCCGTTTTCGCCTATACCCTGCACCCGCGGGTGGCCGTGCTGGTGGCCGACCTGGCCGGAGCCGACGACGTCGCGTGGCTCACGGCCCCGATCCTTTACCTGATGGTGCTGGCGCTGACCCTGGCGAGCTTCGTCTGTGTGCAGGCGCTGGTCGACGCGGTCCGCAAGCACGACAACCGGTTCCTGGCCCAGATCATCTTCATCGAGACCTTCGCAATATTCTTCGAGGTCGCGTTCCTGTATCGTGGTTTGGTAGAAGTAACGATGCCGTGGATCGCCAGCGACAACGTGATCGCGATCGTGGCCGCCGTGGGGGCTTGGCTCGGCGTCCGCGGGCTCACGTGGTTCTTCTTCGGTCAGTACGGCACCCCCCCGCTGCTGGCCTTCATCGCGCGACACCCGCTCGTGGAGCCTGACATGGCGCACGCGAACGGTCTGCCGTCGGGGGCGTGGTGGCGGCTCGCGCTGGACGGCGTCAAGCACGACGTCGATTGGCTCCACGGCAAGAGCGATGAGGCGCTCGAGCTGCTGGCGTTGCCCGTGATTCACCTGCTGGGGGCGGCGCTGAATTTCGCGATGATCCTGACCGCCTCGCGGCCGGTCTTCCACCTCCCGTTCCGTAGCCTGCGGGAGGTGACGGAGACGCGCGACGCCCAGGCGGCAATGCACTTCGATCCACACAAGCAGGTCAGCGTTTGACCATTCTCCGGTATCACTTCTCGGGCGTAGCGGGCGCCGGTATGGGCCCGCTCGCCTGTCTCATGCGCTCGCGGGGCCACGCGGTGCAAGGCTCCGATCGGGCGTTCGATCAGGGCAAGAAGGAAGAAGTCGCCGGGCCGCTCCGACGGCTCGGCATCGAGCTCGGCCCACACGACGGCTCGGCGGTCACCGCCGCGATCGATCGCTTCGTGTACTCCGCCGCCGTCGAGGCCGACACGCCGGAGATGCGGGCGGCGCGCGCGATGGGTATCGACTGCGTGCCGCGGCCGCGGCTGCTCGCCGAGGTCGTCAACTGCGCCACGCCGGGCGTCGCCGTCGCCGGCACGAGCGGCAAGAGCACGATCGTCGGCATGCTGGGCTGGCTCCTGCGCGAGGCCCGCGTGCCGTCCACCGTGCTGGGCGGCGCCGCGCTGGTCGGGGAGGGCGCCGGCGGATTCTTCGTCGCCGGTCCCGCCGCGGGGCCCGCGGTCGCCGAGGCGTGCGAGTCCGACGGCACGCTGGTGGGCTACCGTCCCGAGATCGGTCTCGTGCACAACATCAGCCGCGACCACGATGAGGTGCACGAGCTGCGTCACCAGTTCTCGGCGTTCGCCCAGAACTGCACCCGCCTCTTCGTCAACGAGGAGTGCCCGGAGGCGGTGGCGCTCGGGCGCCGGTTCAAGGCGACGACCTACGGCACGCCGTCCAGCGCCGACGCGCGGCTGCGGGTCACGAGCGTGGGGCCGCATCGCGCGACCGGCGTGCTCCGCTACCTCGGCCGCGACCTGACCCTCGACGTCCCGCAGCCCGGTCTCCACAACCTCGAGAACGCGACCGCCGCGGCGCTGGTCGCGTTCGAGCTGGGCGTGGCCACGTCGACCGTGGAGCTCCTGATGGCGCGCTTCCCCGGCGTCGCGCGCCGCTTCGAGGTGGTCGGGACCACGGCGAGCGGCATCCGGGTCGTCGACGACTACGCGCACAACGGCGAGAAGCTTCGCGCCGCCATCTCCACCGCGCAGGCCGGCGCTCCGCGCGTGGTCGTGCTCTTCCAGCCGCATGGCTTCGGTCCGGCGCGCTTCCTGCGCCCCGAGCTCAAGGCGCTGATCCCGACGCTGCTCCGCCCTCAAGACCGCTTCGCTTACAGCGAGATCTTCTACGCGGGCGGCACCGTCGCCCAGGACATCTCGGGCAAGGCGCTGGCGGACGATCTTCCACCGGCGGTGCGCTGCGGCTACGCCGCCGACCACGAGGCCGCGCGCCAGTGGATCGTGAGCGAGGCGCGCCCGGGCGACACCGTGCTCATCATGGGCGCGCGCGATCCCGACCTGCCCCGTCTCGCCCGCGCCGTCTTGGGCGCGCTGTAGTCAGAGCGTCTCGGCGATCTGGACGAGCTCCTCGTATTCCTGGTTCCAGTAGTTGTGGTTGCGGAACATCGGGAAGGCGGGCGGAAACGACGGATCGTCCCAGCGCCGTGCGATCCAGCCGGACATGTGAATGATGCGCATCGCGCGCAGGGGTTCGCAGAGGGCCAGCGTCGAGCGGTCGAACTCGCGGAAGAGCTGGTAGCCCTCCAGGAGATCCTCTCGAAGATTCCGCGCCTCTTCGGAGTTGCCGCGCGCCAGGAGCCACAGGTCCTGGACCGGCGGGCCGACCGCGCAGTCGTCGAAGTCGACGAGCAGCGGATCGGGCGTCCAGAGGATGTTGCCCCAGTGCAGATCGCCGTGGATCCGTTGCACGCGCGCCGCGGCGAGCGGCTTGGCGACGGCGTCGGCGATGCGCAGGGCCAGATCGCGGTACCGCGGCGCCAGCCCTTCGGGAACGAACTTGCCCTGCATGATGACGTCGAGCGGCTCCACGATGTAGCGCTTCTCGTCGAGCCGCCGGCGGTGGGGCGCGTCGCGCGCGGCCCCCACCGCGTGCATCCGGCCGATGGTGCGGCCGATCCGCCGGCGATTCTCGGCGTCGAGCTCGTCGAGCGACCGCCCGCGCACCTTCGGGAACGCCGCGTAGAGGATCCCTTCGATCTCGCTCAGCGTCCCGCCGTTGCCCAGGTCGATCGGCGCGACCGCCGGCACCTCGGCGGCGACCAGATCGGCGAGGAACGCGTGCTCGTCGAGGATCGTGGCGCGCGACCAGCGGCCGGGGCGGTAGAACTTCACGACGAGCCGCCGCTCGTCCTCCAGCTCGACCTCGTAGACGCGGTTCTCGAACGCGCGCAGCGGCATGCAGCGGCCGGTGCAGCGAAGGCCTCCCACCTCGACCGCGTCCAGGACCCGGTCGGGGGTCAGAGCGAAAAACGACGATACGGGCTCACCGGCCACGCCTGATACCATAGCGCGCCGTCGGCAAACAATCATCAGCCGCCATAGACGGAGGCCACGATGCCCGAACGCGCACTGCCCTCGGAGCAGGAAGTCCTCGGCTGGATCCGCCAGCGCCGCAACTGGGGGCGCTGGGGCAAGGACGACCAGATCGGCGCGTTGAATCTGGTCACGCCGGCCAAGCGCGCCGCCGCCGCCCGGCTCGTACGCAGCGGGCGCAGCCTCTCGCTGAGCCGGCCGTTTCCCAAGGAGCCGGGGCCCAGCAACGCGCTGCCCGCGCACCACTTCATGCGGACGCACCCACGCGGCAAGGGCGGGTTCGCCGCCGACTACTACGGCATCTACTACCACGGCGTCGCCTCGACCCACATCGACGCGCTCTGCCACACGTGGGACGAGGAGGCGATGTGGAATGGGCGCGATCCCAAGAAAGAGATCACGTTCGACGGCGCCCGCTTCGGCTCGGTCGAACACTGGGCCGACGGCATCATCACGCGCGGCGTGATGCTCGACGTCCCGCGGCATCGCGGCGTGCCGTGCGTGACGCACGAGCGGCCGGTGCACGGCTGGGAGCTCGACGACATCCTGACGAAGCGCGGCATCCGGCTCGAGCCGGGCGACGCGGTCTGCGTCTACTCCGGGCGCGAGGCGTGGCAGGCGCAGGACCCCGAGAAGCCCTACGGCCGCCCGTTCGGACCGCCGCTCCAGCGCCCGGGGCTCCACGTCTCCTGCCTGCCGTTCCTGCGCGACCACGACGTCAGCGTGCTGGTGTGGGATATGCTTGATCACCTCCCGGTCGGCTACGACATCCCGTGGGCGGTCCACGCCGCGCTCTTCGCGTACGGCGTCGCGCTGGTAGACAACGCGCTCCTCGAGCCGCTGGCGCGTGCGTGTGCGGAGGAAGGGCGGGACGACTTCATGCTGGTCGTGTCGCCGCTGCCGGTGACCGGCGGCACGGGCTCGCCGGCGAATCCGCTGGCCGTGTTTTGACCGGGAGGGGAACTAGCCGAGCACCCGACGCAGGGCGTGACGCACTTCGGCAGCCATGAACGGCTTCGCCAGCGCCGGTCGTTGTGTACGCTCCAGGAACTCGCGCGTCTCCGCGCTGATCACGTCGCCGGTGATGAAGACGAAGCGATCACACAGCGGATGGTTGGTCGCCTTGAGGGCCTGGTACAGGCCGGGGCCGTCGAGCTCCGGCATTCGGACATCGCTGAAAATGACGTCTGGGCTGCCCTCGCCGCCGAGTCGCCGAAGCGCGATGGCGCCGTTCGCGGCGACGTCGGTGCGGTGACCGTCGATCGCCAGGATCTCCGCGAGGATCCCGGCGACTTCCTCTTCGTCGTCGACGACGAGGATTCGTAAACCGGGAATCGGTCGGTCCTCGGCAGCCGCCGTCGTGGACACGGCCGGCGCCTCGACCACCGGGAGTTCGACGGTGAACAGCGCGCCGCCCTTCGGAACGTTGTCGACGGCGATGACCCCGCCGTGTGACTCGACGATCCCCCGGCAGAGCGAGAGGCCGAGACCCGTGCCCTGGCCGACCGGCTTCGTCGTGAAAAACGGCTCGAAGAGTCGGTTCCGGACGACCGACGGAATGCCGTGACCCGAGTCCGCAACGCTGAAACCGATCGTCCGGCCACCCGGCCCCGACCAGGTCCTCACCGTGATGTGGCGCTCCGAGGGCTTCGCGCGGAGCGCATGGTGCGCATTCGTGAGCAAGTTCAGGACGACCTGCTGGAGCTGGTGCGGGTCGGCCCACAGTGGCGGCAGCTCGGACGCGAGGTTCAGCGCGAGGACGACGCCGTCCACGCGCAGGCCGTAGGTGACGAGCTCGACGGTCTCCCGGACGACCTCGTTCAGCGACACCTGCTGCCGCTCGGGTGGATGCTGGCGAGCCAGGGCGAGAAAATTCTTCACGAGACGCGCGCAGCGCTCGGCGGCGTTCAGGATCTTCTTGCCACGCTCCTCGAGACCCGGCGCGTGACTCTGTATGAGAAGGGTGCTGTGGCCGAGAATCACCGCGAGCGGATTGTTCAGCTCATGCGCGACGCCGGCAACGAGTGAGCTCAGCGCGGCGAGCTTCTCGCTCTGCCGGAGCCCCTCCTCCGCACGCTTCCGCTCGGTGATTTCTTCCAGATTGCCTTCGTAGTGTAGGAGGCCGCCGGCCTGGTCGCGAATCGCGCGCAGGCTCTGCGACACCCAGATCTCGCTGCCATCCTTTCGACGGGCCCGGGATTCGAAACGGGACACGACAGGTTGCCGATCCAGGAGCCTCAGGAGCTCGTGCCGGTCCTCTGGGTTCGCATACGTTTGCTCCGGGATGTTCGTGACCAGCGTCCTCATTTCTTCCGGTGAGGCGTAGCCGTAGATCCTGGCCATGGCCGGGTTCACGAGGAGGAACCGTCCGTCGCGCGTCGTACGGAAGATGCCCTCGACCGCGTTCTCGAAGATCCCACGATACTGCTGCTCGGCCGCCGTCA
Organism: Candidatus Rokuibacteriota bacterium; assembly: GCA_003221515.1. Taxonomy (GTDB): domain Bacteria; phylum Methylomirabilota; class Methylomirabilia; order Rokubacteriales; family CSP1-6; genus AR31. Next base: position 34,808 of record QHSI01000142.1, read on the forward strand.
CCCGCTCACGGAGCCTCGCCTGAGCAATCGCGATGGCCAGCTGGATGGCGACTTCCTTGGCGATCACGACGTGCTCGGGCGGAAACTCGGCCGGCTCGCCGCCGAAGCTCAGCCCGCCGAGGAGCTCGCCGTCGGCGATCATCGGCACGACCATGAACCAGCGCACCCCCGATTGGAGCAGCGCGTCCACGTGGCGGCTCGACGGCTGGGCCACGACGTCGATGACCTGGGCCTCCCCGCGCCGCAGGGCAGCGACCTCCCCCAGGAGCGACAGCGGATAGCGGAAGCCTGGCTCGAGGTAGCTGCGACGGCGCCCGACCGCCACCAGCCACTCCGCTTCGCCGGCCTCCAGATCGAACAAATTCACGATCACGCGGGGAACACCCAAGAGATCCCGCAGCGCAAGGAGCGCCCCCTCGGCGATCGCGGCGGGCGCCTTCGCGGCGATGATCGCCCGGTCGATTTCATGCAGGATTCTCAGGCGCTCGGTGGCCGTGGCCAGGGAAGCGGTCGCGCCCTGGCGCCGAATGTCGCTGCCGTGCAGGAGAGCGGCGGTCGTCCAGACGAGGACAACGAGCACGACGGTGCACGAAAAGACCATGAGCGCGAGCCCGAAGCTCGTTCCGTAGAAGCCGGCCTCCTCTCCCTTCCACCGGAGCCAGCCGAGGATCAGCGGCGTCAGGACCCCGGCGGGCACCAGCCGACGCGCGACCTGGCCGCCGGCGCTACGCGCCATGACAATGCGCATCGGGCCCACATCCGGGCGCATCAAGAGGATCGCAATGCCCAGGAGCACAAGGGCCGCCGCGGTGTGCAGGGCCACCGACCCGTAGAGGAAGACCCCGTACATCTCCGGAACACCGTAGAGATAGCCGAGCAGCGGCAGCAGTGACGTCAGGCCGATCATCAGGGCGAGGACCTGTGCCGCGACCAGACATCTCGGCATCACCGACATCTGGAGAAGAAGCGCGAGGCTCGCCACGACAAAGCTCAACGCGGTGGCCGGCGACATGCGCCCGGGATAGACGCTGTGCGGTCCACTCCCAGAGTCGTGGAACGAGATCTCGTCGATGCCGATGCTCCAGCCGACCAGGTACTCGAACAGCGTCAGCCCGGCCATGAGCCCCACGACGACCGCGCTGGCTCGTGCGACGCCGCGCGAAGGACGACCGGAGAAGCCGTGATCCTGAAGGACGACGGACAGTGACGCAAGCAGGAATGCGGCGGCCGTGTTGGGCTTCATCGTCGCCAGCCCGGGTAGGACTGACTTCAAGCTGGTGATATCGCTCGCCCATCCGACGAGGACCAGCACTCCGGTGAGGCCGACCGCGAGGGCGAGCAATCGCGAAACCGCGCTGAGCCGCCGCTCGAGGAGAGGATGAAAGGCCGAGATCGACGAACCCCCTTGCGGTTCGGGAGATCCGAACCCCTCACACGATCATACGGGAGGCGCCGATGATCTCGGCCCAGGTTACTTCAGCGCGCGCTCACCCGATTGCGGCTACGGGGTCGAATAGGGGATGGGGCCGGCGTAGTCGGTCCGCAGCGGGGCCCAGCGCGTCGCCCAGAGGCGCGCGAGCGTCGCCGCCAGCTGAGCCAGGTGCAAGCGATCGTGCTCGACCCAGGCGACCAGCAGATCGAGCCCTGAGAGCGCGCCGGCGCGTGGATGGTCGACCGCAGCCGAGAGGCGCGCGGGAGCGATCGCGTCGAGCGAGCCGAGACTCGTGACGCGGCGGTCGCGGAAGGCCGCCAGCGCCTGCGGCCCGTCGGTTTCCAGGTAGCGTCGCTCCGCCGCCCAGCGCTCCGGGTCGATCGGCGAGAAGGCGGCGCCCCCCTCGAGCACGATCTTGATGCGCGCGCCGAAGTCCTCGACTTCCTCGTCGCGCAGGTGGCAGACGATCTCGACCGGCGCCCACTCGGCGGGCGTCGGACGCGCGCGCCAGGTCGCCGCGTCGAGGTCCTTCAAGAGGGCCTCGAGCACCGGGGGGAACCGCGCCAGCTCGCGTCGAACGCTCGACAGGACGTCGCGCGGTGCCGTCATCGGCCCTGATGCTATCATCCACGCGCATGGCACGGCTCGACGGCCGCGTGGCGCTGGTGACCGGAGCGGGTCGCGGTTTCGGCCGCGCGATCGCGCTCGCCTTCGGGCGCGAGGGCGCCGACGTGGCGGTGAACTTCAACGTCAGCGCCGCCGGCGCCAAGGAAGTCGTCGCCGAGCTCGAGGCGCTCGGCCGGCGCGCCGAAGCGGTGCGCGCCGACGTCGCGAACGGCGACCAGGTGCGCGGGATGGTCGATCGCGTGCTGGCCCGCTTCGGTCGGCTCGACATCCTCGTCAACAACGCGGGCATCATGACGCGCGGCCAGTTCCTCGACGTCCCGATCCCGGACTACCAGTCGATGTTCGCCATCAACGTGACCGGCACGTTCCTCTGCACCCAGCACGCGCTGCGCCCGATGGTGGCGGCGCGCTACGGGCGCATCATCAACTTCTCGACCCAGCTCGTGCGCGCCTCCGTCGGCACCGGCGGCTTCGCCGCCTACGCGGCGACCAAGGGCGCGGTCGAGGCCTTCACCCGCGCGATGGCCCACGAGTTCGGCCAGCACGGCGTCACCGTCAACGCGATCGCGCCCGGCGGCATCGACACCGACATGAGCCGCGCGGTGATGACGCCCGAGTATCGCGCGCGGCGCATCAGCGAGCTCCCGGTGCGCCATCTGGGCCAGGTGGAGGACGTCGCCTACTGCGCGGTCTTCCTGGCCGCCGAGGACGCGCACTACCTCACGGGACAGGTGCTCCAGCCCAACGGCGGCTGGGTCATGGCCTGATCGCGTAGCTTGACAGCCGAGGGCCCGGAGGCCGATCATCACTCAACGGTCGATTTTCCGGAGGGACAGCGATGGCGATGACGTCGATGGAACGGGCCGAGGCTGCTGAGCATGCGATGAGCCAGGAGCTCGATCGCATCGTCGTGAAGTCGGTCATCTACACTTCAGGCGAGCGCGATCCGAGAACGCCGCTTCCACCGCAGCAGGCCCAGGGCAAGCTCTACATGATGGGGCCCGATCCGCGGCTGCCCCGCATGCCCGAGAAGCCCACGCTGTTCGACTTCTTCAAGTATCGCTTCGGGCCCTCCGCCCACGTGATGCAGAGCGCGCGCCTCGCCAAGAAGAACGGGGTCAGCGAGAAGATCGTGCTGGCGTGCCTGCTGCACGACATCTCGGTCCTGGGATTCATTCGCGGCGATCACGGCTACTGGGGCGCGCAGCTGGTCGAGCCCTACGTCGACGAGGAAGTGAGCTGGGCGATCCGCCACCATCAGGTGCTGCGCTTCTTCCCCGATGAGGCCTTCGGCTACAAGTACCCCGACTCCTACATCCGCCTCTTCGGGGCGGACTACAAGCCGGAGCCCCATCTCCAGGAAGCCTACCGGTTGGCGCGCGAGCACAAGTGGTACGAGTCCTCGCGCCAGATCACGGTGAACGACCTCTACTCCTTCGATCCCAACGTGCGCGTGGAGCTCGAAGAGTTCACCGACATCGTCGGCCGTCACTTCAAGCAGCCGAAGGAAGGGCTCGGCTTCGATCAGAGCCCGTCGGCGCACATGTGGCGGACGATGAATCATCCGACGAAATACCTGTAAGCGCGACCTAGGTCAGCCGGCGTTCCATCAGGACCCAGGTCGGCTCGCTGAAGCCCTCGTGGCTTCGGAATTCCTTGTCCTCGAAGCCGCAGGACTTGAAGAGCCGGCGGTTGTCGTCGAGCTCGAGCCTCACCCCGAGCGTCATTCGCGTGAATCCCAGTCGGCGCGCCGCGTGCTCGGCTTCGGCGACGAGGGCCCGCGCGAAGCCGCGCCGCCGGTGCTCCGGATGGATCGAGAGCCGGCCGATGTAGAGCGCGCCGTCCTCTTCGTTCCACAGGACCGCGCCGACCATGACGCCGTCCACTTCCAGAACGGCCCCCCCGCCGGCGGCGAAGTGCGCGGCGATCGTCGCCGCGGTCTCCCCCAGGGCGCTCGACGGCGGATTGGTGGGCCGTGATTGCGTCGAGAACGCGAGCCGTACCAGATCGGCGATCGCGGCGGCGTCGCCGACTCCGGCGGCGCGAGTCAATGGATCACGATCGCGCGTCACACCCACTCGTCCTAGAGCGCCTGGCCCCAGCGGTCGGCGAACGCCACCTCACGCAGCGGCCGGCGCGGCGGTCGACCGAACTTCCCGAGCGGGTAGCCCAGCGGAATCAGCGCGGCGGTCTCGACGTCGGGCGGAATGCGAAGCAGCTCCTTCACCTGCGTGTCGCGGAACTTGTGGATGGTCGTGATGCAGCTGCCGATGCCGAGCGCGCGCGCCGCCAGCATGATGTTCTGGACGGCCGGATAGATCGACGCGCCGGTCGTGATCGTCGGCTTGACGCCGGGGTCGAGCGCGATGCACGCCAGGATGAGCACCGGCGCCTCGCCCAGGTGCTCGCCGAGATGCCGGGCCGAGGCGAGCATCTTGCCGGCCGGGCTATCGGGCGGGGCCTGCGCGGCGCCGGCGTAGTACGGCACCGTCATCAGCTCGCCCCACGCCTCGCGATAGAGATCGCCGAGGCGCTTCCGCGTGGCCGCATCGCGGACGACCAGGAAGCTCCAGCCCTGGCGGTTGCCGCCGCTCGGCGCGCAGATGGCCGTTTCCATGATCTGCCGCACCGTGGCGTCGGGAATCGGATCGGCCTTGAGCCGGCGGATGGCCCGCTGCGTCGTCGTGACATCGAAGAAGTCCATGGGTCCTCCCGTGTATAGTCAAGGTCCTATATACAGGAGAGGACCATGACCGACTACAAGTGCTTGCTCTACGAGGTGAAGGACGCGGTCGCGACGCTGACGCTGAACCGGCCCGAGCGCCTCAACGCCCTCGGCGACACGCTGCGCGACGATCTCTACGCCGCCGTGCTCAGGGCCAGCGGCGACGCCGACGTGCGCGTGATGATCGTGACTGGCGCCGGCAAGGGGTTCTGCGCGGGCGGTGACGTGAAGGCCATGAACGACACCAAGGAAGGTCGCGCCCCCGCGCGTCCGCTCGAGGACAAGGTGGCGCCGCTGCGCGACCGGGTGCTGCTCGCCATGCGCGACGCGCCGAAGCCGGTGATCGCGGCGGTGAACGGCGCCGCCGCCGGCGCCGGCATGAACCTGGCGCTCGGCTGCGACATCCGGCTGGCCTCGACCGCGGCGAAGTTCACCCAGGCGTTCGTCAAGCGCGGCCTGCATCCCGACTGGGGCGGGACGTATTTCCTGCCGCGCCTGGTCGGCATGGCGAAAGCGTGCGAGCTCATCTTCACCGGCGAGATCATCGACGCCCAGGAGGCGCTCCGGCTCGGGATCGTGAACGCGGTCTACCAGCCCGAGGAGCTCCTGCCGGCCACCTACGAGCTGGCGCGGAAGATCGCGGCCGGCCCGCCCGTGGCGATCCGCCTGGCCAAGCGCGCGCTCTACCACAGCGAGGAGTCGGACCTGCGCGGCGCGCTGGAGTTCGAGACGTTCGCCCAGAACGTGTGCTCGGAGACGGAGGACGCGCGCGAGGGCATCAAGGCGTTCGTCGAGAAGCGCGCGCCCCAGTTCAAGGGGCGCTAGGGGATCGTCGCGCCTGCTCAGCGCTTGAAGAACTCGTCGAGCTCCTGGTACGTCAGGTCCGGCGCCTCCTCCATCGGATAGTGCGCGCACGGCAGCATGCGCATCTTGTAGATGTTCGAGCAGTAGTGCGGCCACACCTCGCGCGCGTTGAACTCGCGCTGGGTATGGCTCTTCTCCGCCCAGAGGATGAGCGACGGGCACTCGATCTTGCGGCCGGCGTCGTAGTCGGCGGTGTCCATCGGGAAGTCGACCGCCAGCGTGGCGCGATAGTCCGAGCAGACGCCGTGGATCTGCTCCGGCGTGCAGCAGCGCAGGTATTCCTTCATCGTCTCGTCGCTGATCTTGCCCTCGCCCTGCTTGGCGAACTTCTTCCGCATGTAGTACTCCTCGTTCCCCCGCAGCAGCGTCTCGGGAAAGTCGTAGGGCTGCGCCAGGAAGAACCAGTGGTACGAATACGCGGCGTACGTCCACTTCATGTTGGTCAGCTGCCAGTGCGTCGGGATGATGTCGATACTGCAAAATTTGGCCACACGCTCGGGATGGTCGAGCGCCATGCGAAACGCCGTGCGCGCGCCTCGATCGTGCCCGGCCACGTAGAACCGCTCGAAGCCGAGATGCTTCATCACCTCGACCTGGTCCTGGGCCATGCGGCGGAACGTGTAGTTGCTGTGATCCGCCCTGCCGCGCGGCTTCCCGCTGTCGCCGTAGCCGCGCAGGTCGGCACAGACGACCGTGAAGTCCTTCGCGAGCCGCGGCGCGATCAGGTACCACGTCACCAGTGTCAACGGATTCCCGTGCAGCAAGAGCACCGGCGGCCCGCTGCCACCGTATCTGAGGTTGATCGCGCACTCGGGATCGCTGGTCTGGACCTGGATGTGCTTGAACCCTTCGAACATGGTCGTCCTCTCTCCAGCAAGGGGTTGCGGCGGGAGCGGCCGGCGGCGTCGGTAGAGCGCTAGGTCTTCATGCCGTGGTCGCGATCGAGCGCGCGCTCGTTCTCGGGTCGCGCGAACGGCGCGGGCGCCGGCTCGCCCGGGGTGCGCGGCCGGCCGATCGCCTCGAAGAAGTCCTCGAGCCCGGCCGGTGAGACCAGCCAGAGCATCACGAGCTCCTCGTCGGTCTCGTTGATGATCTCGTGCTTGACGTCGTAGCCGAGGAAGCACGCGGTGCCCGGCACCAGCGGATGGCTCACGCCGTCCACGACCACGCGCCCGCGCCCGCTGAAGCAGATCTGCAGCTCGATCTGGTCGCCGTGCGAGTGTTCGCGCACACGGCTGCGCGGCGCGATGGTCTGGTAGCCCATCGAGAGGTCGCCGTATCGTGTATTAGCGGGCGTGAGCTTCGGATCCGCGTGGCCGTTGGCCGGCACCGGCTGCCAGAACGACGCGCCCTCGGTCGGCTGGATCACGGTCGCACGCCCCCGGACGGTCTCGGCTGAGCTCATCGTCGTCTACCCCTTGCCCTCGATCTTGGCCCACGTGTCGCGCAGCCCGACGGTGCGGTTGAGGATCAGGCGCGCCGGCGTCGACTCGCGCAGATCGACGCAGAAGTAGCCCTGGCGCTCGAACTGGAAGATCGAGCCGGGCGGGACGCCGGCCAGCGCCGGCTCCAGCCTGGCGCCGCGCACGACCTCGAGCGAATTCGGGTTGAGGATTGACCGCCACTCGTCGACGTCGTCGGGCTTGGGGACGGTGAAGAGATGATCGTAAAGACGCACCTCGGCGGGAATGGAGTGCGACGCCGACACCCAGTGGATCGTGCCCTTCACCTTGCGCCCGCGGGAGTCGCCGCCGCGCGAGTCCGGATCGTACGTGCAGCGCACGGTCGTCACCTGTCCCGACGAGTCGCGCTCCACGTCGGTGCACTTGACGATGTAGGCGTAGCGCAGCCGCACCTCAACGCCGGGTGAGAGCCGGAAGTACTTCGGCGGCGCCGGATCGCGGAAGTCGTCGACATCGATATAGAGGACGCGCGAGAACGGCACCTTGCGCGTGCCGGCCGCCGGATCCTCGGGGTTGTTGACGGCCTCCAGCGCCTCCACCTGGCCCTCGGGATAGTTCTCGATCACGAGCTTCAGCGGACGTAAGACGGCCATGCGCCGCTCGGCGCGGCGGTTCAGGTCCTCGCGCAGGCAGTGCTCGAGGAACGCGATGTCCACGACCTTGGCGGCCTTGGCGACGCCGACGCGATGGCAGAAGTCGCGGATCGCTTCGGGCGTGTACCCCCGCCGGCGCAGGCCCACCAGCGTGGGCATGCGGGGGTCGTCCCAGCCGGAGACCAGCTCCTGCTCGACCAGCTCGAGCAGCTTCCGCTTGGACGTGACCGTGTGCGAGACGTTCAGGCGCGCGAACTCGATCTGCTGCGGGTGATGCACGCCGAGCTGATCGAGGTACCAGTCGTAGAGCGGGCGGTGGTCCTCGTACTCGAGCGTGCAGATCGAGTGCGTGACGCCCTCGATCGAGTCCGACTGCCCGTGAGCCCAGTCGTACATGGGATAGATGCACCACGCGTCGCCCGTGCGCTGATGGGTGGCCTTGCGGATGCGGTACATCACCGGGTCGCGCAGGTTGATGTTGCCGGAGGCCATGTCGATCTTCGCGCGCAGGGTCCTGGTGCCGTCGTCGAACTCGCCCACCCGCATGCGGTGCAGGAGATCCAGGTTCTCCTCGACCGAGCGGTTGCGGTACGGGCTCTCGCGCCCCGGCTCGGTCAACGTGCCGCGATACTCGGACATCTGCTCGGGCGTGAGGTCGTCCACGTAGGCCTTGCCCGCCTTGACGAGCTGCACCGCCCACGCGTACAGCTGCTCGAAGTAGTCGCTCGCGTAGTAGAGATGCGGACCCCAGTCGTAGCCGAGCCAGCGCACGGTGTCGATGATCGCGTCGACGTACTCCTGGCTCTCCTTGGTGGGGTTGGTGTCGTCGAAGCGCAGGTGGCAGCGGCCGCCGAACTCCTGAGCCATACCGAAGTCGATGGAGATCGCCTCGGCGTGGCCGATGTGCAGATAGCCGTTCGGCTCCGGCGGAAAGCGCGTGATGACGTTGCCGCCGAAGCGCCCGCTGGCGTTGTGCTCCCGGATGATGTCCTGAATGAAGTTCGACGGCGTTTCGCGCGGTTCGTCGCTCATCCGCTAAATCCTAACATCTCGCACGGTCCCGAGCGCGGACGATAGCCGGCGCCGCCGGCGTCAACAACGGGAGTCGTCGGTGATCGTGAGGTTGAGCGCGCCGGTGACCGGCTCGTAGTTGAAGTCGTTGCCCGGGCACTGGAACTTCGGCGCCGACACCAGGAGGCCGAGCACGGCGGCCTTGTCGGACGGCCACTGCCCCTTCTCCGCCTGGTAGTTGCGCACGAGCCCCTGCACCGACGCGAGCGTGGCCTGGTCGGCCGCCAGCCGGGTGCGGGCGAGCGGCCGTTCCTGCTGCAGCTTCTCGACGGTCTTCGCCGTCGAGGTGAAGTACTGCATGATCAGGAATCCGGCGACCGCCACCACCGCCACCACGATGACGATCTCGATGAAGCCGAAGCCCCGGTGATTCATCGCTGCCTCCTGTCAATTCCCGTCGAATGGGGGGCGCGGCGGCGCGAGTGCGATCACGTCTTCGATCCTAGCAGACGGGTTGACGCCGGCGCGCATGGTCGCATAGAGTGACGCGCCCGCGAGGGCCAGATCGGAGGCGTGAGCGCGGTGTTCTACGGCTGGGTGATCGTCGCGGCCCTCTCGATCACCGAAACGATCTCCTGGGGCATCCTCTACTACGGCTTCCCGGTCATGCTCCGGCCGATGGAAGCCGACCTCGGCTTCTCCCGCGTCGAGATCACGGGTGCGCTCTCGCTGGGCCTGGCCACCTCGGCGCTGGCCGCGCTGCCGGTCGGGCGCTGGATCGACCGGCACGGCGCCCGCGGCCTCATGACCCTCGGCTCGTGCCTGGCGACGGCGCTCGTGCTGGCGTGGTCGCGGGTCGAGAGTCTCGGCGCGCTCTACGCCGCGTGGTTCCTGATGGGCCCGGCGCTGGCGACCACCCTCTACGAGCCGGCGTTCGCCGCGGTCGTCGGCTGGTTCCCCGTCGAGAACCGCGACCGGGCGCTGCTCGTCGTCACGCTGACCGCGGCGCTGGCCAGCACGATCTTCATGCCGCTCGAGGCGTGGCTGGTCGATCGCCTCGGCTGGCGCAAGGCGCTCGTCGCGCTCGCCGTCATCCTGGCGGTTCCGACGATCCCCATCCACGCGTTCCTGCTGCGGCGCCCGCCTCGGCTCGCCGCCCGCAGGGCGAGCGACGAGCGCGCCGGCGCCGACGTGCCCGGCCTCACGCTCGGCCAAGCGGTGCGGACCAGCGTCTTCTGGGTCCTGGTGCTCGCGTTCCTCGTCGGCAACTTCACGACGAACACGGTCACCGTCCACCTGATCCCGTACCTCGGCGATCGCGGCTACACGCCCGCGCTCGCCGCCGCGATGGTCGGCTGGATGGGCGCCATGCAGCTGCCGGCGCGGCTGGTCTTCGCGCCGATCGCCGCGCGGTTCGGTCACCGCGTCGTCACGGCCACGATCTTCTTCGTGCAAGCGGCCTCCGTCGCGCAACTCGCGCTGGTCCGGCGCCTGCCCACGCTGGCGCCGATGGTGGTCATGCTGGGCGCCGCCAACGGCATGGCCACGCTCGCCCGCGCCACGATGATCGCGTCGTCGTTCGGACCGCGGCACTACGGATCGATCAGCGGCGCGGTGGCGCTCGCCGCCAACGGCGCTCGCGCGGGCGCGCCGGTTGTCGCCGCCTCGCTCCAGGTGGCCCTCGGCGGCTACGAGCGCGTGTTCTGGCTGCTGACCGTCGCGCTCCTCGTGGTGGGCGTCGGGCTCCTGGCGGCGCCCGCGCGCCTCCGCGGGCGATGAGGTAGTGTGAGGGCATGAGCGAGCCGCCGGAGGCTTCCCAGTTCACCCGCGAGAAGGATTGCGATCTGTGCAAAGCCCTGAAGCTCACGCCCTGGTTCTGGGAGGACGACATCTGCTGGATCGCCGAGTGCGAGATCTGCGAGACGCCCATGGTCGTCTGGCGCTACCACGGCACCGCGCCGCCGGCCGACCACGTCGCGCACATGCGTGAGCGGTTGGCCGAGGTCGCCACGGCCCAGCTCGGCGAGTTCTGGGTCGACGGGCACATGCGGAATATCCCGGACCACTTCCATGCGCACGCGCGGCCGAAGGACGGATTCTTCGGCTACGATCGCAAGCGGCGGTGACCCGGACCGTCGAGATCGCGCCGACCTTCGAGGACTGGCAAGCGGCGGCCCGTACGCTCCTCCATGACGGCGTCCCGCCAGCCGAAGTCCGCTGGCGGGAGACCGCGCGCGCCGAGCAGCCATCACTCCTCACCGAGCCGTCGGCGCCGCCACCGCGCGGCGGTGCACGAGTCCCGCGGCAGTTCCTCGACCTCGCCCGCAACGCGGCCGCCGCGGCTGACCCCGCGCGGTGGCAAATCCTCTACGAAGTCCTCTGGCGTCTCGTCCACGAAGACCACGAGCTCCTCGAGGCCGAGGGAGACCCGACCATGCGCCGGCTCAAGTCACTTGCGAAGCGCGAGGGCGAGGGCGCGGCGCAGTTCGTTCCGCCGGGCGCCGGCCTGGCCGAGCTCCGCGCCGCCGCCGCGCGATGCACCGGGTGCGAGCTCTATCGCCACGCCACCCAGACCGTCTTCGGCCGTGGGCCAGCTGACGCGCGGATCGTGTTCGTGGGCGAGCAGCCGGGGGATCAGGAAGATCGCAAAGGCGCGCCGTTCGTCGGTCCGGCCGGCGACGTCTTCGACCGCGCGATGACCGAAGTCGGGCTCGACCGCACGCGAGTCTACGTCACGAACGCCGTGAAGCACTTCAAGTTCGTCGAGAAGGGCAAGCGCCGGATCCACCAGACGCCCGGCATGAGCGAGCTCACCGCCTGCCGGCCGTGGCTCGAGGCCGAGCTGGCCCTGATCAAGCCGGGCGTGCTGGTGTGTCTCGGCGCGACCGCGGCGCACGCGGTGTTCGGCGCCGACTTCCGGTTGATGAAAGACCGCGGCCGTTTCGCGCCGACGCGCTGGGCGGACAAGACGATCGCCACGCTCCATCCTTCCGCCGTGCTGCGCGGCGAGGACGAGACCCAGCAAGCGCGCCTCTACGGGATTCTGCTCGAGGACTTGCGGCTGATCGCCGGCGTCTGAAGGGGCGCGGTCACTCGGCGCGGCGCCTCCTGGCCTGCGTGATCGCCCGCGCGTCGCCGATGAAGAACGAAAAGGCGCCGGCCTTCTCATCGTCGATGACGAGGTCGAGCGTCCAATCCCCGGGAAACGCCTTCAGGTCCTTCATCGCGAACTCCTCGATGGTCGGGTACTGCGAACGCGTGCCGGGATGCCTCTCCACGACTTCTCGCCTGAAGTCAGTGTGCGGTGTGGAATCCGGACCAGACACACGATGACGAGGAAGGCGCGGGCGATCATCCACCCAGCACTGTCCCGAGCCAGGCGGAGATGTCGCGAATCTCCTCGATGCACACGGAGTGGCCCATTCGGTACTCGTGCCACTCCACGCGATAACCGAGCTCGACGAGCACCGAGCGCGCGCGGAGCGCCCGGGCCGGCGGGATCATCTCGTCGTCGGCGCCGTGCGCCATGAAGATCGGCGTCGTGCGATTGGCGGGCGCGGCCTCGGCGGCCAGCGTGTCGGCCAGCGGCAGGGAGCAGGAGAGCGCCATGATCCCGGCGAGACGCTCGGCGTGGCGCGGGCCGGTGTGGAGCGCCATCGCGCCACCCTGCGAGAAGCCGGCCAGCACGATCGCCGACGCTTGGATGCCGCGCGATTTCTCGCGCTCGATCAGCGCCTCGATCGACTTCTGCGAGGCGCGCACGCCGTCGGGGTCTTCGCGTCGCTGGCCGTGGTCGTCGCGGATGTCGTACCACGCGCGCATCACGTAGCCCCCGTTGATCGTCACCGGCCGCATCGGCGCGTGGGGGAACACGAAGCGCACGCCGGTGCCCGCGGGCAGCGCGAGCGCGGGCACGATGTCGACGAAGTCGTGGCCGTCGGCGCCGAGCCCGTGCATCCACACGATGCTGGCGCGCGGCGCCGGTGCCGTCTCGATCTCGATCGCCTCGAGTAGATCGGGCATGGTCAGGGCGCCTTCGGCAGCGGAACGGGCCCGCGCGGAGGCTGCGAGAAGTCGAACGCCTCCAGCGGTGCGGCGGCGTGCCGGTCGCGCTCCGTCAAGGGCTCGAGGCCGAAGCGCCATTCGATCAGCTTCAGCACCGAGGCGTGGTCGTACGCGCGACGGCCGATGACGCCGCGCCGGGCATAGGGGGAGACGATCAGCGTCGGCACGCGCGTGCCGAGCCCGAAGCGATCGATGACCGGCGGGCGGACGTGGTCGAACCAGCCGCCGCCCTCGTCGTAGGTGATGACGACCGCGACGCGCGGCCAGTAGCGGCTCGCCATCACCTTTCCGACGATCTCGCCGATCCAGCGATCGCCGGCGCCGACCGTCGAGGACACCGCGTGGGCGTTCTGCTTCCAGTGCGGCTTCACGAACGAGACCGCCGGCAGGCCGCCGTCACGCAGGGCGCGGCTGAACTCGGACGCGTCGCGGATGTGCGTGCGGCCCTCCGCGGTCTCCATGATGCGCTTCACGTACTGGAACGGGTTGTGGTGCGGCGTCAGGCCTTGTTTCACCGCGTTGGCGCCGCCGCCCCAGCCCGTCGCGTACCACGCCCACGACACGCCCGCCGCGTCGAGACGGTCGGCGATCGTCGGAGCCGTCTGCGGCTCGTGGAGGATCCGCGTCACGCGTTGCGGCGGATAGGGGGGATCGAGGTTGTTGACGACCCAGCCCTCGGGGTCGACCTCGCCGTCCTCGTCGACGCGTCCATCGGGCCCGACGCCGAGGGCGCGCTCGGCGGCGGGCGCCTCGCGGTAGCGCGCCACGCCTCCGGAGATCAGATAGAAGTGATTCGGAAACGAGCCGCCGTGAATCCCCTGGAACCAGTGGTCGAGCAGCACGAACTCGTCGGCCAGCCGCCACTGCACCGGGCTCGCGACGCGATCGTAGTAGCCCATCGTGACGCCGCCGCTCGTGCCTTCGGCCACCCATCGGCCCATCGGAATGCCGTCGGCGCCGACGCCGTACTGCCGTTGCATGTGATAGAAGCGGTGGACCGGATTGTTGGTCTCGTCGAGCGGTCCCACGAAGCGCAGCATCGCGAACGGCGCGTTCGGCAAGTCGGCGGGGAAGCGCTGATCGGGCTTGCCCTCGCGGCCCAGCGCCGCCGGGAGTGTCGGATACGCCGCGCCGTTCTGGTCGGCCTGCCGGCCACGGTACCCGGCGAGCCCGGTCGCGCCGGGATATGTCCCGAAGAGATGATCGAACGAGCGGTTCTCCAGGAAGAGCACGACGATGTGATCGATCGGCGCGCGCGCGCCGGCCGACGGCTCGCCGCCGCCGAGCCCGGCCGCGCACGCCGCCAGGACGGCGCCGACGAGGACGAGCGCGACGAGTCCTGGACGGCGACCGAGCATGCGGTATTCTACCTGACCATGGCGACTCCACGACTGATGGGTGCGGAAGTCCGGCGCAAGGAAGATCCCCGACTGATCACGGGCAGCTCCACCTACGTGGGCGACATCACGCTGCCCGGGATGCACTACGTCGCGTTCGTGCGCAGTCCCCACGCGCACGCGCGCATTCGGGGGATCGACACCTCGGCGGCATCGAAGCGCCCGGGCGTGTTCGCGGTGGTGACCGGCAACGACATCCGCGGGCTCTGCGCGCCGTTGCCGATCGTTAGCGGTGGCGAGGGCGGCACCGGCGACGCCGCGGCCAGCGGCGGGCGCAAGCACTACTCGCTCTCGATCGACCGCGTGCGCCACGTCGGCGAGGCCGTCGCCGCCGTCATCGCCACGTCGGAAGCGGCCGCGGTCGATGCCGCGACTGAGGTCGTCGTCGACTGGCAACCGTTGCCGGCCGTCACGGACGTCTTCGCGGCCATGGCCAAGGGCGCGCCTCAGATTCACGACGACGCGCCGAACAACATCGAGCACCAGACCCCGATCAAGGCAGGCGATCCCGACGCCGCGTTCGCGAAGGCCAAGCGTGTCGTGAAGCAGCGGATGAACAGTCAGCGGCTCTGCGGGGTGCCGCTCGAGGGGCGGGCCACGCTGGCGGCGCCCGATCCCGCGTCCGGCGGGCTTGTCATGTGGGCGACCAACCAGGCGCCGCACGGCCTGCGCAACGACCTGGCGACGGCACTCGGCCTGCCGCAGAACCTCATCCGGGTGATTGCCCCTGAGGTCGGCGGCGGCTTCGGCGTGAAGTTCGGCTGCTACCCGGAGGACGCGACGCTCGCCGTCCTGGCGCGACGCTACAAGCTGCCGCTGCGCTGGACCGAGACGCGGCTCGAGCACATGATGGCGACGACGCACGGCCGCGCGCAGATCACCGATCTCGAGGCTGCCGTCGAGGACGACGGCACCATCACGGCGCTGCGTATGCGGGTCACCGCCGACATCGGCGCGTACCCGGTCTTTACGTTCATCCCCGATCTCACGCTGTCGATGGGCATCGGCGTCTACAAGGTCGCGAACGTCGACCTGCAGTCGACCTGCGTGTTCACCAACTCGACCTCCGTCGCCGCCTACCGTGGCGCCGGCCGTCCGGAAGCCGCGTACTACCTCGAGCGGCTGATGGACGTGATCGCGGCGGAGCTGGGCCGGGCCCCCGAGGAGATTCGGCGGAAGAACTTCATCCCGCCGAGCGCGTTCCCGTACGCGGCGCCGACCGGCCAGAACTACGACAGCGGCGAGTACGATCGCGCGCTGACCAAGGCGCTCGAGACCGCCGGGTATGCGAAGCTCCGCGCCGAGCAAAAGGAGCGCGTGCAGCGCGGCGATCGCAAGCTGCTCGGCATCGGCATGGCGTGCTACGTCGAGATGTGCGGCTTCGGTCCCTTCGAGAGCGCGGTCGTGCGCGTCGAGCCCGGCGGGACGGTGACCGCGTACACCGGCACCTCGGCCCACGGTCAGGGCCACGAGACCGCCTTCTCGCAGATCATCTCCGACCACCTCGGCGTGCCGTTCGACAAGATCGTGGTGCGGCACGGCGACACGCTGAACACGCCGATGGGCAACGGCACCGGCGGCAGCCGCAGCCTCGTGGTGGGCGGCTCGGCGATCCTCGGCGCGACGCTCAAGGTCCAGGAAAAGGTCCGCCGACTCGCAGCCCACATGCTGGAGGCGGCGGCGGACGACGTCGTCTTCGCCGCGGGGCGCTATCAGGTGAAGGGCGTGCCCGGCAAGGCGCTCACGCTCGAGGCGATCGCGCCCAAGGCCTACGGCGAAGGCCTCCCCGACGGCATCGAGTCGGGCCTCGAGGCGACCGAGTTCTTCCGCCCGCCGAACCTCGTCTATCCCTTCGGCGCCCACGTCGCCGTAGTCGAAGCCGATCGCGACACCGGCCGCGTGACCGTGCGCAACTTCATCTCGGTCGACGACTGCGGCGTACGCATCAGCCCTACGCTGGTGGCGGGACAGGTGCACGGCGGCCTCGCGCAGGGGATCGCGCAGGCGCTGCTCGAGGAGCTGGTGTACGGCGCGGACGGACAGCTCGTGACCGGCACGCTGATGGACTACGCGGTGCCGCACGCCGATGATCTGCCGTCGTTCGTGATCGGCGAGACGGTCACGCCCACGCCGCGCAATCCGATGGGCGCCAAGGGCATCGGCGAGGCGGCGACGATCGGCTCCACGCCCGCGATCGTGAACGCGGTCGTGGACGCGCTGCGCCCGTTCGGCGTGCGGCATCTCGACATGCCGCTGCGCCCCGAACGGGTGTGGAAGGCGGCCGCGAAGTAGCTAGCTAGCGGCTCGGCGTGGCCTCGAGGAGCCCGGTGGGGCAGGCGACACCGGTGCCGCCGAGCCCGCAGTAGCCGCCGGGGTTCTTGGCGAGGTACTGCTGGTGATAGTCCTCGGCGTAATAGAACTCCGGCGCGTCGAGGATCTCCGTGGTGATCGTGCCGAAGCGCGCCTTCGAGAGCATCTTCTGGTACGCGTCGCGTGAGGCCTCGGCCTGTCGCCGCTGCTCGGGGGAGTGCACGTAGATCCCCGAGCGATACTGCGTGCCGACGTCGTTGCCCTGGCGCATCCCCTGCGTCGGATCGTGGCTCTCCCAGAAGACCTTCAGGAGCACGTCGTAGCCGACGCGCTTGGGATCGAACACGACGAGCACGACCTCGTTGTGGCCGGTGAGGCCGCTGCACACTTCCTCGTAGGAGGGGTTCGGCGTGAAGCCGGCCGCGTAGCCGGCCGCCGTCGTGAAGACGCCCGGCGTCTCCCAGAATTTGCGCTCAGCGCCCCAGAAGCAGCCGAGACCGAACAACGCCTGCTCGAGCCCCGTTGGAAACGGCGGCGTCAGCGGATGACGGTTCACGTAGTGAGCGGCGGGGACCGGCATGCGCTCGGCGCGGCCGGGCAACGCCTTGTCTCTGGTCGGCATCACGAGCTTCTTCGACGCGCCCCACATGGTGTTCCTCCTGGTGGCGATCTGGTCACATCTTACCAAGGAGATCGCACTGTTGAACTTTGACACGTCTTATGTGGCTCTTTGCGACGACGCGCCCCGTCCCGATCTTCAAGTACCCGTAATCACGAGCCGGCAACGGACGATGGACCGGCACGCGATTTGCATTACCCACAGGTAGACCCATACTAATTTCCGGAGGAATCAATGCGAAAGATTCTAGGGCTCACGATTGCGATGGCGCTCGCGCTGTCGCTCCCGGCCGCGGCTGGGGAGAGGTTGGGGACGATTCGGTACTTCGACACCGCGAACCATGCGATCGTCCTGGACGACGGCACCCGGCTCTGGGTGTCCGAGGGCCAGATGAGCGGCCTGTCGCAGGGGGACTCGGTGAAGGCTTCGTACGAGATGAAAGGCGAACGTAGCGTCGTCACGAGCATCGTGCACAGTCCGGTGGGACCGGACGGCACGGTCGACCCGCTCGACTCGATTCAATCGCCGGACTAGTCGACTCGTCGTTTCTGCAACACGGCTTCCCACTGGGCCCAGGTGCCGGTCTTCGGCGGCGCGCGGCGCGTGACAACTTCACGCGGCCCGGCCAGGAGACGGAACTGGTCGCGAGTAAGATCGCGAAGCTCGTCGGCCGAGTAGAAGTGCACGCACAGGCCGGCCTTGGGCCCATCGGAGTACCTCACGGTCAGTCCGCCGAACGGGTTCCGCTCGACCACGGTGTGTCCGAAGTAGACCTCGGTCGTCGCCGCGTTGACCCTCACGAAGAGGAGACCCCCGGGGCGCAGCGCCGCCGCCGCCTGCGCGAAGTACGCCGACGCGTCGACCTCGACACCATGTTGAAAGACCTGGATCGCGACGAGGTAGTCGAAGGCCCGGTCGAAGGCGAGGTCGCGAAAATCGGCGCGAGTGAGCCGGGGCGCCAGCTCGGGTCGGCGCGCGGCGAGCTGGTCGAGGGCTTCACCGGAGATGTCGAGTCCGTGGAGGTTCAGCCCCGCGTCGACGAGCGGCAGGTAGTTCCGGCCGTTGCCGCAGCCGACGTAGAGTCCGACGCCGGCGAGGGCCTCGGGATGGGCCCGCAGCGTGGCGACGACCTCGCCCACGAACGGCAGCGGCGGCTCGGCCACGTACCGTCCCTCACGATACTCCGCGTCCCAGCGGGCGGCGACGGGGCCTCCGCTCACACTTCGCCTTTCTCCCGCATGGTCTTCTCGTCCCAGAGCCAGATCCGGTAGCTGTCGGGATCCTTCAGCTCGGCGCCGTAGCCCCAGAACGTCTTCTGGGGTCCGTGGACGAACTGCACCCCGGCCTTGGACAGATCGCGATACATGCCCTCGACGTCGCCGACCTGGAACGTCAGGACGCAGCTCGGCCGGCCCGGCCCGCCGGGCGTCTCGGCGAGGAACAGCGTGAAGTCGAACTCGTCTTGCACCGCGATCGTGTGACGCTCGGGAATCTCGAACTCGATCTTCAGCCCGAGTGTCGTGACGTACCAGTCACGTGATTTCTCGCAGTCACTCACGGCAATCGTGAGGTGGTCGAGCTTGATCATGCGCCCCCCCGTTTTGGCCCTGACAGGATACGCCATGCCGCGGCAAACCGTCACGAAACGCTGAAGTCGCCATGGCGGTCCATCCAGCCCGCGCCGATCGTCGGACTCTGCTGTACAATGACGGCGCTCATGAAGCTGGCGAAAGCGAAGAAAGCCAAGGCGAAGCCTGTGCCCGAGTCGGCCACCGTGATCCGGCTCACCGCCGAGCACACGCTGCAGCGGACCGCGAAGCGCTTCGTCTCCGGCGCGCCGACGCGGTGTCCCAAATGTGACAGCACGTACATCGGCCGCGAACCCGCGTTCATCCACTGTCGCCTCTGCGGCAAGCTGGCGCGTATCGCCGACGCGTCGCTCGAGCTGCAGGAGCTCTGGGAGCTCCGCTCCGGCCTCCGCATCGCCTCCTGAGGGTCCGCACGATGGCGCTCGACTCCGGCAAGCTCCGCGGTTTCGTCCAGAAGACGTGGGACGACAGCATTGTTCCCACCCTCACCGAGTACATCAAGATCCCCGCGAAGTCGCCGATGTTCGACGGCCGGTGGCGGGAGCACGGTCACATCGACCGCGCCGTCGAGCTGCTGCGCGACTGGGCGTCCACGCGGCCGATCGAAGGGCTGCGCATCGAGGTCGTCCGGCTCGAGGGGCGCACGCCGCTCCTGCTGCTGGAGGCGCCCGGCACGGGCACCGACACCGTGCTGCTCTATGGCCATCTCGACAAGCAGCCGGAGATGGTCGGCTGGGCCGAGGGCACCGGACCGTGGACGCCGGTGCGCCGCGACGACAAGCTCTACGGCCGCGGCGTCGGCGACGACGGCTACGCGACCTTCGCCGCGCTCACCGCGATCCAGGCGCTGCAGGAACAGCGCGCGCGACACGCGCGCTGCGTCGTGCTCATCGAGGCGTGCGAGGAGAGCGGGAGCGCGGACCTGCCGTACTACGTCGACGCGCTCGCGGCCAAGCTCGGCTCGCCGAGCCTCGTCGTGTGTCTCGACTCCGGCTGCGGCAACTACGAGCAGCTCTGGGGGACGACGTCGCTCCGTGGCGTGGTCGGCGGCGTGCTCACCGTCGAGGTGCTGACCGAAGGCGTGCACTCCGGCGCCGCCAGCGGCATCGTGCCCTCGAGCTTCCGCATCCTGCGCCAGCTCCTCGACCGCGTCGAGGACTCGCGCACCGGGGCGATCATCCCGCGCGACTTCCACGTCGACATCCCGCGCGAGCGCATCGCCGAGGCGCGCGCGGTCGCGACGGCGCTCGGCGCCGAGGTCTACGATCGCTTCCCCTTCCCGTCGGGCATGCGGCCGGTGAGCGCGGATCCGCACGAGCTGATCCTCAACAACACGTGGCGGCCCGCGCTGGGGATCACCGGCGCCGCCGGGCTGCCGCTGCCGGCCGACGGCGGCAACGTGCTGCGCCCGAAGACCTCGCTCAAGCTCTCGCTTCGCCTGCCGCCCACGTGCGAGGCGCCGCAGGCGGTGCGGAAGCTCAAGGAGATCCTAGAGGCCGATCCGCCGTACGGCGCGCGCGTCACCCTCGACACCTACGGCGACGCCGGCAACGGCTGGAACGCGCCGGCGACGGATCCGAAGCTGCTCGAGTCGATCAACCGCGCATCGGTCACGCACTTCGGCAAGCCGGCGATGTTCGCGGGCCTCGGCGGCTCGATCCCGTTCATGAGCATGCTCGGCGAGCGCTTCCCGCAGGCCCAGTTCCTCATCACCGGCGCGATGGGCCCGGGCTCCAACGCCCACGGGCCCAACGAGTTCCTCCACCTGCCGACCGGCGCGCGGGTCACGGCGTGCGTCGCCGAGGTGGTCGGGGACCACTCCGAGCGAAGCCGACGCTAGCGGAGCTCGCCTGGCTTCGCCTCAAGGCTCCTGAATCCCCGCCGCAGTTCTTGACGGCGACGCCGTATCGCCATCAAACAGCCGCCAGCAACTACTGCGCAAATGAGGCGCGATCGCCAATTCGCTCTGTCTCGCTCCGAACGACGTTCAGCATCGCTCCCGACCGGCGTCGACGATTTCGATGTCGGCGCGGATCCGCTCCAGGAGCTCGGCCTGGCGCTCACCCGGAAGATAGAAGACGAGCAAGTCGTCGTGAGTCGGCGCGGGCGCAATATCTGGCGCGATGGCTCCCCGGACTACGAGAAAGCCATTCGCACAGAAGTCGCCAATGGATGTCGCCATCTCGCATACCGACCGGCGCGCCGGCCCAAGACGACAGAAACTACGCGATCGAGCGGCGCTTGTTGTTGACGTAGTCGACGAGGATGTACTCGCCGAGGTGCTCGGGGCGGGAGAAGAAAGCGCGCCCGCGGTTGATGCGCGTGATCTGCTCGACGAACGCCGTCAGCATGCGACTCTGCTCGAGCATGAAGGTGTTGATGGTGATGCCCTCGCGCGTGCAGCGCTGCACTTCCTTCAGCGTCTCGTCGAAGGTGCGCTTGGTCGGGGGGTACGAGAAGGCCGCCTCGAGCCCTTCCATGTGGGCGGTCGGCTCGCCGTCGGTGATCATGATGATCTGCTTGT
>QHSI01000080.1 GCA_003221515.1 Candidatus Rokuibacteriota bacterium
CAGAGGGGCGAAGCCGCCGTCGTCACCATGCAGGCCTGCTCGAAGGTCAGGTTGTCGGGCAGGCGATAGAGGGTGTTGATGTGGTTCACGGCGTACTCGGCGAAGCCGCCGTCGCAGGTGAGGCCCTTGGCGCGATGGCCCTTCGAGACGTCGCCGTAGTTCAGGCACGACGTGTACCAGCCCTTGATGCAGTTCTCGCACCGCTCGCAGCCCTTGTGGACCTCGACCGCGACGCGGTCGCCGACCTTGAACTCGTCGACGCCGGGCCCGAGCGCGGCCACCGTGCCGGCGTACTCGTGGCCCATCACGAACTCCCCGGCGGGCTGGCCCTGCAACGTGCGGTGGAGCACCTTCACGTCGGTGCCGCAGATCGACGCGACTTCGACCTTCAGCCGCACCTCGCCCGGGCCGGGCTCGGGGCGGGGCCAGGGCTGGACGCGCATGTCGTCGGCCCCACGGAGGACGACGGCTTTCATGTTGGCGGACGTCGGCATGGGACCCTCCCGCCTGGACGGTATCATAGGGCCGAAAGGACAATACCGCGGGGACCGAGGGGAGGACCGAGTTGATTCGCACGCTGACTAGGCGAGGGAGGGACGGCGCGCGCCGCCCCTCCCTCGTCGTTCAGCGGATCGCGATCGGCGCGACGGTCGAGCCCGTGAAGCCCTGAAGCTTCAACGGCTGCATCACGAAGGCGAACTCGTGCACGCGCTTGGCCGCGAGCTCGTCGAGCTTCAGGTTCTCCAGCAGATAGATCCCGTTGACCACCAGCATGATCTGGTGGATCGGCAACGAGACCTCTTTGTCCGGGTTCGGATTGACTTCGACCGGCACGTTGTCGGCGCCGACCAGCATCGGATCCTGCTTGGCGAGCCCCTCGGCCGCCTGCACGCCGATGCCCGGGCCGCTCCGCATGTAGCGCGCGTTGTCCTTGCCCCAGAGCTTGCCCCAGCCGGTGTGGATGACGACCGCGTCGCCGGGCTGGAGCTTCTGGTTCTGGCGCTGCAGCGCCCCTTCGAGATCGGCCACGGTGATCTCATAGGTATCGCCCAGCATGTCGACGCCCTTCAGACCGGCGACGTCGATCAGCACGCCGCGCGTGATCAGCGAGCCCACCTTCTCGATGCCGACCTTGGTGAAGCCCGTGCGCGTCGAGATCTCGTCCAGCTTGTAGCAGTTGTAGACCTTGTCCTCGATGGTCTGATGAGCGAAGCCGTCGAACTGGGTGCCGACCTGGCCGATCTCGCTGAGCAACACTTCCTCGTTGCTGCCGCGCCGATTCGACTGCGGGTTCATGAACGTGCGCTTGGTGTGGATGTTGAATTGCCGGGTGGCCGACATGGGCATCGTCGGCGAGAGGACGTGGCCGAGCTCGACGACTTCGCCGGTGCGGACGAGCTTGACGGCCTTGAGCACCGAGTCGGGCTTCATGTGGTTGGCCGCTCCGCGCTCGTCGCCGGCGCCCCACTTCGAAGGACAGCGCTGGCTCTCCGAGGGCGGCCGCCAGGACGGACCCTGGGCGGCTGCCGTCGACAGACCGAGCGCCGTGATCACAGCCAGACCGATGACGATGCGTCGCATAGAGTCCTCCTTTGAGGTTGGACGTCAGGCGATCTTGATGATGCCGGGCTCGAGCTTCGTGAACCGATCGGCCACTTCTGGATCGTGGCCCGCGACCACCAGTCTGGTCGAGCCGGCGAGCGCGTCGATCGTGTCGAAGGCCGTCAGCATCTCCGGCAAGTTGGTGATGATCTGCACCGGCTGGCGCGTTTCCACGTTGTGGTAGAAGTGCGAGGCGTCGGAGGTGAGGACGACCGGCCCGCGCTTCGTCTCGACCGTGACGATCTGCAGTCCGGCGGTGTGGCCGCCGACCCGGTGGACGCGGATGCCCGGCCACACCTGCTGATCGCCCTCGACGATGCGAATCTTGTTCGCGTAGTTCAGCGTCACCAGTCGCGCGAGCGCATCGACGTTGGCCGAGCCGCGGAAGGCCGGCGTCCGCCCGAACGGGCCCGTCCAGAACGCCACCTCCTCGCCCTGGATCCAGAACTCCGCGTTCGGGAACAGGCTGTGGCCGGCCCAGTGGTCGTAGTGCAGGTGCGTGATGAGCGAGATCGGCACGTCGGCGGCCTTGACGCCGGCGCGCTCGACCATCGCCGCCGGGCTCACATAGTTGCGGATCCCGCGGGCGCGAGCGTCGTCGTCGCGGAATCCGGTGTCGACCAGGAGCGGGTGCGGGCCGCCGAGGATGAGCCAGACAAAGTAGTCGAGCGTGAGCTTGTCGTGCGAGGACTCGCGATAGAAGAACTGGCATTTCGTCGTGTCTCGCTCGGCGTACTTGAGCGCCAGGATCTCGTACATGGGGTGACCTCCCGGCCGGGAACTGTACTATGATCGGCCGACACATGACCAGGCGTGAGCGCGTCGTGGCCGCGCTGCGAGGCGAGCCGGTGGACCGCGTGCCGGTGAGTCTCTGGCTCCACAACTTCGCCACCGAGAATTCCGCCGAGACGCTCGCCGCCGAGACGGTGCGACTGGCGCGTCGATTCGACTGGGACTTCCTCAAGCCGCAGAGTCGGGCCCAGTGCTTCGCGGAAATGTGGGGACTCCGCTACACGCCCTCGCGCGAGCGGGCCACGCCGTACACCGTGACCCACGCGCCGCTGGCGACCGCCGCCGATCTGCGACGACTCGAGCCCGCTGATCCGAAATCCGGCGCGCTCGGCGAGCAGCTCCGGGCGCTGGCGCTCATTCGTGAGGCGGTCGGGCCGGACACGCCCATCATCTGGACCGTGTTCTCGCCGATGATGGTCCTGCCCTTCCTGCTGACGGGCGGGCGCGCGCAGGCGGTGGCGCTGATGCGCGCAGAGCCGGCGGCGGTGGACCACGCGCTGGAGGCGATGGCGGTGACGCTCGCGGCCTACGCGCGCGCCGCCGTCGGATCAGGCGCCGACGGCCTCTTCTACGCCACGAACATGGCGACGCGCGAGCTGTCGACCGCCGAGGAGTGCCGCCGCTTCCAGCGGCCGTACGATCTGCGGATCCTACGTGCGGTGGAGGGCGCGTCCTTCAACCTGCTTCATGTCTGCGGCGCGGACGTGCTCTTCGACGAGTTCGTCGACTACCAGGCGACGGCCTTCAGCTGGGCCACCGTGCCTGGCAATCCGTCGCTCGCGGATGCGCATCGCCGCACCGGCCGCGCAGTGGTCGGCGGGCTACCCGCCAAGCCCGAGATCGCGAGCCGCCCGCCGAAGGAGATCGAGATGCGCGGCCGCCGCGCGGTCGCCGAGATGGGTGGGCGTTTCTTCTTGCTCGGTCCCGATTGCTCGATCAACCCCGACACGCCCGACGATGTGATGGACGCGGCCACGGTCGCGACTCGCTGACTACTCGAGCTCCATGCCGCCCCAGCGCCGGGGCTGGTGGAACCGGAGCAGGCCGGTGCGGTGGAGGTCGGCGATCGTCTCCCGGGGCATCTCGCGCCCGACCTCGGCGGCCGCAGTGCGCTCGGGCGATCGGTCACCCGCGCCTCCCGGCGGTCTGAGGCATCTGCGAGTAGTCCTCGCCGCCGCCCCAGTCCTTGACGTCCTTGAGCCCGAAAAAGTTCAGCTCGATCGTGAGCCCGTTCGGGTCCTTGATGAAGATCTGGTAGAGGTCGAATTCCGGCAGGGAGCGCGGCTGGAAGTCGATCTGGCGCGCCCGGAGCCGACGGATGAAATCGCCCGGCTCGTTCGCCAGGAACGCGATGTGGTCGACGACGCCCGCGCCAGTAGCCCGGAAACGGAAAGCTCGGCCGCGGCATCACCTGGAATCCGAGCACGTCGCAGTAGAAGTTCTTGGTCTGCTCGAGGTTGTTCGCGCGAATGAAGTAGTGGTTCAGCTCGGTCAGCGGCATGGCATCCTCCTCGGCGAGCGCGCCGTCTTCCCGCGATGGTACTTGAAAATCCGTCGGGTCCGCAAAGTCTGGACCGAAGCCGTCATCCGCCGTATGCTCCGGCCCTGGAGGGAACCCATGGACGCCAACACCAAGAAGACCACGCTCCGGATGATCCCCTATGGCCTCTACGTCCTGACTGCGGCGCACGCCGACGGCCGCGTGGCGGCCGCCACCATCAACTGGGTGACGCAGGCGTCGTTCGAGCCGCCGCTGATCGCCATCGGCGTGAAGGCGGACTCCGGCGCCCATAGCCTCATCAAGGACACGAAGGCCTTCGCGCTGAACGTGCTGGGCAAGGGCCAGCAGGGGCTCGCCTTCACGTTCTTCAAGCCGGCGGAGAAGAAGGGCAACACGATCTCCGGTGAGCCGTTCCGTCCCGGCACCACCGGCGCGCCGATCCTGACCAACCTGCCGGCGTTCGTCGAGTGCACGCTCGAGGCAACGGTCGAGAAGGGCGATCACTCGGTGTTCGTCGGC
Organism: Candidatus Rokuibacteriota bacterium; assembly: GCA_003221515.1. GTDB lineage: Bacteria > Methylomirabilota > Methylomirabilia > Rokubacteriales > CSP1-6 > AR31. The sequence goes on from QHSI01000080.1 coordinate 4,415, forward strand.
CGGGTCGTCGAGGTCGGGCTCGCCAAGCCGATCGACGGTCGCGCCGACGATGCCACGCTGTGGCTCAAGGAGCTGGGCGACAAAGTCTTCTACGGCGGCTAGCTTCTCCGTCGGCAGGTGGACGTGGCTGGCGTCAAACGCCCGAAGCGCGTAGAGTCCCTGCGAGGTTCATCTCGATCGCAGAGAGCAGAGAAAGGAGCACACCGTGAGCACGCAGCCAGCCCCCACGACCGCCCGTGAAGTGGTGCGCCCGGTCGCGCCGAAGCTCATCGACCTGAGCGAGAAGGTCCTGTTCGGCGACGTCTGGGAGCGCCCCGGACTGTCCAAGCGCGACCGCAGCCTGATCACGGTCGCCGCGCTGACGGCCATGTACCGCACCGATCAGCTCCAAGGACACCTCGAGCGCGCGCTGGCCAACGGCGTGACCCGCGAGGAGATCGGCGAGGTGATCACCCATCTCGCCTTCTACGCCGGCTGGCCCAACGCGATGACCGCCGGGACGATCGCGCGGCGCGTCTTCGACGCGAAGAAGCCATGAAGGTCGGATTCATCGGGCTCGGCACGATGGGACGCCACATGGCGTCCAACTTGATGAAGGGCGGCCACCAGCTCGTGGTCAACGACGTGCGGCGCGAAGCGGCGGCGCCCCACGTGCAGGCCGGCGCCGTGTGGGCCGACTCGCCCCGCGCGGTGGCCGAGGCCACCGACGTCGTCTTCACGTCGCTGCCTGGCCCGCCGGAGGTGGAGTCGGTGGCGCTCGGCGAGCAGGGCCTGGGCGCCGGGCTCGTGGCCGGCAAGGCGTACTTCGACCTGTCGACCAACTCCCCGGGGCTCGTGCGGAAAATCCATGAGGTGTTCAAGCGCCGCGGCATTCACATGCTCGACGCGCCGGTCAGCGGCGGCCCGCGGGGCGCCGAGACCCGGAAGCTCGCGCTCTGGGTCGGCGGCGACGAGGAAATCTTCAACAAGCACCGGCCGGTGCTCGACGCGATCGGCGATCAACCGTACTACGTCGGCCCGATCGGCGCCGGATCGGTCGCGAAGCTCGTCCACAACTGCGCCGGCTACATCGTGCAGACGGCGATGGCCGAGGTCTTCACGATGGGCGTCAAGGCCGGCGTCGATCCGCTCGCGCTGTGGAAGGCGGTGCGTCAGGGCGCGGGCGGCCGGCGCCGCACGTTCGACGGCCTGGTCGATCAGTTCTTGCCGAACAAGTTCGAGCCGCCGGCCTTCGCGCTGCGCCTGGCCCACAAAGACGTGACGCTGGCGACGGCGCTCGGCCGCGAGCACAAGGTGCCGATGCGGCTGGCCAACATCACGCTCGAGGAGATGACCGAGGCGATGAACCGCGGATGGGCCGAGCGCGACTCGCGCGTCGCCATGCTCTTGCAGGAGGAGCGGGCGGGCGTCGAGATCCGCGTGGCCGAGAAGCTGCTGCGGGAGGTGCTGGACGCCGACCGTGGCCCGTCGCGCTGAGGGGGCCCGCGGCCGAGGGTCAGGTCAGAACGCGTCGGGCTCGGCGGCGATCCGCTCGAGCTCGGCGCGGGTGTACGCGCCGAGGCTCCGGAAGCTCAGCTCGGTGTAGTTCTTGATCCAGCGCATCGCGATCCTGGTCGCCTGGCGATAACGCTCGTGCGTCTCGGCGCCCTGGCGGCGCGCCAGGATGTCGGCGAGCTCGTCGCGCAGGAGGGTCTTCACCACCGCGAAGTCGTGGACGACGCCGCTCTTGGTGTCGCGCGCGTGGTGGAGGATGCGCTGGGCGATCTGCGCGACCGACATGCGGCCGGTCGCCAGGTCTTCCATGAGCGCCGGGTGGATGCCGGGCTTGCCCTCGAGACTGTCGATGCCCTTGGCGCCGCGTCCGGCGAGCCAGCCCTCGACGTACTCGATCAGCATCCGTGCGTTGCGCCGGGTGCCGTCGACGGTGATCGGGCCCTCGGGCACCTTGATGACGACCGGGTAGTTGTCGGGGTTCGCCATCTGCGCCGTCGGCTTCCAGCCCGATCCGATCAGCGCCTTGAAGGGATCACCCGCGGTCTTCATGTGGAAGATGTGCGCGACCCAGCCGCGGATGAAGCCCTGCTCCGCCTCCCACTGCTTGTCGGCGCGGATCGCCTCGGCCGCGGCGCGGTTGACCTCGGGGTCGGGGTTGGGGAGCGCGGTCGCCATGCCGCCGATCGGCACCGCGCCCCGCTTCAGGCTGATCGCGACCAGCCGGCGGAAGATGTTGGCCAGGAACGGCGTCGTCTTGATGTCCACGCCGAACCGGTCCGGCCACACCTGGGCCGGGTCGGCCATCACGAACTCGAAGATCGAGGCCTTGAGATCCCAGCGCGCGGCGTTGAGCCCGGCCGCGTAGGGGCCGAGCTCGTAGAGCATCTCTTCCATCTCGTACACGCACGGCAGCGACTCGACGAGCACGATGGCGCGGATCGTCGCCGAGTCCAAGAATGGCAGGTGCTGGCGGCTCAGATCGAAGAGGTCGCGATACCAGCGCGCCTCGGCGGCGGCCTCCAGCTTCGGCAGATAGAAGTAGATGCCCTGCCCGCGCCCGGTCTGGGCGCGGCCGGCGTAGAAGAGCGTCAGCGCGGTGCCGAGGAGCGCGGCGTTGACGGGCGCGCCGTCGACGGTGACGTCGGGCTCGTCGAGGTGCAGGCCGCGCTCGCGGTGCATGAAGAACGGCAGCTCGCCGTCGGCGATCGCGTAGGTACGGTTCCGCTGCGAGTCCACGAACGTCAGCTCGCGGTTCACCGCGGCCAGCCGGTTGTGGGCGGAGCGGACCGTGTCGATGAGGCGATGACCGCCCGAATCTTCGTCGTCGTCCAGGTCGCCGGCGGCGCGCTCGCCCTCGGGGCCGGGGTTGAGCGCGTTGATGAACATCGACGTGATCGAGCAGGGGCCCGAGATCTCGATGCCGGGCTTCTTCAGATCGTCGGGCACCGGCGGGACGCGCCACGTACCGGAGTTCGCCTCGCTCACGGGCGGGGGCGCGGGCGGCGTGTGCTGCTTCAGCGCGCGCTCGAGCATCGCGAGCCGGCGTTTGCGCAAATCGCGGGCGGCGCCGTCGAGGCGATCGTGGAGGCGCGTCAGATACTCGCAGAACGCCGGCGTGAAGAGCGCGGCCGCCCCTTCCACCGGGGCGAATTCGACTCGAGTCGGCATGAGCATTTCACGTTCGCATGGCGCGCGCGCGGCTGTCAATGGCAGAATGGCGACGTCGACACCATGCTCCGACGATTCCGCGGAATGGGCAAGGGACGCAAGACCCGTCGCGCCCTCGAGCGTGGCGGCACCGGCCTCGCGCAGCGGATCAACGAAGCGGTGGCGGCCTGGCCGAACGTGCGGATCACTCCCATGTTCGGGCGGTGGGGCTACTTCGTCGGCGATACGCTCTTCGCCTGCTTCCCGGTGCGCGTGAAGGAGCACGATCTCTGGGTCCGCCTGACCGCCGACGACCAGAAGCGCGCGCTCGTCGACGCGCGAGTTCGTCCGCACCGGCGCTTCTCGCGCAAGGGGTGGATCGAGCTCGACGTCGAGGGCCCCGAGGATCTGGGCCGCGCGGTCCGCTGGCTCCAGCGCGCGTACAACGCGGCCACGCGTCGGCCGCCCGACGAAACGGGCGCCGACCGCTAGGACGTCGTCGGCTCGAGCGGCGGCAGGTCCGCCCGCGCCCGCGCCTCGATCTGGTCGATCTTCACCAGCGGCACCAGCACCCAGGCGAGCGCCGTCATCGCGGCCGAGATGTACACCAGCGGCGTGTAGCCGACCGCGTCGTAAAGGCGGGCGCCGACGTTCTGGGAGAGCTGCTGCCCGATGTTGTAGACCGACATGAGGGCGGCGAAGAAGGTCGCCTCGACGTGGCGAGGGCAGGCCTTCGCGGCCAGGTCGAGGAAGGCGAGCTGGGTGATCATGCCGATCGCGCCCCAGCTGATGTCGATGATCAAGGCGGAGGTCTTGTCGCGGTAGAAGAGGTAGGCCAGCGTGCCGACGACGCCCGCGGCGATCGACAGGTTGATGATGTGCTTGAGCGGCATCCGCCGCGAGAGCGGCGCATAGATCACCGCGCCGACCACGCCGGCCACGGCGGCGAGGGCCGCGAGCCGCCCGATGAACTGCTGGCTGAATCCCAGCGTGTCGGTCTGGTAGTAGAGAAACGCTGGGCCGAACGAAGGGCTGAACCAGAAGAAGAAGATGAACCCCGCGACGATCCACACCTCGCGCCCGCGCGCCGCCGCGCGGATCGCTCTCGACGTCTCCCGGATCGCCGCCCGATCGAAGCGGGCCGGCGCCTCGTGGACGAATGACGCGCCCATGGCCAGCGAGATGAGCGGGAAGCACGCCGCCAGCAGCAGCGCGGCGCGCAGGCTGCGCGTCTCCGCGAGATTGCCGCCGAGCTCGCCCACCACAACCGACGAGAGCGTGATACACGCCCATTGCACCGACTGGAAGGCGCCGGTGAGCCCGCGAGGCCGGCCATTCTCCACCATCAGCGCATCCGTCAAGACGTCGGTGAACGCGAGGCCGAGCCCCATCAAGGTGAAGAGCCAGACGCCCTCGACGAGCGTGAAGGTGAGTGGCCCGCCCAGGACGAACTCCAGCGGCTTGCCGCCGATCTCGGTCCAGGGAACGGTCACCCGAAGTTCCGGCAGTGGCAGCGTGAACGGCGTGATCTGCCCGCCGACGATCCAATCGCCCCACGCCAGCGCGAGACCGGCGACGCCCGCCAGCGCGGACGTGAGCAGGAAGTAGCTCTGCCGGCGTCGCCCGAAGAGCGGTACGAAATCCGAGAGGAGCCCGTACACGGGTTTGATGACCCAGGGGATCAGCGCGATCAAGAAGAAGTCGGCGGCCTGGCCGGCGCTGAGCCCGCGGTCCTTGAGGACGATCGTGATCGCCTGGTTCGGCAGGTACCACATGCCCTGCGCGAAGTAGACGACGCCGAACATGACGGCGAGGCGCTTGGCGTCGGCGGCCTTGAATGGGTTCAACCGCGCAGCAGGGCCCCCATGCGCGGCCATGATACCTTTGTTCGCGTCTCATGCTGTCGGTTTGTCCTCACGATTGCCCGTCGTGCTGCAGCCTCGTCGTCACCGTCGAGGCCGGCCGGCTCACGTCGGTCACCGGCAACGCCGAACACCCGTTCACGCGTGGCGTGATCTGCGGCAAGGTGCGCGAGTACGCCGAGCGCGTCCATTCGCCGCTGCGCGTCCTGACGCCGCTGCGTCGCGTCGGCCCGAAGGGGGCGGGCGAGTTCGCGCCGATCTCGTGGGACGAGGCGATCGACACGATCGCCGCGCGGTGGCGCGCCATCATCGCCAGCGAGGGCGGCGAGGCGATCCTGCCGTTCTCCTACGCGGGCTCGATGGGCCAGGTCCAGTTCTTCGCGGGCCATCCGTTGTTCCACGGCCTTGGCGCGAGTCGACTCGAGCGCTCGATCTGCACGTCGACCGCGTACGCGGGCTGGCGGGCGACGGTCGGCGCGGTCACCGGCAACGACTCCGAGCAGATGGTGGGCGCGGAGCTCGTGATCCTGTGGGGCGTCAACGCGTCGTACTCGACGATCAACGTCATGACGCTCGTCAAGGAGGCCCGGGCTCGCGGCGCGTACGTCGTGGCGATCGATCCCTACCGGACGCCCACCGCGCAGCAGGCGGACGAGCACCTGATGGTACGTCCCGGCACCGACGCGGCGCTGGCGCTCGCGATCATGCACGTGGTGGTCGCCGAGGACCTGATCGACCGGGATTACATCGCGCGCGCGACGCTCGGCTTCGAGCGGCTCACCGAGCACCTGAAGC
>QHSI01000143.1 GCA_003221515.1 Candidatus Rokuibacteriota bacterium
TCGACGTTCGTCTGACGCCCGACACGCCTCCGGCGGCGATCCGCGAGCTCATCGACCGCACCGTCGCCGAGCACCGCGGGCGCGTCGCCGGCATCACCTTCGCCGTCGAGACCTCCGGTCAGCCCGCCAGCTACACCTCGCCCTCACGCCCGGAGTTCGGCTGGCTCCTCCGACTGCTGGAGCAGCAAGGCGACGCCGAGCCGGTGGCGCTGCCGATCCTCGGCGGCACGCTGCCGCTCCACGTCTTCACGGACGTTCTCGGGATGCCCTGCCTGTGGATCCCGGCGGCCAACAGCAACAACCAGCAGCACGACATCAACGAGCACTACGTGCTGCGTCACTTCTATCAGCAGACCGCGCTCTACCGGCTGATCGTGTCGTCGCGGCCGATGTAGCGGTCGCCCTCAGCGCTCCACGGACAGCGGCGCGAGCTGGCCCTTCCGGTAGGAACGTTTGGCGGCGATTTTCCCGTCGCGCAACGCGAGCACGTCGCACCCCTGCACTTCGTAGCGGGTGGAGCCGCGCGGAGTCCCCGTCGTCAGCCACTCGACCACCGCCAGGTCGGGATGGGCGAAGTGGCGGATCTCGTCCCAGCGCACGTCGGGAATGCGCCGGAACATGTCCTCGAGAAACTCGCGGACCGCCGGCTGGCCGACGACGCGCGCGCCCCAGGGATCCTTCCCGAACGACGCTTCGAAGATCACGTCGTCCGTCATCATGGAGAGAATTCCCGCGACATCGTGGCCGTTCCACACCGTGTTGAACCGGGTGACGAACGCTTCCCCCTCAAATCCCATGTCCACCCTCCGTGGGTCTCGGCGTGGGCCATCGTATCCCCGAGGGGGCCGCGGGGCCCCCTCGGCGTCCGATCAATGGAGCCGGCGGTCGTCGTAGCCGGCCGAGGCCTTGATTCGCTCCTCGGTGCCCGGGATGTACTTCTTCTCCAGCTCCTGGAAGTGGGCGACACGCGCCATCACGTGATGGCTCTCGGTCGGGTGACCGACCTTCGCCTTCTCGAGGCGCCACTGCGCCTGTTCCTCGTCGCGCACCAGCTCCTCCATCGCGTTCCAGACCGCGTACGTGGCCGCGTGGGACGCGTAGAGCGTGATGAAGATGAACTTGTAGCCGAGCGCGCCCAGCTCCTGGAAGGTGAATGGATGCGGATCCTGGTGCCAGCGGAAGGAGGACGAGTAGTTGAAGGCCAGCGGCAGGTTCGGATGCGTCTCGCGCATCGCCTTGGCGAAGGCCACCGCCGGCTCGCGCGACGCGTTCGACAGCTCGCACCAGACCAGGTCCACGCCCGCGTCGGCGTAGGCGCGGCCGCGACGGATCGCCTCTTCGAGGCTCCCACCGACGGCACCGTAGGCGTCGGTCCGGGCGATGATGACGAAGTCGCGGTCGAGGCGATCGCGCGTGTCGATGGCCGCGCGGTACTTACCCAGCGCCTCCTCGAGGCTGACGATCGTCTTGCCCGCGATGTGGCCGCAGCGCTTTGGGAAGCGCTGGTCTTCCAGGTGGATCCCCGCCACGCCGGTCTTGGCGAACTCCTGCACGGTCCGGATCGTCGAGAGCGCGTTCCCGTAGCCGTCGTCGGCATCCGCGATCACCGGCAGGGTCGTGGCGCTGGCGACCATCGAGGCGATCCGCGCGACCTCCGTCTGCGTGAGGAAGCCCATGTCGGGCCACGCGTTGGCCAGGGCCATCGAGTAGCCGCTCAAGTAGATCGACTTCAGGCCGACCTGCTCGGCGATCTGCGCGTCCAGCGGCTGATAGACGCCGCCGGTGAACAGATAGGGCTCCTGCTCGAGCAGCCTCCGGAACTTCCGTCCCATGCTCTCCGGCATCGGGCCCTCCTCAGGCGACGCGGCCGCGCGTGACCAGCCACGCGCACCACCGGCAATAGGTTTCGGTGTCGATCTGGATCGCGCAGCTCACGCAGCCGACGGCCCCGCACTCCTGGCACTGCGCCGATCGCGACGAGGGCTCCATCGTCACTCCGCACTCACACGTCGTCAGCATCCCGCCTTCCTCCTCGCTCGAGCCGGCGTGTCGCGCGGTCTCGGTGCCGTTCACTGTGCGGTCGGATGGCGATCAATTCAACGATATTGTTTTTATCCCCACGATAAATTAAATTGATCGCCAGGGGGTTGTCGTCGAATGGCGAGCGTTGTTCACCACGCTGCAAGAACTTTCACGGCGGGGCGCCCGGGAGAATCCGGAATCTAGCGTCATGGAGATCCCGCAAGTCGAAGCGTTTCTGGCGGTCGGCACCTTCGGCGGCTTTCGGCGGGCCGCGGCGGCGCTGCGGCTGACCCAACCGGCCGTGAGCGCGCGCATTCGCGCCCTCGAAGACTCGCTCGGCGTGCGCCTCTTCGAGCGTGGCAAGCCCGGCCTCGCCCTCTCGGCGGCCGGGCGCGCGCTCCGGCCGCACGCCGAGCAGGTCCTCCACGCGGTGGCGCTGGCCCGCCAGGCGGTCCACGACCTGCGCGCGACGAGCGGGGGCGCGATCCAGATCGCCGCCGTGCTCTCGATCTGCACCTATCTCCTCCCCGACGTCCTCAAGCGGTTCCAGACGGCGCATCCGCACGTGATGATCACCGTGCGGTCCGGGCACTCGAAGGAGGTGCTCGAGATGGTGCTGCGCGGCGAGGCGGAGATCGGGCTCGCGCGGTCGTTGAACCATCCGGAGGTCGAGACGGTCAGCCTGCGCGACGACCCGCTCATCCTGGTCGGGCAGGCGAAGGCCTGGCCGACGAGCACGCGGCGGGCACGACTCGATCAGGTGGCGGATCGCCCGCTGATATTCTTCGACCGGGGATCGAGCGACTGGACGCTGACCCAGGGGCTCTTCCGCCGCGCCGGGCTCGTGCCGAACGTGGCGCTGGAGGTCGAGACGATCGAGACGGCCAAGCGGATGGTCGAGCGCGGGATCGGGCTCGCCTTCCTCCCGTACCTCGCCGTCAGCCGCGAGCTCCGGCGCAAGAGTCTCGTCGCGGTCGAGGTCGTCGACGCCGAGCCGATCAGCCGGAGCCTCGACGTGATCCACCCGCGGCCACGGCCCCTGTCATCGGCGGCCCGCGCCCTGCTCCACGCGCTCCGGTCAGCGTTGAGCGAGGCGGGGAAACCGCCGCGCCGGCGCCGGTAGACCCTCAGCGAGCGATCAGCGCCCGCAGCAGCTCGCGGCCCTTGTCGCCGCTCCACGGCCGGGTGCCGATCGCCTTGCCCACCAGCCGGCCGCTGCGGTCGACCAGGAACACGGTCGGCGTGGCGGTGATGCCGTAGCTCCGTCCGAGGGCGGCGCTCTCGAGGTGCAGCACCATCGAGGTGACGTTCTGGCTCTTCACCCAGCTGGCGAGCATGCGCCGATCCTCGCCGAGATTGATCGCCAGCACCACCAGCCCCTGGTCCCCGAACTCCTGGTGGACCCGCTCCATCGCCGAGGGCAACTCCCTCGCGCAATACGGTCAGGTCGACTCCCAGAAATAGAGGACGACGGCGCGGCCGCGCAGATCGGCGAGCGAGACCGGCGCGCCGTTGAGCGAGTCCAGCGTGAACGCCGGCGGTGACTGGTCGAGGAGGGGGACGATCTGGAGCTCCACCAGCAGGTCGCCGAGCGCGTCGGCCGCGGCAGGAGCCGGAACGAGCCACGCGCCGGCGGCCAGGAGCACGAACGCCATCACCACCGTCCAGCGACTCTTTCGCACTCAGCTCTCCTTCGAGGCGACGACCCGCACGCGGGGGCGGGTCCCAAGCTTGATCTTGCCGACGCTCCGCAGATACTCCGCCACCACGTCCCACACGGGCGGTCCGTCGGCTTCGCCCAGGCTCGCCCAGCCGGTCGCCTTGTAGTGGCGCCCGGGCTCGAGCGCACGCCCGGCCACACGGATGTCGAAGATGCGCCGGCCGACGCGCCGGGTGGGATCGATCGCGTAGGTGAGGCCGCCCAGTCGCACCATATCGCCACCCTGTCGATAGTACGGATCAGGATGGAACAGGTTGTCGGCGACGTCCTCCATGACCTGATGGATCTCGCCCCCGGTCATCTGGCGCACCCAGGTGTTCGGATAGGTCACCGCGGTGTGCGTGTACACGTCTTCGAGCGTGATCTCCTGCCCCGGCAGGATCGTCGTCCCCCAGCGGAAGCCGGGCGAGAACCCGATCTGCGCGTCGGCGCGCCGCAGGAGCGCGTCGAGGATCACCTCGTCGAACGTGCCGTTGAAGTTGCCGCGCCGGTAGAGCAGCGTCTCGGACACCGCGAGGCGCTCGCCCAGCGCCGCTTGGTGCGGGCGGCGGATCTCCTCGATCAGCTCCGTCATGGCCGGGTCTTCGGGCAGCGCCTGAGCGAGCACGGGGAGCAGCCGATACCGGTGGCCGGCGACCCGCTTGCGCTGGACGTCGAGATCCAGCCGGCTCAGGAACTTGCCGTGCGATCCCGAGTTCACGACGAGCGTACGGCCCACCTGGATCGGCTGAGGCAGCGCGTCGTGGGTGTGGCCGCCGAGAACCACGTCGAGCCCGTGCACCCGCCCGGCCAGCTTGAGGTCGACGGCCAGACCGTTGTGCGAGAGCAGCACGATCAGGTCGACGTGCTTGTCGTCTCGCAGCTCGTCGACGAGCGTCTGGACTCCGTCCTCGCGGATGCCGAAGGTGAGGTCGGGCACGAAGCGCCGGGGATGGGACACCGGCGTGTAAGGGAACGCCTGGCCGATGACTCCCACACGGACGCCGCCGACCTCTCGGATCGTGTACGGGTTGAAGACGCGATCGCCCCAGCCTGCGACCGAGACGTTGTGCGCGATGAAGTCGCCGGCGAAGAGTCCCCGCCGCTCGCGGTCGCCGAAGAGCTCGCGCACCCGCTCGAGGCCGTGGACGAACTCCCAGTGCGGCGTGAAGACGTCGACCCCGAGCTCGTTGGAGACGCGCACCATGTCCTCACCGCGGCTCCAGAGGGTGGTCGCCGAACCCTGGAGGGTGTCGCCGCCGTCGAGGACCAGCGTACGGCCGGCCCGCTCCGCGCGGATCCGCTTCACCAGCGTCGCCAGGTGCGCGTAGCCGCCCATCCGCCCGTAGCGCGCCGCCAGCGCCGGGAAGTCCAGGTGCGTGTAGGCGTAGGCCTCGACCGAGCCGGGAGCGACGTGATAGGCGCGCAGCAACGCCTCGCCCGTCAGGAAGGGCGCCTTCCCCCGCTCGGCGCCGACGCCCAGGACGGTGTCCGGCTCCCGATAGAACACGGGGCGGAGCGTCCCGTGCGTGTCGGTGAGGTGGAGCAGCGTCACGTTGCCGAGCGGCTCGAAGGCGAGCAGCCGCGCCGGACCGTCAGCGGCCTCCAGCGCGCGCGGCGTCAGGCCCGCCCCCGCCGCGATCGCCAGGAGCTTCACGAGGTCACGGCGGGAGATCAATGACGGATCCCCGGGACGGTCAGCGCGCGGCCGTTGTCGGCTCGCGTGTCGACGGCCGTGTCTGCGCAAGCGCCGCCCGGCGCCAGGAGCGCGACCCACGAGAGCGGCCGCGCTCGGGCGCGCCTCATCGCGCGGCGCTCACGAGAATTTGATCTCGGCCGTCCCCTCGTAACGCCCGCCGCTGGTGTCGAAGAACTGGACCTTGAGCAGGCCCGGGTCGGTGGCCTTGAAGGTGAACGAGAAGAACGGATTCTCGGCCACGCTCTGGGTCGTGTCGAAGGTGGCAACCGTCTTGCCGAGATAGGTCACGATCACTTTGTTGATGTAGTTGTAGTTCTTCTGGACGATCTTGCCCTGTGCGTCGCGCTCGATCCGCTCCATCGGGTGGATGACGAGCGACCGCACCTGGACGACGTCCCCGGCCTTGATGCTCGACGGAACGCGGATCCGGACCTGCCCGATATCTGCCATGGCTAGCCGCCGCACCCGCCGACGGTGACTTTGACTTCGCGCTTCACCTGCAACAGGGTGCCGTCGCTCTGCTCCACGATCGCGCGCACGTCGCCGGTCTCGCCGAGCCGGATGTTCGCGCCCATGAACGCACGGCCGGCCTCGGGCGCGAGCGTCACGCGCGTGACGATGGGGATCCGGTTCTTGTCGGCGAGGACGTAGATGTGCCTCACGTAGCTCGTGGACGTCATCGGCGAGTCGACGCTGACGGAGACGGGAACCACGGCACCGTTCTCGGCGATGAGCGGCACGTCGAGCTTGATCGCGGGGGAGCCGTCTTTGATGGTCTTGCTACCGAAGAGGCGCTTCATCGCGTCCTCGACGGTCTCGTTCTGGCCGAGCGCCTGGGCGTGCGCCGTCTGGGGCGTCACGGGGTCGAATCCGCTCGCGACGGCGACGCCGAGGGCACTCAGCGTCCTCAGCACCGTCCGCCGGCTCACACGACGATTGCCCATCATGCGCTCATCCTCCTCTTCACGTTGCCGGCGTTTCGCGGCGCCGCGTATTGATCACTTGACAACCCCGAGGACGCAGACCCAGAGTGCGTCTACAGCCAGCGCCCCCGGAGCCACTATGCGCCAGAACCAGGTCCTCGGACAACTCTTGCCTCTCGCCGCCCTCCTCGTGTTCGGTTGTGTCGCGGGAACGGAAAAACACGAGGCGTCGGCCCCTCCACGGTGGACGTCTCGGGCGATCCCCGAGGCCCGGGGCGAGGTCAAGGAGATCGGCGGCAGAAGAGTTCAGGTCCGTTACAACGAGGAGCCCTTCTCGACCTTCACCACCAACTACGAGCGGTGGCCCACCTATGCCTACAACGATGCGAGGACCTTTCCCCAGCCGACTCGAGTTCCTCTGCCCAGCCTCAAGGGCGAACCGGGGCGGGGGCGGCAGTTGTTCATGGCGCGGACCAAGGCGCCCTGCACCGGCTGCCACCTGATTCCGGGAGACGACATTTGGCCGGCCGGAAGCGTCGGGCCAGATCTGTCGGTCATCGGCGATCGGCGTTTGCCGGATCGATATCTCTTCGAGCTCATCTGGGATGCCCGCCTGTTCTTTCCCAACACGAGCATGCCCCCATGGGGACCGGCCGGAATATTGTCGCCCGAGGAGATCGTCCACATCGTCGCCTTTCTTCAGACGCTCAAAGGGAACCCGCCGTTTGTGCCGCCACCGGAGCGGGATGCGACGCGGAACCCGCATACGCGTCAGGCGATACCGCCCTACTATGGCGACAACTTGGATCCAGCCACGAATCCGGCGATCGTCTTCGCTGAAAATGCCCTGGCCGCGTGGTCCACGAAGGGACCGGCGGGCAAGGCCTGCGCGGATTGCCACGCGGGCGGCCCGGAACGGGCCATGAGAGGCGTGGCAACGAAGTATCCGAAGTATCTCTCCGCGTACGGGCGGGTCATGTCGGTTGGGGACTTCCTGACCGTCCACGCTCCGCAGACGACGGGCAGAGAGATGCTGGCCGAGAGTGCGGACAATCTCAACATGACCATGCTCATCAGAATGCAGTCGAACGGGCTGCCCGTGAACGTCGACGTCACGAGCCCGGAGGCAGCGGCAGCCTACGAGCGTGGGCGGGCCGTGTACTTCAAGCGGGTGGGACAGAGAAACCACGCATGCGCCGATTGCCACGAAACGGATCGGGGCGCAGGCCGGTTCGCGGGCGCGCGCTTCTTGAGCGTGGCAAACGAAGGGCTGACCAAGCACTTCCCGCTCTGGTTCATGGCCTATCGCGGGGTCTGGGACATCCGGAAGCGCTTCCAGGTATGCATGCTGCCGCTCGGCATGAACTATCTACCCGCCGACGCGCCAGAGTACGCCGACCTCGAGCTCTACCTCACCGCATTCGACAACGGCAAACCGATCAGCGTGCCCGGAATCCGGTGACCTCTCTTCGGATTCGACGTAACCCTCATCGCCGCGGTTCGCCCCCCGGGATTTTCGCGAGCATCTGGGCATAGGCCCGCAGATAGTAAACGGCGTCGGGCGCGCGGGCCACGGCGTCCTCGCTCTCGCTCAACTGGACGCGCGCGACCCCACCAAATGTGGCGAGGACGCGTCGGGCGACGTCCAGGTGCTCGGCGCGACCCCCGACCTGTGCCCGGAACAGGGCCTGGGCCATGACGCCGTTGGCGTCGAGCAGCAGCGGAGAGCTCTTGTCTTCGCTGAAGGCTCCACGGGTGGCGTCGAAGAGTTCGTGTACGGCAAAGCGGAGCACCTGCTCGGCGGCCTCGAGGTGGCCCTTCGTCGGCGCGACGCGATAGCCCTCCAGGAGTCCCAGCGCGGTCCATGCATTGGCATCCACCTGACCCTCACCGTGTCGCCGACCGGTGCGGTGCTCGTAGAGGTGGAAGGCCCCCTTTTCGCCAATCAGATTCGCGCGTATGAACTCGAGCGTGCGGAGGGCGACGTCACGGAGGTCCTTTCTCCCGGAGGACTGGCTGAGGGCCAACATGGCGACCGCCGCCTCCGCGTTCCACGCCGTCACCTTGTCGCGGTTCACCGGCGGCTGGCGCGCAGCCCGCCGCTCGAGGGGCGGCAGCCGGTAGTACGCGGGATCGGCGCTCTGGCTGCTGTAGAAGCCCCCCGCGGTCGCGTCGTAGAGATTCCGGAGCAGGTAAGCCGTCGTACGCTCCGCGGCTTCCCGATACCTTGGGTTCCCGGTCACGCGGTGGGCCTCGCCGAGCAGCGCCGCCAGCGCCGCGTTGAGATGCAGGAGCTTCTCGTAGTGTGGCTGCCGCCACTCGCGTCCTTCGGCGAAGCGGAAGAACCCGCCATCAACACGATCGTAGAGAGCTCCGAGAATTCCATCGAGGCTCTTCTCGACCGCCACGAGATAGCGACGATCCCCCGTGGCCTGATGCAGCTCGAGCAAATACGCGAGCAGGCGCGGCTGCGGGTATTTGTCCCCGGCCCCGAACCCGCCGTAGACCGTATCCAGGTGCTCGGCGATGAAGCGCAGCAGGTCGTCGCGGAGCCGCTGATACGTATCCCACGTCACCGGAGCCGGGCCCGGGGCGGCGCCCGGCCGGGTGTCAGTCGCCGGGGGTGGTAACGTGGCGGCATGCTTCACGACCGCCAGGAAGTCTTCCTTCTTGAGCACGCCCGCAAACGATTGCCGCACTCGGCCCTCAGGACCGAACAGCACGATCATCGGCAGCCCCCGAACATACTTGCGCACGAGGTCGGGGCGTCGGTCATGCTCAGCGAAGACGTTGAGGTAGTGCCGATTCAGATACTGCGACACCTCGGCATCTGCCAGCACCTGTTGCTCGAAGTACTTGCACCAGTAACACCAGACGGCGCTGATGAAGAGGAAGACCGGTTTGCCGTCCCGTTGCGCGGCGTCGAATACCGCCGGGGAGTGCTCCACGAACTGCACCTTCGAGGCGTCATGGGCTTGGCCCCAGGCATGGGCCACGGGAAAGACGGTGGTGAATCCGAGCGCGAAGACGGGCAGCAAGCGCCGCCTTGACAAGTTGCTGATGTCGACCCAGAGTCTCCGCACGTCGATCCCTCGGGGAGGAAGTATGCGCTCGGACCAGAAGCCGGGACAACCGCTATCCCCACGCCAACCCACGCGGACTCGATCCTGAATCGCCTCTCCCGCTGCATCGCGCTCGTCGTGTTGATGCTCGGGGCTTTCGCCGCTCCGCCGACGGTCGGCGGGCAAAGCCCGAGCAGGGTCCCCCGGATCGGCTATCTGGTCCTTTCTCCCCTCGCCGACCCGCCCTCCGCGGAACGCGCTGCGTTCCTGGACGGCCTCCGAGAGCTCGGCTACGTCGTCGGCCAGAACATCGTCATCGAGTACCGGTCGGCGGCGTGGAATCGCGAGCTGTTGCCGGATCTGGCCGCCGAGCTGGTCGCTCGAAAGCTCGATGTCATCGTCGCCGCGCCAGGAACCGTCGATGCCGCACGAACCGCGACGAAGACGATTCCGATCGTGTTCCTATCATTCATCGATCCGGTCGAGGAGGGGCTCGTGGTGAGCCTGGCGCGTCCGGGCGGAAATATCACAGGGCCTGGCTGGTCGACAGGAGACCTTGCCGGGAAACGGCTGGAGCTCCTGAAGGAGGCCATTCCCAAGCTGTCGCACGTCGCGGTGTTGTGGACTCCGACCGACCAGGCCGCGCAGCGCCAGTGGCAAGTCACCCAGTCGGCGGCTCAAAGGCTGAGAGTGACGCTCCGGTCTCTGGAGGTCAGAGATCCGAGCGACGTCCCCAAGGCCTTCGCGGCGATGACCCAAAAGCGTCCCGAGGCGCTGGTGACGTTTGCCAGTCCGCTCACGTCGGCATACCGGCCCTTCATCGTCGAGTTCGCGATGAAGCAGCGGCTCCCGACCATGTTTGCGCTGAAGAGCGATGTCGAGGCCGGTGGTCTCGTCTCCTACGCGCCGAGCATCACCGACACGTTCCGGCTCGGGGCACGATACGTCGACCGGATCCTGAAAGGCGCCAATCCCGGCGACCTACCGATCCAAGGGCCCACGCGGTACGAGCTCGTGATGAACCTCAAGACGGCGAAGGCAGTGGGATTGACGATTCCCAAAACGAACCTGCTGCAGGCCGATCAGGTGATCGAATGACGCGTCGCCCGAGGCCGATCGTCACCCGTCCAGCCGATACGCTGAAGCATCCGGCTTGAAGGCGCGGGGCAGCCAGAGCGGCCGGCGCAGGTTGTCCGGGCCCGGGGCCGGGCGCGCCAGCGCGAGCCACTCGCGGTAGACCTCGAACGAGCGGTTGGTGTCCACGACCACGTCGCCGTAGCGATCGTCCGGGCCGGGTCGCGACACGGTGACTTTCTGGTGCCAGCAGTGCTGGCCGCTCACCGGGTCGGGCTGCACCGGGAACGTGAGGTTCTGGTGCACGCCGGCCTCCTCCCACCAGATGCGCGAGGAGTCGGGATCGTCGCTGGCGAACGGGCGCGGTCCGTGCACCTGGCGCATCCGCCATTTCCCGGGCTCCAGGCGGGCCAGATCGACCAGCGCGGTCGACCAGCGCTCGCCGCCCGCGTTCTCCTGCAGCCGCCAGCGCCCGAGGTGATGCGAGCAGGCGACCACGCCGGGCCGCACGGACTCGGTCACCCACACCTTGTCGAGGAAGTGGCCGATGCGCGTCGAGACCTTCAAGAGATCGCCGGTGACGACCCGAACCCGCGCCGCGTCCTCCGGGTGGAGCCAGAGCGGATTGGTGTGTGAGATCTCGTAGAGCCATTTCGCGTTGCCCGAGCGCGTGTGGATGAGCGTCGGCAGCCGGAACGTCGGCAGCAGGACCATCTCGCCCTTGGCGCGGTCGAGCTGAGACCAGTGGACGTGGCTCCGGATGTAGTTGGGCACCGCCTGCTCCGGCCACTTCCACGCCTTGAGCGTCTTCGAGAAGAACTCGAGCTTGCGCGACGGCGTCGGAAAGCCGAGACGGCGCGTGCCGTCGATCTCGACGCCCGGATCCCCGGCGGGCGGCGGATTCTCGTGGGTGCGGTACACCTGGTCCTCGATCAGGAAGGCGCCGTACTTCCGCATGTACTGAAGCGGCGTCAGCCGCTCCTTTGCCGCCGCCGCCGGCAGCCCGTGCACACTGTTCTCGAAGATCCACCGGTACAGCTCCTCGATGCGGAGCTTCAGGCCCGGGCGGTACGGCGACTCGAAGTATTTCCGGATCCCGAGGGCGCCGTCGGGATCGATCTTCCACGAGAGCTCGATCCAGAACTCGTCTTCTTCCCACACCTGGCCGAGGCCCGCGGCCTCGTGGGCCTGCCAGGTGAGATCGAAGGTCTGGCCCTGCTTCTCGAGGGCGACGCGAAGGACGGGCTGGCGAAAGCCGATCCAGCGCGCCGCGTGCGTCTCCTGCGACATGAGGTCGTGGCGCTCGGAGGCGTGCCCCATCGGCAGCACGAAGTCGGCGAACCACGCGGTCTCGCTCCAGATGGGCGTGAGGCACGCGTGGCGCTCGACCTGGGCCTCGTCGGTCAGCATCTCGATCCACGACATCCCGTCGGGGTTCGTCCACACGGGGTTGTAGACGCGTGTGAAGTACATCGCGAGCTTGCCGCGGCCTTCCTTCAGGAAATGCGGGAGCAGGAAGCTCATCTCGAAGAACGCCAGCGGATACTCGCGCGGCATGAGCAGCTCGCTCCACACCTTGCCGGGCGGCGGCATCATCGGCGGCGCCGGGATCGCCTTGTTCCAGGCGCTGGGCGCCGTCCCACCGGGCGTGCCGACCGCGCCCATCAGCACCACGATCAGCTCGAGCGCGCGCGCGACCTGCCAGCCGCCGAGGTTGCCGGCGGCGGTGTTGCGCCAGACGTGGGTCGCGAGCGCCGAGCCGGCGCGACCGATCTCGCGCGCCACCTCCACGATCGTCGCCGCGGCGACGCCGCTCTCGGCTTCGGCGAACTCGGGCGTGAAGCTCGCATACAGCTCGCCGAGCGCCCGCTCGAACGCGTCGAAGGTCACGGGCAGGTCCGGACGCTCCTCGCGCAGGTACTCATCCCAGTTGACCCATCGCCGGACGAAGTCGCGGTCGTAGAGCTTCTCGCTCACGAGGATGCGGGCAATCGCCAGCAGCACCGCAGACTCCGAACCCGGCCAGGGCGCCAGCCACCAGTCGGCCATCGACGCCGTGTTGGACAGGCGCGAGTCGAGCACCGCCACCTTGGCGCCTCGCGACTTCGCTTCCATGATGCGCTGGGCGTGCGGGTTGAAGTAGTGGCCGGTCTCCAGATGCGAGGACAGCAGCAGGATGAATCTCGCGTTGGCGTGATCGGGGGACGGCCGGTCCATCCCGTGCCAGAACGCATAGCCGGCGCGCGCGCTCGCCGAGCAGACGTTGGTGTGGCTGTTGTGGCCATCGATCCCCCACGCGTGGAAGACGCGCTGGAGGTAGACGAGCTCGTGGCCCGGCCGCCCGAGGTGGTACATGACTTCCTTCGGTCGGCCCTCGACCAGCGCCTTGCGGATCCGCGCCGCGATATCGTCGAGCGCCTCGTCCCAGGTGACGCGCTCCCACTTGCCCCCGCCGCGTGGGCCGACGCGTCGCAGCGGATAGAGGATCCGCTCGGTGTCGTTCACCTGGTTGAGCGTCGCCGGGCCTTTGGCGCAGTTGCGGCCGCGGCTGCCCGGGTGCGTCGGGTTGCCCTCGAACTTCTGGATCTTGAGCGTTTGCCGGTCGACGTACGCGAGCAGGCCGCAGGCCGCCTCGCAGTTGAAGCAGATCGTCGGGATCAGCGAGTACTGTCGCTTGACGCGCTGAGGCCAGGCGACCGGATCGAACTCCTCCCAGTTCTCCCAGCGCTCGACCGGCGGGTAGGCGCGCAGCCCGCCCGCGGGCGGCGTCAGCTCGCGGGCGACCGGGTGAAGCGGCTCGCTCGAGCGATCGGTCATGCGTTTCCTCGCGTCGGCATCAGCTCAACGGGATGGATTGCCCGGCCTTCACCCACAGGTCCTCCCAGAGCCAGAGCCCGGCCAGCGTGAGGATGGCGGCGAGCTGGCTCAACGCCGGCAGCGTGAGGGCGAGATCCGCCACCACGAGCGCGATGGGCGCGACGGTCCCCGCCAGCACCACGCCGAGCCAGAAATGCCCGCGGTACCCGCCGCGCGTGATCAGCATGGCGGCCTTCGCGACGTCGCGGACGGGGTGATGGCTCCCGAGCTCGATCGCCAGCAGCACGGCGTTGGCGAGGAGCGCCACCACCATGAGCGGGCCGAGCGCGTCGGACGGATGGAAGACGTAGCGGGCGTGGACGGGCGCCCTGGCCTCCACGGCGAACGAAGCGAGCAGGAGCGTCGCGCTCCCCGCCGCCAGCGCGGCGACGATCAGGTGCGGAAGCACCAGCGGGCTCTGCCAGAAGTCGCGCCCCTCCGCCTGCCCGAACAGGAACGCGCTGTACCCGGCCGTCGCGAGCGCCAGGAACACCGCCGGCACGAAGGCCGCGCTCACGATATCGGCTCGATCGGCCAGGCCGCCGATCAGCCACACGGCGCCGACCACACCGAACGCCATCAGGATCCAGGCGCCCCGCACGAGCCACGATCGCCAGTTGGGCTTGAGAAGAACGTACGCGAAGCGGTCGGCGCGCTTGAGGTCGAGGATCAGCAGCGCGGTCGTAAGCGCAAGAAAGAGCAGGCTGATCGCCGGCGCGCCGATTCCGAGCAGTCCGCCCCATGCCGACGTGCCGACGAGCGCCGCGACGAGCAGCGCGCCGGCGGCGATCGACTTGGTCCACAGGTAGGCCGAGACCTTCCATCCCCAGGGCCGCACCTGGTGGGGCACGTCGTAAACGGTCCGGCTCAGCGCTCCAGCGCCGGGCCCCCCGCGTTGCTGGACCGAGGCGACCATCCGCACGAGGTCGACTTCCTCGCGCGGCCGCTGCGCCCAGAGGTACTGGTCGGACGGCGACTGCAGCTCGGGCGAGAGTGCGGAGGCGTCGGCGCCGAGATAGAAGACCTTGGGCCGCGTCCCCTGCTCGGCCTTTCTCATCTGCACCGGCTCGCGGTCGACGATCCGGGCGATCGGGGACGACGGGTCGTCCAGGTCACCGGCGATGATCGCCTGCTCGGGGCACACGATCACGCACGCCGGCTCGAGCCCGACCTCGACTCGGTGCGCGCAGTAGTTGCACTTCGCCGCGGTGTGCGTGTCCGGGTCGATGTAGAGCGCGTCGTACGGACAGGCCTGCATGCAGCCCTTGCAGCCCACGCACCGTGAGGAGTCGAAGTCCACGATCCCGTCCGAGCGGCGGTAGAGCGCCACCGTCGGGCAGATGGTGACACACGGCGCCTCGTCGCAGTGGTTGCAGCGGAGCACCGAGAAGTAGCGCCGGGTCTGCGGGAAGGTCCCGCGCTCGACGTATTTCACCCACGTGCGGAACGCGCCGAGCGGGACGCGGTTCTCCTCCTTGCACGCCACCGTGCAGGCGTGGCAGCCGATGCAGCGGCGCTGATCGATCACGAAGCCGTAGCGCACGCCTCAGCTCCCCCCGCTCGACATTGCGCGCAGCACGTCCCACCAGACCCGCAGCGCGGCCACCACGATCGTGACCGCGAGCGCCTGCTTGAGGTGCCGGCTACTGAGGCGACGGCTCATCATCGCACCTAGCTGCGCGCCGGGGATCGCGCCGGCGGCCACCAGAACCGCCGGGCCCAAAAGGATCTGGT
This sequence comes from Candidatus Rokuibacteriota bacterium, assembly GCA_003221515.1. GTDB lineage: Bacteria > Methylomirabilota > Methylomirabilia > Rokubacteriales > CSP1-6 > AR31. Next base: position 15,070 of record QHSI01000143.1, read on the forward strand.
GGGTCACGAGCTTGCCCACGAACCCCGCGGTGGCCGAGAGCGCCGTGACGCCGAGCGAGCTGCCGATCGTGACCCGGATCGGGACTCCGACAACCACGACCAGCAGCGGGACCAGCAGGAACGCGCCGCCCGCTCCCACGAGCCCGGCGGCCAGCCCGACGCCACCCGCAACGGCGGCGATCCGGAACGGGCTGTAGCGCGGGGCGGGGTCGGTCGGCGAAAGCTCGGTGATGCCGCCGGGCAGCATGATCAGCGCCGCGCCGACCGTGGCGATGCTCGCGAACACCAGCAAGAGCCACGTGCTGTCGACCGTTTTCGACCAGAGCGCGCCCACGAGCGATCCGACGGTGCTGGCGATGCCGCCGACGATCGCCACCTGCGAGTCGACGGAGTGATGACGCCGGTGCGCCAGGAAGCCAAACAGCGCCGCCACGAAGACCTCGGCCATCGTGATACCGGCCACGGCCTTGATGTCGAGGTGGCCGACCCCCAGCAGCGGCGGCACGTAGAGCAAAAGCGGAATCATGACCAGCGCCCCGCCGATGCCGAGGAGCCCGGCGAAAAACGCGCTCAGGAGGCCGACCCCGAGCAGCGTGGACGCGAGCGCGAGCGTCACGCGTTTCGTCTGGCGCGCCCGGGAGCGGTCAGCGCCGTTACCTGACGCTCGACCAGTAGGCGGCCAGGTCGGCGAACTGCTCGTCCGGGATGGTCTTCATGAGCGCCTTCACGGCCTTGATTGTGTCGTCGCCTGGACTCCGCCGATCGGCCTTGAAGAGCAGCATCTGGTTGCGCAGATAACCCGGCGGCTGGCCCGTCAGATCGGGGACGCCCTTGGACGCGTCGCCCTTGCCCGAGGCGCCATGGCAGACGGTGCACTGCGCGGCCGCCGCGCGCCCGCGCTCGACCGCCGCCGCGTCGAGCTTGACCGGGGACGGGGTGCGCGCCTGACCGGCGAAGTACGCCGCGATCTCGTCGACGCCGAACTGCAGGACCATCTTCGCGTAGGGCTCCATCTCGGGCGACGGGCGCTTGCCGGCCGCGTAGTCCTGGATCGCCTTCTTGAAGTACCAGGGCGCAATCCCGGCGAGGATCGGCATCGTGTTCGACGGGCTCTGCCCGCCGAGCCCGTGGCAGGCGCTGCAGGCCAAGGCACTGGTGGCGCCCGGCGCGTCGAGCGGTCCGGCAGCGACGGCGGGAGCCAGCAGGAGGAGGAGGAGGCAGACGAGGGTCGGCATCGCGTTCTCCCTTTTCATAGCATCGTCACGCTAGCCAAGGATGTCCTGCCAGATGCTGTTGGCCCAGCCGACCGCGTTCTGCGCCCACGCCTCTGACTGGCCGGGGGTGAGCTTCTGCTCGATCTGCACGACCTTGCCCCCGTCGATCTTGTAGCTGTTCACCACCGCGATCGCCTCGCGGTCGCTCACCCAGCTGTAGCACGTGTTGCCCGGAGCCATAGGGGGCACGGGCTTGTCGTTGAGCATCCGGGTGACCGCGACCGCACAGATCTTGCCCATCGCGTTCGCGATGTTCCCCGACTTCGGCACCGGTAGCCCGGTGGTCGAGTCGCCGATCACGTGGATGTTCTTCTGCTTCACCGACTCGTACGTCTGGTGGTCGACCTCGCACCAGCGCTTGTCCGCGCCGACGAGATCCGCGGTGACCGCGATCGTCCCGGCGCGCTGCGGCGGGATCAGGTTCACCACGTCGTACTTGACCTTGTCGCCGAGCTCCGTCGCCACCTCACGCACGCTCGGGTCGACCTTCACGACCTTGTTCGAGCCGCGGTACTCGAGGTTCGGATACTTCGTCCAGGCCGCTCGGAAGAGGCCGGTCTTCGAGATGACGTTCGGGTTGGCGTCGAGGACGATGAGCTTGGACTTCGGCTTGTGGGTCTGGAGATACCACGCGACCTGACACGCGCGCTCGTACGGACCGGGCGGGCAGCGATAGGCCGCCGGCGGGATGGTCAGCACGAACACGCCGCCGTCGGCCATCGATTGCAGCTGCTTGGCGAGGGCGACGGTCTGCGGTCCCGCCTTCCACGCGTGGAGCACGCGGTCCTGCGCCGCCGCGAGCCCTTCGACTTGCTCCCACTGGAACTCGACGCCGGGCGACACGATGAGTCGGTCGTACTGGATGTAGCCATCGCCGACCTTGACGCGCTTGGCGTCGGGCTCGATGGCGGTGGCCATCTGGTGCAGGACTCGTACACCGTAGGCGCGGAGCCCGCCGTAGCCGAAGCTGATGCTGGCGATCGAGCGCACGCCGCTCAGCACGAGGTTGCTGAACGGGCACGACACGAACTCCTTGTTCGGCTCCAGCAGGACGACCTCGATCGACGGATCGGCCAGCCGCACGTACTTGGCCGCCGTCGCGCCGCCCCAGCCGCCGCCGATTACGACGACCCGCCGTCCCGGCTTCTGCGCGAAGTCCGAGACCGTGGGCGCGCAACCCGCCGCCAGCAGGCTGAGCCCGATCCCCGACGTTCCGAGGAAATCTCTCCGCGTCCAGTCCTTCATGGCCCCCAACCCCCGTGCTCGGACGCGCCCCGGCGCAGCCGTGGCGCGCCTCGAATTTGCCGTCAGACCGCGCTGAAGCGGCCGGTCGTTTCGTTCCAGGTCGCCAGCATAGCCCACCCGAGCGCGATCGCGACGATCAACACGATCGCGCCGCCCCAGCCGAGCGACGACGGCAGGAAGACCGCCGCGCCGAGCTTCTGGAGGAGGCCGGTCTGGGCCGCGACCAGCCGCGCGAGGGACGCGCCGACGGCGAAGCACGCGACGGCGGCCCAGAGCTTCACCTGGCCCTCGCCGGCGCGCCAGAGAGAGCCGGCGCCGCAACCACCCGCGAGCGTCATCCCGACGCCGAAGGCGAGCCCGCCCGCGAGCGAGCCGAGACCGGCGGCCGGGAACACCCATTCGCCCTTGTCCTTGAGGTCGGTGAATTTCAGGATGGCGAACCCGAGCATCGACACGACGAGGGCCAGGGCCGCCGCGCGCGTGTGCTCGGCGTCGCCCGACATGAACGGCTCGCGAAAGGCGCGCACCAGGCAGAAGCGCGAGCGCTGGAAGATCACGCCGAACGCGCTGCCGAAGAGCAGGAAGACCGACTGCGTGCCGTAGCCGGCACGGGTGTAGGCGACCAGCACCGCCGCGAGCAGGACGAGCCCGATCACGCCCGCCCAGGGCTGGCGCGCGGGGGCACGGTCCGCGGTCTGGAGATAGATCCGCCCGCCGCCGCGCGACCAGCGCGGCCGGTGTGCGACTTCCCAGAGCAGGTACCGCAAGCCGAGGAAAGCGCCGGCGCCGAGGCCCAGCATCATGCCGATCCCCGAGAGCGACAGGGCGCTGGTGGCCGAGAAGAAGCCGCCGATGTTGCAGCCGAAGGCGAGCACGGCGCCCACGCCCATCAGGAGCCCGCCCACGCCGCCCTTGACGAGCTCGCCGCGCGCCGGCACCCGGATCGCGAACTCACGCGACAGGAGCGCCGCGATCGCGCCGCCGACGATCACACCGGCGTTCAGGAGCGAGCCCGAATAGAGCCAGGGCGGCAGGAGGTCGGGGCGGCGCACGACGCCGACGCCGGTGAGCACCCAGTCGCCCCAGTTGCGCAGCCCGTCCGAAGCAGTCCACGGCCGATCGAAGGCGAAGAGGAACACGTTGAGGGTCGCGATCAGGACCCCGGCGCCCCACACGATCCACGGACGGCCGAACAGGGCCGCGTACTGCGGGGCGAAGGAGCCGGTCAAGCGCCGGACTTGTCCGATGAGGCGCGCACCACGGGATAACCCGAACGCTGCCACGCGGTCATCCCGCCGGAGACGTTGTACCAGCCCTGGATGCCGTGGCGCTTGAGCGCGCTGATCACCGTGCTCGACCGCAGGCCGCCGGCACAGAGCACCGCCTTCGGTCGGTCGGCGGGCACTTCGGCGCTGCGCCCCTGGGCCTCCAGCATCGGCAGGTGCTGCGCGCCCTTGATGTGGCCCTCGAGCCACTCGGAGTGCTCGCGCACGTCGATGACGGCGACGTCACGGCCTTCCTCGAGCCACTCGGTGAGCTCGTGCACCGTGATCTGTGGCACCGACTCGACCGTGAACCCCTCGCTCCGCCACTCGATCATGCCCCACTGTAGGAAGCCGACGACCTCGTCCACACCGACGCGGGCCAGCGCCTGGACGGCGCGCTCGAGGTCGGACGGGCCCTGGGCCAGCAGCAGGAGCGGCACGCCGGCCGGCACCATGCCCGCGACGCGCTCGGCGAACTGGGGGCTCTCGATCCACACGTTGATCGCCCCGGCGACGTGCATCTCGCCGTACGTGGCCGGGTCGCGCAGATCCACCACGATCTCGCCGCGCTGCACCGCCTCCCACGCTTCGCGCGCGGCGTAGGGGCGCGGCTTGGCGGCCATCAGCGGCACCAGCCCCCGGTTCTTGCCGACGATCTTCTCGAACGACGGCGGCTTGGGCGGAAGGTCGCGCATGATGAAGTCGACGAACGCGCCGCGCTCCTTGAACTGGAGCGCCGGGTTGAAGCGCCGCTCGAAGCCGATGGTCGATCCGGACTTCGCCGACATCGCTCGCCCGCATGCCGAGCCGGCGCCGTGCGCCGGATAGACCTCGACGCTGTCGTCGAGCGGCAGGAGCACGCGGTGGAGACTCTCCCACGCATCCTGCGCCGCCTGGGCGCCACCGAGATCGGGACGCCCGACCGATCCCACGAACAGCATGTCGCCGGTCAGCACGAACCACGGGATGTCGCCGCGCGAGAGGTCGGTGACCAGCAGGCAGATCGAGTCGGCGGTGTGGCCGGGCGTGTGGGCGATCTGGACGCGAACGCTGCCGATGCGCAGCTCGTCGCCGTCGCTCACTTCGCTGTGCTCGAAGGCGACGCCGGCGGCGCGGTGCACGAGGATCGGCGCGCGCGTGAGCTCGGCGAGATCGCGATTGCCCGAGATGTGGTCGGCGTGCGTGTGGGTCTCGACGATGTGGCTGATCGTGAGACCCTTCTTCGCGGCCAGGCGCAGGTACTCGTGGACCCGGTCGCGGCCGGGATCGACGATGAGGGCGCGCCCGGCCTCGCTGCAGCCGATCAGGTAGGAGAGGCACCCCGACTCTTCGTTCAGGACCTGTTGGAAGATCATCGAAGCGCTCCTATTCTACCCGGAGCCCCGCGGCTCCCCTAGCCCCTAGTGCTTCTCGGCCTCCTTCTCGGCCTTCGCTTCCTTGACGACCTTGTCGGCCAGGAACGCCGGGACCTCTTCGTAGTGCGAGAACTCCATCGAGTAGCCGCCGCGGCCGCCGGTCATCGAGCGCAGGCTCGACTCGTAGGTCAGCATCTCGGCCATCGGCGCCGCCGCCCGCACGACCGCGGTCTCGCCCGCAGGCTCCATGGCGACGATGCGACCGCGCCGGGAGTTGAGATCGCCGATGACGTCGCCGGCGTGATCGGCCGGCGTCGTCACCTCGACGTTCATGATCGGCTCGAGCAGGATCGGGTGGGCGTCCATGAACACCTTCTGCAGCCCCATCGAGGCCGCGATCTGGAACGCCATGTCCGAGGAGTCCACGTCGTGGGAGGAGCCGTCGTAGAGCGTGACCTTCATGTCCACCACCGGGTAGCCGGCGAGGATCCCCTTCTTCATGCAGTCGCGCACGCCCTTCTCGACCGAGGGGATGAAATTGCGCGGCACGGCGCCGCCGAAGACGTCGTCGACGAACTCGAACCCGCCGCCGCGCGCCATGGGCTCGACCCGGAGCCATGTGTCGCCGTACTGGCCGCGGCCACCGGTCTGCTTCTTGTACTTGCCCTGCCCTTCGGCGCGCCCCTTCACGGTCTCCTTGTAAGGGATGCGCGGCGGCAGCAGGTTGACGTCGACGTTGTATTTGCGCTTCATGCGCTCGACGACCATCTCGACGTGGAGGCTGCCGACGCCGGACACCAGCAGCTGCTTCGTCTCCGGGTCGAAGTGGTAGTGGACGGTCGGGTCCTCCTCGGCGATCCGCGCCAGCGCGGTCGAGATCTTGTCCTCGTCGCCGCGCGTCTTCGGCTGGATCGCGAACGAGATCGCCGGTTCCGGGAACGTGATGCGGGGAACTTCGAAAGGGTGCGCCTCGTCGGCGAGGGTGTCGCCGGTCAGCGTCTCCTTGAGCTTCTGGGCGACGCCGATCTCGCCGGGGCCGAGCGCCTCGACGTTCTTCTGGGTCTTGCCCTGGAGCCACGAGACGTGACCCATGCGCTCCCGGGCGCCCCGGTGCGGGTTCAGCAGCGTCGAATCGGCGCGCAGCGTGCCGCTCAGGACCCGGAACAGCGAGAGCTTGCCGATGTGCGGATCGCTGAGCGTCTTGAAGACGAGCGCCGTCACCGGCGCCTTCGGGTCGGCGGCGCGGGAACCCTCCGCCTTCGCCTTGACGTCCATGCCGGTGACCTCACCGCGGTCCGCCGGCGACGGGAGCGAATCGACGATGAGATCGAGCAGCCCGTGGACGCCGATGGACTTCACGACGGCGCCGCACACGACCGGCACCAGCTTGCCCTGGGCGATGCCCGCCCGAAGCGCCTTCAGCATCTCGGGCTCGCCCAGCGAGCCTTCGTCGAGATACTTGGTGAGCAGGTCGTCGTCGGTCTCGGCGGCGGCCTCCACGAGCTTCTCGCGATGCTCCTTGGCCTGGTCGGCCAGGTCGGCCGGAATCTCGCCCTCGACGGGCTTGCCGCCGGCGACGGTGACGGCCTTCATCTTGACGAGGTCGACGAAGCCCCTGAAGCCGGACTCCTCGCCCAGGGGGATGTGGAGCGCGACCAGCCGCCCCTTGAGCCGTCGGCCGAGCGACTCGAGCGTGCGGAAGAAGTCCGACCGCTCGCGGTCGAGACGGTTCACGACGACCACGCGCGGCAGATTGAACTCGGTCGCGAATTTCCAGACCTTCTCGGTCTGTACCTGGACGCCGGCGACCGCGTCGACCACCACCACCGCCGCCTCGACCACCCGGAGGGCGGCGCGGGCATCGGCGATGAAGTCGCCGTACCCGGGCGTGTCGACGAGATTGATCCGGTGGCCCTTCCAGTCGCAGTAGGCGATCGAGGTGTTGATGGAGATCTTCCGCTTGATTTCGTCAGGATCGAAGTCGGTGGTCGTCGAGCCGTCGTCCACGCGGCCCAGGCGCGTCACGGCGCCCGTCGCGAACAGCAGCGCCTCGACCAGCGACGTCTTGCCGACGCCACCGTGACCGACGACCCCCACGTTCCGGATTTTGCTGATCTCGACCGTCATGGGCCAGCCTCCTGAAACGCGCGCTGAGGTGGCCAGATGCTACCACCGACGAACGACCCTGTTAAGCCCCGGTTACGCTCCGGCGGACCTGGAGGAGGACCTGCTCCTCGGTGCCCGCGAGGTCGGTCGACGGGTCGAGTGGCGGGGGGGCGTACTTGAGGCCGGTGCCGGTGAAGATCAGCATGATCTCGAGGTCGCGGCCGACCTCGCCGCCTTCCTTCATCAGGAGGAGCGCGGCGACGAGCGCCGCCGATTCGGGCGCGGTCCAGATCCCTTCCGTGCGCGCGACCAGCCGCTGCGCCTCCTGGATCGCCTTCTCGCTGACCGCCAGCGCGCCGCCACGCGTGTCGCGCAGCAAGCGAAGCATCTGGCGTCCGGCGAACGGTGACGGTACGCGCAGGCCGGCCGCGTGCGTCGTCGGATTCTCCCACGCCGCCGTGTTCTCCGCGCCCTCGGCGAGGGCCTTGACCACCGGCGCGCAGCCCTCGGCCTGCACGGCAAAGAAGCGCGGCAGCGGGCCAGAGAGCCAACCCATCGCGCGGAGCTCCTCGTAGCCCTTCGGGATCCCGACGAGCCCGGTGCCGCCTCCCGTCGGGTAGAGCAGGACGTCGGGCATGCGCCAGTCGAGCTGCTCGGCCAGCTCCAGACCGATCGTCTTCTTTCCCTCGAGGCGGTACGGCTCCTTGAGCGTCGAGAGATCGAACCAGCCCAGCGCGGGCGCGGCCTTCGCGACCACGCGCCCGGCGGTCGCGATGGAGCCCTCGATCGTGAAGACGTGAGCCCCGGCGATCTGCGCCTCGGCGACCGCCGCCGGCGGCGTGCCACGCGGCACGATCACCACGCACGGCAACCCGCATCGCGCCGCGTACACCGCGGCGGCGCCGCCCGCGTTACCGGCCGAGGGAATGACGAAGCCGCGCGCGCCGAGCGTTCGCGAGCGGGTGATGGCCATCCCGAGGCCACGCGCCTTGAAGGATCCGGTCGGATTCTGGCCCTCGTCTTTCGCCCAGAGCTTGCGGACGCCGAGGTGCGCGGCCAGCCGCGGCAGCTCGAGGAGCGGCGTCCCACCCTCGCCGAGCGTCACCGGCTCCTCGTCGTCGTCGAGCGGCGTCAGCTCACGCAAGCGGTACATCCCGGCCCCACGGCGCCGGAGCGCGTCCTTCGTGACCGCTGCCTTCACCCGCTCGAGGTCGTAGCGGACGGCGAGCATCTGTCCGCACTTCTCGCAGACCGTGAGCAGGCGCCCGGCGTCGTGGCGGGCGCCGCAGATCGTGCACTCGACGTGGCTGACGAAGCTCATGGGACGTGAGTCTACCGTATCGTAGAATGCGTGCCGAGAGGTGATCGATGGCCGAGATGCTGCACCGGCGCCGGTTCACCGTGGACGAATATCACCGGATGGGCGAGTCCGGCATCCTCGCCGACGACGCTGACCCGTCCGGGCTCGTCAGATCGTCTGGCGCATCGCCGTCCGGGCCGGCAGCGTCATCCCGCGCTCCTCAGCCATGCGCGCGAGCTCCTGCGGGAGGGCGAACCGAACGTCCTCCTCGACCACGTGGACTTCCCGCACCGCGACCCCCTGCTGCCGCAACGCTTCCACCGTCTGCGTCACGAGGATCTCTGGTGTCGAGGCGCCGGCGGTGATCCCGACGCGATGGGCGCTGTCGAGCCACTCGCCCCGGATGTCGCCGACGTCGTTGATCAGGTAGGCCGCGGTGCCCGCCGTCTGCGCCACCTCCACGAGCCGGATCGCGTTGGAGCTGTTGGCCGAACCGATCACCAGCAGGACGTCCACATCGTTGGCCAGCCGTTTCACCGCCGCCTGGCGGTTCTGGGTCGCGTAGCAGATGTCGTTGCGCGACGGGCCGACGATCTTCGGGAACTTCCCGCGCAGGGCCTCGATCACGTCACGGGTGTCGTCCACCGAGAGCGTGGTCTGCGTGAGATAGGCGATCTTGTCGGGGTTCGGCACCTCGAGCTTCGCGACCTCGTCCACGTCGCAGATGACGAAGATGCGGTCGGGCGCCTCGCCGAGGGTACCGATGACCTCGTCGTGGTCCTCGTGCCCGATGAGCACGATCGAGTAGCCCTCGCGCGCGTAGCGGATCGCCTCCAGGTGGACCTTGGTCACCAGCGGACACGTCGCGTCGATCACGCGGAGGCCGCGGCGGGCCGCTTCGTCCCGGACCTCGGGCGAGATCCCGTGGGCGCTGAAGATCACGGTGGCGTCGTCCGGCACCTCGTCCAGCTCGTCCACGAAGACGGCGCCCTGCTTCCGGAGCGTCTCGACGACGAGCCGGTTGTGGACGATCTCGCGTCGGACGTAGACGGGCGGCTGGCACACCGACAGCGCCAGCTCGACGATGTCGATCGCGCGCTCCACGCCCGCGCAGAAGCCGCGGGGACCAGCTAACAAGATTTCGGAGATCGGGGCTTTCATCGCTCGTGGCTCCTCGCCGGGCGACAGCGTCATCGGAAATAGTATGACATGCCGAGCACGCCGACGTGCGACTCGAAGCCTCGGTTCGGCTCGGAAGTGTTGCCGTTGGAGATGTGCTCGAACCGGTAGCCGGCGTAGATCGCCGTGCTGTCGGTGACGAAGAACGACGCGCCGACACCGCCCCAGACCACGAACGCGAAGTCCGAATCGATCTCCTTCACCCTCAGGTCGGTGCCACCGGCGCCCGCCGCAACTTCCGCGTAGGGCACGATGCGACCGAACGACAGGAGGTGGTACCTGAGCACGAGACCCAGTCCGGCCCAGAACGCAGAGTGCGGCTCGGTATAGCGCTGGTAGTACGGCTCGAGGCCGACCTCGAGCGCGCCACGCGCCGCGCCGGGACCGGTCGGGTCGAAGGGTAGCCTCGAGGCTCGCAGACCGAGGCCCCAGAACTCGATGTCGCTCTGGTGGGCGAGCCACTCGATGTTGAACTGCCGACCATAGACGCCTTCGCCCGAGATCACGTAGGTGCCCTTCGCGAACACCGCGGCGGAGTCGAACGCGGAAGCCGGTGGGGCGAGGGCGGCGAGAGTCAGGACGGCCACGATCACGACGACAGCGAGACGAGCGATCATGATTCGATCAGCACCTTGAGGGCCTCTCCTTTCGCCATGAGCTCCAGCGCCCGCCCGACCTCCTCGAGCGGCATCCGATGGCTGATGAGCTCGTCCGGCACCACCACGCCCGACGCCAGCGCGTCGACCGCGCTCCTGATCGTCGCCGGCGTGTGGTGGAACGCGCCGAGGAGCGTCAGCTCCTCGTAGTGCGTCCGCCGCGTATCCAGGCGAATGGACGTTCCGGGCGCGCAGCCGCCGAAGAATAGCACGCGGCCGCCGCGTCCCACCGCATCCACGGCCTGCTCCCACACCTCCGGCCGCCCGGTCGCGTCCACCACGACGTCGGCGCCGCGTCCGCCGTTGGCGGCGCGCAGAACCTCGACGACGTTGCCCGCGCTCGCGTCGACCCAGCGTGCGAACTCGAGCCGCCGCAGTCGTTCGAATCGCCACCCGGTCTTACCGACCATGACGACGCGCGCCCGGCGCGCCGCCGCGAGCATGCCGAGCAGGCAGCCGAGCGGACCGTGACCGATCACGATCACGGTCTGGCCTGCTTCGATCCGCGCGCGCTCGACCGCGAGCAGCGCGCACGCCAGCGGCTCGGCGAAGGCCGCGCGCGAGGCCGGGAGCGACGACGCCAGCGGCACGACGTTGCGCGCCACGAGGCGGGGCGGCAGCGCGATGTACTCGCCGTAGGCGCCGTTGACGAACAGCAGATCTTCGCAGAGGTTGGGCCGCCCGGCGCCACACGACACGCAGCCACCGCACGGCGCCGAGTTGGCCGCGACCACGCGATCGCCCTCGTGGAACTGAGCGACGCCGGCGCCCACGGCAGTGACGGTGCCGGCGAATTCGTGGCCGAACACCGTCGGCACCTTCGGAATCATCACGGGGTGCCCGCGACGAAGGGTTTTCACGTCGGTCCCGCACGTCAGCGCGGCGTCGATGCGCAGGACGATCTCGCCCGGCGCCGGCGCCGGCACCGGAAGGTCTTCACGGCGCAGGTCGCCGGGCCCGTGGAAGACCATTGCTCTCACGGCGTCACGTACACCTTCAGCGCCTCACGCCGTCGCATCAGGTCGACGCCGCTGTCCAGGCGCTCGAGCGGCACGCGGTGCGTGAAGAGGCGGCCGACGTCGATGGCGCCAGCGACGATGAGGCGGAATGCGTCCGTCAGATCGGCCGGCGACGACGAGTAGGTGGCCGTGATCGTCAGCTCGCGGTGATAGAGCGCGTCGAGCCGAAGCGGGAGCGCATCGCCACCGCCACCCGCGAAATAGTGGATGCTGCCGCCGTCGCGAAGGGTCCCGGCCGCCCAGGGCAGCACCTCGGCGCCGCCGCCCGTGACGACGACCAGATCAGCGCCGCGGCCCCCGGTCAGCTCGTGCTGGGCCCGCCGCGCCGCGTCCGGCGGACCGGCGACGGCGGCGCCGAGCTTGGTGGCGAGCCCGGCCCGGTCGGCGAGCGGATCGCAGCCCACGACGGCCGCGCCGGCGCGCCTGAGAAGCTGGACGAACAGGCAACCGATCGAGCCCAGTCCCACGACGACCGCCGTGTCGCCGGGCTCGACGCGTGCCCGCCGAACCGCACGCAGGCAGCAGCCCAGCGGCTCGACGAACGACGCCGCCTCGTCGCCGACGTGGGGCGGCACGCGGAACGTGGCGTGCAGCACGTTCGGCGCGGGGACGCGCACGTATTCGGCGAATCCGCCCGGGTCGAGGTGCGACGTCCGGAACGCGGCGCACATGGACTCGCTGCCGCGCCGGCAGAAGTGACAGCTGCCGCACGGAACGTGGTGCGCCGCCACCACCCGGTCGCCGAGGGCGTAGCCCGTCACGCCGGCGCCGAGGGCCGTCACCTCGCCCACGACCTCGTGACCCAAGACCGCGGGCCCGCGGGTCGCCGGGTCGACGATCTTCGCGATGTCGGAGCCGCAGAGCCCGCAGCCCTTCAGGCGCAGGAGGATCTCGCCGGCACCGATCGCGGGTATCGGCCAGTCCTCGGCGACCAGCCGACCGCCGCCACGATAGACGGCGGCCTTCATGCCGCCCACGTGCCGACGCCGGCGTGGCCGAGTCGCGCCGACGCCCAGCAGCGGAACGCGATGGCGACCTTGCGCGTGGTCGGCACGGTGATCCGGTCGCCGAAGACCTGGAACCGGCGCGCCTCGATCTCCTCGAGCAGGGCCAGGTAGATCCGGCCCATGATCTCCGCCGGCACCAGCGAACGCGCGTCCACCGTCGGGAAGCTCTCGCGCGCGGCCCGATAGAACTCCCGCGCCCGCGCGGCTTGATGGCTCATCAGCTGGACGAACCGCTCGCTGTGCCGCCCGGCCCGCAGATCGTCCTCGGTCACGCCGAACCGCCCGAGGTCTTGCCGCGGCACGTACACGCGCCCGTCGCGGGCGTCGGCGCCGACGTCCCGGATGATGTTCGTGATCTGGAGCGCCGTGCCGAGCTTCACCGCGTACTCGCGAGCGCGCGGATCCGTGTAGCCGAAGATCTCGATGCAGCAGAGGCCAACCGCGGAGGCGACGCGGTAGCAATAGGGGTACAGGTCCTCGGCGGTCTCGTACCTGACCCGATCGAGGTCCATCTCGACCCCGTCGATGATCGCCAGCAGCGCGTCGCGCGGGATCGCGAACGCGCGCACCGCGTCCGCCAGCGCGCGGGCGATCGGGTGCGCGGGAACGCCGTCGCGCGCGTAGCACAGCGCGACGTCGCTCCGCCAGCGGGCAAGCTCCCGGCGCTGCTCCGCGACGTCCGCACCCCGCCCACCCGCGAGGTCGGCGACGTCGTCCACGGTGCGGCAGAAGGCGTAGACGGCGTACAGCGCATCCCGCCGGGGCTTGGGCAGCGCGAGGAACGCGTAGTAGAAGTTCGAGCGGCTCTTGCGTGTCAGCCGGGCGGTCAGGTGGCCGATCACGCGGTCTTCCGGCCGCCCGTCGCGTAGCCGTGCTCGACGAACCAGTCGGTCGCGTCGCGCAACGCCTCGCGCACGTCGGTCTGCGGCAGCCCGAGCTCTCGCACGGCCTTGGCGGCCGTGAAGTACATGTGCTTGCGCGACATGCGCACCGCGGTCAGCGACACCCGCGGCGGGCCGCCGGTGACGCGCGCCGCCGCCTCCATGCAGCCGGCGGCGAGCCAGGCCACCGCGTAGGGGATCCGGACGCGCGGCGCGCGGCCCCCGGTGATCCCGGCCAGCAGGACACCGATCTCGGCAAGGGTGAGGTTCGTGTTGCCGAGGATGTACTTCTCGCCGACACGCCCGCGCTCGGCGGCCAGCAGATGGCCGCGGGCGACGTCGCGCACGTGGACCAGGTTGAGCCCGGTGTCGACCGTCGCGAACATCTTTCCCCGGAGGAAGTCGACGATCATCTGCCCCGTCGGCGTCGGCTTCACGTCCCACGGCCCGATCGGCGCCGACGGATTCACGATCACGAGGGGGAGTCCCTTCAGCGCGAAGCCGAGCGCGACCTGCTCGGCGAGGAACTTGGAGGTCTTGTACGGGCCGACCATGTCGGCGAGCGTGACCGGCGTCGTCTCGGTTCCCGGGGCGCCGGCCGGCGGGATGCCGAGCGCGCCGACGGTCGACGTGTACACCACGCGGTGAGCGCCCGCGTCGGCGGCCGCCTGGAGCAGCGCCCGGGTGCCCTCGACGTTGACCCGGTGGAGCTCGTCGGGATGGCGCGCCCACAGCCGATAATCGGCCGCGACGTGGTACACCGTGCGCACCCCCTGGACGGCGCGCCGGAGCGAGGGGGCATCGCCGAGGTCTCCCTCGCACACGTCGATCTTCAGGCCGTCGATGGCCCGCCGGTCGCCGCGCGGCCGCGCGAGCACGCGGACCTGGGCGCCCTCGCGTAGCAGCTCGCGAACGACGTTGGCGCCGACGAAGCCGGTTCCGCCGGTGACGAGCGCGTCAGCCACGGGCGAGCTTGGCGAGGGCGGCCGCGACGGACTTGAGGGCGGCGGTCGTGCCGCTGCGGAGCGCCATGGCGTCAGCGATCGCGCGCGGGCGCGACAGGACCACACGCACGGCCCGCGCGGTCCTCACCCGCCCGTCGGGCTCCACGACGGCGGCCAGGTCGGCCGGGACGCCGCGGCTCGCCGAGTCCGACACCGCGCGGACGACGCCACCGGCAAGTCCGTGGGCCGCCGCCCACTCGAGGATCGGCGCGGATTCCATGTCGCAGGCGAGCGCGCCCGTCTCGATCCAGAGCCGCGTCTTCGCCTCCGCCGTCGCCACGACGGCGTCCACCGTGACGAGCGTTCCGGCGCGGCGCAGCGGCGGTAGCGCGGCGGTCGCGCGGCGCTCGACCCCCGGACTCACGACGGCCTCCGGCACCACGAGATCACCCTCGGCGAGGTCGGGGGAGAGCGCGCCGCAGACCCCCGCCGAGATCACGATCGTGCCCGGCGCGACGCCGAGGGCGCGGAGCGACAGATGCGCAGCGCGAGGACCGGCGCAGACGAGCTCGAGGGCGCCCCCGTGGAAGTGGGGCCAGTCAGGACCGCCGGCGCGGGCCAGACCGAGCTGCCGGGCCAGAGCGCGGGCCTCGAGCTCGACGGCGGTCACGACCAGGACGCGTTTCACGCGCCCCTGGACGGCGCGGGGTCGGAGCCCTTCTCGGGGTGCTGCGCGGTCTTCGCCGCTTCCTTGGCACGAAGCCACGCCGCGTAGGAGCTGCCGGCCGCGGTGTCGCGCCCGGTGAATCGGATCGTACGGATGTCGGCGTACCGGATCGAGATGGGGCCGGCGCCGTCCGCGTCGAACATCTGCACGAACGGCACCGCGACGTCACGGTTGCGATTGAAGACATACCCGACGGTCTCGGAGCCGTCGGTCTTCACCACGGTGACGTTGCCGCGGTAGTCGAACGCCTTGTCGATGACCTCCTCGAGTGGCACGCCCTTTCCGATCTCGGGCGTCCAGCCTTCGAGGGCGGCGCCATCCGTCACGTGGTGGCCCCCGGGATCAGAACCGCCCGGTGACGGTGGCCTGCACCGTGTCGCGGAAGCCGCGCCACGAGGCGAACGTGTGGTGCACGGCCGAGGGCTCGTACCCACAGTGCACCATGCAGTCGCGGCACTTCTCGTTGCCGCTGCTCCGGCCGTAGTTCTCCCAGCGCGTGGTCTCCAGCAGCTCCTTGAAGCTCGCGGCATAGCCTTCCTGCATCAGGTAGCAGGGGCGCTGCCAGCCGAAGACGTTGTAGGTGGGGTTGCCCCACGGCGTGCACTCGAAGTCCCGCTTGCCCATCAGAAACTGCAGGAACAGCGGCGACTGGTTGAACTTCCACCGGCGCTTCGGGTTCGACAGGAGCGTGGAGAAGAGGTCGTGGGCGCGCTGGGTGCGAAGGAAATGCTCCTGGTCGGGCGCCTTCGAGTAGCTGTAGCCCGGCGAGATCATCATGCCCTCGACGCCCAGATCCATCATGGTGTCGAAGAACTCGCGCATCCGGAGCGCGTCGGCGCCGTCGAAGAGCGTCGAGTTCGTGGTCACCCGGAAGCCACGACGGAGCGCCTCCTTGATCCCCTCGACCGCGTCGACGTAGACCCCGTCGCGGCACACCGCCTCGTCGTGCTCCGCGCGGAGCCCGTCCAGATGGACGCTGAACGAGAAGTACTTGGAGGGCTCGAAGAGGCCGGCCTCGAGCTTCTGCTTCAGGAGGATGGCGTTCGTGCAGAGATAGACGTACTTCTTGCGCGCCACCAGCGCCTTCACCAGGGGTCCGATCTCCGGGTACATCAGGGGCTCGCCGCCGGGGATCGACACCACCGGCGGGTCGCACTCGTCGACCGCCGCCAGGCACTGCTCGACCGTCAAGTGCTTCCTGAGAATTTGTGCCGGATACTGGATCTTGCCGCAGCCGGCGCACGCGAGATTGCAGCGGAACAGCGGCTCCAGCATGAGCACCAGGGGGTATCGCTCTCGACCAGCCAGCTTCTGACGGATGACGTAGGACGCGATCGCCCACATCTGCGACAGCGGCACACTCATGCGCGTCGAACTCCTTGGTTCTCCAGACTCAGTTGGGTCGCCACCGATGTTTGCATGCGCCAGATCGCCACGGCGATGCCGACGTGGAGCGCCGCGCCCACCCCGGCCATGAGCCACTCGCCGATCCACATCGTAACGCCGAGGTTGAAGCCGAGCACACCGTAGTATAACGCCACTCCCAGCCAGACCCGCCGCCCGCCCCCTTCCGGAACGAGAAAAAGGTAGAGGCCGACCCCCACCATGCCGACGACGACCCACCCCACGAAGTTCGAGACGGGCACGCCGAAGTAGATCCCGGGGGTCGTGTACGCGAAGAGCCGCCCGAGGAACCACCGGTCGCCACGCACCGCGAGCGGGTCGATGACCACGTCGAGCGCCATCATGAGCACGCCGGTGGTGAGCGCCAGCGTCCACGCGGCCGGTTCGCGGCCGGCCAGCGCGGCGCGCGCGAGGCAGAAGGCCGCGTAAGCGAGGAAGGTGAAGGACAGCGCGTCCACGAAGGGAATGTCCGCGATGTAGAGCTCGCGGCCGCGCGTCAGTCCGGTGTACTCATAGTGCCCGAACGGAACGCCGGTCCGTGTGGACGAGAATTCCGAGATCCACGCCACCGACCAGACGCAGCCGCCGAAGCCGAGGGTACGCCGCCAACCGAGATCGAGCGCCGCCGCGAGCAGGAAGACCGCCAGGAACGCGAACACGTACGGGCGCAGCGTCAACGTGCCGACGACAAGATCCATTCGTTAAGTTTCCGTCAACGAGTCCGCATGTTACCATCACGCCCGTGAGGGACCTGCACGACGCGATCGCGCGCGCCCAGACGCATCTGCTGGGCCTCCAGGCCCCTGACGGCCACTGGGTCGGTCAGCTCGAAGCCAACACGACGATCACGTCCGAGTTCCTGCTCCTCTGTCATCTTCTCGATCACGTCAACCACGACCGCGAGGTGCGGGCGGTCCGGTACCTGAAAAGGCGCCAGCTTCCCGACGGCGGCTGGAATCTCTTCGAGGCCGGCCCGACCAACCTGTCGGCGACGATCAAGGCCTACTTCGCCATGAAGCTGGCCGGGGTGCCGCTCAGCGATCCGGCGATGGCGGCGGCGCGGGAGCAGATCCGCGAGATGGGCGGGCCGGCGAAGGCCGACGTCTTCACCAAGATCCAGCTGGCGCTGTTCGGCGAGTACGACTGGAACGGCGTGCCGAGCATGCCGGCGGAGATCATGCTGCTGCCGGCGCCGTTCTTCCTGTTCAACATCTACGAGATCTCCTACTGGTCGCGCACGGTCGTGGTCCCGCTGCTCATCCTGATGGACCGCAAGCCGGTGAAGTGGCTGCCACCGCACCTGTCCCTCGACGAGCTGTGGCCGCAGCCGCGGGAGCGAACGAGCCTCCGCTTTCCGCGCGTGCCCGAGCCCTTCACCTGGCGGGGCCTCTTCTGGAAGAGCTTCTTCATCGCGGTCGACGACGGCCTCAAGATCTGGGAGCGCTTCTCGCCGCGCCCGCTGCGCAAGCGGGCGATCGACGCGGCGCGCGTGTGGCTCGAGGAGCGGCTCGCGGTCCCGGGCGGTCTGGGCGGGATCTACCCGGCGATGGCCAACTCGATCCTCGCGCTGCGGCTGCTCGGCTATCCGGACGATCATCCGCTCGTGATGGGACAGCTCAAGGAGATCGAGGCGCTCGCGGTCGAGAACGGCGACGAGCTCCACTATCAGCCCTGCCCGTCGCCGGTCTGGGACACCGCCCTCGCGGTCAACGCGCTGATCGAGAGCGGGTTGCCGCCCGACCGTCGAGAGCTGCAGCGCGCCGGTGACTGGATGATCGATCGCCAGGTGCTGGTGCCGGGCGACTGGCAGGTGAAGCGGCCGCACGTGCAGCCGGGCGGCTGGGCGTTCCAGTACGGCAACGACTTCTACCCGGACCTCGACGACACCGCGATGGTGGTGATGGCGCTCGACAAGGTGCGCGGGCTCGACGACGGCGCGGCGCAAGCGGCCAAGGAGCGTGGGCTCGGCTGGTTCCTCGGCATGCAGGGACAGGACGGCGGTTGGGCCTCGTTCGACGCCGACAACAATCGTCTCTACCTCAACCACATCCCGTTCGCCGATCACGGCGCCCTGCTCGATCCCTCGACCGAAGACCTGACCGGCCGCGGCCTCGAGCTCCTGGGCACGCTCGGCTACGGCAAGGACCTCGAGCCGGCCCAGCGCGCGATCCAGTTCCTCCGCAACACGCAGAAGCACGACGGCCCGTGGTACGGCCGCTGGGGCGTGAACTACATCTACGGCACCTGGTCGGTGCTGCGCGGCCTGGCCGCCATCGGCGAGGACCCGCGGCACGAGTACGTGCAGCGCGCGGTGCGCTGGCTCGAGCGCCACCAGAACAAGGACGGCGGCTGGGGCGAGACCTGCGAGAGCTACGACGACTACGCGTTCGCCGGCGCCGGCGAATCGACGCCGAGCCAGACCGCCTGGGCGCTCCTCGGCCTCTTCGCGGCAGGGCGCACGACCGGCACCGCCGTGGCGCGCGGCGTCGAGTATCTCCTGCGAACCCAGCACCCCGATGGCTCGTGGGAGGACGCGCTCTGGAACGGCACCGGCTTCCCGCGCGTCTTCTATCTCAAGTACCACCTGTACGCGAAGTACTTCCCTCTCTGGGCGCTGGGAATCTACCGCCGCGTGCATGGCTGATCGGCCGCTCGCGCCGGCGCTGCGCCCGTTCGAGGCCGTCGGTGGCCGGACCATCTCCGTCGTCGATTCGCTCGGACGCTTCGGCACGTTCTTCGTGGACGCGCTGGTCGCGATCGTCACGCCGCCGTTCAAGCTCCGCGCGTTCATCGATCGCATCAACTACATCGGCTTCCGCTCGCTCCTGATCATCCTCCTCACCGGGGCGTTCACCGGCATGGTCCTCGGGCTGCAGGTCTACCTGACCCTCGTCCGGTTCGGCTCCGAGGCGTTTCTCGGCCCGGCCGTCGCGCTCTCGCTGATCCGCGAGCTGGGTCCGGTGCTGGCGGCGCTCATGGTGACCGGCCGAGCCGGCTCGGCGCTCACCGCCGAGATCGGCATCATGCGCATCACCGAGCAGATCGACGCGCT
Organism: Candidatus Rokuibacteriota bacterium; assembly: GCA_003221515.1. Classification (GTDB taxonomy): domain Bacteria; phylum Methylomirabilota; class Methylomirabilia; order Rokubacteriales; family CSP1-6; genus AR31. The sequence continues at coordinate 34,484 of QHSI01000143.1, forward strand.
CACGGTCATGGCGCTGAACCCGATGCGTTACCTGGTGGCGCCGTCGATCCTGGCCGGCCTCGTGACGTTCCCGCTGATGACCGCGCTGTTCGACGTGGTCGGGATCTTCGGCGGCTACCTGGTGGGGGTCGAGCTGCTCGGCCTCTCGCCGGGCACGTACTTCGGCGAGATGCAGACATTCGTCGACATGAAGGACATCATGACCGGGTTCTGGAAGTCCGTCTCGTTCGGCGTCGTCGTGACGTGGGTCTGCACCTACAAGGGCTTCAACGTCGGCCACGGCGCCGAGGGCGTCGCGCGGGCGACGACCCAGGCGGTTGTCCTCTCGTCGGTGCTGATCCTCGTCTGGGACTACTTCATGGGCTCGATCCTCCCCTGATGATCGTGGTTGTGCGAGCCGCAGCCGCCGGCGAGGCGAGCCGGTGATCAAGGTCGAAGGCCTGCGGAAATCGTTCGGGCGCCAGGCGGTGTTGCGCGACCTCGACCTGGAGGTAGCCACCGGCTCGATCACCGTCATCATCGGCCGCAGCGGCGGCGGCAAATCGGTCTTCCTCAAACACCTCATCGGCCTCGTGCGCCCGGACGCAGGGCGCGTCCTCGTGGACGGCGTAGAGATCACGCACCTGACGGGCCGCGCGCTCGACGGCATCCGGCGGCGGTACGGCGTCGTCTTCCAGGGTGGAGCGCTCTTCGACTCGATGTCGTGCGCCGAGAACGTCGCGTTCCCGCTCCGCGAGAAGCTCCGGATACCCGCCGACGAGATCGCCAAGCGCGTCGACGCCGCGCTGGCCCAGGTGGGGCTCGAGGGCGTGGGCGCGAAGTTGCCGGCCGAGATCTCCGGCGGCATGCGCAAGCGCGTCGCCATCGCGCGCGCGCTGGTGACCGAGCCCGAGATCGTGTTCTTCGACGAGCCCACGACCGGCCTCGACCCGGTGCTCGTTAACACCATCCACCACCTGATCCTCGATCTCCATCGCCGGTTCCGGTTCACGGCGCTCGTGGTGAGCCACGAGATCCCCGAGATCTTCGAGATCGCCGACACGGTGGCCATGCTGCACGAGGGCCGCATCGTCGAGGTGGGCCCGCCGGGGGCGATCCAGGCCTCGGCCAACCGGATCGTGCGTCAGTTCATCCGTGGCGAGCCCGACAATTCAGAGGGACACTGACGGCGGAGGGAGACCGATGGAGCATTCGCGCGTCAACATCGCGGTGGGAATCTTCGTCCTCCTCGGTCTCCTGGCGATGGGGTATCTTTCTGTCCAGCTCGGCCGGGTATCGTTCCTGGGCGGCCGGGGCTATGTCGTCACCGTCGACTTCCCGTCCGTCGGTGGGCTGAAGGCTGGCTCCAACGTGGAGATCGCGGGCGTCGAGATCGGGCGCGTCGAGAAGATCGGCCTGATCGACTACCAGGCCCGGGTCACGCTGCGGGTACAGGCCGGCGTGAAGCTCCAGGAGGATTCGATCGCATCGATCAAGACCAAGGGGCTCATCGGCGAGCGGTATATACGCATCAGCCCGGGCGGGTCCGAGAAGATCATCGGCCCCAACGGCAAGATCCGCGAAGTCGAGGCCCCGGTGGATTTCGAAGAGCTTCTGTCGAAGTACATCTTCGGCAAAATCTAGGAGGTCGTCGATGGCTCACGTCGGCCGCGCCCTGGTGCTGATCGCGCTCGTTCTGCCCATCGTGACCGGCCCGAGTCCGGTGTGGGCCGGCGCCCCGACCGATGCGCTCAAATCCCAGATCGATCGGGTCCTCAAGATCCTCGAGGATCCGGAGCTCAAGAAAGAGGGCAAGCAGAAGGACCGGCGGACGGCGGTGCGGCAGGTCGCCAACGACATCTTCGACTTCTCGGAGACGGCGAAGCGCTCGCTGGCCCGGCACTGGGCGACCCGGACACCCGCCGAGCGGGAGGAGTTCGTGCAGCTCTTCTCGGACCTGCTGGAGCGCTCGTACATCTCGAAGATCGAGCTCTACGGCGGCGAGCGGATCCAGTTCACCGGCGAGGCCCTCGAGGCCGAGAACGCGATCGTCCACAGCCGGCTGGTGACCAAGCAGGGGACCGAGATCCCGATCGACTATCGGATGCTGCGCAAGAGCGACAAGTGGCTCGTCTACGACGTCGTCATCGAGGGGGTCAGCCTCATCGCGAACTACCGGACCCAGTTCAACAAGATCATCACGACCTCGTCCTATCAGGAGCTCGTCAAGAAGATGAAGACGAAGCAGGGCGAGTTCCTCGAGGAAGAGAAGAAGCGGACCTCGCTGCGGTGAGCCGGGCGTAGTGTCCGGCGCCGAGCTCGCGGCTCTCCTCGACCGACACGGCTTCGACTTCTTCACCGGCGTCCCCTGCTCGCTCGTCGAGGACCTGATCACCGCGCTGGAGCGCCGGCCCCGCGACCCCTACGTCGCGGCGGTGCGGGAGGACGCGGCGGTCGGGCTCGCGGCCGGCGCGTGGCTCGGCGGCCGCCGGCCGGTGGTCGTCATGCAGAACTCGGGGCTCGGCACGAGCCTCAACGCGCTCGCCTCCCTGTCGCTCATGTACGGGTTCCCGGCGCTGCTGATCGTCACGTGGCGCGGCTTCGAGGGTAAGGACGCGCCCGAGCACCTCCTGATGGGCGAGATCTCGCCGGGCCTTCTCGATCTCCTACGCATCCCGTACCGGGTCCTCGGCCCCAGCTCGGCGGACGAGCTGCTTGGCTGGGCGCGCCGGGAGATGGACGCGCGCGAAGCGCCGGTCGCGATCCTCGTCCCGCCCGGAATCGTCGAGACCGGAGGATCCAGCGTCGCGGCAGCGGAGGTCGCCGACAGCGCCACGCGCGGCCGCGGAGGCTCGACAGCGCTCCGCGCGGCTCCGGACGCGGGGTCTGGAGCACTCGTGCCGACCGTGATCTCCCGCCGTGAGGCGCTGGCCGTCGCCGTCAAGGAGCTCGGCGACGCGCCGGTGATCCACGCGAACGGCTACGTGTGCCGCGAGTCCTGCGCGACGGAGGACCGGCCACAGAACTTCTACATGATCGGCTCGATGGGCCTGGCGGCCGCGATCGGGCTCGGGCTCGCGCTGGTCCGGCCGGCGCGGGCGAGCGTCGTCTTCGACGGCGACGGCAACCTCCTGATGAGCCTGGGCACGCTGGCGATGGTCGGCAGCCTCGCGCCGAAGAATTTCGTCCACCTCGTGTTCGACAACGAGGTCTACGGCTCGACCGGTGGTCAGCGGACGCCGTCGCGTGAGGTGCGGCTCGATCATCTCGCCCGCGGCGCGGGCTATCGCACCGCCACGGCGGTGACGACCCCGACCGAGATCGCCGCGGCGCTGCGATCGGCGCTCGGGACCCGCGGTCCGCACTTCATTCTCGTCAAGGTCACCGCCGCGGAGGCGGTGGTCCCGCGAATTCCCCACACGCCCGCCGTCATCCGGGACCGATTTCGCCGCGCGCTGTCGCGCGCTTGACGCAGGATCGTGGGACTCGTGTGCTACACTGACGCGACTGCACGCATGCGCGCGCCCGAGTGAACCCCGTCGGAGGGAGGAGTCCGTGGAACCCGTAAGAGTCGCCATCATCGGCGTTGGGAACTGCGCGTCGGCCCTCGTCCAGGGCGTCCATTACTATCGTGACGCGCCGGAGGACCGGTTCATCCCCGGCCTGATGCACCCTCGGCTCGGCGGGTACCACGTCCGTGACATCGAGTTCTCGGCGGCGTTCGACATCGACGAGCGCAAGGTCGGACGCGATCTCTCGGAGGCGATCTTCCAGGAGCCGAACAACACCGTGCGCTTCGCCGAGGTGAAGCCGCTCGGCGTGCCGGTGCAGCGCGGCATGACGCACGACGGCCTCGGCCACTACCTGTCGCAGATGATCAAGAAGGCGCCCGGCGCCACCGCCGACATCTCCGGCATCCTGAAGGACACCGCCACCAACGTCGTCGTCAACTTCCTGCCGGTCGGCAGCGAGATGGCGACGAAGTGGTACGTCGAGCAGGTGCTGGATGCCGGCTGCGCGTTCGTCAACTGCATCCCGGTGTTCATCGCGCGCGAAGCCTACTGGCGCCGCCGCTTCGAGGAGCGCGGGCTGCCGCTGGTCGGCGACGACGTCAAGTCCCAGGTCGGCGCCACCATCATCCACCGCGTGCTCACGAACCTCTTCATGAACCGCGGCGTGCGCCTCGACCGGACGAGCCAGCTCAACTTCGGCGGGAACACGGACTTCTACAACATGCTCGAGCGCGACCGGCTCGTCTCGAAGAAGATCTCCAAGACCGACGCCGTGCGCTCCCAGCTCGGCCACGAGCTGCCGGCCGAGGCGGTGCACATCGGGCCCAGCGACTACGTGCCCTGGCTGGCCGACCGCAAGTGGGCGCACATCCGCCTCGAGGGCAGCGGCTTCGGTGACCAACCGATCAACGTCGAGCTGAAGCTCGAGGTGTGGGACTCACCGAACTCCGCCGGCGTCGTCATCGACGCGATCCGCGCCTGCCGGATCGCGCTCGACCGTGGGATCAAGGGCGCCCTCCTCGCCCCGTCGGCATACCTGATGAAGTCGCCGCCGGAGCAGTGGACGGACGATGCCGCTCGCCAGCGGCTCGAGCGGTTCATCGCCGGCGAAGAGTAGGTTGTCGCTCGCGACACGGATCGGGCGACCACTTCGGTGGCTGGTGCGGATCGCCTGTGCGCGGCCCGCCCTCACCGTGGTGCTCGCGTTGGCCCTGGCAGCGGTGTCGCTCGTCTACACGCTGACCACCATCACCTTCTCGACGTCCACCCGCTCCCTGCTGCCGCCGGGCCGTCCGTACGTCGAGCGCTATACCCAGTACGAGCGCGAGTTCGGTGACCTCGACAGCATCGCGATCGTGGTCGAGGCACCGTCCCTCACCGAGGCGACGGTCTATGCCACGCGCCTCGTCCGCCGCCTGCACGCGAGTGGCGTTCCGCTGAAGCGGATCTCGTATCGAATCGATCCGAAGCTCTTCGAGGGCCGCGGCTTGCTCTACCTCCCGAAGGAGCGGCTCGGCAAGATCCGCGAGGCGATCTTCGACTACCAGGAATTCATGGAGGCGTTCGCGGCCCGCCCGACCCTCGACCAGCTCGCCGACGGCATGGCGACCCAGATCGCCAACGCGTTCGTCGCGAACTTCATCGACCTCGGGCTCTCCGACGGCAAGGGCGCCGCCGACCTCAAGTTCGTCCAGGACCTGGTGGCCCAGATCGGGTCGCGCCTCGATCGGCCCGCGCCGTACCGCTCGCCGTTCGGCACTCTCTTCGCGGTGGAGGGCGCCGACAGCCCCGGCGCCGGCTATTTCCTGTCCGAGGATCAGAGGCTGCTCTTCATCCTGGCCGAGCCCGAGACGGAGCGCGGGAGCTTCACCGGCGACCAGCGCGCCATTGAGGGCGTTCGGGCGGTGATCGCGTCGCTGAAGCGCGACTTCCCGGAGGTGCAGGTCGGCGTCACCGGCAAGCCCGCGCTGCAGAATGACGAGATGGTCGCGGCGTTCCACGACAGCCAGCGGGCGACCATCATCGCGTTCGCGCTCACGCTGGGCCTCCTGCTCGTCGCGTTCCTCAGAGTCGGCAAGCCCCTGCTGATGCTCCTGGTCCTGGCCGCGAGCCTCTGCTGGTCGATCGGCGTCGCGACCCTCGTCATCGGGCACCTCTCGCTGTTCTCGGTGATGTTCATCTCGATCGTGATCGGGATCGGCATCGACTACGGCATCTACTTCCTGTTCCGCTACGAGGAAGAGCTGTTCCTCGGCCGGAGCCTCCGCGAGGCCATCGAGATTACCGCGGCCCGCAGCGGGCCCGGCATGCTGCTGGGCGCCGTGACGGCCGCCGGCACGTTCTACGTGCTCTGGCTCACCGACTTCCGCGGCGTGCGCGAGCTCGGGTTCATCGCGGGGACCGCGCTCATGTTCGCGTGGTTCGCCATGATGACGGTGTTCCCGGCGATGCTCGTCCTGGTCGACCGGCGACACGCGACGCGGCCGGCCGGCGCGATTCCGCGCGCGCTCGCGCTGGAGCGTATCCACGTGCCGTTCGTGTCGCAGCTGGTCGCCTACCCGAAGACGCTGGCGCTCCTGGCGGTCGCACTGACCGTCGTCTCGGCGTGGGGGCTCCGGTACGTCCAGTTCGACTACAACCTGCTCAACCTCCAGGCCGTGGGCACGGAGTCCGTCATCTGGGAGAAACGCATCCTGGCGACCGCGGGGCGCTCGGGGTTCACCGCGCTTGCCAGCGCCGAGTCGCTCGACGAGCTTCAGCGCAAGCAGGCCGCGTTCCGCGCGCTGGGGAGCGTCTCCGAAGTGGACTCGGTGCTCCTGCTCATCCCGGATGAGCAGCTGGAGAAGCTGAAGATCATCGAGGACTTCGCGCCGCTGGTCACGTCCGTTCGCATCGGGCGGCCGACGTCGGTGAACCTCCCCCGGCTCATCGCGGCGCTCGAGGTTCTCAAGCGCCGCTTCACCATCGCGGCCAACGAGGCGCCGGCGGGCGATACTCAGGCCACGCTGCGGCTGGTGGCCGAGGATATCAGCCGGCTGATCATCAAGCTCCGCCAGGCGGATCCGCAGGTGAGCGAGCCGATCCTCACGCTCCTCCAGAACCAGGTCTATCGCGACTTCGTGCGGAGCTTCCAGCGGCTGCAGTCGAACCTGGCGCCCCGGCCCATCGTGCTCGACGACGTGCCGAAGGAGTTCCGGACCAAGTTCGTGAGCGAGGGCGGGCGCTTTCTGCTCCAGATCCACCCGGCGGTCGACATCTGGGACCGCGCCGGCGCCGAGCGCTTCATCAGCGAGCTCCGATCGGTCGACCCCGAGGTCACGGGGACGCCGGTTATCACGTACGAGGCGATGCACCTGATGGAGCGCGCCTATCAGCAGGGCACCGTCTACGCGATCGTCCTCGTCACGATCGTGACCGCGCTCACGCTGCGCCGGGTCCGCGAGACCGCGCTGGCGCTCCTGCCGCTGGGCCTCGGTTTGATGTGGGCCTTCGGGCTCATGTACTTCTTCGGCCTCAAGTTCACCATGGGCAACGTGTTCGGGCTCCCGTTGATCCTGGGCGCGGCGGCGGAATACGGCCTGAACATCGTGATGCGCTTCATGGAGGGACGCGATCACGGCGGGCCGCTGATCGCGCGCTCGACGATGACCGCGGTGCTGGTCAACGGCCTCACCACGATCTCCGGATTCGGCAGCCTGATGGTCGCCGACCACCGAGGCATCTTCGGCCTCGGCCTGCTACTGACGCTCGGCACCGCGACGAGCCTGGTGGCGTCGCTGATCGTCCTCCCCGTCCTTCTTCAGACGATGGCGCGCCGTGCCCCAGCGCCGCCCGTGCCCCCGTTCGGGCCCGACCCGCATCCCCTCGAGCCCGCCGCCCGCGGCCTCGACTGCTAACACTGTTCCACGCCGCCGACGTCGAAGCTAAGCTTTGTGGACTTGTACGAGGTTGGAGTGGAACGCGGGCCCGCCGCCCAGGTCGGCGACGCGGTCGCTGGTGAGCACGTTGACGCCGCGACCACCGGGGTGGAAGCGATGCCACCAGATTCCTTCGATGACCACGACACCCGGCCGCGTCGCGTCGGTGATCCGCGCGGCGAAGCGCGCCGAGCCCCGCGCGCTCTCGACCAGCACGGTGTCGCCCTCGACGATACCGCGCGCCGCGGCGTCGGCCGGCGCCAGCATCGCGGTGGCCGTGCCCTGTCGCCGCCGCAGCCGCGCCGACTGGCTGAACGAGGAGTTCAGGAAGAAGCGGTTCGGGGGCACGATGCACTGGAGGGGGAATCGCGCGGTGAGCTCACGGCGCTCGTGGCCCTCGGCCAGCGGCACGTACGTCGGCAGCGCCGGCAGTCCGTGACGCTCGAGCGACGCCGAATAGAACTCGACCTTTCCTGACGGGGTCGGCGCGCCGTCGGCAAACGGCCGGTACGGGCTCGGCAGCGCGACGCGCGCCCAGCCGTCTCGTGCCAGCTGCTCCCACGTGATGGACCGCACGCTCGCGTCGCCCTTGGCCAGGAACTCGCGGATGAGCCCTTCGTCGCCCTTGGCGTAGTGCGACTGCGCGACGCCCGATCGATAGAGGTCGAGGTGCTCCATCGAGGTCGTGGCGGGGAGCACGAGGTCGGCGTAGTGCGCGGTGTCGGTCATCACCTGTTCGTGGACCACCGTGAACAGGTCCTCCCGCTCGAGCCCCTTGAGAACGAGTGTCTGGTTCGGACACACCGCGGCTGGATTCGAGCTGTAGACGTAGAGCGCGCGCACGGGCGGCGACATCGCGCGATCGGTCAGCGCGCGCCCGAGCTGGATCATGTTGACCGTGCGCGGCGCCGGCGTCGGCATGAGGTCGGGGCGCTCGAGCACCGAGTAGTCGAAGCCGTAGGCGCCGCCGGTGGAGAGCAGCGCGCCGCCGTGCGCGTCCGCGTACGCGCCGGTGAGGGCCGGCAAGCACGCGAGCGTCCGACAGGTCATGGCGCCGTTGTCGTGGCGCGAGATGCCGATGCCGACGCGGATGAACGTGCGCGGGCTCGCGCCATAGCGACGCGCGAAGGCGACGATCGTCGCCGCGTCGAGGCCGACGATGGGCGCGACGCGCTCGGGCGGCCAGGCCTTCACGTGCTCGGCGAGCGCCTCGAAGCCGAGCGTCGCGCGCTCGATGTAGTCGTGGTTCACGAGGCCGTCGGCGATCAGCACGTGCATGACGGCCAGGGCCAGCGCGCCGTCGGTGCCGGGCCGCACCGCGAGATGCTCGTCCGCCTGCAGCGCCGTCGGCGTGCGATACGGATCGACGACGACGACGTGCGCGCCTCGCTGCCGCGCCTGCTTGACGAGCGTCATCACGTTGATCGTGGAGTACGCCGCGTTGACGCCCCACAGCACGACGAGGTCGGCGCCGACCATCTGCTCGGAGTCGTTGCCCGTGACCTCGCCGAGGGTCGCGCGCCAGCCGCTGTAGGCTGTCGTCACGCAGATCGTTCGGTCGAGCCGGCTGGCGCCGAGCGCGTGGAACAGCGGATGCCCGGCAAAGAACTGGACCTGCCCCATCGAGCCGGCGTACGAGAACGGCAGGATCGCCTCGCCGCCGTGCCGCCCCATGATCTCGCGCCAGCGTCGCGCGATCTCCGCGAGCGCGTCGTCCCAGGAGACGCGCTCGAAGCGGCCCTCGCCCTTGGCGCCGACGCGACGCAGCGGCGTCAGCACGCGCAGCGGTGAATGCACGCGCTCGGCGTACTCTCGCACCTTGCCGCAGATGATGCCTTGCGTGAACGGATGGTCGGCGGTGCCGCTGACCTCGGCGATGCGGCCGTCCGCGACGGTCACCTCGAGGCTGCAGCAGGACGGACAGTCATGCGGGCACACCGAGTGCATGACCGGATTCTAGACTATGATGCCGCGAATGTCCGCGCTGACGGATCGCTTCCTCCCGTTCAAGACCCCCGATGCGCGGCGTCTCGCGATGCTCTTCGCGATCGTGTACTTCTCGCAGGGCATGTACTACGTGGCGGACCAGGCGCGAAACCTCGCGCTGAAAGAGACGCTCGGACTCTCCCCCGCGCAGGTCGCCACGTTCGGTACGATCACGCTGGTTCCCTGGCTCATCAAGCCCGTTTACGGCTTGATCTCCGACGCGTTTCCGCTGTTCGGCCGGCGGCGCAAGAGCTACTTTCTGCTCACCTCGGCGCTCGCGACGCTCGCGGGCCTCGCGCTGTGGTTTCACGGCGAGCCGACCTACCGGAGCCTCGCCATCGGGCTCTTCGTCGTGGGGCTCGGCATCGCGTTCACCGACGTTCTCACCGACGCGATGATGGTCGAGAACGGCAAGCCGCTCGGTCTCACGGGCGCCTTCCAGTCCGTGCAGTGGACGGCGATCAACATCGCCATCCTGCTCGTGGGCATCATCGGCGGCCATCTCGCCGAGTACCGCATGCTGCAGACGGGCTTCCTCCTGGTCGCCGCCTTTCCGTTCGTGGCCTTCGTCATGGGCGCCGTCTTCATCCACGAGCCGCCGGCGAAGTCGCAGCGCGAGGAGTTCCGCGAAGCGTTGGCGGGCATCAAGCATGCGATCCGCGACCGCACGCTGTGGGTCGTGGCCGGCTTCATCTTCTTCTGGACGTTCAGCCCGTCGATCGGGATTCCGCTCTTCTACTACCAGACCGACACCCTGAAGTTCAGCCAGAAGTTCATCGGCTACCTGGGCTCGCTCGCGGCTGGCGCGTCGATCATCGGGGCTGCGGCGTACGCACCGCTCTCGCGGCGCGTATCGCTTCACCGCCTCATCGTCTTCTCCATCGCGCTCGGCGTCGTCGGGACGCTGGCGTACTTGTTCTACAACGATCAGTGGTCGGCCATCGTCATCGACACGACGTTCGGCGGCATCGGCATGATCACCCAGCTCGCGTTCATGGATCTCGCGGCGAAAGCGTGCCCCAAGCACGCCGAGGGCACCTTCTTCGCGCTGCTGATGTCCGTCTACAACGTCGGCACGCAGGGCTCGCAGGTGTTCGGCGGCTATGTCTACCAGTGGACGAGCTACAGCACGCTCGTCTGGATCTCCGCGGCGATGACCGGCGCCGCCTATCTCCTGCTGCCGCTCGTGAACATCCCCGAGATCGAGGCGCGTGCGCGGGCGGCCGGGCCGCCGCCCGAGGTGGACGCGGCGCCGGCTTAGAGGCTCGCCTTCTCGGCGGAGTCGCGGGCGGCGGCGGCGAAGATGCCGCGTGTCATGAGCGCCGCCGACGCCTCGGCCCGCGCCTCGTAGATCGCCGCGCGCGCGGCGTGGGCCGCGCGGTCGTCGGGCGCGGCGGCGACGGCCCAGTCGGCCAGATGCGAGGCCAGCGCGAGATCGCCGCCGGCGGCCAGCGCTTTCGCACGCGCCACCAACACGTCGATGCCACCGGCGAGCGCGGCAACCTCACGGGCCAGCGCCGCCTGGGGCGCCGGCTTGAGGTGCGCCGCGACGCCGTCCCACCAGCCGCCGTACAGACGCCACACGTTGCGCACGACGAACTCGGGCTCGTCGTATACCGGCTGAAGGTAGGGGCGGTCGGCGAGATGCGCGGGCGGCCGAACCTCGGCGAGAATCCGCTCGAGGCTCGCGCCGGCGTTCATGCGCGCGAGCGTCTCGCGCTCGAGCGTCTCCAGCCACTCCGCCGTGTCCTCCAGCGCTTGCCGCACGCGGGCCGCGCCCACCACCGGCACGCCGTGCCCGGGCACGAGCAGATCGGCGCCGCGAGCAGCCATCGCGCGCAGCGCCAGCGCCCACTCGGCGGCGTAGCGCTGCACCTTTTGTGGATTCCCCGCGTTCGGCGCGACCCAGAAGAACAGATCACCGGTCCATAATATTCGTCGCGCCGGCCACCAGAGCCACGTGTGGTCGTCGGTCTCGCCGCGCGCGTGTGTGAGCTCGAGCGTGACGCCGCCGACGTCCAGACGGTACGTGACGTCATACGTCGTATCCGGGTAGTCGTACTCCGTCGGCCACGACGGCGCGATGGAGAACTGCCGCGCGTTGATCAAGCCGTTCCAGGGCGCGGTCGCGCGATAGCGATCGAAGCGGCGCGCGACGTCGCGGTGGCCCACGATGCGCGGGCGCGGCCAGCCGCGCGTGCGCGCCTCCTCCAGGAATGGCGGCAGGCCACACGCGTGGTCGACGTGGCCGTGCGTGTAGACGGCGGCGACGAGCGGTCGTGCGTCCCAGCCGCGCACGGCGGCAAACGTCTTGTCGCGGGCGCGATAGTTGCCGGTGTCGACGAGGACGAGCCCGGCGTCGGTGCGCAGCGCGGTGACGTTGGCGAACGCGTGGACGAACAGCACTCCGGGCGCGATCTCCTCCACCGCGCCGGTGGCCCGCACCAGATCAGGACCGCGTACCTCGCCACGCCAGAAGCGCTCGGCGAGCGCGAGCACGGCACCCACGCTCAGTCCGGCTCCTCGGCGGGCAGATCGGCCGCGTGCGCGCGGCGCAGCCAGCGGAGCGCGCGCGGCACGTCGGCGTCGTCGGCGAGATCGAGCTCGACCCAGCCGCGGCGCGCGAAACGCCGGTGCGGCCGCACGCCGGGTTCGCGCAGCGCCCGGCGCTGGTCGTCGGGAGCGAGACGAATCCATAGATCGCGCTCCTTGCGCGCGAGCGGAAAGCACGCGAAGAGGCGCTCGCCCGCGAAGTATCCCCATCGGCCGAACATCGGCGTGATCCTCACGCCGTCCCACGCGCCGAGTGTGCGGTTGAGCCGAGCGGCGAGACCGATGCCGCCGTGATCGAGCGTACGGCGGATTTTCCGTCCTTTGCCGAGACCGCGGAAGCGTCGGGGCGACGCCATGGAGAGCGCCATTCTGCCATTGACAGTCCGAGGCCGCCATGCGAAAACGGCCCCGTAACGCCGACCCATGACGCCGACGTCACGTGTACGATTCGAACCCGTCGAGGGCGCCGAGCGCGTCTTCACGCCGGCCTTCAACGAGCTCCTGGCCACGCTTCACGATCGACTGCACGCGCGCGCGCTGAAGCTGCGCGCCGAGCGCGTGCGCATGCTCGCCGACGCCCACGCCGGTCGAGGTCCGGCGCCGCTGCCGCCTAGCGAGGCCACCACCGGCACCTGGAAGGTCCCGACGGTTCCCGAGGAGCTCAAGAAGCCGGGCATCGAGATTTCCGGCCCCTGCTCGATCACGTCGATGTTCATCAACGCGCTCAATCCCGGGCCCGAGGGCGAGCGCGCCGAGGGCGATCTGGACGACGACGAGGACTCGGGCGGTCATCGTCTCGTCGACACCGTACGCGCGGCCCTCAATCGTCTGGCCGCCGTGAACCGCGAGCTCTACTTCAACGACACCGAGCGGAAGCGCGAATACAAGGTGGCGCCGGGCGAGC